>NZ_AP036008.1:0-526072 GCF_059730595.1 Pantoea sp. X-Soil-YNGN-844
ATCCTAAGAGATCCCCGATCGTCGCAGGCCGCACCCCACAAGGGCTCAAAGGGTGATCGCGTTCACTATAATCAGTAAAGTGTTCACTGTAATCAGTACTTTATTCACTGTACCAGGTAGAATGTTCACTGTAAACAGTGCTAATGTTCACTGTAGTCAGAAAACGATCCCTTTCATCCACAGAATGAAGATCCTAAGCCATGGCAGATAAAGACAACGAAAACAAAGCGTTACTTGAACCTTTTCTGTCAGTGACCAAAAACAGTGGTGAAGTTATTCAGCTTCATCCCAACAAGAATAATACCGTTCAACCGGTGGCACTGATGCGTCTTGGACTGTTCGTGCCGACGCTGAAATCAACCGCACGGGGTAAATCCGGTGCAATGGCATCAACGGATGCGACGAAAGAGCTGAAGAATCTGACGCTGGTAAAGGCGGAAGGCTACGAAAAGATTACCATTACCGGTGCACGGCTGGATATGGATAACGATTTTAAAACCTGGGCAGGTATTATTCAGTCTTTTTCGCGCTATCCGACCAAAGGTGATACCGTCACACTGCCGTTTATCGATTTTGTGAAGATGTGTGGTATTCCCTCTGCCAACTCGTCTGCCGCACTGCGTAAGCGTCTTGATGCCTCTCTGCGCCGCATTGCAACTAACACGCTCTCTTTTGAAGGCAACGGCAAGGCGTATCATACCCACCTTGTCCAGTCAGCCTATTACGACCGCGAAAAAGATATTGTGCGGATTCAGGCGGATCCCAAACTGTTTGAACTCTACAACTTCGATCACAAGGTGCTGCTTCAGCTTCGTGCAATATCCCGCCTTAAGCGTAAAGAGTCTGCACAGGCGCTCTATACCTTCCTTGAGAGCCTGCCGACCAATCCGGCACCGATATCGCTGGCACGCCTGCGTATGCGCCTTAATCTCGGCTCTAAGACCACCACGCAGAACCATGTGGTGCGGCGTGCGATGGAGCAACTGAAGGAGATTGGATATCTGGATTATTCAGAAGTGAAGCGTGGCCGCTCAGTCTTTTTCATTATCCATAGCCGCACACCTAAGCTTGATGGCATCGGTAATCTGGAGAGCATCGATTCGCTGGACGAGATCGAGTTTGAGGATTAACCCCTGACGTTCACTGTAATCAGCATTTCTGCGTGGCAGTGTCACTTTTACCGTTGAAAGTGATATTGTGCCCTTCCTCTCACATTCACTGTAATCAGTACTCCACCTCTGTTAACTGCAATCAGTAACGTTCACTGTAATCAGTAAACGGGGCACGTTTTTGAATCATGCCCTCCTCCCCTCTTTTCCTGTCGTGCTATGCTATAAGGCTTATGAAGTAAGTGCGTGCTTACTTACTAACTGGTTAGCCCCTTCCAGGATCGGCTTTGCTGATTATAGTGAACGTTCTGATTAAGGCAGGACAGCGTCTCTTTTTGCTGATTTCCGTTGAGCACTTTACTGATTACAGTGAATGACTGCATTCACGTTCAGCACGGCCGGCGTGCGTATTGTATTGAGGCGCTTTAACTTATCAGTATTGCCAGCGTGACACTGTTACTGATTACAGTGAATGTTTGCCGACTGGCATCGTCTATGTGCTGGCGTGCTGAAGATTCCCCGTCGGTTACTGATTACAGTGAACGTTGTATAGTGGAGCTGTCTTCACCGCGGTGATCCTCAGGAATACTGCTTTGCTGATTACAGTGAATGCTTTGCTGAATACAGTGAATGATAGCTGAAATTTGACGCAACGCTTTGCCGCTTTACTGTTTATAGTGAACATTCGCGGGAAAGTTGTGGTGACATAACTCATGATCAGGCGTTGATGTCTGCTGGCCTGAGCGCTGCCAGAATCGAAGTGATATCTGCGTATCGTGACCTTACTGTCCTCTATTCCCGTCGAACTGAACTGACGCTTCTGCTGATTACAGTGAATGTCTGGCCAGCAAGACTCTTCTTTTACTGACTATAGTGAATGTTCGATATCCCCTCATTACTGATTACAGTGAACGTTATCGGACTGTCTTGTTCATCACTGCCTATCCATTCTGGCTCCCAAATTCTAGTTGCCTGTTATCTCATCAGCTTCCGATGCTTTTATAAACCAGACAGGATTTCTCCTCTCCTCACTGCTGACTACAGTGAACGTTTACTCAGTTCGGCTTCTTGTCCTGCTAGCTATTCAACGAGTTTACTGATTACAGTGAACGTGATTGCTGCCTGGGTATCTGCAATGACATTACTGATTACAGTGAACGTTTGGCGCGTTCAGCGTCAGGCATCAGCCAGGCTTTATCGCGTGGGCTTTCTGAATGCGGTTTTTCTTCTGCACCACCACTTCAAGTTCCTCCGGTAAGAGACCTGATAGAGAGCTGACTTTACTGATTACAGTGAACGTTCAGACTCATCAACGCGCTAAGTCCAATTCATTTCCCCCCTACTCTCTTACTGCGGATCGATTTCTACTGATTACAGTGAATGTTCTGCTGATTACAGTGAACGCTGCTCGCATTTGAACTGCGTAAATTGCCAGGCCAGAAATAATAATGTGATGAACCTCACCAAAACCCGTGGTGTTACATAAAAACGAAGATTATGTTGAAAGGATAATTTATTGCCTCACGTGCAGGATTTCTGTATAAAGTCATAAATCCTACATGTTTGGAGCAACTATGGCTAACGATGACAAGCAGGTGATGAAGGTTGCACAGCGTTCTGAACGCATGCTGCTGAGCCTCACCGACCAGATTCAGGCGCAAAAGCAGGAACTGCATGAAAATACGTACTATCAGGTTTATGCCAAAGCGGCGTTAGCAAAGTTGCCCAAACTGACACGAGCCAGTGTCGATTACGCTGTAAATGAGATGGAAGAGAGCGGTTATCAGTTTGATAAACGTGCGGCCGGTTCTTCCGTTAAATATGCCATGTCGATTCAGAACATTATCGATATTTATCATCATCGTGGTGTGCCGAAATATCGCGACCGCCACAGTGATGCCTATACCATTTTTGTAGGTAATCTGAAGGGCGGTGTCTCAAAAACGGTTTCTACCGTCTCACTGGCTCATGCACTTCGTGCCCATCCTCATCTGCTGTTTGAAGACTTGCGTATTTTGGTGATTGACCTTGATCCACAGTCCTCAGCAACCATGTTTTTAAACCATGAACGTTCAGTAGGGCTGGTGGAAGCGACAGCGGCACAGGCAATGCTGCAGAATGTCACCCGTGATGAGCTGGTGAACGAATTTATCGTTCCATCGATTATTCCGGGTGTCGATGTGCTGCCTGCCTCAATTGATGACGCCTTTATCGCCTCAAGCTGGGACCAGCTTTGCGCAGAGCATCTGCCGCAGCAGAATGTTCATGCCGTGCTGTATGACAATGTCATTGCCAAACTGAAGAAAGATTATGACTTTATCTTTATCGACAGTGGCCCGCATCTTGATGCTTTCCTGAAGAACGCCATTGCGGCCTCTGATCTGCTGATGACGCCGGTACCACCGGCTCAGGTCGACTTTCATTCCACGCTCAAATACCTGACGCGTCTGCCGGAACTGATTGCGATTATCGAGGATTCCGGCGCCACCTGTCGCCTGCAGGGCAACATTGGCTTCATGTCTAAGCTCTCGAATAAAGCCGACCACAAGCTCTGTCATAGTCTGGCAAAAGAGATTTTTGGGGGTGACATGCTTGATGCTGCCCTTCCCCGCCTTGATGGTTTCGAACGTTGCGGCGAATCCTTTGATACGGTCATCTCCGCAAATCCTTCGACATACGTCGGCAGCAGCGAAGCGTTGAAAAATGCAAGATCCGCCGCAGAGGACTTTGCAAAAGCCGTCTTTGACCGTATCGAATTTATTCGCCTGAACTGAGGTTTGTATGAGCGCAAAAAGAATTACGATTGGCAGAACCTTCAGCCAGACTCCACTGGAAAATGATACGCCAGATAGCCAGCACAATCAGACATTCGTTCTGGCTACAGGCAAGCGTGCCCTGTTTCGCTTTGAACGTATTGCCGCCAGTGATGTTGAAAACAAGACATTCGTGACGATGGAAACCAATGGCCGCGATCAGGCGGGCCTGACACCCGATTCACTGCGCGACATTATCCGCACCATTAAGCTTCAGCAGTTCTTCCCGGCCATTGGCGTAATGCGCGATGACCGCATTGAGATTCTTGACGGCTCACGTCGGCGTGCAGCTGCGCTTTACTGTAAGACCGGGCTGGACGTACTGGTCACTGATGCCGCTATTAGCGCCGATGAAGCACGCAGACTGGCGCAGGATATCCAGACGGCCCGCGAACATAACCTGCGGGAAGTGGGAATGCGCCTGCTGGCGTTAAAAGAGGGTGGACTGTCGCAAAAAGAGATCGCTGAGAATCAGGGATTATCTCAGGCGAAGGTCACGCGTGCTCTTCAGGCGGCCAGCGTTCCGTCCGATTTGATTTCACTTTTCCCTAATCACGCTGAGCTGACTTATCCTGATTACAAAGCGCTGTTGCAGGCGGCTGACAAATTGAGTGAATCCGGGCAAAGCGTTGAAGCTCTGATTAATTCTATCTCGCGGGAAATAGATGTGGTTTGTGCGCGAGAAGGGCTTGCCGAGGATGAGCTGAAAAATCACATTCTGCGTCTGATTCGCCAGGGCAGCCAGACGTTGATGAAAGAGCCTGAGAAAGATAAAACACAGGCGACTGCTCTCTGGTCTTTTGCTGATAAAGATCGCTTTGCGCGTAAAAAGGTACGCGGCCGGATGTTCAGCTATGAATTTAACCGGCAGTCGAAAGAGTTGCAGGAAGAGCTGGATAAAGTCATTGCCGAAACCCTGAAGAAATATCTCAATCGTTAATTTACGCGTATTAAAATCAGCCAGCGCAGACGCTGGCTTTTTTATTGCCTTGTTAAGCTGAAAGAGACTTATAAGATGCGTGGAAACCCGAATTTCAGGCTGAAATCGCCAGGTTTTGAAGGGTGATAATCAGGATAACTAACTGAATATATTGATGTTATATTAGAAATTTATCAATCTGATTCCTGTGAAATCGCCATTCCTCCTGACCATTTCGCCAGCTTTCCAGGCAGCCTTTGAATCCCTGAATCGTCTGCAATGGAAAAAGCGGAATCAAATTCTGATATAACTTCCGAAGGGTCCAAATGCTGCCTTTTCGCATTCAGCGGTCGCAAATTGCAAGTAAAGATTTTCGCAAGCTGGTTCATTAGTGACCAGTTACTTCTCACCAGACCTCAGTTCCTGCACAACTAATGCATACCGGCTGATGCTTTCTCTGCAAGTCTTTTTACCGGTATGCTGGCCGCCAGCGAAATTTAACGCTTAAGCGGCTGTTTTTAATTGAAAATATCTGTGAATTTCAGCCTGAAATCGCCACGCTTTCTGCTGGAAATCGTGCTGATTACTGGATATAAGCGCTTCGTTGAGATCATAATTGCAGCGTAACCGCCTAGCAGCAAAGGCATCTTCTCAGAGTGAAAAAAGATACTCAGAAAATATCCCTCACTTATCCACAGAAAAAGTGGATAACTTTATCATCCGACTAAAATTATTTTTCTGATGATGCGAACGACAGGAGCTGGATTGGACTGTGAAGGTGCCAGTGATCTGAAATCGGTTACTTCAGACAGATTCACTGTATTGAGTAAAGCAGATGAAAGGATGTGCTCAACAGCAGAAAACGAGAGCCGGGCTGCTCAGGAAAGGGACATGACTGACAGTAAAACTGTTTACAGTGAATGCGGAGCTAAAGAGGTTAAGCAGCACAGACAATCGGCTGGCGGGCTCATCAGAATCTGTTGATGCGCAGCCAGCGTTGAGCACGGCAATCATCATAGTGCCTAAGGAGTGCGTACGATGGAGGTGATAACAGGATAGTTATCTGGTGCGGCAAATAACGATACAAAACCGGGCCAGGCCCGGTTTTGTTATAAATCAGGCTTCGAGCCAGGCTGTTATTTGCCTGACCATCGCATCGGCAGAGATGCCATAACGGTCATGCAACGTCGGTAAAGCGCCTGCTGCCAGGAATGCATCCGGCAGGGCAATCTGCTTAAAGCGAGGCGTCACATGGTTCCGCATCAGCAGGCCCGCGATTGCCTCGCCTAACCCGCCCGTGATTGAATGATTCTCCGCTGTGATAACCAGCTGGTTATGATGCAGCGCTTCCCCTGCTTCTTGCAGGATTGTCTCTTCATCCAGAGGCTTAATCACAGGAGAGTGCACCACTCCAACCTCAATGCCCAGCTTTTCCAGCATCTCAGCGGCTTCAAGTGCCCGCATGGTCATCAATCCGCTACTGATGATAACCGCATCTTTGCCCGTTCGCAGACGCTGGGCCTTGCCGTGCTGATAGCGATAATCATATTTATCCAGCACCAGCGGAACCTTACCGCGCAGCAGGCGCAGGTAAACCGGCCCCTGATGTTCGGCAATCGCCGGGATGACCTGGCTAATCTCCAGCGCATCGCAGGGATCGATGATTGTCAGGTTTGGCATACCCCGAAAAATTGCCAGATCGTCAGTCGCCTGATGGCTAGGCCCATAACCGGTGGTCAGGCCTGGCAGCGCACAGGCAATTTTGACGTTCAGATTCTCTTCGGCGATGGCCATGCAGATAAAATCATAGGCGCGGCGGGAAGCAAACACGGCATAGGTGGTGACAAAAGGCATAAAGCCCTCGCGCGCCATTCCTGCTGCGGCACTCATCAGTAACTGTTCCGCCATTCCCATCTGATAAAAGCGCTGCGGAAAAGCGTCCGCGAACAGATGCAGGTCGGTGTATTTACTCAAATCTGCCGTCAGACCGACCACATCGGATCGCTGCTCTGCCAGTGACACCAGAGCATGCCCGAACGGAGCCGAAACCGTGGGCTGACCCTCAGCAGCAATCGAGGCGATCATGGCGGAAGTGGTCAGCCGTTTTTTTTGCGGTTGTGAACTCATATCAGACTCCTTGCTCAAGTGCGGTCAGGGCTTTGTCCCACTCATCAGCATCCACACGGATGAAGTGGGTTTTCTCCCGGCTTTCAAGAAACGGCACACCTTTTCCCATTCGGGTATCGCAGATGATGACGCGCGGCTGAGGTTCAGGCCAGCTGCGGGCTGCGTCAAAGGCCTGTTGCAAAGCAGCAATATCATTGCCATCAACGCGCTGGGTATACCAGCCAAAAGCCTGCCAGCGATCCACTATCGGTTCGAACGCGAGAATCTCGCTGCTGTGACCGTCAGCCTGCTGATTGTTGACGTCGATAATGGCGATCAGGTTATCAAGCTGCCAGTGTGAGGCTGACATGGCCGCTTCCCACGTTGAGCCTTCATTCAGCTCGCCATCAGATAGCAGGTTATAGATTCGCGCCTGTGAGCCTTTTTGCTTCAGTCCCAGACAGGCACCCACGGCTATTCCTAATCCATGACCTAATGAACCGCCGGTGATCTCCATGCCTGGGGTATAGGCGGCCATGCCAGACATGGGCAGGCGGCTCTCATCGGTGCCATAGGTTTCCCGTTCTTCTTCTGGTATGACGCCCGCTTCCAGTAGCGCGGCGTAAAGCGCGATGGCGTAGTGCCCAATCGACAGGTAGAAACGATCGCGCTCTTCCCACTCAGGCTCATCTGGACGGTAATTCATGGCGTGAAAATAGCTGACAGCGAGTAAATCAGCTGCACCCAGTGCCTGACCGATATAGCCCTGTCCCTGTATCTGCCCCATTAACAAGGCATGATGGCGAATATTACGGGCACGCTGCGGCAATGAGAGCGTGTGTGAACTGTGATGAGGGTCAGTCATATAACCTCCTGATTAACGATTAACATCCGCAGCCCGAATGCGCAGTACGCATAGCGCACCACCCAGCAGAACGGCAGCGATAAAATACATTCCCGACGCGGGAGAACCGGTTGCGGTAGTGATTGATCCAATCAGCCACGGCGAGAAAAAACCGGCCAGATTGGCAATGCAGTTCACCGCAGCGATGCCTGCGGCAGCAGAGACGCCACCCAGCAGGTTGGTCGGCAGCATCCAGAACAGTGATGAAGCGGAAAGAATGCCCGCAGCGGCAATACAGAGGGCAAACAGTGACAGGGAGACGTTATGGCTGAGCAGCGTCGCCAGCGTCAGTCCGGAGAGGCCGATCAGCATCGGAACAATCAGGTGCCAGCGACGTTCACTATGACGATCGCCACTGCGTCCGGCCAGTAGCATAAAGATAATGGCGCACAGGTACGGCAGACTGGTCAGTAATCCGATATGCAGAGGTTCACTGACGCCTGAATTTCTTACCAGCGTCGGTAGCCAGAACGTTAACGCATACTGTCCCATCACCACGCAAAAGTAGATCAGCGCCAGCAGCCACAGGCGACGGTCAGCAACAAAGGCTTTCACCGTGCCATGACAGGCTTTCTGCTGATTGTCTTCGTCGAGATCGGCACGCACCTGGCGCTTCTCATCCTCATCCAGCCACTCTGCCTGCTCCACCCGATCCTTCAGAACCAGCAGCACTACGAATCCCATAACAAGGGTAGGGATAGCCTCCAGCATAAACATCCATTGCCAGCCCGCCCATCCGTGAAAACCTGCGAAGGTCGCCATGATCCAGCCAGAGAGCGGGCCACCAATCATTCCGGAAAGTGGAATCGCGACAAACCAGAGCACCGTCATGCGAGCGCGACGGTGAGAGGGAAACCAGTAGGTCAGATAGAGCAGTAAACCGGGTGCAAGTCCGGCCTCTGCCACACCAAGCAGAAATCGCAGCAGGTAGAACTGCCATGCGGTTTCTACAAAGGCGAACAGGGCCGAGATTACACCCCAGGTAATCATAATGCGGGCAATCCAGCGGCGCGCACCGACCCGATGCAGGATCAGGTTGCTCGGCACTTCAAAGAAGAAGTAACCGAGGAAAAAGATCCCGGCACCCAGCCCGTACACCGTTTCGCTGAGTGACAAATCATCCATCATCTGTAATTTCGCGAAGCCAACGTTTACACGATCAAGATAGGCACAGAGGTAACAGAGCATCAGCCAGGGCATCAGCCGCCAGGCAATTTTGCGATAGGTGATATCGCGCGCAGCAGAGGCTGCGCTCAGATTAAGCGTGGTCATGGTATTCACTCCCGAAGTTAGCCCGCAAGGCGTGCGGGCAGGGCAGGGCGCTATTTAATGGATCAGCATGCCGCCATTCACATCCAGCGTGATGCCGGTGAGATAACCGGAGAGATCGCTGGCGAGGAACAGCGCCGCGTTAGCGACGTCACTGGCGGTTCCCAGGCGGCCAAGAGGTATGCCGTCGAGAATGGCATGGCGGCGTTCATCCTGTAACAGGCCACCGGTGATATCGGTCTGGATAAGACCGGGCGTCAGGGCATTGATACGAATCTGGTCCGGGCCGAATTCGCGCGCCATGGCTTTTGTCAGGCCCAGCACGCCTGCTTTCGCCGCACTGTAGTGCGGCCCGCCGAAAATGCCGCCGCCACGCTGAGCTGATACCGATGACAGACAGACAATGCTGCCGCTTTTTTGCCGCTGCATCGTCGGGATAACCGCCTGAGACATCAGCAGCGTACCGCGCAGATTGACATCAAGAATGCGGTTGTAATCTTCGATGCCGATTTCCAGTGTTTTAACCGGCTGAGTGATCCCGGCATTGTTGACCAGCACGTCAATACGGCCGTAGTGCTCAAGTACCTGATCGATAGCACGATGAACAGAAAGAGGATCGGTGACATCGGTGGCCAGGCCGAGATGACCGTCGCCACACGACAGCGCGCTGGCCTGAGCTGCCTGCAGATCTAAATCAAGCACCACCACGCGCGCGCCATGCTGAGCAAAGCAGGCCGCTGTGGCTCGTCCAATGCCGCGCTGGGAAGCGGCACCGGTGATAATCGCAACTTTGTTTTCTAGTAACATTGTCCACTCCAGAAGAATAATTATTAGTGGTTCGGTATCGCTACCGGCAGGGTCACGATCAGAATTGATAAAGCGCGTAATATTGGCAATGCAGAAAAATTCATTTGATGCTGAATGAATTTGTTGATTTGATGCAGTTAACAACTTTGCGATTTAAAAATGGGCACACATCACATAATTTCTGTGTGGAGAGGCGGATGGAAAAGCAGTCGGAACACTTACCTTCTATTAAATCACTGCGGGTTTTTGAGCAGGTGGCCCATTTTGGTAATGTCGCGCGGGCGGCTGAGGAATTAAATATTACCCCCTCGGCAGCCAGTCATCAGCTGGCTAAACTGGAGCGGGAACTGGGCTGTATTCTGTTTAATCGTTCGGCAAAAGGCGTAGCGCTCACGCTGTCGGGCGAACATTACCTCAGGGAGATCGGCCCGATACTGCTGGGCCTGGCGCAGGCCACCGCGCGCATCAGTAATGAGAAAGCACGCAGTAACCTCAGGATCCACTGCGCACCCAGCTTCGGTCTGCTCTGGCTATTGCCGCGTATCCATAAATTTCGCGACAGCTATCCAGAGTTTCAGCTTACGCTCTCCTGTTCTTATGAAAATCTCTCCTTCAGCCGCGACAATATTGATATAGCAATACGTCACGGCTTCCCGGACTGGAACGCATTTGAGATTAAAACCATCCGCCATGAAAAGATGTCGGTGCTGGCCTCGCCAGACTATCTGAAACAGCATCCTGTCAGTCAGGCCGCGGATTTAATCCATCACGCGCTGATATTATCGGAGTCACCGCTTATTCAATGGCCGCAATGGTTTGCAGCGCAGCAATTACCTCAGCCGGATAAAGAGTGGTTATTTCGTTTTGACCGCTCTTATATGAGTCTTGAAGCGGCAATGTTAGGCCACGGTCTTATTTTTGAAAGCGAATTGCTGGCGGAGGATTATCTTTGCAGCGGGAAACTGGTCAGGGTATTGACTGAGCAGCATAGCCTGCCCGTCAGCGCGCACCATCTGGTCTTTCCGCGTGGATTTGCCCAGTTCCCCCGTGTTACACATTTCCTGAGCTGGATACAGGAAGAACTCAGAACGTTAATATGATGTTAAAATAACTTCCGTCGCGTCACTATGACGCGGGTTTATTTCTGCTGGTAATTATTCACGCCATAAAAGTCGCATTGCCAAAGCTAACTTTTAAATACCGTCTACACTTCTTTACCCAATCGGTAAATATGTTCCCTTTCTATTCCGTATGAAATTTAATCAAATGGATGTTTAACTTATTAATGGCAGGAATATTATGAGTACAAATACACCAGACGCTGGGGAAGCGGGCGATCACGCGCCTGCGGATACGGTACGCCAGCGCATTTTTTTAGTGGTGCTGGTTGCCACTATGGGCGCGCTGGCTTTTGGCTATGACACCGGGATTATCTCGGGTGCATTACCTTACATGACCTCGCCACCCGATCAGGGTGGTCTTGGACTGAACTCATTCACGGAAGGGCTCGTCGCCTCTTCGCTGGTGTTCGGTGCCGCTATCGGCTCTTTTCTCAGTGGTTTCTTCTCGGACCGTTTTGGCCGACGTATTACGCTTCGCACCCTGGCGGTCATTTTTGTACTGGGTTCGCTTGGTACGGCACTGGCGCCTTCCGTCAATGTGATGGTGGCCATGCGCTTCCTGTTGGGAATTGCTGTCGGCGGTGGCTCTTCAACCGTGCCGGTGTTTATTGCCGAAATTGCCGGGCCACGTCTGCGTGCGCCGCTGGTGAGCCGCAATGAACTGATGATTGTCACCGGCCAGCTCATTGCCTATGTCGCCAGTACGCTACTGAGCTATCTGCTGCATGATGAGCACCTGTGGCGCTACATGCTGGCGATTGCGATGGTGCCCGGTTTCCTGCTGTTTATCGGCACCTTCTTCGTTCCGGCTTCACCACACTGGCTGGTGGCGGAAGGGCGTCTGAAAGAGGCGAAGAAGATTCTGAAGTATCTGCGTGAAACACCGCGTGAGGTGCGTCATGAGATGGCACAGATGAAGAAGCAGGCGAGAGCAGCGGAACGCGGGCCGGATGCGAAAACCCTGATTCGCGAGAAATGGGTTATCCGCCTGATGATCATTGGTGTCGGACTCGGCTTTGTTGCGCAGTTTACCGGCGTTAATGGCTTCATGTATTACACGCCGATCATCCTTAAACAGACCGGACTTGGCACCAGCGCGTCGATTGCCGCGACCATTGGTAACGGCGTGGTTTCTGTTCTGGCGACATTTGTCGGTATCTGGGCGATTAGCCGTTTCCCGCGTCGTACCATGCTTATCACCGGTTTATGTCTGGTGATCACGGCACAGATCCTGCTGGGCAGCGTGATGACCTTTATGAGTTCGAGCCTGATGCAGAGTTATCTTGCCCTGGGCTGTATTCTGCTGTTCCTATTCTGCATGCAGATGTGTATCTCGCCAGTCTACTGGCTGATGATGTCAGAGCTGTTCCCGATGCAGCTGCGTGGCGTGTTAACCGGTGGCGCTGTCTCACTACAGTGGATTTTCAATGCTGTGGTCGCGTTCGGTTTTCCACCGATCATGGAGTATGCCGGCAGCACGACCTTCTTTATCTTTGCCGCGATTAACGTTGGCTCGCTGATATTCGTGATGGCGATGGTACCCGAGACGCGCGGTAAAAGTCTGGAAGAGATTGAGTCACACATGAAAGAGAAGTTTGGTGAAAAGCCGAAGGAGGCTGAAGCCTGCTAGCGTCCCTACCGGATTCGGCCCGCCGGCTGAATCCGGTTTCTCTCCCTTCTCAGCCCCCTTGCGTCGTATCCCTTTCTGTCAGTTAAGCCGTTTCATTCACTGTAATCAGCATGATTTTGCGGGAGAGTTTCCGGACATGCCTGGCGATTTCAGGCTGAAATCGCCAGAATCCGGCGTAACCCTCAGATGCCGCTGACGGTTGAAATTGCCGTTTAAGCGAAGCATGACCGCTGACAAAGATTGGAGCTGGCTCTGCGCTATACTCACTTTTCATCTGCTCCGCATGCTGACCGGAATGCACCATGAATATATCAAACTCTGTGACAATGGCTGCTGCACTGCTGATTGCCACACCACTGCATGCTGAAAATGCGCCGGTTTCATCCTGGTGGAATAATTTCACTGACGATGTTGCACAAACCTGGAACGCGCCTCAGCACACCGATCTCTATCTGCCGTTTATTAGCTGGCACGCCCGCTTAATGTACGACAAAGAAAAAACCGATAACTATAACGAGAATCCCTGGGGCGGCGGTCTGGGTGTTTCCCGCTATAGCGACAGCGGCAACTGGAGTGCGCTTTATGCGATGGCGTTTAAAGATTCGCACAATGAGTGGCAGCCCATTGTCGGTTATGGCTGGGAGAAGGGATGGTATCCGGGCTCCGGTCAGGACTTCCGGCTTGGTGCCGGATTAACAGCGGGTGTCACCGCGCGTGAAGACTTTGGCAACTATATTCCGCTGCCGATTATATTGCCGCTGTTCTCTGCCGGTTATAAAGCGGTGAATGTCCAGTTTACTTACATCCCCGGCACTTACAATAATGGCAACGTGCTGTTCGCGTGGTTTCGCTATGCCTTTTAATTTTTCAGGAAAGGATTTATGACCCGGAAGTTGAAAACTGTTACGCGCAGACTCTGGCGTTCAACGCTTGTCGTGGGTTTGGTGTTACTGCTGCTACTGATCATTCGCATCTATGAGGCGGAACGTGGCCCGGAATTACATCGCTGGCACACCTGGCTCCCGCATGAGCTGACAGTTGAACAGCTCGATAAAGCGGGTTACACCGATTATCTTAATGCTGAAAATCATCTTTTTGATGAGATGAAGCAGCAGGTCACTGACAAACTGGATGCGGATGAGAAAACCCCGCTCAACCGATATTTCTCCGGCAGCCTGATCTATCCGGGTCATTTTGCACAGGACTGGAACCGTTCCTATATTCTGCTTCCGGCGGGCACGCCGCGTGGTGCAGTCGTTTTACTGCATGGTCTGACCGACAGTCCTTACAGCCTGCGTCATATCGCAGAAACCTATCGCCAGCAGGGTTATGTGGCCGTAGCAATCAGGTTACCGGGTCACGGCACGGTGCCTGCGGGCCTGACCGATGTGGACTGGCAGGACTGGATGGCGGCTACACGCCTGGCGGTGCGCGAAGCGACCCGACTTGCGGGAACCCGGACACCGCTGCATCTGGTGGGATTCTCTAACGGCGGGGCGCTGGCGGTAAAATATGCGCTCGACAGCCTGGGCGACGCCACGTTGCGTCGTCCGCAGCAGCTGCTTCTGTTATCACCGATGATCGGTGTCACCCGTTTTGCGCGGTTTGCCGGACTTGCCGGACTGCCCTCTGTTTTTCCGGCCTTCTCGAAAACAGCCTGGCTGAATATCGTGCCGGAGTTTAATCCGTTTAAATATAACTCTTTTCCAGTGCACGCTGCCCGGCAGACCTATCTGCTGACGCAGGCGCTACAGAAAGAGATCCAGCACTACGCGCGTAATCAGCAGTTGTCCGGCTTCCCGCCAGTACTGACCTTTCAGTCCGTCATGGACTCTACTGTCAGCACGCCGTCGGTGATTCGTTCGTTATACAATTATCTGCCAGAAAACGGCAGTGAGCTGGTGCTGTTCGATATCAATCAGGCCGTCAGCGTCAGCCCGTTATTCCGTCATTCCTCATACACGGCAGTGAATCAGCTGTTACCCGCGGCCCGTCGGCATTATTCTTCCGCGGTGATCACCAATGCTGCCGCCACGTCGCTGGAAATGGTGACCAAAAGCGTGCCTGCCGGTGAGATTAAGGAGCGAATCCAGCCACTGGCCATCAACTATCCGGCCGGGCTTTACTCGCTGTCGCATGTGGCGATCCCGTTCCCGGCAGAGGATGGTCTCTACGGCAGTGCACCTGCGACGAAGAATGAGTTTGGTATCAGTTTTGGTACGTTGTCACTGCGAGGCGAGAGTGCGGTGCTGATTGTGGGGCTGGACTCGATTATGCGCGCGACCTCTAACCCGTTTTATCCTTACATGATTAACAGAATCGATCACCACATCGGTTGCAGTAACAAGCCGCAACTGGCGACCTGCCTCAGCAGTTTCTGAATCAACCAGGCCCGCATGATGCGGGCCTGGTTTATATCGCGTTCAGCTTTTCCATTACCTCATCCGACAGCTGCAGGCTGCCACTGGCCAGATTCTCTTTGAGGTGTTCCGGTGAGGACGTGCCGGGAATCAACAGAATATTGGGCGAGCGCCTCAGCAGCCAGGCCAGCGCCACCTGCATCGGCGTCGCATTCAGGGACGCAGCAACGTCATTAAGCTGATCCGACTGTAATGGCGAAAAGCCGCCCAGCGGGAAAAACGGCACGTAAGCGATGCCCTGCTGCGCCAGCTGATCCACCAGCTCATCATCCTGTCGATGCGCCAGGTTATACATATTCTGCACGCAGACAATGGGTGTCATCGCCTGGGCTTCAGCGATCTGCGTGGCGGTGACGTTGCTCAGGCCAATATGCCGAATCAGCCCGCGCGCCTGTAATGACAGCAGCGCCTCCAGCTGGGGTGCCAGAGAGCCCTCTTTCGGCTTCGCCGGATGCAGCATACTGCGCAGGTTCACCACTTCAATCACGTCCAGCCCCAGATTGCGCAGGTTATCTTCCACCGCCTGAGTCAGCGCTTCAGGTTCCATCGCCGCCAGCCAGCCGCCTTTTGCATCGCGGCGGGCACCCACTTTTGTCACAATTGTCAGATTCTGTGGATAGGGATGGAGTGCCTTTTTGATTAACTGATTGGTTTCGTGCGGGCCATAAAAGTCGCTGGTGTCGATATGATTGACGCCCGCCGCGATGGCGTCGCGCAAAACCTGAATTGCCCGGGCTTCATCTTTTACCGGCCCGAATACGCCTGGCCCGGCCAGCTGCATTGCGCCGTAGCCGAGACGGTTAACTTCACGATCGCCTAACGGATAAGTCATGGTGATATCTGACATGAAAACCTCCTGCGTGAATGTAGATCAATTGTAACGGTGATTCAGCTGTGCAACTATCCGGTGAAATCAGGACAGACTGTACGGGGTGATGCACAATGGCGATCGATATGGCGCTGCTGGATGCTGTCGTGGCAGTGGCGAAAGCGGGAGGATTCCGGGAAGCCGCGCGTATTACAGGCAGCAATGCGTCACGCCTGAGCGATGCGGTGCGTCGGGCAGAACAGCAACTGGGTATCCGACTGTTTTACCGGACGACACGCACGGTAGTACTGACTGAAGCGGGCAGGGCGCTGATTGAACGTCTGTTGCCCGCCATGAATGAAGTTAATGCCGCGCTGGATGCGGTGAATCGCTATCGCAACACGCCAGGCGGCACGCTGCGGCTGAATGTTCCGGTCAGTGCCACCCGGCTGGTATTGCCCGGGCTGGTGCCGGAATTTCTGCGGCGCTATCCTGATATCCGGCTGGAAATCGTGGCTGAGAGCAGCGTGCAGGATGTCTTTCGTGACGGCTGCGACGCTGGCATTCGCTATGATGAGCGGCTGGAGCAGGATATGGTGGCGATGCCCATTGGCCCCCGGCAGCAGCGGTTCGCGCTGGCCGCGTCTCCGGCTTATCTTGCGGAATATGGCCGACCCGATCACCCGCGCGATCTGATCCATCATCGCTGTCTGCGTGGCCGTTATGCCAGCGGCATCATGGCTGACTGGACATTCAGCTACGACGGAGAAGAGATAAGCGTTGAAACCTGTGGGCCGCTGGTGGTGACCGTCGGCGGGGCAATGGATCTGGCTGTAGAGGCCGCGATTGCCGGAAGCGGGGTGATCTATCTGTTTGATGAGTGGCTCAGACCGGCCCTGGACAGTGGCCGGCTGGAACCGCTGCTGCAACCCTGGTGGCTGACCTTTTCCGGCCCGTGGCTTTACTACAACGATCGCCGTCTGATTCCGGCTCCGCTTCAGGCGTTTATCGATTTTGTGCGCGAAACAAACGCGCGCGAAAAACCTGTCAGCTATACCAGCTGAATCCCTGCGGCACCCGTGAAAAACCGGCGTGTCGCAACGCATTAAGCAGCGGTGACTGCGACACCGCTTCACCATCTACCGTCTCCAGCGTAAAGCTCGCGGGCTTTTCACGTTTCAGCGCCACGCCCAGCGCCGCGACTGCGGTCTCAAGCTGTTCAGGGTCATCGCTGAATGTCAGCAACTCTTTGCCTCCCGGCGTCAGAAAGAGCATCAGCATGCCGCCTGCAATCACGACCCGCGCGCCCTGACGACGTGTCGGGCGTATGCCGCTGGCATGAACCGGCCAGCTCAGCATCGCGCCAAACGGATTCGCGGGGTCGAGTGCAGCCAGCGTCACCGCTTCAGTGGCATCGGTTGGCGCTTCGGCCAGCGCCCGCAGTTGCTCAATGGTCTGATGGTCAGCAAACTGCGTACCGCCGGACCCGGCGACAAACTGTCCGCGCAGCAGTCGCCCGGCATCTTCCATACTGCGCAGTACGGGCTGCAATGCCGGAAATCCACCGGGGATCTGCTCTGAAACTGCACTGCCTCGCGTAATCACTCCATAACGGTCGAGCAGATTTTCTGCCAGCGAAAGAGCCAGTCGGGCAGGCGCAATCTCTTGCCGGTTAATCTTCGACCAGCGCCCGGCCAGCGTGTTGACCGCTGGACGGCGTGCGGGCAATGCGCCAGGCGTAAAGCGCTGTCCAAAGCGGGTGCGCAGAGTGCGTGCCGGACGTGAACGGGTCAAGCCTGGCGTGGTCAGGAGCCCACGTACCGCAATCCAGCTATCCGCAGTGACACAGCCCTGCCACACCAGTTGCCACAGTGCGTCATAGATGTCGGTGGGTTGTGCCTCCGGCTGCTCCATCTGCGCCATAATCTCATGAACAAACCACGCGCCACCGCGGCTCAGTGCGTCAAGTGTCGCCTGCTGGATCGGCGTAAGAGGGGGAGTGGCGTCAGCCTCCGGCAGCGTCTCAGCGGCGAATTCTGCCAGGTGAAGCGAGATCAGACCATCATTCTGTCCCAGCGCTTTATGTCCGCACCAGATCACCTCGCCACTGGCTAACAGTTCATCGAGCATTGCAGGCTGATAGTCGGCAATCCTGGGGGGCAAGATTTGTGACTCCCACAGCGAGGCGGGTAACGGCACGCCCGCCAGTTGCTCTATCACCCGCAGCAGCCCGCTGACACCATGATGCGCGTGGTTAAGCAGGCCGTGCCGCGTCAGCAGCAGGCTGACCCAGGCGGCGGGTGAAACCGGACGGGTTGCTTCGCGTGCTGATTGCAGTGAACGTAAGCGCAAGCGTTTGAAGATCTCTGAGGAAACCCACTCCGTTTCCGATGTGTCCGCTGCCGCACCTGTGTTCAGCAGGCTGCCCTGTTGATACAGGGATAGTAGCACCGCATTCACGACGGCCACGCCCAGACCGAAATGGGTCGCCAGCTGTCGGGCGGTGAACAGCGCATGGGTGCGGGCGTAGCGGTTCACCAGACCGCGTAGTGGATCGGTCTGCGGCTCCAGAAAGGTGTCGGGCAGATCGTCAGGCAGCTCAGTGCCCAGCGCATCGCGCAGGCGAGACGCGTCTTCAACAACTGCCCAGCGATCTTCACCCGCGAGCTTCACCGGGATTATTCGCCGGGCAGCAGCAAACTGCGACACGGCTTCTGCGATTTGCTGGTCATTGCCACTGAACCGCGCCGAAATACCGACAACGGAGAGCGGGCCGAGGTCACGCAGCAGATCGATGATGCCTTCGGCGTGTTGTGCCTGATAGCGGGAATCAATGCGCTGCAGTTCCTGGCCGACCTGCTCAACGACGTCAGGTGCCAGCAAATCACGCTTGCTGGTCTGGCCTAGCAGTTCACCCAGCAGATTGCTGTCGAGCGCCAGCAGTGAGGCACGTCGTTCGGCCTGTGGTGCATCGCTGGCATAGATAAATTCTGCGACATAGCCAAACAACAGTGGGGCGGCAAAAGGAGAGGGCTGTTCGGTCGTCACCTCGACCAGCTTTACGTTTCCCTGTGCCAGTTGTTCCATCAGCTGGTGCAGGGCGGGCAGATCGTAGACATCCTGCAGGCATTCGCGTGCGGTTTCGATCAGGATGGGAAAATCATCATACTGCCGGGCGACGTCCAGCAACTGACCGGCGCGCAGCCGCTGCTGCCAGAGTGGTGAGCGCTTACCTGGATTGCGCCTCGGCAACAGCAGCGCGCGTGAGGCACACTCCCGGAAGCGGGCGGCGAACAGTGCCGATTGCCCGACACTCTCCGTAACGTCCTGAGTGAGCTGGTCGGCGTCGAACATAAACAGGTCAGCGCCGGGAAGATGCCCTTCGCTGGCGGGAAAGCGGGCTACGATGCCGTCATCACTGGCTGCGACGGAAGCATCAATCCCCATGCGGTGCTGGATCCGGGCAGAAATTGCCAGCGCCCAGGGCGCATTAACCCGTTTTCCCCAGGGCGAGTGCAGGATCACCCGCCAGTCGCCAGTTTCGTCCCGGCAGCGTTCAATCAGCAACGTGCGATCGTCGGGCAGTACGCCAGTCGCGACACGCTGTTCAGCCAGTAAAGCCAGCAGATTTGTCACGGCATGGGTATCCAGCCCCAGCGCGTGCAGCTGTTGTTGCGCATCATCCGGTGAAGCACTGTTCAGTTTACGCAGAAACAAGCCGAGGCTGGAACCTGAATCGGCAGAACGGCCAATGCCCTCACCGCGCCAGAAGGGCAGACGGGCCGGACGGCCTGGCGCGGGAACCACCAGCACCTGATCGTGGGTGATCTGCTGAATACGCCACGACGTTGCACCCAGAGTAATGATGTCGTTGACCCGCGACTCATAGACCATCTCTTCATCCAGTTCGCCGACCCGACGAGATCCCGCCTGCTCTTCGCCTTCGGGCAGGATGACGCTGAACATGCCGCGATCGGGAATGGTGCCGCCGCTGGTCACGGCCAGATTCTGAGCGCCGGGTCGCGCCGTCAGCAGTCCGCTCTGGCGATCCCATACCAGCTGTGGCCGCAGCTGAGCAAAATCATCTGACGGAAACTTACCCGCCAGCATATCAAGTGTGGCATCAAACAGCCGACGCGAGAGAGTGCGGAATGGATCGGCCCGGCAGACCCGCGCATACCAATCGTCGGCCTGCAGAGGATCCATTGCCACGGCCGCCAGCGTCTGTTGCGCCAGAATATCGAGCGGGTTACGGGGTGGAGCCAGCGCATCGAGGTGACCCGCCCGCATCGACTGTAATATCACGGCCGAATCCAACAGATCGCGCCGGGTGCGGGGATACAGGATGCCGGTAGATATGCCGCCAACCTGATGTCCGGCGCGACCCACACGCTGCAGGGCGCTGGCGACTGACAGCGGAGCGCCCACCTGGATCACCAGATCCACCGGCCCCATATCAATGCCCAGTTCCAGACTGGAGGTCGCCACCACGCAGCGCAGACTGCCCTGCTTCAGGGCAGCTTCGATCCCGCCGCGCTGTTCTTTCGAGACGGAACCGTGGTGGGAGCGGGCAATCAGATCGTCGGCGCGCTCTTCATCCTGATTTTCAGCAGGGATCTGCTGCGCCAGATAACGCGCATTGAGCCGCGCCGTCAGCTTTTCTGCCAGACCACGCGAATTCACAAACACCAGCGTGGCACGATGGGCTATTACCTGCTGAAGAACGCGCGCTTCGATATGTGGCCAGATCGATCCGCTTGCAGTACTCGCTTCACCGGTCAGGTCATCGGCGCTGGCAATATCAGTCATATCCTCAACCGGCACTTCTATCGTCAGGTGCAGCGTGCGAGCGGCGGCCGGATTAACCACCTGAACCGGCTGACAGCCGCCGAGAAAGGCCGCGACCCGTTCAACCGGTCGCACCGTGGCGGAAAGCCCGATGCGCTGGGCGGGCTGTGGCAGCAGCGCATCCAGCCGCTCCAGGCTCAGCGCCAGCTGGGAACCGCGCTTTGAACCCGCTACCGCATGCACCTCATCGACAATCACCGTGGTGATGCCCTGAAGCGTGGTGCGTGCTTTGGAGGTCAGCATCAGAAACAGCGATTCAGGCGTGGTAATCAGGATATCGGGCGGACGACGCAACAGCCTGGCGCGCTCTGCGGTGGGGGTATCGCCGGAGCGCATGCCGATATTCAGCGCGATCTCAGGTTCATTCAGCACCTGCCGTTCGGCGTAGACGCCTGCCAGCGGCAGATTCAGGTTGCGCTGCACGTCGGCTGCCAGCGCTTTGACGGGGGAAATGTAGAGAATGCGGGTGGTCGTTTCGCGTGTGGGAGCAGGCTGGTCAGTTCTGACCTGAAACTGCGTGTCGATGGCGGTGAGAAAGGCCGCCAGCGTTTTCCCGGAACCGGTAGGCGCAATGACCAGCGCATGCTCTCCGCTGGCAATCGACTGCCAGGCCGCCTTCTGCACCGGCGTCGGCGCAGCAAAGGCGGCAGAAAACCAGCGTCGGGTGGCGGGTGAAAACCGGGCCAGGACCGTATCAGATTGGGATTTCGACATCATACTCACGGCATCACGCAGTGACTGCACCAGGAATTAATCCGTTGAGTGTAAGTGAAAATCGCCGTTTGTGAATGACGCGGCCGATCTCTGGCCGCATCAGTGGTGTTTAAGAACAGGCCGCGCCAGCTAATGCGCGGCCTCTGATCGCCAGGAGTGACACCAGCGCCAGCACAATAAGGGTCATGCCATAGAACCAGGCGGTCTGGGTCAGCCCGATATGGGGTGCGGCAATACCGGCCGCAATCGCGGGCAGGGCAAAGGCGAGATAGCTTTTGATCAAAAAGGCGGAGAACAACCCGGCGCGCTCATGACTCTCCGCTAACGGCATGATGATCTTCAGCACGCTGGAGAAAATCGATCCAAACCCCTGACCCGCAATGGCGGTGCCGAGATAGAGCAGGGCCACGCTGTGTATAGAAAGGCCTGTCAGCGTAACACCGACACCTGCCATCAGCATCAGCGTACCAATAACTAACGCCCGCGCGGGCGGCAACGGACGAAAGAGTAATACGGCTGCCGTTGCACTTAGCATCAGCGTTGCCACAATCGAGCCGCCGATAAACGGCGATGTCAGGCCGGTTGCATTTGCCACCATCGTGGGCATCAGTGACAGATAAAATCCGCCAAGCATCCATGTTGCGATGTTCACTGGTGTTACCTTCAGCAGCGGGCCCAGTGCGCGTCGCGGAATGCTGACCTGAGGCCGCAGCGCGGCCAGTACACCCGGCTGAGGTGCAATCGTTTCAGGTATCAGGGGCAGAAGCGCCATCGCGACTATCATCAGCACCATCAGCAGCGCGTAAATCGTGACCGTAGGAAACGGCGCAAAGCTGACCAGAATGCCACCTGTCAGCGTGCCGAGCGTCATCCCGAGAAACGCGGTGAACGAATTGAGCAGGGGTCCACGCGTTTTACTGGCGTCAATCAGGCTGGCACCGAAGGTCGGCAGTGCAATACCCGTAGCAAAGCCCTGTACCAGTCGGGCGGCAATCAGGGTCGGGGCCGAACTGGCCACCATAAAAATCACCAGCGCGACCGCGTTAATTGCCAGTGCCAGCAGCATCAGCGGACGTCGGCCAGTATAATCTGACACTTTACCTACCGTCAGCAGCGCGGCCAGCAAGGCGAAAGCATAGGCACCAAAGATCAGTGTCAGCATGGTCGGCGTCAGATGAAATAGGCTGCGATAAAGGGGGTAGAGCGGCGTGGGCGCGCTGCTGGTGGCTGAGATCAGCGCCGCACCGGTAAAGCTAAAAAGCGTGGTGCGGGTAGCCGCCTGCGGTGTCAGGATGGGATTCATAGATGTCACCTTAATGCAAAGTATTAGCTTTAACTAAGGTATACGGTGATTCTGAGCTTAATGCAATATCTTTGCTTTAACGTTTATTGCGGTGTGACTTAGTGTCACCTATGCTAAACTATGTGTTACTAAGTTACACACCGGAGGACTCATGGCATCAACAAAACTTCGTCAGCAGGGCGGAGCTGTCGTGCTGACTATTCCCAGTGAGATTGCTGCCAGAGCAGGCTGGACCGTGGGCATTGAGCTGGACGTGACCGCTGAGGGAGAATCCGTGAACATTGTGCCGGTTACGCGTGTACCACGCGGTCGGCGGACAGTTGCTCAGTTGCTGGCCGGTATTGATCAGCTGGAAATCCAGAGATATAACGACGAGGCCGTCGACGGACTGAATGACGCGCCGCAGGGCAGGGAGCATATCTGATGGTTTCAAGGAGGGTGCCGCAGAAGGGCGAAATCTGGCACGTTAATGGTGATCCGGTTGAAGGGCGTGAGTTTAAAGGGCCGCATTATTATCTTGTTATCTCTCAGCGCGAGTTAGTTGCGGCTCTGGGGACGGCAGTTTGTGTACCGGTGACAAGCGGCGGCGTCGCGTCGCGCTCACAGGGAGTGACTGTGTTTCTGGACGGTAACAGCACAGATACCGGTAAGGTGACCGGCGTGGCGCTGTGCTATCAGGTGCGTTCGCTTGACCTGACAGCGCGCAAGGCAAGCTATGCTGCCAGGGTAGAGCCACATGTTATGGATGAAATATTGTCTCTGGTTGTAGACCTTATCGACCCGCGATAAATAAAAGCTGGCTGCCAGTTATAAATTACAAATTTATTAATTCCGGGAAGGCGTAACACTCTCGCAGGGCTCCGACCGCAGGTGCATGATCATCTGCAGCCCGAAAGTATAAGCACTTCCCTCTTCAGCACGCTGCCTGAAGTGCAACCCGCAGGAGCTTAGTAAAGCGAGTTCTTTAATCGCTCTGGCAGCGCTTTGTCGTAGGCATCGCCATCGATTTCCGCAATCTGTTTCAGAATCGAGCCGGTGCTGGGCAGCGACTGCCGCGCAATCTGCGTTTCAGCGTTCCATAACCCGGAGCGGATAATCGCCCGGCTGCACTGAAAGAAGACGCTTTCCACGTGGATGCGGAGCACGGTTTTTGGCAGCTGATTATTGACAGCGAAGCGTTCAAGCAGCGCCGGGTCGGTGCTGATCGCCGCCGTACCGTTCACGCGTAGCGTCTCACCAATGCCGGGGATGAGAAAAAGCAGCGCAACCCGATTGTCATTTAAAATATTACGCAGGCTGTCGATGCGATTATTGCCGCGTCTGTCAGGCAAGAGCAGGGTTTTATCATCTTCGATTTCGATAAATCCGGCCGGATCGCCGCGCGGTGAAACATCCAGTCCCTCCGGTCCCGATGTTGCCAGCGCCACAAAAGGCGAGGCGGCTATAAACGGACGATAGGCGGGATGAATATGATCGGTCACCTTAGCCACAGAAGGCCGGGCGACAGTGCCATAAAGACGTTCAAGTTCGGTAAGTTCCGTCACTATGCTGCTCTGTTCAGCCATGTTTGCACTTTCCTTTCATTGATCAGATCCTCAGGACACCGACAATAAGACGCCACAGATCCGACGCGCAGGTTTAAGCAGAACTCTAACACCAATCGCTGCAGAGTCAGAGTCACTGCACAAGCCTTTGTGATCACTATTCACGGTGATCCGTCAATCCCGGCTAAACAGGAAGGGATTACCAGGCCCGGCCTGTAAAACCCAGGTGTTGGTATCAGAACAACCTGCTGATATAAAGCATTAACCTGATCAGTACCCATAAGGAGAAAAGGATGGTTTGGGAATCAGAGCGGTTGCTCTACAGATTTACCCTTCGTGAGGATCTTGACGACCTGTTCAGAATTTATGGCGACCCGGAAACGCATAAATTTAACCCGCGAGGCCCGTGGCCTGACAGGGAATATGCTGTTCAGGCAATGGAGCGCATACAGGATAGCTACCGGGATCAGGGGTTCGGCGACTGGACAATATTCGAGAAAGCCCATCCGGAAAAAATCATCGGCTTTGGTGGCGTCTTCAGAAGTCAGTTTGACGGTCGTCAGACCAATAATCTCGGCTACCGTTTTGAGCCAGATGCGTGGGGAAAAGGCTATGCCACTGAGCTTTCACGCAGAGCCATTCGCTACGGATTTGAGGAGGCCGGACTCAGCGTCATCACAGGCGTGGTGCGTGAAAACCATCTGGCGTCGCGCCGGGTGCTGGAAAAAGCAGGCCTGACGTTCCTGAAAAAGGTTAACGATCTCGAAGAGCTGCCTCCCAGCCTGATGTATTCCCTGAGCCGGCGGGAATGGCTTGACGCTGGCAACGCGCTTAACGTCTGATTTTCCACTTTGCGAGTCGGGCGCAGCGTTATCTGCGTCCTCTTACTGTCTTAAACCTCTGAGAAACCCTCTCTTATCCCGCGATTACTTCCCTGCTGACTGGATTACCTTAACCGCCTTACTCTGGGGAGGATTTATGGATATTCGTACGATTTTTATTTCAGCGGTAATGGCAGTCAGTTTGTTGTGGATAGGCGCATCAGATAACCGTTCGTCTCATTTCAGCGGAGAACCGGTCAAAGCGGGCCTGAGTAAACTTCAGCCCTGATTGTCACACGCCCGATCGCACACTTTAGCGCCTGCTCAGCCTGAGATGCGGTACACTGCCGCTATCTGTTAATGCAACATCGTTGCGTTAACCAAAACGTTGACGCGGATAAAAGCAGGAGAACGAGATGGCAAGGGAGATGATTCGTCAGGGCGGGCGCAGCGCCCGTATTCAGGCGGAAGTGCATGACACCGTTAACCGGCTGCTGGAAACACTGGATCGTTCCGCCATTACCGTACCGATGATTGCCGAACAGGCAGGCGTAACGCCGTCCACGATTTATCGACGCTGGGGCGATCTGGCCCAGTTGCTGGCGGATGTGGCCGTGGCGAGGATGCGGCCGATTGCCGATCCGGAAGATACCGGCTCGATGATCGGCGATCTTACCGCGTTTATTCAGCAGTATGCTGAAGAGATGTCTTCAAAAGTGGGCCGTGAGCTGCTTGCCGATGTGATTGGCAGTCATGCTGAAGAGGCCAGCAATAAATGCTGTGGATTCACTTATCAGCATCTTGAAACCCTGAACAATCGGGCCATCGCGCGCGGGGAAGCGGGTTTTGACGTTGATCGTCTCGTCGATGTCGCTGTCGCCCCCGTGATGTTTCACATACTGTTTGGCGATCGCGACGTTTCAGCGGAATACTGCTCGTTACTGATTCAGCAGGCATTTTAATTCAGCACTGAACGTAGGGCAGGGCAGCTTCGGTGATCAGGTGCTGCAACAGCGTACGCGCGGGATCATCACTCTGGTCTGAGCGGGCCAGCGCAATACCCAGATGGCCCGGCTGCGGCAGTCGCTGTGATTCTGTCACCAGCCCCTCCGGCAATCCCGCGCGGGTGCGCAGGGTGATCCCCAGCCCGGCCTGCAGTGCGGCCCAGATGCCACTCAGACTGTGGCTGGTAAACACCACGCGCCACGGAATGCCCGCCTTATCCAGCGCGCCGGTGGCGCGGGATCGCATCACACAGGGCGCATCAAACGCCACCAGCGGCAGCGGCTCGCCACGCTGCAGAATCCCTGCCAGATCAAACGCCGGATGCTGTATCCAGACTAACGGGCATTGTCCAATTAGCAGCGTGCCAGCCTGCTGTTCTGCCTGCCACAGCAGCGCTAAATCCAGCTCATGACGAGCCAGTGCCGTAAATAGCGCCAGATTTCGGTCGACGCGAGCGGTCAGCATCACGTCCGGATGCTGCCGGTTAAACGCGCCGAGAATGGCAGGCATCAGCGCCTCGCCAAAATCCTCCTGCATGCCGATGCGAATTTCGCCCTGCAACGCTTCGCCTTTCACTGCCCGCAAAGTCTCATCGTTCAGTGACAGCAGACGCCTGGCGTAGCTCATCAGCTGCTCGCCACTGCGAGTTAATTGCAGATGCCGCCCTTTTTTCATCACCAGCGCGGTACCGCATTGCTGCTCGAGTTTTTTAAGCTGCGCACTGACGGCTGAGGTTGATCGGCAGAGGTGCTGTGCCGCAAGAGCAAAACTGCCTGCATCAATGCCCGCCACGAAACTGCGCAGCGCATCCATGTCGAGCGATTCCGGTACCTTATTCATTATTGTCCTTAAAATGCGGATAGTAGATGCTGATTAATTTGATTTTCAGGATCAACAGGCTGGGTAACACTCTCTCTGACCAAAGAGGAGTATGCAATGAAAAAATCACTGGATCGGGAAACACTGGCGCAGCGCGCGCCAAAACTGGCTGAACTGACGCAGCAGGTGTTGTTTGATGATATCTGGCAGCGCGGTCTGCTGTCACCGCGTGAGCGCAGCCTGCTGACGCTGGCAACGTTAACTGCGCTGGGGCGTGTCCAGCAGCTGCCATGGCACATTAATTACGCCCGGCAAAATGGACTGACGCAGGATGAACTGGTGGAGAGCTTCACGCATCTGGCGTTTTATGCAGGCTGGCCCGCTGCCGTGACTGCGCTGAGCTATCTGGAGGATAATCACTGATGCCCTTCACCCGGATCACCTTGCGGCAAGGTTACAGCGATGCGGATCTGCATCTGCTCTCCACGCTGCTTCAGCAGGCGCTGGTCGCAGAATTTGATGTGCCCGAGCAGGACTGTTTTCAGGTCATTGAGATGCTGCCCGTCCCTCAGCGTGTGTTTGATCGCCATTATCTCAGCGGCGGACGCAGCGAAAATTTCGTGCTGTTTCAGATAACGGCAGGTCGCCCGCGTTCCCGGCAACAGAAGCAACGCTTTTATCACGCACTTTGCGCGGCACTTCAGACAGAGATGGCAATCGATCCTGATGATGTGATGATCATCATTCAGTTTAACAGCAGCGAAGAGTGGAGCTTTAGCGGCGGCCAGATGCTGGCACAGGAGGCGTTATGATTATCATGCACTATCGCTTTACGCTGCCTGCGGACTACGACATGGGCATCATTGAACAGCGTATCCGACTGAACGGTGCCCGGCTGGATGGCTTTCCGGGGCTGGTGGCAAAAGCGTATCTTTACGCCTGCCGCGAGGATGGGGGACTCAATGAACATCGCTATGCACCGCTCTATTTCTGGCGGGAGGCGAGTGGCATGCAGCGATTCCTGCAAAGCCCGGGTTTTGCGGCGCTGGCGAGGGATTTTGGCTGGCCGATCATCGAAAGCTGGCTGGCATTTGAGGAACAGACTCTCATCACCAATCTGGCTGAAGCCCGTTTTATGACGCTGAACCGCTGGACGATTTCTCCGCATGCGAACCTTGCCGCACTGCCTATGCCAACAGGCTTCAGCGCCTGGGATGTGACCCGCTGGCAGGGATTAACGGTTAACGCATCACAGCAGCGACCGGCGTCCGGCCCGGAGGTCTATCGCATCGGTTATCTGGCGCGAGGCGCTGCCGCTTCAAATCTTCGGCTGTAGCAGCGGTCTTGATGCGGATTGCCATTCAGAGGGCAAAAATGGCCTCAATCTCAATGCGCAGGTCAGCGGAGAACAGGCCGCTTACCTGGACCAGCGAGCTGGCGGGCAGATGTTCACCATAATTGCGATAGAGCACGTCCCGCAGCGCGGCGATTTCTGTGAAAGAGGTGATGAATATCGTGACTTTGAGCAGCGCGGCAAGCGACGTATTTTCAGCAACGGCAACAGTGTTAAGCTGTTCAAAGATGGCTTCAGCCTGTTCAGCCATATTCCCCTGCTGAGCGGCCGTGCCGAAGGCGGTCAGTCCTGAGACATACAGCGTCGTGCCATGTTTAACGGCGTGGACATAAGGCGCGTTGACTTCGCCCAGTTGCGGATAATTTTTGCGTTCTGGCAGGGTCATATTTTTCCTTCATCATGTGAATCATCAGATATTACTCCCCGCCACCACTTAGTCCTTCAGCAGTTGCTGGCAGACCACATTATCCTGCGCGGCGCGCTGCTGCTCATCATTCGTCAGTTGCTCCCAGCGGCCAATCACGCTGCGCCCCAGCCGCGGTTTATAGGCTATTTTCTGCAGCGCATAGTCAGAATTGCCGCCTTCAATAACATTTCGCATCTGCTGGTCGAACGACTGCTGACCGTGGTGATCAATCGCGCAGAAGACCGCGACGTAATACGCTTTGTCTTCCTCACTATCGTGCGGGATAAACCACCAGGTAGCGAGGGCCAGGATCAGCAGCAGGGGAAGGATGAATTTTACTTTGGCCATTATGGTCACCGGTTGTGGGCAGTTAAGTCAGCCGGGTATGGCCAGACGCAGGGCGCGTATCCTGCCACAGATTCTGCTTAGCGTTAACCCCGCTGTTCAGCTTGCGGGCGCTTCGATCAGCGTTTTGCCAATCTGTGCACCTGGCATCATCTGCTGCAATCCCGAGACCAGCTCGTCGCTGGCCTGTTGCAGCGCGGAGAGTGGCATAGCGGGCAGGCTTTCCAGTATAAACCACATCTGCTGCGCACTGGCATCCAGTCGGGTACGCACGCCCTGACGCCAGTTCCAGCGGCGGCAGGTTACGCCCTGATCGTCGCGCCAGATCACTTCTCCCGGTTCCGGCGATTCATAAACGACTTCGCCCTCTTTGACGGTATCGAAACGTTCACTGCCGTCAGCAATCACCAGACGCGGCGCGCCTCTATAAGCCACAATATTCTCGCCGCCGACCGGCAGGGCGTAACGGATGCTGATGGCATTGTAGAGATCGACAACCGGATCAATAGCAGGCAGTGTGCCATCCCGCAGCACCCGTTTACGCAATGCTTCAGCAGAACAGGGCGTGCGCTTCGCTTTGGCACCAAATGCCCGGAACACCTCAGCCCAGGCCGCAAGGTGCGCATCTGCCCATGCGACATCATCCTGTATGACCTGCTGGCATGCGCTTTTCAGTGCGTCGCTGGCGACTTCTGGTCGGGTAATGTATGTGGCTTCCACCGCAATGCTCATGGCTCGAAAGCCTGGGGCGAGTGTGAAAATGGTTGGATCGATTGACGGATGAACGGATAACATCGGATACTCTCTCAGTGACTAATTTATTTCATAGTAATGACCGATGACCAATAAAGTCAATATAACGACCGATGCGGGTGCTGATGTCGCCACGGTCAGTCAGGCAGTTTCAGACCGCATAAAAAGCTGGCGCAAAAGCCAGAAACTCTCGCAGGATGAGTTATCCCGTCGGGCAGGCGTCAGTAAAGGGATGCTGGTTGAAATCGAAAAGGGCGCTGCCAATCCCAGCATCGCCATTCTGTGTAAGGTGGCTGCCGCACTGGGCGTCTCGGTAGCGGATATCGTTAGTATCTCGCATGCACCTGACGCCTGGCTCATTGAAACCAGCGAAATGCCCGTACTGTGGCAGGGTGAGCAGGGCGGGAGTGCGCAACTGCTGGCCGGCACTCGTGGGCCGGATATGATCGAGCTATGGCGCTGGCAGATGTTTGCAGGCGAGATGTTCAGTTCCACCGGCCACTCGTCGGGCACGCTTGAACTGCTGCACGTCGAGCAGGGCACGCTGGCTCTGACCGTGGGTGAGCAGACTCTGGTGATTCAGCAGGGCTGTGCAGCGGTGGCCCGTACCGATATGCCCCATGCCTATGCCAGTGCCGATGACCAGCCCGTTATCTTCACCATGACGGTGGCGGAACTGCAGCGCTGACGGCGTTTTTATTCGGCTGTCGCTTCGCCGGGAAAGGCAAGCAGCAGCGTTTTCAGTAACCCCTCCAGTTCGGTGCGCTCTGATGCGGCCAGCGGTGCCAGCACCGCCTCCTGAATGGCGGTATGTGCACCAAGTGCCTGCTCAATCTGCTGCTGACCGTGCGGCGTCAGCCCTACCAGCATGCTGCGCTTATCATCCGGCGCGGCAACACGTTCAATCAGATGCTGCTGCTCCAGCCGGTTCAGGCGATTTGTCATTGCGCCGGAAGTCACCAGCAGCGACTGGTAGAGCTGCGTGGGTGACAGCCGATAAGGAGATCCCGCCCGTCGCAGTGTCGCCAGCACATCAAATTCACCCTCCTGAAAACCAAACGGCGCCAGTGCCTCACTGCGTGCTTTTGCAAGATGTTTCATCAGCCGCAGCATCCTGCCGAAGATACGCATGGAAGCGGTGTCCAGGTCGGGCATCGCGTTGTCCCACTGGCTGACAACGAAATCAATATGGTCATGCATAAATCACCTGCAAATGTCGGGGTTATGTTGTCGGGTTGTGCTCAGCCTCTTAACAGTGGACGGAATTTATCTTAACGTTAAGATAAATAGTGACAACACGGTGCTGTCATCGTCAATTTCTGGCTGAGCGTACATGATGAAAATTTTCCCCACTCTGTTTGCCGCGATCGTTTTTCTGGTCGGACTCAACCTGCGGCCAATGCTGGCTATTATTGGCCCGCTGTTTCCGGTGTTGCAACAGCAAACCGGGCTGTCGGCGACGGCGTTCAGTCTGCTGACCACTCTGCCGGTAGCGATGATGGGGCTGGCGGCACTCTCCGGACCGTGGCTGATCGCCCGCTTCGGGCCGGTAACCGGCATTGCCATCGGGTTGCTCTGTCTGACGCTCGCCTGCCTGTGGCGCGGCCTTAACCTGACCTCTGATCAACTGATGCTTACCGCGCTGGCCGGTGGCGCAGGCATTGGCGTAATCCAGGCAATGATGCCCGCGCTGATCCGGCAACGTTTTGCTGACGCAGCGGCGACGCTGATGGCGCTGTTCAGCACCGGGATTATGGCGGGCGCAGCGCTGACGGCAGCCAGTGCCGAACCGCTGTTTTCACTGCTGGGTCTGCAACCCGCGCTGGCGCTCTCCGGCGGGTTAACGCTGATAGCGCTGTTAATCTGGCTGATTGCAGTCAGGCAATCGCCGCAGGTGAGCCTGGCGTCTGAGGCAATGACGCTGCCAGCGCCGCGAACACGGCTGCTGACGCTCTTTTTCGGCATTGGCACCGGGGCTTACACGCTGGTTCTGGCCTGGCTGCCGCCATTTTATATTCAGCTGGGCTGGAGTGCGCGCCACAGTGGCTATCTGCTCGCCGCGCTGACGATAACCGAAGTGGTGGCAGGCTTCATCGTCACAGCAACCTTACATCGCTTTCCCGATCGCCGTCCGCTGCTGCTCGGCGTGCTGGCCCTGCTGCTGGCGGGGCTGCTAAGCCTTGTGTTTTACCCGAATACGATGCCGCTGCTCTCTGCATTGTTGCTGGGTACGGGCATCGGCGCACTGTTTCCGCTGTCGTTGATTGTCACGCTGGATCATGCGCGCAGCGCCCGGGAAGCGGCGGTTCTGCTGTCCAGGGTGCAGGGTGGCGGATACCTGATTGCGGCGCTGATGCCGCTGGTCGCGGGCTGGGTGCGTGACAGCGGTGCGTCTCTTAATCAGGCCTGGCTGATCATGAGCGCTGGCGTCGTGTTGCTGATGGCGATGGCCTACCGCTTCAGAGCGTAAAACAGGGCAGCCTGGACAAAGCCGTTGCCGTTCAATGGCGATCTGGCATGCTGGAATAAACCCCCTTGAACCGGAGTGCAGTGTGAAAGTTATTGGTCTGTTAGGCGGCATGTCATGGGAATCTACCGCGCTCTATTACCGCATTCTTAATCAGCAGGTTAAACAGCAACTGGGTGGCCTGCACTCGGCGGAGCTGGTGCTCTGGAGCGTCGACTTCCATCGCATCGAGCAACTTCAGGCTGCGGGCGAATGGCAGCAGGCGGGCGAGATCCTGGCTGACGCGGCACGCAATCTGGAACGGGCTGGCGCGCAGTTCATCGTGCTCTGTACCAACACCATGCATAAAGTGGCGGCGCAAATCAGCGCCGCAACAGGCATACCGCTGCTGCATATTGCCGATGCCACCGGACGCCGCATTCAGCAGGCCGGGATACGTAAGGTCGGATTACTGGCGACGCGCTTCACTATGGAGCAGGATTTTTATCGCGGGCGTCTTCAGCAGCAGTTCGGTCTTGAGGTGATGACGCCCGATGAAGCAGATCGTCTGTTTGTACATGAGGTGATCTACCACGAGCTGTGCCTGGGCGAAATCAATCCCGCCTCGCGTCGTCGCTACAGGGAGATTATGCAGTCACTGGTGGCGCAGGGGGCTGAGGCCATTATTCTGGGCTGCACCGAAATTACCCTGCTGGTGGATGCCACCGATGCCAGCGTGCCGCTGTTTGATACCACGCTGATCCACGCGCAAGAGGCCGTTATCCAGGCGCTGACTTAACATTCATCCTCAATAGGGGAATCGCATGAAAATAGACAATCTGCCGTTTGGCCTGACGCAGTGGGATCAGGTTGAAGAGACGATTCATCCCGGCGAACAGGGGCAGGCGACCTGGCGAACCATGAAATTTAACGACATCCGGGTTCGCATGGTCGACTACTCGCCAGGCTATGTCGCCGACCACTGGTGCACCAAAGGTCATATTCTGCTCTGCATGGCGGGCGAGTTGCACACTGAACTGGCCGATGGCCGCCGTTTCGTGCTGACTCCGGGCGTAAGTTATCAGGTTGCGGATGAGGCTGAACCGCATCGTTCTTTTACAACGACAGGTGCGCAACTCTTTATCGTTGACTGAATTTACCATCCGGCCTGGCAGGGCTTGCCCGGTGGTGGATCATCGCGTCGTTGACACTTTTAAAAGTAAACTGAATCTGCTTTATAAAAATCAGCAAAATTAATGGCTTATTTCATCAGAGTTATCTGGTTCTGACAGGAATAATTTCCATCAGGTTGTATGCTTGAAGCCTTATAAGAACGTTTTGCATTCACCTGATATGGGGAAGCCTGTGCTGATAAAAAAGAAGAAAGTTCGTTCACATACCGAAGACCGACTGCTGGCGCTGGTGCTGGCCACCACCGCTGGCATCCTTAATGCGATGGCGCTGGGCGCGTTCGGATTTTTCCCGTCGCATATGACCGGCAACACCTCGCAGATATCTCAGGAAGTCACTACCAGCGACCTCCATACTATGCTGTTTTTGATGGCGCTGATTGTTGCCTTTGTACTGGGCTGTACCGTAGCCCGGCTGGCGGTAGTGGTGGGTATCAGACATAAGTTACGCACCATTTTCTGTCTGATTATTCTGGCGGAAGGTGCGGCGCTGACGGCGGCGTCGATCTTTGAGATCGTGTTCTACCGGCCAAGCTTTAATGGGGAAGTTCTGATAATGCTGGGCTTTTTGATGGGTATCCACAATGCGACCTCGACGCAGCTCTCCAATGGCCGCGTCAGATCGACCCACATTACCGGCACGCTGACCGATGCGGGCATAGCGCTGGGGTCGTGGATTTTTGCGCATACGTCTCATGCTGTGCATCTGGAAACTGACGATCGTCGCTTCTTCCAGAAGGTTCTGCATACCCATCTGACCACGGTATTCTCCTTCCTGAGCGGTTGTATCGCCGGGCTGCTGCTGTTTAAAACCTATGGGTTTAACGCGATGGTTGGCCTGGGCGTGTTTCTGATGCTGGTAGCTCTGACGGCCATTGCCGTTACCGTGCAGCGAACCCGCAGAAGCCTTTACTGATATTCCGGCCCGCTGCACATCGCGCAGCGGGCCGGTTGCTTACTGCTGCGTGCGGGTTGGCCGCACGACAATCTCGTTTACATCCACCTCTTCGGGCTGCTCAATCGCATAGCGCACGGCGCGGCCAATGGCATCCGGTTGCAGTGCGATAGCGCGATAATGCTGCATCGCCTCGGCAGCTGTCGGGTCAGTAATGGTTGAGGCCAGCTCGCTCTCGACCACACCGGGATGGACACAGGTCACACGTAGCTGACTGTTCTCCTGCCGTAAACCGTCTGAAATCGCCCGCACCGCAAACTTGGTGGCACAGTAAACTGCCGCCGTGGGCGACACGGCCAGCGCACCGATTGATGCGATATTGATGATGTGTCCGCGCTGGTGGCCCAGCATGGTCGGCAACACCGCCGCAATGCCATAGAGCACGCCTTTGATGTTTACATCGATCATCTGATCCCACTCTTCGACCCTGAGCGAAGCCATGGGTGACAGGGGCATAATCCCTGCATTGTTGATCATCACATCAACCCGTCCCCACTTCTCCAGCGCAAACGCCACAAACTGCGCCACATCTTCGCGGCGCGTAACGTCCAGCGCTTTGATCGCCACCTCAGCGCCATTAAACCGCAGCTCCTCAGCCAGCGCGGCCAGACGGCTTTCGCGCCGCGCACCCAGTAATAGAATGGCATCGGTTTTTGCCAGTTCACGTGCGATGCCTGCACCGATACCGCTTGAGGCACCGGTAATTAGAATCACTTTCTGCGTCATTTTGTCTCTCCAGTCAGGTTGTCACTGGCGATCATACGGCGGCTGGATTATAAAGATAATCCACCTGACCCTTTACGGACTGGTAACCAAATCTGACCAATGAATGCGGACAAGAATGCTCTCGAAGTTTTTGTGATTGTGGCGCAGACCCGAAATTTCCGGCTGGCAGCGGAACAGCTTGGCGTGACCCGACCGGCGATCAGCCAGAGCCTGCGGCGTCTGGAAGACCGGCTTAACATCTCACTGATGCAGCGCACCACACGCTCAGTTCAGCTCACAGAAGCCGGACAGCGGCTCTATGCGGAGGTGGCTCCGGCGATCAGCCAGCTTAACCGCGCCGTCACCGATATTGCCGAGCTGGCGGCCGAACCGCGTGGCCAGTTGCGGCTGGCGATCTCCTCGATTGCTGAGCGGATGCTGGGAGGCGAACTGCTGGCGAGCTTTATTACCGCCTACCCGCAGGTAGAGCTGGAGATCACCGTGACCGATGACGAGTTTGATATTGTCGGGCAGGGCTATGACGCAGGCGTGCGGCTGGGCGAGGTGATCGCGCAGGATATGATTGCGGTGCCGGTCTCCACTGCGCAGCGTCAGGTGGCGGTAGCATCACCCTCTTATCTGGCGCGTGCAGGCACGCCACAGCATCCTGAAGAGCTGGTCACTCATCGCTGCATCGGCTGGCGGAAAGGGCCAGGCCTGGCGCCTTATCGCTGGGAGTTTGCTGAGCAGGGACGGGAGTTTGATGTTGCCGTCAATCCGCAGCTGACTACCAACGACATGGGGGTGATGATCCGCACCGCCTGCGCCGGGGGCGGCATCAGCTTTGGCATGGAAGAGACCTTTCAGCCTTATATTGCGCGCGGCGAACTGGTGACGGTACTTGATGAGTGGTTACCCAGCTTTGCCGGTTTTTATCTCTATTTTCCCAGCCGTAAAAATCTGGCCCCCAAGCTGAGGGCGTTGATCGATCACGTCAGGCTGTGAGAAAGGCCTCCGGTTAGTCAGCGCGGATAGGGGTGATCGCTGACCAACCTGAGCCGGTCAACCGAAGAGCCATTCAGAGACTCCGCAATCGCAATGTACGTCATGGTGTTATGCGGGGTTAGGACGTGTCCGTACTTCACGCTGTCATGTTGTATCGGGTGATAATATTGATTTTAGAGTAGGGTGCGGGCGGTTCGGAGGCGGGCAGAAAGCCATGAAACTCCAGCAGTGTTCTGAAAGCGTGTAATGCGTCGAGCTGTAAATTGTGCTCGATCAGCGCATCAATCTTACCCGCCTGCAGCAGGGCACAATTCTCCTGATCGAGATCGTGACCAATACAGGCGTTCACATGCCGCTTTTGTTCGGCAAATGCGCGCAGGATGCCGGGATTACCGCCGCCGACCGTATAGACCGCATCCGTGTCCGGATGGCTCTGCAAAAACTGTGTCACCGACTGATGCATCCGCGCGTCAATGCCATATCCGCCCGCCACCACGCTCACCTGATGCTGAGGCGCAAACTGCTGCATCGCACGCTGAAAACCCTGGATTCTCTCCTGTTCACCGATGAAATCGCGACTGCCGGTCACCGCTACAATATGCGAACGGCTGACCCGCAGCCATTTTGACATCAGAAAAGCCGCCACTTTACCAGCATCAAAGTTATCCATGCCGATATAGCGCAGGCGCGCACTGCCGGGTAAATCGCTCATCATGGTGACCACCGGAACGCGTTGTTTCAGGAGCGATTCAATAGTGGGATTCAGCTCATCGGAGCAGGCCGCTTTCAGAATGACACCGTGACTGTGAAGCGCCTTTTTGTTCAGCAGCGCATTAATGGCCTCCGCTGTAAGATTCGCGCCAAAGTGGAAACGCAACTGAAGTCTGAAAGCAGCAAAGCTGGCGATCTGACTGCTGAGCGCTTCACGTATCAGAGGCTGAAAGCGGTCAGGGGTATGCATGATGACGTCGAAATAAATCGTTCTGCCTTTAGCGAGCCCGGCTTTTTGCATCAGTTCCAGGTCCGCTATCGCCTGCTGAATCCGATGCTGAGTGCGCGCATGAACGTTGCCACGCTGATGCAGGGCACGATCGATAGTGGCAAGGCTAAGCCCCGATTGGGCAGCGATCTGTTTGAGGGTGAATTTAGCCATGCAGGACTCGCGACAGCAGAGGATAACCAGAGTTTTATCATAATACTGGCTAACAGCTTTGCTTCAACTGAAACGCGTTGTTCAAAGCATCGCTGGCTGGCAGCGTGAAAAATGCGGCACCGGGGACAGGAATAACGGATTTTATAAACCCCAATCTTAGGGTTCCGTTAAACGATATAAATGATCGGCTCACTTCCGGTATTTGCAAAGTCAGATTCTGGCAGTGATGACACTCTTTTGGCTATTTACTGGCAGGCACACGGTGCTGACGTAAATAACGTCAGGTCAAATCCTGGGCTGGATGATTTATAACCTGGTTGCCGCTTCGCTTATATTTCCGTTAAGACGGCTTTTTTGTTTTTTGACACCCGATAATGTTAGACTGTATATGCATACACCATCGGGAGGTCGTGTGAAGTACGACAACGATAACGAGATCCGTGCACTGGTTGGCGCGGTCGTCAGTGATTTGATCAAGGCGGGAGAGCCGGTTCATTTTCACGACATTACGGACGCTCTGTTTCGCCTGAGCGAAGAGACGCGTGACAGCAAACTGAAAGCATTATGCCAGGAAGCAATTGGCTTTTTTACCCGCAAAATGCATTAAGGTTGATGGCGCCGATGGCGGGCGCCATCCAGAACCTTCCACTCCAGCCATTACTCCGCAGTGCCGCCTTAACTGAGAATAAGACGCAGTAAACAGAGCTTAAAAATATTCCAGCTGAAGAGTTTTAATATCAGCTTGGTTATATTTCTGTTTTTTAAATTTAGTCAGAATTACCTTTTTTTAGCCTGAAATGACAACGCAGTAATTAACGGCATCGGCCAGAATCTTTATTCAGAATAAATGCTTCGTGAGATTTTAATCTAAGGTATTAATGGAAATATCTGCAATATCAGCGGGCTGAGGCAGCGTTTTCTTCTGCTTTAGTTGTTACTTATACAGTTCTGACTATGTTTGATTTGAGTAATAATTATGACCGGGAGAATATCCTGCGTTGCCGGGCAGACGACGTTCCAGTGCCAGCACGGAATTTACCATCGCTTCTGCCAGCTTCATCACCGCATCTCACACGGGTAACACAACGAGATCAGCTGGCTGCGACATTCCGGGGGATGCGGCAGCCAGCAGAGAACCCATTAATATCCGCTCAGGCGCCACACAGACGGTCCCTTATCCAGTGCAGAACGCCATAAATGATGGCCGTTTGTGTCACCGGTCATCATCGTTCAGACCTTTACGCTCTGTTTCAGCAACGGCTTAGTCATCGGTTGAACGCGTGAGATTCTCCCACCGATCGATTTCCTGACTCATTGCCGCAAGTTTTTGACGTACCAGACTCAGGGCATCACTGCCTAACAACAGATGCGCGGGTGGGTTCGGGCTTTCCAGCAATGCCAGCATAGCCTGAGCAGCCTTTATGGGATTGCCGGGTTGTTTCCCGCTTTTTTCCTCCCGGGCCTGACGAATGGGCCCGAACAGGGTGTCATAGTCCGGAATAGTGCGGGCGCTGCGTACCATCGAACGTCCCGCCCAGTCGGTGCGGAATGAGCCGGGTGCCACGGCGGTGACGTGTATGCCGAACGGAGCCAGTTCTTTGCCCAGCGTTTCTGAAATACCCTCCAGCGCAAACTTGCTGCCGCAGTAGTAGCTGATGCCGGGCAGGGTAATAAAACCACCCATCGAGGTAATATTGATAATGTGGCCCCGACGGCGCTCACGCATACCCGGCAGGACCGCTTTGGTCATTGCCACTGCGCCAAAAACATTCACGTCAAACTGGTGGCGCATTTCTGCCAGGGAGGATTCTTCCATAATGCCCTCATGGCCGTAACCTGCGTTATTCACCAGTACATCAATCTGACCGACTGTGGACTCAACCTCCCTGACAACTTCATCAATGCGCGCGAAGTCCGTGACATCCAGCAGGCGGCCCACGGCGCGCTGTGCATCGAGCGCCTCAAAAGTTTGCAGTGCTTCGTGGTTACGCACGGTACCAATGACCCGATGCCCGGCATGGAGGGCTTCGCGCGCCAGTGCCAGACCAAAGCCACTGCTGACGCCAGTAATTAAGATTGTTTTTAAAGATGACATAAAAGAACTCCCATGAACCGTTGAGATTGCATGGTATTCTCATTGCTGTTGTGTTTTCAGACCGTATCTTCTCGTTTTCTTGCCTGATCTTATGAGGTGCCGTAATGACCGGAATGATTGCCCTGATTAAAGCCCTGGCGCCGCATGAAGGATATAACCTGACGGCCTTACCCGGTGTGCGAATTCTGCGCGCCGACCGTCCTCTTGCCAGAACACCCGTGCTGTATGATCCGGGCATTGTGATTGTCTGTCAGGGCAGCAAACGGGGTTACTTTGGCCAGCAGACCTACTTATATGATGAGCAGCACTACCTGGCGGTCTCGGTTCCTGTGCCGTTTACCATGGAAACCGACGCATCAGCAGAGCACCCCCTGCTGGCTATTTACCTGCATCTGGATTTTCAGCTCGCGGCTGAGCTTATCCTGCAGATCGACCAGCATGATGCTTCGCATCCTCCCGTCGCGCCGCAGAGTATGATGTCGAGTCAGATGGACGACACGGTTAAGGGAGCCGTATTGGGTCTGCTTGAAGCCCTGAACAGTCCGCTAGAAACCGCGATACTCGGACATGCACGACTGCGTGAACTCTACTTCCGTGTACTCACGGGCGAACAGGGCAACGCCATGCGTGCCGCGCTGGCCATGCAGGGGCAGTTCAGCAAAATAGGGAAAGTCGTAAAGCATATCCACGCCACGTATGCAGAGCCGTTGACCCTGACGCAACTGGCAGGGGAATCGGGCATGAGCATCCCGACCTTTCATCTTCACTTTAAAGCCATTATCAGGATGCCGCCGATGCAGTATGTGAAATCGGTGCGCCTGCACCAGGCGCGCATGCTGATGGTACGCCAGCAGATGACCGCTGCCGCGGCAGGTTACGCTGTGGGTTATGAAAGCGCGTCGCAGTTTAATCGTGAATTTAAACGTCTGTTTGGTCTGCCCCCGGCAGAGGAGATAAAGCGCATGCAGCGTCACTTCTCTGTTCCGCCCGTGCAGCAAACGCCGGTATTTGTATCATCGCATTAGTAAGGAGAAAGTGTGATCTGTGGCCATTTTGGAATAACAAAACGAATATCCGCTTTGCCCCAGATGTGAGCATAGCGATTCCAGACATCTGATTTTTATCTGTTGTTAAATGTTAAAGGCTGTTTTAAAACGACCTGTGTGGCAAACCGGTTCTGATCTCAAGTAACAATGATGGCTGTACTATTGCCCCCCAAACACTGAAGTTAAAGTACTGGCAATTAAGTATTTGTGAGCAATGCAAATTATTAGCTATGCAGTGAAGCGGTGCCATCGGGTATGATCCTCAAACTAGAAACTCAGGATGAGTACCACATGAAAAGGTTAGTCAGAATTTTAGTCATCGCCATTACATCTCTGGCAGTGCTCGCATCTGCTGTAATGATTCTCATCATCGTATCTTTCAGACCTTCTGAAGTTAGTGCTGCCCGGACTGAAGCCTGCCGACATTATGATAATCAGACAATCATGACTAAAGTCATTCGGGCTAAAACCGGAGATGAGGCAGAGTGGAAAAGTTTTTCTGACGCTCAGCACGCAGCTGAAAAGAATGGGATTCTTATTGACTATGAGCAGATGACATTCGGGAATGTTATCTGGTTAGTCCCCTTCACTCAGCGTAACCATGGGTCAGCTTCCGGGGAGTTTTTTGCCATGCTTGACTGCACGACAGACAGTGTTGAGTTCAGCCAGAAGTGATTTGTTGCCTGTTACCAGCAAATAAATAACATTCGCGCGGATTATTACCCAGCAGAGTGATACGAGCGTCCTGGGGAAGCTGAGAGGGGGATTTTGCCCGGGAAGGAATGGCTACGCCAGGGCTGTTTATGGCCGCTGCGACCTGCTATACAACTTGCAACTAAGGTTGGGCGTTTAGTACTCACCTGGTGGGATATAGCTCTTCGTCAAAAATTACCTGAAAACCAGAGTATTCATCTCACTGAGCCTGCGTTATCACCGATAACGCAGGAGAGGTAATCAGATATCACTATCGTCAGGTGTGCGGCCAACGACAATTTCCAGCGTTCTGCGCAACACATCCAGTCTGATCACGTCGGACGTGCATTCCAGTTCGGCGATCAGATAAAGAATTATCGCTTTGTTGGTCACACGTCCCTGATCAGCCACGATGTCACGAATTACTGCACCCAGCAGTTCGGTTTCTGGTGCCAGCAAATCGCCTTCACTACGAAAATAGTCAATGATGGATAAATCTGATGAAGAGTGTTGCATGATTTTTCTTTCTCTGAGGAAAATTCGTTATACGCAATGGGTGAAGTCAAAACGAGTGTAGACGCTGTTTTCGTTTTGCCCAGCCAGCCAATAAAAATTTCACTTAAAGGCTGCCGCTTCGCTTATTGCCAGCCGTGTCTGACAGGCCCGCAATACCCTTTATCAGTGCTTTTTAGACCCATCAGGTGGGCCATCGCTGTTCATACGGTGCGCCGTCTTATCACGTTCAGCACCGTCGCCCTGCACACGTTTACGCGCGGCGACCATGCCATTTCGAACTTCAGTGATGGCTTTGCGAATCACAGACACTTTTGAGTCGTCATCGGCACTAGCAGCCATGAGTTCAAGCTGTGCGATTAAGGCGTTACTCGACACCGGTTTGTCTGACTTGAGCAATGTCAGAACGGCTTCGCCGATCATGACATCTGTCAGTTTCTCATCTTCACTTCTGTACATACTGGCTTCTCTGATTACGAATCAATGGCCATGCTGCGGGTCCGTATACGTCAGCGGGTGCAACTTGTTGCACCAGATACGGCTAAGCAGTACTGGGCTTCGTTCCTGTGGGTAAATCTTCCTGAATGTTGGCTAAAAGCAGGCGTCGTGAATACTATCTGACGCCGTGAGCGGACATTAATCTTCGCGACGAAAAAGCATCGCAATCAATTCATGCAGATGGTTCTCTTCTTCTGGCGTTGCAGCCAGTTCAAGGCGGCGCAACAGTTTACTGCAAATTGCTTTACGGCTAAGGCTATGACCTGCGCGCAGAATTTCGACCACTACCGAACCCAGCGTTTCCTGCTGGGAAGGTGAGCTGGCCTGATTGAAGTAACGGGCAATATCGCTGATCGTTTCCGGGCCTTGTCCGTTCTGACGCATGATGATTTCCTCAGATGGTGAAAATGTATAGCATTCCTGATGCGCAACTTATACACCTTTTTAAAACTTGTACAGAATTTTGGATTTTTGGAATAATTTTTTTTGTGCAAAAAGTGCTAGGGCTTTTAAAACAGGGTGTTACGAGGAAGTAGTGACGAGGTGAAAATTGTACCATATTCCTGTACAGGAACAAGTCCTCCGATGTTCCGACCTGATTATTCAGGCCGGCAGAAGGTAAGCAGTTGTGTTAATGCTTAAAGAAAATATCATCAGCAGAAGCGCTGATAGCCGGTTCGATACCCACATTTCTGGATAACCAGTTTGCCGGACCGGTAGTGCGTGAACCAATTGTTTTGAATCCTGTCAGCCATTGACGTGCAGTTTGCATCTGCTCAAGGCGATACTCATTCACTTCTGAGTCAGCCATAACCTGTAACTCTTTAATCAGCAGTTCAACGTTCACTTCCTGACCAGCATTAAACAGGTTCATTGCGGCTTCGCCAATGATGACATTCGCTTTTTCGTCGCTGGAAAAATACAAAATATCCTCCTGGGTGATTGCGGTAAGTAACATTAACTGTAGCAAAAAAATTCATCAGCCTTAATTAATTCGGCCTATCAATAAGATTATTTTAATTGTGAAATTGCTGCGTCTGTTGCGAGAGTGTCATCCGGCAATGCAACCTCCTTTCGTGGATGGCAAAGCGTAGTCGAACGCTTTTTTTATGCCATTACCTCTTTTCTCATTTTGTGTCACTGAATCAGGCAGGAGAAAAACCCGCCTGTCGTGAAGCCATAAGCGGGTTAAATGCCACATGTCATCAGAAACATTCCTATCTAAATCAGAGATTAACTGAGCTGCCTTACAAAAGCTGACACCTGAACCTGAATGCTGAAGAAACTTCACATCTTCCTGCTGTTCGGAAGGTATAGCCTGTGCTATAAAAAATAGCATATGCTAATTATGTTCTGTTTTTAATCACCTCTGGAGCCCGCCTGATGGTCCCGATAAAAAAGCTCACCACGATGTTACTGAGCGCACTGCTCACAACCCTGATCGCGAGCAGCAGCTATGCAGCAGAAAAATTTAAGATAGTGACAACGTTTACGGTGATAGCTGACATGGCTGAGAACGTGGCTGGCGATGCCGCGGAGGTCACCTCTATTACTAAGCCAGGTGCTGAAATACACGAATATCAGCCCACGCCCGGTGACATCCGGCGGGCACAGGGTGCGCAGTTAATTATGGCGAACGGGCTTAATCTGGAACGCTGGTTTCAGCGCTTTTATCAGCATCTGGACGACGTCCCGGAAGTGGTGGTCTCCGCTGGTGTCACGCCGATGGGCATTGGCGAAGGGCCCTATAACGGTAAACCGAATCCGCACGCCTGGATGTCACCGGACAATGCGCTGATCTATGTCGATAACATTCGCGATGCGCTGGTGAAATATGACCCGGTGAACGCAGAGACCTACCGTCAGAACGCTGCCGCCTATAAGCAAAAAATTATTGCGGCACTGGATCCGCTGCGCCAGCAGATTGCCGCTATTCCTGAGCAGAAACGCTGGATGGTGACCAGTGAAGGCGCGTTCTCCTATCTGGCGCGTGACCTGGGCATGAAAGAGCTCTACCTGTGGCCGATCAATGCTGACCAGCAGGGTACGCCGCAGCAGGTGAGACGCGTGATTGACCAGGTGAAAAAAAATGCCATTCCGGCAGTGTTCAGTGAAAGCACCGTGTCAGATAAGCCCGCCCGCCAGGTCGCGCGGGAAACCGGTGCCCATTACGGTGGTGTGCTTTACGTCGACTCCCTGAGTAACGCTGAGGGACCGGTGCCAACCTATCTTGATCTGCTCAAAGTCACCACGGAGACTTTGGTACAGGGCATTAAAGCGGGAGAGAAAGCGCAATGACAGACACCATTGTGGTTTCAGGCGTCACGGTAACCTATCGCAACGGACATACTGCGCTGCATGATGCCAGCTTCAGCGTGCCGGGCGGATCGATCGCCGCGCTGGTGGGCGTTAATGGCTCCGGCAAGTCAACCCTGTTCAAAGCGCTGATGGGATTTGTGCGGCTCGCCAGCGGCAGCATCTCGGTGCTGGGGATGCCGACCCGCCAGGCGCTGCGACAGAGTCTGGTCGCCTACGTGCCGCAGTCGGAAGAGGTGGACTGGTCGTTTCCGGTGCTGGTGGAGGATGTGGTGATGATGGGGCGCTACGGGCACATGGGTCTGCTGCGCCGGCCTAAGTCGCATGACCAGCAGATTGTCAGTGAGGCGCTGGCGCGGGTCGATATGCTGGATTATCGCCATCGTCAGATCGGCGAACTTTCTGGCGGGCAGAAGAAAAGGGTGTTTCTGGCGCGTGCGATTGCGCAGCAGGGCAGCGTGATCCTGCTGGACGAGCCGTTTACCGGCGTAGATGTACAGACCGAGGCCAGAATCATCAGCCTGCTGGGGGAACTGCGCGATGAAGGTAAAACCATGCTGGTTTCCACCCATAATCTGGGCTCGGTTACGGAATTCTGCGATTACACCGTGATGGTAAAAGGCACGGTTCTGGCCAGCGGCCCGACCCGGACTACGTTTACCGCCGCTAATCTTGAGCGCGCGTTTAGCGGGGTATTGCGGCATGTGATGGTGAAGGGGCTGGACGATCAGATCATCACCGATGATGAACGTCCCTTTATTGCACCTCATGCCGCACGGGAAGAGGGGAGCTAACCATGGCGCAGTTACTGGAACCTTTTGGTTATCACTACATGCTTAACGCGATGTGGGTCTCCGCGATGGTAGGCGGACTCTGCGCATTTCTCTCCTGCTATCTGATGCTCAAGGGCTGGTCACTGATAGGTGACGCGCTGTCACACTCTATTGTACCAGGCGTCGCGGGCGCTTACATGCTAGGGCTGCCATTTGCGCTGGGGGCATTTCTTTCCGGCGGGCTGGCAGCGGGCAGTATGCTGTTACTTAATCAGCGCACCCGTTTAAAAGAAGATGCGATTATTGGCCTGATCTTTTCTTCTTTCTTTGGTCTGGGTCTGTTTATGGTGTCGCTAAATCCGACTGCCGTGAACATACAGACCATTGTGCTGGGCAACATACTGGCGATTGCACCAGCCGATATTCTCCAGCTGGCGCTGATTGGCGGGCTGTCGATTATCATTCTGCTGTTTAAGTGGAAAGATCTGATGGTCACCTTCTTCGATGAGAACCACGCGCGCGCCATTGGTCTGCGGCCTGAACGGCTGAAAATCCTCTTCTTTACTCTGCTCGCAGTTTCAACCGTAGCGGCGCTGCAAACTGTTGGCGCGTTTCTGGTGATCTGTTTGGTGGTGACGCCCGGCGCGACCGCCTGGCTTCTCACCGATCGCTTTCCGCGTTTGCTGATGATTGCTGTCGCGATTGGCAGCATCACCAGTTTTCTGGGTGCCTGGGCGAGTTACTACCTGGATGGCGCAACGGGCGGCATTATCGTGGTGGCGCAGACGCTGCTGTTCCTGCTGGCATTTGTTTTTGCACCGAAACATGGCCTGCTGGCTAACCGGCGTCGTGGCCGCCATCACCCTGAGAAGGAGCCTGGCTGATGTGGATACTGGAACCGTTTCAGTTTGCATTTATTAACAGCGCACTGCTGATCGCGCTGGTCGTGGCGATTCCCTGTGCACTGCTGTCGGTATTTCTGGTGCTGAAAGGCTGGGCGCTGATGGGCGATGCCATGAGCCATGCGGTTTTCCCGGGCATCGTGCTTGCGTGGATGGCGGGACTGCCGCTGGCGGTGGGCGCGTTTGTTGCAGGGCTGTTCTGTGCCGTCGCCAGTGGTTTCCTGCAGGACAACAGCCGTATTAAGCAGGACACCGTGCTGGGCATTGTCTTCTCCGGCATGTTTGCAGTGGGGCTAATCCTCTACATCGCCGTGAAACCTGAAGTGCACCTCGATCATATTCTGTTTGGTGACATGCTTGGCATAACCGGCGCAGATATCATTCAGACAGCGATTATCGCGTTGATCATTGTTATGGTGATTGTCGTGAAGTGGCGTGATTTTATGCTGTTCAGCTTCGATCCTCAGCAGGCGCAGGTCTCTGGCTTACCCGCCCGTCTGCTGCATTACGGGCTGCTCTGCATGGTCTCGCTGACCATTGTAGCGACGCTGAAAGCGGTGGGGATCATCCTGTCGATCTCCCTGCTTATCGCGCCCGGCGCTATTGCGGTGCTGCTCACCCGTCGTTTTTCACATGCGCTGCTGATGGCGGTCATGGTGTCGGTGCTGGTGTCGCTGAGCGGCGTTTATCTCTCGTTCTTTATCGACAGCGCGCCTGCGCCGACGATTGTGGTGTTGTTTGCTGTGGTATTTGTCGTAGCGATGGTCATGGCGGGACGGAAAACCCGGCAGCGGGAACGGCTGAAACATCGGTATAACGAAAAGAGCGTCTGCGGTGATAAATCATCCTGAGGCAATAATATGGCGCGGTGAAATTCGGATTTCAGAGTGGAGAGCGTCTAAACAGACTTATTCTCAAGCCTGAAAGTTGATGCTTTAAACGGCGAAGGATTCATCTTGTTGGGTCTGGCAGTGATATCCGCTCTGTGCCCGGAGCGGATAATTTAATCACTCAGTAATTATTAATGGTGGTATCAGCACAGATTTAGATAGTTATGCGAAAAAACTAAAATAGCGCACTCCCTTGGAAATTTATGATTCCGGCAATGTATGCAGCCGGTTGAACAAAGAACATGCTTAGAAATAATTTGTATACGAAATATTTTTTAATACCAATTAATTTACTGAATTTTATTATTTTAAATGTTTATTACCAGAGGGTTATATTTTTTCAGGCGTCATTCTCTATTTCTTATCTCGTCGTTTCTCCCTCATTGTCAATATATCTTTCCTGTCGCGCGGTTATTAATGGCGCGACCAGATAAAGTTTTTCATGGTTTTTTATTCAACCTCACTTCTTAACACCAGAGCAACATAGAAATCTCAAAAACATAACGGAAAATAATATGAAAATAGCCACGCGTCTTGTCGCAGGGTATAGCCTGCTGATCATCCTTTTTCTTCTCTGCACCGGGACGGCACTTCATGCACTCTGGCAGGCAAGGGACGATATGGAAAACGCTGTAAATAATAAAATCTACCGCTATGAACTGATTCAGAACATGCGAAATGCGGCCAGAGACATGGCGGTCGCAGTCAGGAATATTGCATTACTGAATGAACAGAATGACAGACAGCCTGAATGGGACAGGATGGTCGCTCAGAAAGCCATCTACATCTGATCACGCCTGAAGTCAGCCATGCAGGCTTAATGCGATTTATGGCCCGGTTCGAACTGAAAAAGAGTGCCGCAGCCTGAGCTGGGACGCTGAGAAATCTAACTTCCGCGCTAACCATTTTGATCACGCTTCGGGTGGAAGGGCAGATGACAGAATTATGAATGATTCGCTCAGTGCTAAGGCCTGAGCAAAACTGCCTGAACTGTACCCCACGGCACTGCCGGTTAAGCTATTGCATAGAACTTTCGACCTGCCGTTAACGCTGGCAGACCTTGCAAAATGTAAAATAGCACCTAAGTGCCCTGTGCGGGGATGGTCATCGCATCATTTACTGGTGCTAAAAAACCTCACTTCAGAAAACATCTCTCCTTAATGTCGTCATCGTCTCATTTGTCTTTTTCCCGTAAGGCGGATATTTACCAGCCGCAGCAGTTGCTCGCCTGAAACAATTTTCTGACCGGGCAAAAAAGGGCTGATGAGTGACGCACTGCGAAATAACAAAAATAATTAATGTTTTTCAGAAAGCAGCCGATTAAGGAATTTGCCTTAACGGTTCAAAGCTGCGAGCAAAAAGGGGCAAGAGACCCGCGGCTTCGCATGAGCCGTCGCGCAGGCTTTCGCCAGGGCTCCGGGGCCTGGACCCGGCAGGTGAGTATAGAAGCGCAGCAGCCGTGCTACGAAAAGAACGGCGCTGCTGTACAGGGATTACCTTTATGGATATGGAACTGAAATGAAAAAAAGCACCGTTGCAGTGATGATAATGGCGACTCTGTCAGGCGGAGCCTGTGCAGATGCAGGTCGATTTTCACCGAATTTTTCTCCGGAAAGCTTTACTGTGTCGACGTCAGCCGGGATGCTGAGTGGCAAATCTCATGAGATGGTTTACGGCACCGAAACAGGTCGCAAAGTCAGTCAGCTGGACTGGAAAATAAAGAATGTTGCTATTCTCAAGGGCGAGTTATCCTGGGATGCATACTCATTTCTGACGCTGAATGCGCGAGGCTGGACTTCACTGGCTTCTGGTTCGGGTCATATGGACGACTATGACTGGCTCGATGACAACCAGTCTGACTGGACGGACCATTCATCCCATCCCCGCACAGATGTTAATTACGCCAATGAATACGATCTCAATGTCAAAGGCTGGGCGTTACAGGGCGATAACTATAAGGCCGGGCTGACCGCTGGTTATCAGGAAACCCGTTTAAGCTGGACAGCTTTTGGCGGTTCATACAATTACGATAACGGCGCTTCTGTCGGTGATTTCCCAAGAGGCGAGCGCGGTATTGGCTATAGCCAGCGTTTTTCCATGCCGTATATTGGCCTTGCGGGCCAGTATCGTATTAACGATTTTGAATTTAACGCCTTATTTAAATTCAGTGACTGGGTGCGGGCACACGATAATGACGAGCATTACATGCGCGATCTTACCTTCCGTGAGAAAGCGACTCATTCGCGGTACTACGGAACATCAGTAGATGCCGGCTATTATGTCACGCCAAATGCCAAAGTGTTTGCCGAATTCACCTACAGCAAATATGAAGAAGGCAAAGGCAGCACTCAGATTATTGACAGATTCTCCGGTGAATCAGCATCTATTGGTGGCGATGCGGCTGGTATATCTAATAAAAACTATACCATCACAGCTGGTCTGCAATACCGGTTCTGATTCGATTCTGTACGCCAGATGATAATGTAACGTAAAGCCCCTTTGGGGCTTTTTAATGTTTTCAGCAAAACGATAAAAATATTAATTGCGTATGTAATTAAAAATCAAATCAACAAGCTGATTTATTTAAATAAACTTTCAGCCCATTAGTTCTGCATGTTTAGTTAAAGTAATGGTAAACCTAATTTAGTCGATAAATATCGTTAAATGTCATTCCCGTTTGCTGATAGCGTCCAGCATAACGCATCTTAGGAAGAGAAAATAAATGCATGTCATCCCGAAAATCATGAGAATTGCTGCGTTTTTCCCCGTTATTTTCCTCAATGGCTGTTCCACGCTTTTACCTCTTAATTACACAGATTACGAAGGTAAAGATGCAGCGACGGTGGTGGCTATCAATCCAGAGGGATTTGTGGGTACATTTTATCTTTCGGTCTATGAGAAGAAAGGCACCTGTTATGACAGGGTTGATCGTCATCAGCTGGAGTCAAATCTTATCCCCTCCGCGGGGCGCGTGATGACAGCAAAGGTAAAGCCTGGCAGGCTCATGGCTTTTCAGCAGCTCAACACGATAATGAGCGATTACGACACACAAGGAAAAAAAACAAGATTCCCGGAAAGCTATTTACTCTCACAGTGGGTTCCATTTATTCCACAAGCGGGCAAACGCTACTTTATTGATACTAAATATGGTGCTCAGGAGATTTCGTTGGATTATGCCATTACTGTTTATTCAGACCCTGCCAGAATTGCGTCTGATTTTAAAACGCTTCCCCGGGATAACTGGGACGCCAGAAATCGTTGTCAGCATCTTATAGGCGGCAGCTAATCACGATTCACCTGTCGCTGTAGCATCCTCACAGTGAAGGAATGATAAGCAACCGGCCAGTATCGTTGACACCGGAAGGGATTGAGCATTTCTGCCATTTTCGCAGAGGATAGGGATAGCCCCTGAAAATTCCGGTGTATGACTTCGCCAGGGCCACATTTTTGGCCAGACTGATCATCTGAGGCGTGTCTGATTAAACACGCCTGAACGCGCCTGTTCTTATGCCAGGGGTTGGCGCTATCAGGGTGACCTGCCTTTTCACTCCGCCTGGTATCAGGTCTGCCACTGCGACTGGCAGATGATGTCTGGGCTGCAATTTGTGGAAAAATTAGTGAAGCGGCTGCATCAATCGCTGTAAGCGATGCTGGCTGAAATGATCCAGGAATATATCAAATAAAATCAATAATATGAAATCGCTATATTATATACTATATAACGTTTTGCATTCCTTTTTTCCTCAGATAACGCTGACTTTTTCCTGACATACCCGCCAGATTGCCAAAAAGCTGCTAAACCTTAAGACAGAGATACGCGCGTAAAGATTAGGGTTATCACGATTTTCCCCGATTTAACTCCCGTCAGAAATAAACCTATAAAAATTTCATCTTTTAGCCCCCAACAATGGGAAGCAGACAATGTCGGAAAAAATATCGCTAACAATGCAGGTCAATGGTCAGTCGCAGCAGATGCAGGTCGATCCGCGAGTCACTCTGCTGGATGCGCTGCGTGAGCATCTTAACCTGACCGGCACCAAAAAAGGGTGCGATCAGGGACAATGCGGTGCCTGCACCGTGCTGATAAATGGTCAGCGGGTGCTGAGCTGCCTGACGCTGGCGGCCCAGGCGGATGGCGCTGACGTCACCAGCATTGAAGGGCTGGCCTCCAACGAGGGTGAACTGCATCCGGTGCAGCGCTGCTTTATGGAGAATGATGCCTTCCAGTGCGGTTATTGCACGCCGGGTCAGATCATGTCTGCTGTTGCCTGCATCAAAGAAGGTCATGCCGGTTCAGACGATGAGATCCGTGAATACATGAGCGGCAATCTCTGCCGTTGCGGGGCTTATCCGCACATCGTCGATGCGATTAAACAGGCCGCTGCTGAGATGGCGAAGGAGTCCGCATGAATGAATTCAGCTGGAAAGTTGCGCAGTCACCTGAAGAGGCTGCCACTCTGAAACAGCAGTCGGGCAGTCAGTTGCTGGCGGGCGGCACGACGCAGCTCGATCTGATGAAGTGTGGTGTCTTCACGCCACCACAATTAATTGGCATCAGCGGCTTAACGGCGCTGAAAAACCTGCAGTTTGATGACGATAAGATCACCGCTGGTGCACTGGTCACCATGAGCCAGTTGGCCGATCATCCCGCCTGCCAGCAGAGCGCGCCAGCCATCTATGGCAGCCTGTGGCAGGCTGCCTCACCGCAGATTCGTAATATGGCGTCGCTGGGCGGGAATTTACGTCAGCGCACCCGTTGTAACTACTACCGTGACCCGGCAACGTTCCCGGCCTGCAACAAACGCAATCCTGGTTCCGGCTGCGCCGCCCTGGATGGCGTGAACAGCAATCACGCGATTCTGGGCGCGAGCGACAGTTGCATTGCCGTCTATCCCGGCGATCTTGCGGTTGCGCTGGTGGCGTTTGACGCCATCGTCGTTCTGCAGAATCAGCAGGGCGAAACCCGCCGCATCGCAATTGATGACTTCTTCCTGCTGCCGGGTGATACGCCTGACCGTGAGCACGATCTGCGCGATGACGAGATCATTGTGGCCATTGACGTGCCGCAAACTGAGTCACTCCGCCACTCACACTACCTTAAAGTCCGCGACCGCAGCTCCTATGAGTTTGCAGCAGCCAGCGCGGCCGCAGGCTTCACGCTGGAAAACGGCGTGATGCGTGACGTGCATATTGCCCTGGGCGGTGTCGCCACTAAACCCTGGCGCGTCCGATCGGTCGAGCAGGCGCTGGAAGGCCAGCCGTTTGATGAAGAGACGGTGTTCCAGGCGGCAGAACGCATTACTCAGGAGACGCAGGCGCTGACCCACAACGCCTATAAAGTAAAACTGGCGCCGCGAGTGATTGCACGCGCGCTGATGGCAGCAGGAGAAACCGCATGAGTGAAGAAAACGATAAAGCGCGTCCGGATGTGATCAACGCGAACTCAGCGGCAGACATCCGGATTGAAGGCCTGGGCGCTGCCCGCTCGCGTGGCGATGGTAAAGTGAAAGTCACCGGTGAGGCCCGTTATGCGTTAGAACATCAGCCGGAAAATCCACTCTACGGCGTGGTGATCCAGTCTGTGATTGCCAGCGGCCGCATCAGCCACATGGCGACGGAAAAAGCGCAGCAGGCCGCAGGCGTTCTGGCGGTCTATACCCATCTGAACACGCTGAAGATCAACAAGCCCACGGCGATTGCCGATGGCGGCGCGGCGCAGTCAACCTACACCCCGATTCAGGACGATGTGATTATTCACAACGGTCAGAACATTGGGCTGGTCGTCGCCGAAACGTTTGAGCAGGCGACCTATGCTGCCTCGCTGGTGGAGATCGAGTATGAAACCTCTGACGCACTGATTTTTGCCACCGATGAGGGCGTCGAGCCGAAACCGCTCCCGAAGCAGGATATCGATATGGGCGATGCCCAGTCGGCGATGAACCAGGCCGAGGTGCGCCTGAGCCAGCGTTATACCACCCCGCGTGAATACAACATGCCAATGGAGCCGCACGCCTGTGTGGCGGAGTGGCAGGATGGGCGCATTACCGTCTGGGAGCCGAGCCAGTGGGTAGCTGGCGCGCAGGTAGAGATTGCCGAGTGGATGGGCATTGAGGTGGAAAACGTGCGGATCATCTCGCCGTATGTCGGCGGTGGATTTGGCTCTAAGCCGGTGCCTTACACCCATGTTGCGCTGGCGACGGCGGCATCGCGTGCGCTGAAGCGCCCGGTCAAAGTGTCGCTGACCCGTCCGCAGACTTTTACCGGTCTTGGCGGGCGTCCGGCGACCTCGCAGCAGCTGGAGCTGGGCGCATCCCGCGACGGCAAAATCCAGGCAATTATCCAGCGCAGCTTCAGTGAAACGTCACTCATTGATGTGTTCGCCGAGAACTGCAGCAAAGTCACTGCGCGCATGTATGCGGTAGGCAACGTTTCCGCGCAGCATCAGGTCAGGCCGATTAATACGGTGACGCCAGGCTGGATGCGCGCGCCAGGTGAAAACCCAAGCGCCTTTGGACTGGAAGTGGCGATGGATGAGATGGCTTATGCCCTGAACATCGACCCGCTGGAGCTGCGTCTGCGCAACTGGGCAGATAAAGATTATCAGCTCGACCTGCCGTGGAGTTCTCGCCGTCTGAAAGAAGCCTATCAGAAAGGCGCAGAAGCCTTTGGCTGGGACAAGCGCATCATGACGCCGCGCTCAATGCGCGAAGGGCGTGAACTGATTGGCTGGGGCATGGCCTCCGGCACCTATCCGGTCAACAAACTCCCTGCCGAAGCGAAAATTATCCTGACGCCGCAGGGAACATTTGTTGTCCAGTGTGGCGGTGCGGATATCGGCACCGGAACCTATACCATTCTGGCGCAGACCGCTGCCGATATTCTGGGCGTCGCCTCCACCACCATTGAGGTGCAGCTGGGTGATACCGAGCTGCCGCGCGCGGGTGTAGCGGGCGGATCGCAGCTGGCAGGCAACGTGACCGCGGCGGTGAACGACACAGCCAAACGGATGCGCGACCAGCTGCTGAAGCTGGCCAGCGAACTGTCACAGTCGCCACTGAAAGGCACGCCTGCGTCTCAGCTCATGCTGAAAGGCGACGGGGTGCAGCACAATCAGCGCAGCGATCTCGCCGTTTCCTTTGCTCAGCTGGCGACGCTGGCCCCGGCAGAGAGTCTGACGGTGAAAGGCGGCACCTTCCCGGACGATATGTCAGAGAGCGAACGCGACAAGATGGTGCGTAATCTTAATGACGGCACCCGCCCCGAAAAATTCTCTGCCCACAGCTGGAGTGCGCAATTTATTGAGGTCCGGGTCGATGAAGATTTCGGAACCATCCGAGTCAAACGGATGGTGGCAGCGCTCGACAGCGGTCGCCTCTATAACCCGAAACTGGCGCGCAGCCAGTGGATTGGCGGCATGATCATGGGTGTGGGTCAGGCGCTGATGGAGGAGGGCATCATCGATCCGCGTAACGGTCGGGTAATCAACAATAACCTCGCAGATTACTTAGTGCCGGTAAATGGTGACATCCCGAGCATTACTACCATCAACGTAGGCGAGCCCGATTTTGAGGCGACCACCATGGGCGGTAAACCGGTGGGTGAACTGGGTATCGTCGGTGTTGCGGCAGCGATCAGTAATGCAGTCTTCCATGCCACCGGCAAGCGCGTACGCGATCTGCCGATTACGCTCGACAAGCTTATCTGAACCGGTTCCTGACCTGCTGCCAGCAGGCCGGACTGTGGTTATGCGGGCGCGGGCTAAGCCTGCGCCCGTTTTTCACGCATAGCGGAGAAAGAGAGTGAAGATTGCGCTGATTGTACTGGCCGCCGGGCTGAGTCAACGTTTTCGCCAGCAGGCGGGCGGGCATAAGCTGCTGGCTGACCTTGAAGGCAAAGCGGTATTGCAGCGCACGCTGGAGCAGGCCGCTGCCAGCGGGCTTGACCTGTTCGTGGTGACCCGTCCCGACGCACTGGCAATCCAGTCGCTCTGCTCGCGGGCGACTGTCGTGCTGTGCGACAGCGGCGGGCTGGGCGAGTCCATCACGGCGGGCGTGAATGCCAGCCGTGACTACGACGGCTGGCTGATTGCGCTGGGCGATATGCCGTTTGTGACGCCCGAAAGTTACCGCGCCGTCAGTGCCGCGCTGGCGCATGCGCCGATTGTCAGGCCATTTATTGAGGGCAAGCCGGGCCATCCGGTGGGCTTTCAGAATCACTATTTCCCAGTACTAAGCACGTTACAGGGCGATGCCGGACCCCAGGCGATAGTGAAGTCACAGGCCGTCCCGCTGGCGCTTCACGATCGCGGTTGCCTCTGTGATATCGATTTTCCTGCCGATCTGCAGCTGATAAAGGAATTTTCATGATAACGCTGGATCAACGCGTGATTAATGCGGCACTGAGCAGTTGCCAGGCGGGCCAGCAGGTCTGGCTCTGCACCGTGCTGCGCACCTATGGCTCTTCGCCGCGCGCACCCGGGACACTCATGACGGTTAATGAAACCGGCGCGTATTGCGGATCGCTGTCAGGCGGTTGCATCGAAGAGGACTTTCTGGCGCAGCTGGCGGCGGGAGCGTATCGCGCCAGCAGTCAGCGGGTACGCTACGGTGAGGGCGGGATGCGTCCTGACGTCAGCCTGCCGTGCGGCGGCAGTCTGGAAATCGTCATTGAGTTTCTGCCGCCCGATGATGCCACGCTGGCGCTGCTGACGGCGATGCAGCGTGCGCTGAGCGGGCAACAGCCGCTGGTAAAAATAATACGGCCAGGCGAGCGCGCGCAGTGGGAGGCGATAGCCGCCGACAGGAGGCTGCCCGCACTGGATGCCAGCGAGCAGCAAATGTTATTGCCGGTTGGCGCGATTCCGGAACTCCTGATCGCGGGCTACTCCAGTGTGGCACATGAGTGCATCCGGCTGGGACAGATGCTGGGCTTTCACGTGCGGGTCTGTGAGCACCGACCGGAAATGCGGACGGAGCTGGAAAGTCACTTCAGCGACGCAGACAACGTGACGCTCGTATCACAGCATCCTGCGCGCTGGCTGGAACTGAATGGAGCGCACGCCGCGGTGGCGATTGTGGCACTGACCCACGATCCGCGCATTGATGACCTGACGATGATGGAGGCGATTGCAACCCCCGCGTTCTACATCGGCATTATGGGGTCGGCGAAAAACAGTGAGAAACGACGGGCACGTCTGCAACAGATCGCCGGGATGGATCGGGCCGAACTGGACCGCATCCATGCGCCCATCGGCCTGCCTATCGGCAGCAAGACCCCGGCGGAGATTGCGCTGTCGGTCATGGCCGATATCGTCCGGGTGAAGAATAGCGGGCAGTCAGCCGCCTGATTCCGCTGTCTTCTCAGGTGCCAGCCGATAAAGATAGCTGCCCGAATAAGGGATGGGCAGGAAATCACGAAACAGCTGCTGTAACGTCTGTTCGGGATCAACGTCGCGGAACAGCTGTGGATAGAGCGTGGTAGCAAAGAATTCGGTCGCTACGACGTGCCACGGACTCAGGTAAAAGTTGTGCCAGATAGCTCCGGTATGCCCCTCCCGTAGCGCGGTCAGCTGCTTCAGCGCATTCTGCTGACCGGTCAGTGCCAGCAGGCTCTGTCGGGTCTGCAACGTGGTGACGGCGGGGCCGAGCTTCAGCGCGCTCACCTCATCGGTGCTGCCGCTGCCGGTGGCAAAGTAGTACTCCGGCTGGGCCGCAATCACGCTCTCCTCACTCAGCCGTCCGAACACGCCTTTGATCTGCTGGCTGGCGATGTTATTGCCACCAGCAAACGTCAGCAGCTCACCCAGATTGCCATTCACCGAGGTGACGCAGCATTCGCTGCGTCGTCCAAGATGTAACTGTAACAGCACTGACGGTTTCGGGCCATGATAATCCGCCAGCCGATCGGCAATGCGCTGCATGTGGCTGCGGTAGAAGTGATTAAACTCAGCCGCGCGCTGCGGCTGATTTAGCACCTCGCCCAGCAAAGTGATGCTGCGCTCAGTGTTTTTCAGCAGATTAACCCGCAGATCGATCTTCACCACCGGGATATGCGCCGCAGCGAGCATCTTCTCAAGCACGGCGCTGTTTTCACTGTCACGCGCCAGCTGCGGCAGGATCACCACATCGGGTTTAAGTGCGATGACCTGTTCGGAGTTCATATCGTTAACGCCATCCAGCCCCACCACGGGAATCGTCTCCATTTGCGGAAACTGGCGGGCAAAAATCTGCCAGGTCTGAGGATCGTACTTTTTCAGATCCTGCGGCCAGCCGGCAATATGCTGCAGCGGATTACCGGGCGTCAGCAGTGCGACGCTGTAGAGCATCCGGCTTTCACCCAGCACAATGCGCTGCGGATGGTCGGGAATCGTGACCTGCCGACCGGTGATATCGGTCAGCGTGCGGGCATGTGCACCCGCGCTGACCAGCATTACAGTGATCGTCAGCAGCACCGAACGTAGCGAGTTAAAATTCCACACGGGCCTGTACCATCAGATTACGGGTTTCGCCTTCACGGACGCGCAGGTTGCCGCCGCTTGAACTGTAGTAGTGCTGGTTAAACAGATTATTGATATTCAGACGCAGCTGGGTTTTTTCACCAAACAGGCGGTTGTTCCACGCCACGAAGCTGTCCGCCACTACATAGTCGGGCAGGGTGAAACTGTTATCAGGATCGCCCGCACGGCTGCCGACATAGCGCGCACCACCGCCGAGCCTGAGCGTGCCGGGCAGGCTGGTGATCTGCATCTCATGACTCAGATAGAGCGCACCGGCATGACGCGGCGCATTCTGCAGGCGATTGCCGTTGTTATCCGGATTCACCCGGTCGCTGACGATCTCTGCCTGATCATAGCTGTAGTTCGCACTCAAATCCCAGCCGGGTGCGATTTCACCGTTAAGCTCAAATTCAGCGCCGCTCGAACGGGCCTTATCAATCGCTCGCGTGCTGCCATTGATGTTAAGCGACATCGCCTTTTCATCAATCCGGTAGAGCGCCACTGTTGCCAGCAGTTTCGGCGAAAGCTGCCATTTGCTGCCGACTTCCCAGCTCGTGCCCTGTTCCGGCTTGCCAACATTACCGTCATCATCCACATCGGTGGATGGCGTAAACGATTTGCTAACGCTGGTGTAGAAAGAGAGGTCAGGCGTGAGTTTGTAGATTATCCCCGCCTGTGGCAGAAACTTATTGCCCTCATCGTTCAGGATTTCTGACTGGGGATTAACGCCGCGGGAGGCGCGCTGTTCATAATGCTGATAACGACCGCCCAGCACCAGAATCCAGTCCTGTGTGAGTGAAATACTGTCTTTGGCGTAGAGCGAGCGGCTATGAATTCGGTTCAGGTTGTTGGCGCCGGTCGTGTTTTCCGTGCTGTCATCTGTAACCGGTGACAGGATGTCATACTCGGGATTGACGTAACTGAACTGGCGGTTGACCTTACCCTGAAACTGATGGGCGCGATAAGTCTGATTCATCTCATAGTCAGTGCCTGCCACAAGTGAATGTTGCATGCCCAGAATCTCCGGGTTGCCCAGCAGATCCCAGCTCACATATTTGGTTTTGTGGTTAAATCCGCGGTTGGCATCGGCGCGACGAGTCACCACGCCCGTGCTGGCATTGACCACTGTTACGCGCACCTCATTGTTGTCATAGCGCCGTTGATTCCAGCCCAGGGTGAGCCGGGTGCGCCACTCATCATTAAACTGCCAGTCATAGTGGGCATTCAGCGTTTTGTTATGGCCCCAGGCGTGGTTGGCTTTGTCATCCAGACGATCTTTGTAAGCAATATCGATCGGCCTGCCGTCGATAAAGGCCGTGCCGCGGTCGTAGGGAATGTCATAACGGTAGTCGGCATAGCTGATCAGAAAGCTGGCCTGCTCGCCAAACCATTGCAGAGAGGGTGCCAGCAGCGTGTGCTCTTCGCTGCCAAAGTTGCGCCAGTAATCCTGATTCTGCTTTTCGGCGATGAGCCGGAAGGCAAAACCATTGCCCAGCGGGCCGGTGACATCCAGCGTACCTGCACCGCCACCTTCACTGGCATAACGTCCGGTAACGCTGGAGTGCCAGCTATATTGCGGTTTTTTGCTGACCACATTGATAATGCCGCCCGGATTCTGAATGCCATACAGCAGCGAGGAGGAGCCTTTCAGCACCTCAACCCGTTCGGTCGTGGCATCAAAATTGAGCCCCTGACTACTGCGGATGCCATCCCGGTAAACCGACCCATCAGCGTTACTGCCAAAACCGCGTCGTACAAAGCCATCTTCGGTACCCGCCAGCGTGTTGGCCTCTGAAACGCCGCTGACAAAGCGCATTGCATCTGCCAGTGAGCTGGCCTGGAAATCCTCCAGCTGCTGCTGCGTCACCACGCTGACCGATTGTGCTTCATCGAGCCGCGCGGTTGGCATTTTACTGGCAACGCTGGTTTCGCTGGCGCTGTAATTTCCCTCTGAGCTGGCATCGGCGGTCACGGTTATATCTGATGCGCTGTCGGTTGCTGCACTGACCTGCGGCAACAGCATGCTGCCACAGATCGCCACGACCAGAGCGGGGTGCCGGGCCGGATATCGCGAGTCTCTGTTTTTCATTTTTCTTTTCGTATCTTTTTCTGAAGCTAATAAGGCCCGATGGCTGACGACTACGCCGGGCTTCCCTGAAGGTGTTCTGCAAGATGCAGCGGTTTAAACAGAGGCGATCAGCATCAGGGCTCGGCGCTCATTACGGCACCCGGACGACAATGCTTCTCATCTGTAATTGAGAATCATTCAAACATCCGGTAATGTAGTAGTAAACATAATTTGTACATAAATCACTACAATTATGGCTAAAGGTACTTTCACCGGTAATCAGATGCGTGTTTAATGCAGGTTAATGAATGTATTGAATTTATTTACATATCAAATACAGTTTGAGGCATAAACCCCCATCTTTTGCAGGTGAAAAAGAAAACGGATTCAGCCATTCACTACATTTTTACAACGTTTAACCCAGCAGCAGGAACAACATGAAACAGAACCGGCCAGGTAAAAACAGGGTGGATGTGGTGGCAGAGCGTCTGCGCGCCCGCGAAAAGCAGCTTTCTCCTCGTCTGCTGGCTGTGGCGCGTTATATCGATCAACAGCGTGAAACGGTACTTGAAAGCACGGCGATGGGAATCGCCGTGGCGAATGCTACCTCTGATGCCACCGTGATTCGTGCTATTCAGGCACTGGGATTTAGCGGACTGCGCGACCTCAAACAGACGCTCAGGAGCTGGTTTGGTGCCTCGCTGACCTCGGAAGATAAGATGATCACCACGGTCAGTGAGGTGACCAGTGACGTAAACAGCGCCATCGACTTTGTACTTGCGGGCCACCGGCATGCCTGTGAGGTGCTGTCGCAGCCGCAGAACCGGGTGGCGATGGCAGACGCCGTGGCGCTACTGAGTGAGGCGCGGGAAGTGGCTATTTTTGGCATTAACGCCTCAGGGATTCTGGCCGACTACAGCGTGCGGCTGCTGAACCGCATCGGCCTGCCCGCTTTTTCGCTTAATCGCGCCGGGATTGCGCTGGCAGAGCAGATGCTGGCGCTACAGCGTGGCGACGTGCTGATAATGATGGCGCAACAGTCGGCGCACCGGGAAGGGACCACCGTAGTGCGAGAGGCGAAACGGCTGGATATCCCGATTATTCTGCTCACCAACGCCACCGACTCTTTTTTTGCACGCGAGGCGGATGTGGTGATCAATGTGCCTCGCGGTGGCGAGAAGGGAAGGATTCCGCTGCACGGCACCATTATGGTCTGTCTGGAGATGCTGATCCTGTCGGTAGCCTCGACGCTGCCGCAGCGCACGGTTAAAACCATGAAACGGTTACAGGATTTCAACCGCGGGCTAAAACCTGCCAGCAAAAAGTAGCCTGCTTAACTGCGTCATGACCGGAGTTTTCCGGTAAAAACTGGCTCACCTTTAAGTCAAATTTCTCCGCTTTGCGAGCGCGATCGCCTCTTTTCATCAGCACGTTTATCAGGGCGACTACGCTTACAGCGTGCTGTGCCCCCGGGTGTGGCTTTTACTCTTTCTCACTCACTTTGTTTTGTGCGGAGCTGCTGATGAAACCCCTTCACGCGCATTACCTTTTCTGTTGTGCCACCCTGAGCCTCCTGTCGCCGCTGCCTGCAATGGCATGGAGTGACCTTACCGTCTTTGGCGACAGCCTGAGCGATGGCGGAAACGTAGGACGTTTTACCTATGATGGTGCGACCCATCCGCTCTATGACGAGATCCTGGCGCAGTCGCTGGGTGACACTCTGCGCCCCTCATCCCAGGGTGGTAACAACTATGCGGAGGGCGGTGCCGTCGCAGTGCCCGCGATCAATCCGTTATTTAATACCCAGGATCAGCTTGATCGTTACCTGGTGGCGCGCGACGGACGCGCCGATCCGGACGGACTCTATATTCACTGGATTGGCGGCAATGACTTAGCGGCGGCGGCCCTTGCGCCGCTCGCTGCGCAGCAGATCGTGGATAACAGTGCCAGTGCCGCGGCCTCACAGGTCAGTCGTTTGCTGGATGCCGGAGCCGGCACGGTGATTGTGCCGACGGTGCCGAATGTCGGGGCGACGCCCGCGCTGCTTCAGGCGATTCTGCAGGTGCTGGGTCCGGCCGCGCAGCCTGCCACGGCGGCGCTGTTTCAGTCGCTGAGCGCCACCACCACGTCAGATCGTGCCGCCAGAGAACAGGCGATTGAAACCGCGCTTAACGAGGCCGCTGGTCAGGTCTCTTCGATTCCGCTGATCCGCGATGCCCTTGCTCAACAGCTGATTGCCGCCTGGCAGTTGCTGAGTCAGGAGGCGGCGGCGCTTACCGATCGTTACAACCAGGCGGAGGAACAGGGCCTGGTGGCGGCACGCGGTAACATCGCGCGGGTGGATATTAATGGCCTGTTTAATGAGGTGATTGATAATCCGCGCCTGTATGGACTCAGCAACACGGCGGGCATGGCCTGTCCGCCCGGCGTCTCATCCATGGACTGCACCTCCTCGACGCCAGGTTTTTCGCAGTCACAGCAATATCTGTTTGCCGACCGGCTGCATCCCAGCCCGGCAGTGCATGCGCTGATCGCCGATTATATTCAGTCAGTGCTGAATGCACCGCTGCAGGTGGCCGCACTGAGTCAGGCACCGTCGATGCTGGTGGGTGATGCGCAGAATACGCTGGATGGCCATCTGCAACAGCAGCGTCAGCAGCCCGCCAGCGCTGGAGAGTTTACCGTTTTCGGTGGCTATGCCGGACAGCAGCGAGATTTCCGCGGCGACAGCCTGCTGGATGGCGATGCTACCAGCGCCACCGGCACCGTGGGTGTGGGCTATCAGCTGACCGATCACTGGCAGGCCGGCGCCTTGCTCTCCACCACCTCGCAACGACAGGATCCCTCGTCGCGCTTTGATTACCGTTTACGCGGCAATCTGGTTGCGCTGTGGAGCCAGTTACATTATCTGGATCGGGGATGGATTAATGCAGATGCCCATTATGCCGATCTTAACTTTGATGATATTGAGCGTAAGGTCAGGCTGGGACCGGCGACCCGCACGGAGAAGGGCAGCAGCGACGGCAAGGTGCTGGGAATGCGGGTGCAGACCGGCTGGGATCTACCGCTGGGCCGCTATGTCTCCACCGGCCCGATGGCCAGCTATGCACTCGACTACACCCAGGTTGATGGCTACAGAGAAGAAGGAAACAGCAGTACCTCGATGCGCTTTAGCGACCAGACGCTGCATTCTCAAATCGGCTCGGTGGGCTGGCGTATCGACAGCAAAGATTTAGTCATCAATCCCTGGGCGCAGGTCAGTTACAACCATCAGTTCGGCGATAGCGACTCTGCTGTTACCGCCGGACTGAAATCGACCCGCACAGCCTTTACCCGCAGCAGCGGCTCAAGGGATGATAACTGGATCAACATGGCTCTGGGTGCGAGCGTGCCAATTGGCACATCGGTGAACGCGTTTGCCGGCGTTTCAGCGGTGACAGGTAACAGCGACTACCATCAGGTGACCTGGAACGTCGGGCTGAACGCCCGTTTTTGAATAATAAGTTATATCAAAAAGCCGTGCAGGGATCGTCTGCCGCTGTCTGAAACGGTGCGGCAGACGACACAGCGTGTTATTCATTACGCCGGGGCGGCAGAGCGTTAAACGCGCCCTGGCGTACGGTTTTCACGCTTCGATCAGTGCCGCCTGCGCCTCCAGTTCACGAACGCGCGGTATCACTTCGCGGCCAAAGAACTCTACCTCTTCGTGAAAGTGCAGAAACGCCAGCAGCAGCAGATCGACACCGGCCTGCTTCAGTTCGAAAATCCGTTCAGCAATCTGCTGGGGGGTGCCAATCAGATTGGTTTTGAAGCCGTCGTTGTACTGCACCAGATCTTCAAACGACGATTTCGCCCAGTTGCCTTCACCTTCGGGTGAAGCACTGCCTGCATTTTTGACCTCATGCTGGAAGCCTTTCACCGCATCCGGGTTGGCTTTGCTGATGATCTCCTGAAGCACCGCCTGCGCCTGCTGTTCACTCTCCCGCGCAATCACAAATCCATTCAGTCCTATTCTGACCTGATGTTGATTGCGAGTCGCTTTTTCACGGATATCCGCAATCTGCAGACGGACGCCGTCCGGCGTATTTCCATTAGTGAAATACCAGTCTGACACCCGGGAAGCCATGTCGCGCGCCGCACGTGAACTGCCGCCCTGGAAAATTTCCGGTAACGGAGACAACGGCTTGGGTTTCATGGCGTAATCGCGAAAGCGATAAAAATCACCCGCAAAAGTAAAACTCTCTTCGCGCCAGATGCCTTGCAGGCAGCGAATAAACTCTTCCGAACGCAGATAGCGCTCTTCGTGATCGAGCCAGGGTTCACCAATCGCTTTGAATTCGCCCCGGAACCAGCCGCTGACGATGTTAACGGCGATACGTGGCCCATAGAGATGGCTGATGGTGGCGATCTGCTTTGCCGCTAATACCGGATTCCACGGGCCAGGCAGCAGCGCGGCGATCACTTTTAACTTCGAGGTGTGACTGAGCAGGTCCTGCGAGAAGGTGACGGATTCATGCTGATTGTCTGCGCCATACCCGGCAGTAAACCGGATCTGCGTCAGCGCATAATCAAAACCCGCCTGTTCGGCGATCTGCGCCAGTTTACGGTTGTAGGCAGCATCCCAGCGGGTTCGCTGCTCTATCTGACTGATCACCAATCCGCCTGAGACATTCGGAACCCAGTAGGCGAACTGTAAAGGCTGTGAAGCGGACATAGTCTCTCCTTATATAGCTAAATTAATGGGGCGCTAATTTTTTCCAAACTTTCCGATATAAAAGAAAGATAAGCATTAACCGTGCCATAAATTAAGCGACTGTTTTTAAAGGAGTAAACAGCTTGAGGCGAGCCAGATGTGTTGCAAATGCGGCACGGCTGAGACAACCGGGTTGCCAATGCAGCAGCGATGCCTGAATGGATCGGTGAACGTTGAATACCTGCCATCAGGTTATCGACGGCAACAGGGCCAGAATGTCAGTTCTGCGGGACGTGCTGTGATAACGTAGCGAAACGCGACGCGATCACAGCCGGAGGGGAGCATGATAGTCAGACAGGCATCGCCTGAAGAGGCGCATACTTTATGGAACATCCGAAATCAGGCCATTCGTTACGGCTGTGAGCAGGTCTATCCACCCGATGTGATTGTCGCCTGGACGCCAGACCGCATGCCTGCCAGCTTTCCCGCGATGATCCGCGTTAATCCCTTTTTCGTGATTGATGGCCCGGCCGGTGTGCCGGTCGCTACCGGATCGCTGGATCTCGCCGCCGCCAGTGTCGAAGCCATTTTTACGCTGCCCGATTTCACCGGACAGGGAATGGCTGGCCTGATCATTGATACCCTCAAAGCGGAGGCGCGGCAGCGTGGCTACCGTCAGTTGACCCTTGCATCGACGCCGAACGCCGTGAGCTTCTATGAGCAGCATGGCTTCCGCGCGCTGGGAGAAAGTCTCTATCCGTCAAAGCTGGCGGGCTGCGCGTTGCGTTGTATTGAGATGGCGATTGAGCTGTGAATGCCCGCTGCCGCAAGGCTGGCGAAGTGGGGCAAAAGTTTCCCGTGCAAAGACTTCGCAAGCCCCCGCCGGTAAGGTATAGTCCGCGTTTTTTGGAGGAATCATGCTGACTGGCTCATCAACACGTCTTAATAAATACATCAGCGAGAGCGGTATCTGCTCCCGTCGTGACGCCGATCGTTACATCGAGCAGGGCAACGTTTTCATTAACGGCAAACGCGCCTCTGTGGGCGCGCAGGTATTTGCAGGCGATGTGGTGAAGGTGAATGGTCAGCTGATTGAACCGCGCGATGAAGACGACCTGGTGCTGATTGCCCTGAATAAGCCGGTGGGGATCATCACCACCATGGAAGAGGGCGAGCGCGATAACATCAGCGACTTCGTCAATCACAGCAAGCGCGTCTTCCCGATAGGCCGCCTCGACAAAGATTCCCAGGGCCTGATTTTCCTGACCAACCACGGCGACCTGGTCAACAAAATCCTGCGCGCCGGTAACAATCATGAAAAAGAGTATGTTGTTACTGTCGACAAGCCGATCACCGATGAATTTATTGCCGGGATGAGCGCGGGCGTGCCGATGCTGGGCACGGTGACCAAAAAGTGCAAAGTGAAAAAGGAAGCGCCGTTTGTCTTCCGTATTACGCTGGTTCAGGGTCTGAATCGCCAGATCCGTCGCATGTGTAAGCATTTCGGCTTTGAAGTGACGAAGCTTGAGCGCACCCGCATCATGAACATCAATCTCAAGGGTTTGCCGCTGGGCGAATGGCGCGACCTCACCGACGACGAACTCGTTGAGCTGTTTAAACTGCTGGAGAACTCCTCTTCAGAAGATAAACCCGCGAAAAAAGCCAAAGCTCCGGCTAAAGCAGCTGCCCCTAAGAAACCGCAGAAAAGTGCCGCGAAACCGGCTGAGAAAGCGGATGCGGCTGGTGCCTCGCGCAAGCGCTTTGTCCAGCCGGGACGGAAGAAGAAAGGGCGCTAAACCCAGCCCGATGCAGAGAGCGATATTCTCGCTCTCAGCACCGGGAGCATCACGGAATAACGTGAGCTGCCCGAAAGCGGGCAAACAGATCGCAGAACATCTCATCCGTCGCGCGATAACCGTGAAAGCCTGCCCGCCGCAGCTTACTGCCGTCGCCAAACATGTCGTAATTCCAGCCGAAAACAAAATCAGCGAAAGCACCGTCACTGAGAGCCAGAATATCCGCTTCAGTTAAGGCGTGCTCCACGGCGATTTGCCGCCACAGCGCACGATAATCCTGAAACATCTGCCGGAATGACAGCGAAACCGGCGGGGCAATCTCCAGTTCGAACCACGCTGCAATCACCGGCCACAGCTCACTCCAGCGCCAGAGATCGCCATTGTTAATATTGAACGTCTGATTACGCGCGTTAGCGCTGCGCGAAGCCCAGAGGGTGGCCTCGGCCAGCAGTTCTGCATCGGTAAAATCGACCATGCTGTGCCAGGTTTCCGGCGAACCCGGGAAGCGCAGAGGGAGCCGCGCCGCGCGACAGATCGATGCATAGAGCGCCAGACTCAGCGCCAGATTCATGCTGTTGCCATGCCGGTCACTGCCAACGACGCCAGGGCGCAGCGCACTCCAGTGCCAGGCTTTACTCTGCTGGTGTGCGCTCAGCCAGTTCAGCTGTGCGGCGTTGAACTCGGCCCCCGGCACGCCAGGATCGCTTTCCCGCGCCGGGGTTTTGAATCGGCCCAGATGTGCGCCATACACCTTGTATCCCTGCATCAGACTGACATGCTCAAGCGGGGCGACATCCTCCATGGCCTGAACCAGATTCTGCAACATAGTGAGATTGGGTCCGACCATCGCTGCCCAGTCAGCAGCATTGAGCCAGGCGCTGTAGAAGATATGCGTAACGTCGGTGAGTGATGCCAGCCGTTGCTGGCTTTGCAGCCGATCGCGCAGATCCACCGCAATCGTCTCTATGCCGCCTGTGGCAGACCCTGAGCGATGACTCAGCGCTATTACCTGCCACTGGTCTGCGACCAGCGCCTGAGTCAGTTGCTGACCCACAATTCCACTGGCACCTGCTACCAGCGCAACTTTTTTACCCTGAGTTGTTTTCATGATCGCTATCCGGTTAAGAAAGAAGCCGCATTCTCACCTGCGTCAAATTCTGATTAAATCCCCTAAACCGGATATCACTTATCAGGAAAATCAATAAATGCAGAACAAACTGACTGCGATTCAGACCTTCGTCAGGGTGGCGGAAGCGGGTTCCTTTTCGGCGGCAGCACGACAAAACGGCATGAAGCAGTCGGCTGTCAGCCAGCAGATTGCCGCGCTGGAGGAGGCGCTGGGCGTGGTGCTGCTACATCGCACCACGCGAACCATGGCGTTAACGGAGTCGGGTCAGCATTATCTGCAACAGGTCAGGCAACTGCTTGGTGCGATGGATGAACTGGAGCAGCAATTGCGGCCCGGCTCGCAGCCGCTTCACGGCAGAGTGCATATTCAGTTGCCGAGCGGCATCGGTCAGCGACTGATGCCGCATCTGATCGCTTTCCAGCAGGCGCATCCAGCGCTGCGTCTGAATATAGCGCTGGAGGATCGCCTGTCGGATCTCGTTGCGGAGGGCGTTGATGTGGCCATCCGTCTCAGCGAGTCGCCACCTGCCACGCTGGCTGCGCGTTCGCTGGCCACGGTTGAAACCGTGCTGGTGGCTTCCCCTGAGTGGATAGCGCGCAACGATCCGCCGCAGACACCCGATGACCTTATGCGCCATCCACATATACGTTTTAGCGGTATAGCGACTGATGCGCCGCTGCAACTGATCTCTGCGACCGCGAAGGTCTCGGTCCCGGTGGAAAGCGTGTTTCGGTCTAATAACAGCGATGCCTTGATGCAGGCCCTTGAAGCCGGCCTCGGGATCGGCGGCTTACAGACGTTGCCAGGCGCAGAGGCGCTGGCCTCCGGCCGACTGGTGCGGGTGTTACCGGACTGGCGACTGCCCGACCGGTATCTTTATGCCGTGTTCCCGGATGCCCGTTTTATTCCAGATAAGGTCCGTAAGCTGGTCGGGCGGTTGAGTGAGGTGGTGCGGGTAGCAGGGCAAAACGTCAGTTGATGGGCGCTGGAAAAAGAAAAGACTCTGTTTGAAGTGTCCCCAACTTAAGGATGAAATATCCCCAGCCCGGGGATAGGGAATATACTGTACATGGACGCATTATTCATTGCGCTTTCCAGCTTTCAGAAATACCGGGCTGGCTATCTGAGTGATGATCAGTATCGGCGATTTCAAAACATGTTGCTGGCTGACCCTGAAAAGGGTGACGTGATACCGGATACCGGTGGACTGCGTAAGGTTCGTTACAGGAATGAGCGCCGGCACAAGGGTGCCAGAGGTGGCATCAGAGTTATCTATTACTGGATGGACGAACAAGGCCAATTCATCCTGCTTACCCTCTACGATAAAGATCAACGCGACGATCTAACGAAGCAACAACGTGATGCCCTTGCGACTGCGTTGAATGTGATCAAAAAAGGGTTGAGACATGACTGAACGCGATATTTTCAGTGAACTGATGACGGGTATGCAGGAGCTTAAGGATCATCAGGAGGGCAAAATCACCCTGAAGAGTCATAAGGTTACTAAGCGCGCCCCTATGACCATTGCGCCGCAAGAGCTGCGTGACGTACGTGAAAAACTCAACCTCTCCCAGGCCGTCTTTGCTCATTATCTTCACACTGGCGAGACGACTTATCAGAACTGGGAACAGGGCAGAGCCAGACCTAATGCCCAGGCGGTTTTATTAATTCGCATGGTGCAACAGAACCCGGAAGCGCTTAAAACCCTCGCTAAGATCTGATATCGACGTCCGGATGCCAGGCGCATTTTTTCACATATGCGCCTGGCATCCGATGTCCGGCGGGCTAACACAGCCTTCTCTTTCGCCTGACCAGAAAGCGCTTTTCCCACCATAAGCCAGATTTTGAAAGGCTCACATTCAGAGCAACGACACTTTTCACCCTGATCAGGGCGTGGCAGGATATGCGCAATCTATCAAGGAGTAAGCCTGATGTTACTGAAAGGTATGAACGATCCGCTGCTGAAAGCGTATCAGCATCCCAAATCACGGATGATGATCAGCCGTTTCAGGGGGCTGGCGGGCGACAGAAGACTCAGTGACTGGCAGGCGTTCTGTATTCTGGTGACCGGCTTTACCAATTACTGGTATGTGCAGGCTGGTCACTACACCATTAATGTCATGCTGACCAAAACCCGTCAGTTCGACTTCCTGCAGGACTTCCTTCATTTCACAGTTACCCTGGATGGATTGATCGGCGATGAACATTTTCGCAGCCCGGACTTTGTACTGCCACATTACGATGTGCCTTATGAATTCTGTCGCTGGCGCAACAAGCGCGGCTATGACGCGTTAACCACCTATGTCAGTAAGCAGGGAGTGAAATCCCATAAAGGGATGTTTGTCGCCTCGGAAGGCGCGTCTCCGGAAGAGCAGGTGATGAAATGGGAAGGGGTGGTCAACGTCTATGACAAAACCTTTTTCAGTATGGCTAACTTCAATACCACTCAGGAATTCCTGATTAAAGACATCCGTAAAGCCATTCTGGATGGATTACTGAAGCACCTGAGTTTTTACCGCGATCTGTTTCACTACATCTTTCCCACACCGGCAGAGGCACGGTTGCAGGCGCGTGACGACAGGCGCTATCTGGCGAAAAGATAGCGCCTGGTCATCTTTACTCGCAGCCACTGGCATCCGCACAGAATGGTCGCTGAAAGGCAGCTCACTCTGTCGTTAGCGGACCTCTCTGCAGGTTTACCACTTCATCTCGCCGGTATTCACCTTCGCGCTGAGTTCCAGTGAAGCCGGCTCAGCCAGTTCTGGCCAGGCGGTGTTCATGGCGGCAATCACCTCTGCTGAGGTTTTGTGTTCTGACAGCGCCGCTTCAAAACTCTTCAGATAATTCAGGGTGAAATCCACAGCCTGCGAACTGGCTGGACGCGCACCCAGATAGTGTCCCGGAATAACATTTTTCGCATTGAGCGTCTGCATTTCTGAGAGGATATGTCGCCACTCACTGCGGCTCTTAACGGTCTGAGTGTCAGCCGTCCAGACGTGGATGCCAGAGGAAAGGGCTGTACCGCCCAGAATGGTGCTCACTGAGGGGATCCAGATATATGCAGCATAGTGATCAGGATGACGCAGTTCCAGCGCCTCGCCATCCACGCTGAAGCGGGCCTGATGCGTAACTTCTGGCACAAAGACCTTATCCGGGGCGCCCTGTTTCATCTGAGGGCCCCAGTATTTCAGCTTGGCGTCATGTGTCTGCTGGATATGCTTCACTACTGCAGGTGCGGCAACAACCTTGACGTCCGGCCAGGCTTTAACAATCGGCTCCAGACCGAAGTAGAAATCGGGATCGCCAGAGGTGATCACAATCTCCTTCAGCTTTTTACCGCTATTTTTAATCATCTCCACCAGTTTCTCACCATCCTGGGTGCTGAACTGGGCATCAAACAGAATCGCTTCGGTTGGCCCGGAGACCAAAGTTGAGGAGACGGCAAAAATACCCTTCTCCTGCGGATTATAGGTTTCCAGTTGCAGCGTGGCTGCGCTGGCGGAGGCGGAGGCCAGAACAAGCATCACAGGTAACAGAACCGTTTTCATAAATATTCCTCAGAGATAAATGCCTGATTCAGGCAGGTGTATCGGGCGATGTTCAGAATCAGTAGCGCTATTCTACCCATCTGGCTATCTGTTAGAATTCCCGAAATCAGAGATGCTGAGTTTCATAATCCGAACAGGTGAGCGGGATGGACAGAGTGACGGCAGCTGCCGTTTTTAACCGGATATGTGAGCTGGGCAGCCTGAGTGCTGCTTCTCGTGCGCTGGGGATCTCACGGCCGATGGTCAGCCGTTATCTGGAGGAGATGGAAAAGTGGGCGGGAACGCGTCTGCTGCATCGCTCGTCGCGCCGGCTGACTCTGACGCCTGCCGGTGAGGCGATTCTGCAAAAGACCCGTCAGCTGGCCCTGCTTTCAGAGGCAATCCAGCAGGAGAACACGCAGGGCGTTCCGGCCGGAACGTTACGCATCGCCTGCGCGCACTTTACAGCACTTCATCTTGTCGGTCCGGTGATCCCCGATTTTCTTGATCGTTATCCGGCACTGCGCATCGAACTGGAAATTAACAATCAGCCGGTGAGTTTGATTGGAGAGCGCATCGACCTTGCTATTCGCATCACTGATGCACCAGAGCCGGGCGCTATCGCACGCCGCCTTGGGGAATGTCGCTCGGTACTTTGCGCCTCACCCGGCTATCTCCAGATGCGAGGCACCCCGCAATTGCCTGGCGAACTGACGCAGCACAACTGCCTCTACTACAGTCGTTTTGCCGGACAGAGCTGGCATTTCACCGCGGCAGGTAGAGAGAAAATCTCTGTCGCCGTTAAAGGGAATTTCAGTGCGGGTATCTCGTCACTGTTATGTGATGCAGCGATTGCAGATTGCGGGATAGCGATGGTGCCTGAACTGGAAGCACGCCATGCGCTTGAAGCGGGAAAGCTGGTTGAGTTATTGCCCGATTTTGAGCCGCAGCGCATTGGCATCTGGGGGCTTTACCTGTCGCGTGAGCACCAGTCTGCCGCGCTGCGTCTGATGCTGGATGAACTGCAAAACAGCATCCAGGGCCGGTGATGAGAGGATGTCACACGGATACTGATGGAGATGTTTATGAATGATGATCAACAACGGTACTGGAACCCTATGGTGCCAGAACTGACCGTTACTGACTTTGCCGTTTCGCTGCATTTTTACACCGTTGTGCTGGGCTTTGACGTGCGGATCCAGCGTCAGAATCCTGACTTCGCATACCTCTGTTATGGTGAGGCGCAATTGATGATTGAGCAGTATCACCCGCAGGGCTGGAACACAGCTGAACTGGAGAGGCCACTGGGGCGGGGCATTAATTTCCAGATCGAAGTCGATGACATTGAACCTGTGCTGACGCGTTTACAGCAGTACGTCGTTCCGCTCTATCGGGCGCTACGGGATAATCATTACGAAACTGACGGGACAACCGCCTGCCAGCGGGAGTTTCTGGTACAGGATCCGGACGGTTATCTGCTGCGCTTCAGCCAGTATCTGGAATAAGCCAGAAGTGTTTTCGGTACTATTCGCGTTGATAACGCCATTGTGCCTCAAGTAAATACGTGCCGTATTTTATTTTGAACGTTCATGCATATTAATTAAAAGATTTTGATACTGACAAAAGCTTTTCTGTTGAAAAAGAATGAAAGTCTCTGCGAGTCTCATTTTTGCTCAACTGTTCTGAAGAAAATATTGCAACTATGATTTTTTCTAACGATGAACTACACTCACGTAGCCTCGCTGAATTAGGATAATTCTTAACAATCGTTTCATTGCGGATTTCATTGGGCCAGGTGTTCGAAAATTTACATTTCTTCTCTTACTCAGCACTTAATTTTTGAGGATGTGAGCCGATAACGGATATTACATACTCAGGAGGACAACCAATGAAATTCTTATTAACGACCTGTTTAAGTTTGCTGCTGATGACCCTGGCTGTTCCAGCGCGTGCAGACTCACAATCAGGCACTATCATCTTCAGGGGAGCCATAACGAACGGTTCGTGTAATATCAATATCGGGCAGAATCCTGTTGTGTTTGACTGCTATGATCCCGCTCGTGGCAAGGCTGTCGTCACGACTGCTGACGTGATTAATCCTGAATCCCTGACTGGCTTGCCTGTAGAAGTAAAAATGCACTGGTTTAACCCTGAGAAATCGAAAGGAATTATTGAGGTAAGCTATCTCTGATTCCCATAACCGATTTTAGTGTTTACCTGAAAAATCCAGCGCGTTGCAGGTCATAACTCGCAGAGAGTGAGTCAAGTATAACGCCCCTCACATAATAAGGTTTAATCTTCCGTACAGATATACAGCAAGAAACAATGAGCTGCACCTTGACCAGGAGATTCGGGTGAGTGAATTCTACGGTGCAGGCTGATGATACAGGCGATTTATTAAACCTCTTTTATCTTATGTGTTATTAAGCGTTATGCCGGCTCGCGGATGGAAAAAGATAAATGCCCACCTTTATTGCTAAAGGTGGGCATTTTTTAGTTTTACAAAAAACATCCGGAAATCACGAAGGATCAGAAGAACGCTGAGTAAAGTACTTCGTGGTCTGACGCTTCTCCTTTTTACGACGCAGAACCAGGCTGGTGGTAATGATCAGCAGCGTTAATCCGCCGGTTGCCAGTAATTCAGCCTGATGTTTCGCGTCAAACAACATGATCACCAGTACGGTCGTGATAAACAGAATCGTTACCCACGTCAGGCCTGGGAATAACCACATCCGGTAACTCAGGACTTCGCCGGCTTTTTCACGCTTCTTACGCAGCACCAGATGCGATACGGCAATCACCAGATAGACCAGCAGCGCAATCGCCCCCGAGGTCGCCAGTAAAAATTCAAATACCACGCTTGGCGCAAGATAATTGGCGATCACCGCCAGAAACGCAGCCGCTGTAGAAAGCAGCACTGCAACCCACGGCGTGCCGCTGCGATTAGTGCGTGAAGCCGAAGCAGGCGCATCTTTACGGCGTGACAGGGAGTAGAGCATGCGCGATGAGGTGTAGAGTGCAGAGTTAAGACAGCTGCACACCGCCATCAGCACCACCAGGTCGACAATCAGCCGGGCATGCGGGATGTTCATCGCCGTCAGCACCGTCTGCCATGAGCCCTGTTCGACCAGGCCTGGTGTATTCCACGGCACCAGCGCCACCACAAAGAAAATCGACAGCAGATAGAACAGCGCAATGCGCCAGATAACCGAGTTAGTTGCCTGGGTAATCTGCTTGCCAGGATTCTTCGACTCGGCAGCGGCAATGGTGACGATTTCGGTACCCATAAAAGAGAACATCGTGGTCAGGATTGCTGCTACAACCGCACCCATACCGTTCGGCATAAACCCGTGCGTGTCATAAAGATGCGACAGGCCACTGGTGTTGCTGTCAGGCAGCAGACCCAATACTGCCGCACCCGCCACACCCAGGAACAGGATGATAGCCACAACCTTAATCAGCGCAAACCAGAACTCAAACTCCCCATAATTTTTAACGCTGAGCAGGTTGGTAATGGTCAGCAGTAACGTGATGGCAAAGGTATATTGCCAGATGGCGACTTCGGGGAACCAGGCGTGCAGAATTGTCCCCGCTGCATTGGCTTCCAGTGGGATCACCAACACCCAGAACCACCAGTAGAGCCAGCCGATGGTAAAACCGGCCCATCGGCCCAGCGCTTTATCCGCATAGGTTGAAAATGAGCCGGAATCGGGAGAGGCGACGGCCATCTCGGCCAGCATCCGCATAATCAGCACCACCAGCGCGCCGGCAGCGGCATAAGAGATCAGCACCGCAGGACCGGCTTCAGAAATCGCGTGGCCGGAGCCGACAAACAGCCCTGCGCCGATCACGCCAGCAATCGAGAGCATACGCACGTGGCGCGGTTTCAGGTTTTGAGCCAGCGAATCTTCATTATTCGCACTCTGAGTCATCGTCATGTAAACGTCTCCAGGCGGCGTCCGGCCTGTGTGGCCGGACGAACGGGGATGAACTTGGGTTAACGCGCCAGCGAAATCAGGCCGGGACGACGGGGTTTCCGGCAGATGCGACACAGTGATCGATCACCGTGGAGAGAATGGTCAGCGCCTGGCTGAACTGGGCATCAGGAATAGTGAGCGGGTAGAGGAAGCGGATAACGTTACCTTTGGCGCCGCAGGTAAGCAGCAGCAGACCCTGTTCCATCGCCATCTTCTGAACCGCCTGCGCGGTGCTGGCCTGATAGAACTCCATCGCCACCATCGAACCCAGCGCACGCACGTCGGCAATGTCCGGATGTTTGCGTTGATGTTCCTGCAGTTCAGCTTCAAGCCGGGCACCGAGATCAACGGCGCGCTGGCAGAGCTGCTCCTCTTCAATCACATCCAGCACCGCATGGGCTGAGGCGATAGCCAGTGGGTTACCGGCGTAGGTTCCGCCCAGGCCCCCAGGCGCAGGCGCATCCATGACCTCTGCGCGACCGGCGATGGCGGAAAGCGGCATGCCGCCTGCCAGGCTTTTGGCCATGGTGATGATATCGGCCTTCACCGGATAGTGCTCCATGGCGAACAGCTTGCCGGTACGGGCAAATCCGCTCTGGACCTCATCCGCAATCAAAAGAATGCCGTGGCGGTCAGCCAGCTCCCGTAGCTGCACCATAAATTCTGCGGGTGCGGCATGGAATCCGCCTTCCCCCTGCACCGGCTCCAGCACGATCGCGGCTACATCATGGGGGGCAATATCCTGGGTAAAGATTTCGTCGAGGCTGGTCAGTGCCGCCTCAATGCTGATCCCCTGAACCGCGCTGGGATAGCGTGCATGGAAAACTGACGGCGGCATCGGGCCGAAATCCCGCTTGTAAGGTGCCACTTTGCCGGTCATTGCCATCGTCATAAAGGTGCGGCCATGGAACGCGTTACCAAAGGTGATGATGCCGTGACGGCGGGTATAGGCACGCGCCACTTTGACCGCATTTTCCACTGCTTCCGCGCCGGTCGTGAAGAAGGCCGTTTTGGCCGGACCGGCGATGGGCACCCGCTGATTAATGCGCTCAGCCAGGGCGATGTAGCTTTCGTAGGGGGTGATCTGGAAGGCGGTATGGGTAAACTTGATTAACTGATCGGCAATGGCCTGTTCGATACGTGGATGACGGTGGCCGGTGTTCAGCACCGCGATGCCGCCAGCGAAGTCGATCCAGCTGTTACCGGCCTGATCCCATAAGGTGGCGTTTTCTGCCCGGGCAACGTACCAGTCGCACAGCGTACCGATGCCTTTAGGGAGAGCCTGTGCTTTGCGCTGCTGCATCAGGTTATTATTTTCGCTCATTTCATCCACCTCGTTAATATGCGTGTTTACAATTCCCGACAAACACGTTTATTTATGCCTGAGGCGTGGTGAGTTGCCAGAGCCAATTGTCAGAGGAAAGGTGGAGCCAATTGCGACTCTTGTACGCAGATCATCTATTAGCACGGTTACAGTTTTTAAGAACCGGCTCATTACACCAGCGGCTGCTGAACTGTATGCAGGCCGCGATCGCTGAAGAGGTGTTTCCCCGCGGAAGCCGTTTGCCGCCGACCCGCGATCTAGCGCGGGAACTTGGCGTGTCGCGAAACACGGTAATGCATGTCTATGAAAGTCTGATGGCGCAAGGGTATGTCACCGCGCGCACCGGCAGCGGTACGTGGATTGCCGAGACGCTGCCGGAGAATGCTCTGCAAAGTGATGCGATTGCCGATCTGCAGGCGGTGAGGGCGCAACGACCCGCTACGCTGTCGAAGCGGGGTGCCAGTCTGCTGGGGCATGCCACTGCATCGCCCTGGCAGTGGGGCGCGTTTGTGCCCGGCGCGCCCGATGTCACCGAGTTTCCCCACAAGCTGTTCAGCCAGATTCAGGCGCGGCTGAACCGCGAACCGGATGTTCACCGCCTGGTCTACAGCAGCGGCGGCGGCTGTCCCGACCTTCGCCATGCGCTGGTGGACTATCTGCGGGTAGCTCGCTCAGTAAGAGCCGATGCTGACCAGATCCTGATTACCGAAGGCGTTCATCAGGCGGTTGATCTGGTGACGCGGGTGTTATGTGATCCCGGCGATCGGGTCTGGATGGAGGAACCGGGCTACTGGGGAACACGTAATCTGCTGCGCATGAATGGTCTGAAGATTCGCGCGATGCCGGTGGATGAGCAGGGCCTGGTACCGGACAGTGGTCCGGCCCCTAAAATGGTGTTTGTAACGCCTTCTCATCAGTATCCGCTGGGGGTGCACCTGAGCCTGGCGCGTCGTCAGGCATTGATCGCCCTGGCTCGCCGTCATCAGAGCTGGATTGTTGAAGATGACTATGACAGCGAGTTTCGCTTTTCCGGTCAGCCTCATCCCTCACTGCAGGGACTGGAAGCCGATGCACCGGTCATTTACATGGGAACATTCAGTAAAACACTCTATCCCGCCCTGCGTATTGGCTACATGGTGGTGCCGAAACCGCTGGCACAGCCGTTGCGCATTGCGGCAGCGGAACTCTATCGTGGCGGACATCTGCTGATTCAGCGGGCGCTGGCGGAATTTATCCGGCTGGGTCATTACATGGAGCATATTCGCCGGATGCGCCTGCTTTATCGTCAGCGGCGACAGTTTCTCTGCAGGCTGATTGAACGCTATCTGGGACCGGCCTTTTTGCCGGCATTCAACCATGAAGCAGGACTGCATCTGGTGATGCCGCTGCCTGCGGGCGCGGATGACGTAGCGATAGCTGCGGAGGCGCTGAAACGCGGGGTCAAAGTGCGGCCGCTTTCGCAATACTACATGCATCCGCAGGATGCTCGTGGATTGCTGCTGGGATATGCCTGCGTCAATGAGCGGCAATGTCAGGACGCCTTTGGCACACTCAAAGCCTGTCTTATGTCTGCAGGGATGGTCTTTAGTCCGCCGCGTTAGCGGTTCATGGGGTGTTAAAAGGCAGCCGTTTCAGGGCTGGAGCTGTGCTAACGCATTGACATTTCATCAGCGTCACCGAGAATACAGCTCTTTGCGTTCCGACCAGAAAATACTGGAGTTTATCATCGCCCTTAATCCCTTTTCTGCACAGGCCAGAGCGGCTATTAAGCGAGGCGCTGCGCTGGCTGCGGCGTTATTGCTGGTCAGTTGCGCATCCGAACCGCCGAAATCGCTGGTGACCCCTTTTCCGCCAGTAACGAAACAGCCATTACCTGTGCCCGGCAAACCAGCCCAGCCTCAGGCTAATCAACCGATGCGGGGCGTCTGGTTAGCCACGGTGTCACGTCTTGACTGGCCACCTGTCGCGTCGGTGAATGGCACCAGTCCGGCGCAGCGTATCCGCCTGCAGCAGCAATCCCTGACCGATAAGATGGATAAGCTGAAGAGTCTGGGGATTAACACGGTGTTTTTCCAGGTGAAACCGGATGCCACGGCGCTCTGGCCCTCAAAAATCCTGCCCTGGTCCGATATGCTGACCGGTAAAATCGGTGAAGATCCGGGATATGATCCGCTGCAGTTTATGCTGGATGAGGCGCACAAGCGCGGCATCAAAGTTCACGCCTGGTTTAATCCCTACCGGGTATCGGTGAATACCAAACCCTCTACCGTCAGCGAACTGAACCGCACGCTGTCACTGCATCCGGCCAGCGTTTTTGTGCTGCACCGCGACTGGATCCGCACCGCAGGGGATCGCTATGTGCTCGATCCGGGCATTCCTGAGGCGCGTGACTGGATTACCAGCATTGTGGCCGAGGTGGTGGCGCGTTATCCCATTGACGGTGTGCAGTTCGATGACTACTTCTATGCCGAATCGGCAGGTTCACTGCTCAACGATAATCAGACCTTCAGTCGCTACGGACAGGGTTTTAACGGTAAAGCGGACTGGCGACGTCATAATACTCAGCAGCTGATTGAGCAGGTGTCACGGACTATCAAACAGCTGAAGCCAGAGGTTGAATTTGGTGTCAGTCCGGCGGGCGTCTGGCGCAACTTGTCGCACGATCCTGCTGGTTCCGATACCCGAGGCGCTGCGGCGTACGATGAGGCCTTTGCGGATACCCGCCGCTGGGTGCAGCAGGGTCTGCTGGATTACATCGCCCCGCAACTTTACTGGCCTTTTTCCCGTCAGGCTGCTCGTTACGACGTGCTGGCAAACTGGTGGGCAGAAGTGGTGAAACCGACTAAAACCCGGCTCTACATCGGACTTGCGCTCTACAAAGTTGGCGAGCCATCGAAAATTGAACCTGACTGGACGCTTCAGGGTGGCGTGCCTGAACTGAAAAAGCAGCTCGACCTGAATGAATCTAACCCCAACATTGATGGCACCATTCTGTTCAGAGAGAACTATCTGAATCAGCCGCAGACCCAGCAGGCGGTGAGCTATCTTAAAAGCCGCTGGGGAGGCTGAAAAATGCCCCGACAGCATGACCAGTGCGGTTAAGTTTTTCCCTGTGACTTACTGCTATTCTTGCGCTTTATATGGGAGGAACCATGAGCGAACTGATTAATATTTTTACAAGTCATAAAAGTGAACGCAGTTTCACTGAGCAACCTGTCGATGAAGCGGTGCTGGATCGGATTATCAGTACCGCTTACCGCGCACCGACATCAGTAAACTCACAGCAGGTTTCAGTGGTGATCACGCGTGATGCAGGACGTCGCGCCGAGATCGCCGCCATTGCAGGCGGTCAGCCGTGGATTGCTAAAGCACCGGTCTTCATCACCTTCGTGCTGGATATGCATAAATCAGCGGTGGGAATGGCCGCTGTCGGTCAGCAGCAGATCGCGCATCAGAGCATTGAGAGCATCGTGTCGGGTTCTACCGATATCGGTATTGCACTGGGCTCGGTCATGGCCGCTGCGCGTGCAGAAGGTCTGGGCATTGTGCCGATTGGCGGAATCCGTCGCGATCCACAGGCGATGATTTCACTGCTGGAACTGCCGCCAATGACCTTCCCGGTTGCCGGTGTGGTCATCGGTCACGTTGATGAACCCGCTCATCAGAAACCGCGTCTGCCACTGGCAACCTTCCGCCATGATGAGACCTATCAGACGCAGGGGCTGGAGCAGCAGATTGCGGCCTATAACGATGAAATGGTTCAGCATTGGAAAAACATCGGTCGTCACGACGGTGAGAGCTGGAGCGAAAGCGTCAGCGGTTACTATAAAAACATCTACTTCCCGGCCGTACTGCCCGCCCTGCTGAAACAGGGTTTCGGCACAGATAAATAACCTATCCTGCGCGAAGTGAAAAGTAACAGGCCATCTGTACAGCGTGACGGGTGGCCTTTTTCATTTTGTTACTATAACGAAATGTGACTTTCTTCTTTGTAACACATAATTTCCCAGTTAACCGAAGCGCTACTGCCTATAACACTTACCTTCCAGGGAAATAACATGTCTCAGCGTTCACTCTATGCGCTCTGTTTAATGAGCTTTTTTCTGGCCGATGTCCGAGACGGTCTCGGGCCTTTTCTGGGCATATTTCTGACGGAACGGCACTGGCGTCCCGACGAAATCGGTCTGGTGATGACCTGCGGCGGCATAGCCGGACTCCTTGCCACGCTGCCTGCAGGCATAGCTGCCGATGCGACCCGCCATAAAAAAATGATTGTGCTGCTGGGTTGTCTGGTGATCACCGTTGCTACGCTGCTGCTGTGGTACAGCAATCAGACCTGGACCGCGATGGTCTCGCAAATTGTAGCGGGAATTGCTGCGGCGTTTATCGGCCCGACCGTGGCGGGTATCACTCTGGGGCTGACCGGACAGCGCGGCTTCAACCATCAGATGGGACGCAATGAGGCCTTCAATCATGGCGGTAACACGATTGCGGCGTTGCTGGCGGGTTTTTCAGCCTGGTACTGGGGCATGGGTGCCGTCTTTATTCTGATGACGGTAATGGCGATTTTTGCTGCCTTCGCCACTCTGGCGATTCGCGGTGATGAGATTGATAACGAGGTGGCGCGAGGCTATGAACAGAATGAAGAGCGGCAGCCAGCGCTGAGCTTATCAATGCTGATGCGTAAGCCAGCGCTGATGATTGCAGGCGTAACGCTGCTGCTGTTTCATCTTGCCAATGCCGCGCTGTTACCGATGCTGAGCATGCGCGTCGCCTCGGCAGGCGGACAGGCGGCGGTCAGTCCGGGTCTGTACGCTGCGGCAACGGTGGTGATTTCCCAGCTGGTGATGATCCCGGTCGCGCTGTGGGTCTCTAAACGGGTGGAAACGCACGGCTATCGCCTGTTTATCATGGTCGCCCTGATGATTTTACCGCTGCGCGCGGTGATTGCGGCAGGCTTTGCCGAACCGCTCTTTGTCATTCCGGTTCAGGTTCTGGATGGTATTGCGGCAGGGATTCTGGGCGTGGCGGTGCCAGGTTACATTGTGTCTCTGATGCGGGGTACCGGCCATGTTAATGCCGGACAGAGCGTCATTATGCTGATGCAGGGCGCAGGTGCTGCGCTGAGTCCGGCCATGACCGGATCAATCGCCGCACGTTATTCTTACAGCACTGCCTTTGCGGTTCTCGGGGCGATAGCCCTGGCGGCGCTGATTTTATGGTGGCGTACCGGTAGCTCGCCTGCTACCCGTCTGGCCTGATCAGGCACAAAAAAGGCTGCCCATTGGGCAGCCTAGTCTGGCAAATCCGTTTGCGACCATCCGTTATTTATACAATTCTGCGGTCATGTGAACACGGTTATTGGTGTTCGCTTCCGTAATTTTGTACTGTGCGCCCTGTTCCTGCGCCTGAGCAGCGATTTTCGATTCTGCGCCATCCAGTGTAGAGGAGGTGACAGAAATGCTTTCGGCAAAGCTGCCAAATGAGATCAGGGAAAGAGCGGCGAGGGCGGCAATTGAACGTGCTTTTACATTTTTCATGGTCATATTCCTGAGATATGCCTGTAACTGTTCCTGACGATTTCCGCTCATTCCTGAATGTGTCGGTAACAACCCGATAAAGCAAGAAAAAGCTAAAAAGTACCGGTCATGTTTTGTTTATACTGTTCCTCAGTATTCATATATTTTCCCTTTTCTTACTTACTTTTCGTGTACATACTGATGTACATAATTTCTCCATTACACAACAAAATTCATGGCGCTATCAGATGCTGCCTTGCGTTCAATGCTGGGCAAAGAATACGAAAAAGTGCAGGTCAAGACCGATCGTGACGGGCTTTCTGCCCGCGTATCCTGCAAGGGTAAGATCACGTTTCAGTACCGTTACCGATGGAATGGGAAAGGGGAGCGCGTGGATATCGGTACATACCCGGCGACCAGTTTAAAAGAGGCGCGGGACGAGGTCATCCGGCTGCGTGGCGAGCTCGAACAAAACCGTAATCCTCGCATAGTGAAACGCAAGGCACGTGACGATGCTTTTTCCGCACTGACTGTTGAAGGGGTGATCAGGACATGGCTGGAAAAATACGGAGCTGCAAATAAGCCTGAACATCATGACGTTTTGCGTTCATTCGAAATACACGTTTTCCCCCATTTAGGCAGTGTTCCCCACGAGGATGCACCTGTACACATGTGGCTAAACGTTCTGGAACCCCTGGCGCGTAAAAAACCCGCTATAACTATCCGGTTGCTGACGAATGCCAGGCAGGCCCATAACTGGGCGATGCGCAGACGGCTGACAAAAACCACACCGTTAAGCGATTTGCGTCTGGCAGATTTAGGGATCACGCTGACACCGCGCGAACGTGTTCTGTCTGCTGAAGAAATCGTGACAATTTTCCGCGCAATGGAGGCCAGCAGGCTTGCCCCCAAGTTTCAATTGCTGGCTAAGTTGTGCCTGCTGTTTGGTTGCCGGGTGGGAGAACTCTCAAATGCAGAAAAGGCTCATTTCGATTTTGAAAAAAAATTATGGTCAGTTCCGCCAACGCATCATAAAACGGGTAAGCGAACGCGCAGGCCGCTGGTAAGGCCTATCATTCCGGAAGCAGAGAAAATGCTAAAGGAGCTGTTCGACCAGTCACCGCGTAGCCGCTTTGCAATGGCGAACATTCAGCGTGACGCTCCCCAAGCCCGCTCGTCCCTGATCGATATTCCACCAAGGATCAGGCGGTCAGCACACCGCCACTTCGGCATTGAAATGGAACACTGGACATTACATGATCTGCGCCGGACAGCCCGCACCAATCTTTCCGATCTGACCGAACCACATATTGCGGAAATAATGCTGGGGCACAAATTACCGGGGGTCTGGCAGGTTTACGACCGGCATGGTTATATCGAGGAACAGCGGCGCGCCTATTCGTTGTGGTGGGCACGCGTCATGGCGTGGGTTTATGGTGAGGGTAAAGTATCTGTGCTGGCGCTATCCTCGTGATAGCGCATGATATCGCAGGTGCGAAAGATCAGACGGCTGCGGCGAACCGGTACCGGAAATGCAGGATTATGAGGGCGCTTAGTGCGCCCGTTTACTGATACCCATTTGCGTATAGTCTGAGGGGCGACGCGCAATAGCAGGGCCGCTTCGTCAAGACTCAGATAGGGCAACTGCAAGAGCGTTGGGATATCAATCTTTGGGTTGTGCATCATTTCTGTCTAAACCTCTGTCATGTTGTTTCGCTCATATTTACCCGGTCACCCATGCTTATGCGCTAGCCTGCAGGTTGTCAGCGTCATGGATGATTTGTCAGAACGAAATAAAAACTGAAGCCAGATTCAGGCAATAAAAAACCCCGATATGGCGGGGCTTCATTGTTTATCTTTGTCTCGATTATCCTGCTCTGGCTTCCATTCAAGCCCCCCACATATCGCAGGAAAACTTCCCATCTGGGCGCTTGCGGGGTCCCCAGAAATTGCAGAAGGGACATGTTCTCGGTCTGTAAGCTATTTTCAACCTCCTTATGTAAAATCAGGTCTGATTTCCGTGGAAACGGCATCGATCAATGACCTCAGGACCTGAGTCGCGGAGACGTTAAAGATTGTCTCGATGAAAAGCTTTTGCAGCTTTGCTGACTTCATAATTTCGTCGTTTTTCAATCATCCTTATGTAGAAGTCATAAAGCTCTTTGCGCATGTGCTGCTTCATTTCATCAGGCAACGGTTCCAGCGATTTCTTCCATTCATCCAGTTCTGGCCTGCAGATTACATAGGCCCTATCAACAATTTCTTTAGGCGGGATTTCCGACTTTATGAATGGGATGGTGTGGTCATTCAGGCATTTCACCTCTGGCGTTTCGAATGAGCGGTCCTCTGCTACTACTGTCATGGAAAATAACATTCCAGATAAAAAAATCCACCTCACCGCTTTTTCTCCTTGTGATTAATCGTGCCAGTGCCGCCCGGATACTGCAGCCCAAAGCTCCGGTAATACTTATCTCACGACTAAAATCTAAGTTAATCCTGTCGCGTTCGTCCATGCTTAATTCCTCTACCTTTCCACTAATTATGCTTAACCCCATAATCATAAAGAAGCTGCATCAGAACCATGCGTGGCATCTCTTTACCGGAGATTCTGAAATTATTCCTGAGTACAGAGGCAATATTCGCGCTGGAAAGCAGATTGCCTTTGTAATAAATAGACAACTTCTTACCAATGTTCTGCTTTGTCGTTACATTGAGCATTTTCCCACACTCATCACTTAGGGAGAAATTTACATTCTCAGAACCAATCTCATCACTATCCACGTAACTTATTGATTTTATGCATTCTGGTGAGTATGTCTCCTTCGTGCCATTTACTTCAAATATAAAACTACCTGGCCCGGCGACAGAGGCTACAGGAAAGAGAAGGGCGGCGAGAAAGAGCGCGGATTTAAGCATGCAATATCCATATTTTGAGCATTAAAAAGTTATTATAAAACCATTAGGGTGCATGTGAACACTATCATGCAGCCTGGCTGATACAGGGCAGAGCAAAGCCGCCAGATGAGGCTGGTGATTAAGCCTTCCCCCGCCTTATGCTGGCGACCACAGGTCTTTGCTTAATGCCCATTACGTCTGTCGTCATGGTTGTGTGCCGTGTCAGGCTTAATGATAACGTTATAATCCTTGTCTGTCCCCGCGGTTAAAAAGCTGCTGCACGTCTTACGCTCAGGCCACTGCAGGCTCAGGGTCTTGCGATTATGCCAGCCGAAAGTTAACCAAGAGATGAGCCTCGTCGGGGACAAAAAACCTTTTTACATCTAATCACAATGAACCAGTTTTATAGCTAGGAATACAATACCGGTACGATTAGTACACTAATCGTACCGGATGTGATAACACTAAGAAACAAATGCCGCTGCATCCAGGCTAATCGTGTACGTATCAGCAGTGACAGATTGGTCACCCTCAATGGTAATGATTCCTGTGAATACTTTTACCGGACCTTCTGATAAAAATGCCCAATGGCCAGTTCCCGTTTCAAATCCTGTCATTCCATGATAGCCAGTGATACCAAGCTTGATCTGGTTTTTTGGGTTATTTTTACCGGGTATTTTTATATTAAAAAAATTGTCTTTTTGTATGATTCCGGAGTTGGGGGTCCAGCGTATACCTAAATTCATTGGTGATTTTGCAGAAATACTGAAAAACGCTACGGGGCTATTGTCTACATTGACTCCAGCCTCCAGGTCCGGCCTTGGTGTAAGCCTGAACATTAATTCAGGATTCTCTCTGAAAACCAGATCAACGGAACGACTTACCGGATCGCCTACAGGTTTGAATTCGTCTTTAGCTGCGACCGGAGTGCACACAAATAATATTGCTACTGAGAATGCTATGGGAAGTAATTTCATTTTAACTCCTTTGGAGTGGTGTATTAATTTAAGTTGTTAGTTTGAATTGGTTTTGTAATGTTGGTTATTTAGTTATTACGGCATTGAGCGGAAATTTGCATGGAAGAAATATGGCTTGCTATAAACTGGTCGCCATTACTCACAACATTTAATGTAGCGAGTCTTGATATAAATTTTGACAACACGCCTTTTCCGGCCTGAGTGTCAGGTTTCCAGTTATCACCTGATAGTCTTACATTTAGTTTACGTCCTCCTTTATTGCGGTCAGTTAATATATATTGACCCGGCATAATCTCTTTACCGGATGGTTCAATCCACACATTGAGCACGCAGGATTCTGACATCCCTGATACGTGGATTGTTGCCAGTTCTGCTCCATCATTCATTCTGCCAGCATGCAAATCCTGTTCTGGTGTTATTGTGAGTTTAAGAGTATTTGCTTCAGAACTCTGAAAAGAAACAATAAACATTATGACCAGAAGATTTGATATTTTTTTAATCGATGATGCATAAAGCTCTCCTTTCCTTTACTTGCACTTTGCGGTAAAGAAGTTGAGTCCGTGCGCTTCGTCATTTTTTATCAGATGGTAAGGGCATTTGAGTGAGTGTGTTTTACCTATGACGGTAAGATTTCCTTCGGGTGGTAATCCTGACATATAGACTTTCCCATCATTGTCAACAATACCCTCATTTCCTGAATCTGAACTAATTCGCACCACAGAGCCGAAAGGGACTTTTGTACTATCAGGCTGCAAAAGTGTAATGATTGCCTTCGCACCCACTCGTGTTTTAAATTTAACAGGAATGATAGCCCCTGCTGTAGGCACAACTTTACTGTCAGTGATAGTTATCTCAGCCTCCGACGGCAACGTTGTTGGATCTAATGAAAGAGAATTTTCATGGTAGGGGTTCAGCCAGGGCTGTACTGTATAACCACGATAGTCCGTAGCGATGCCCGGAAAACCCGATACCTTCACACCTGAAGCGCCTCTGGCTTCAATGAGTGCATTGGTTTCGCCAAGGGCCTGCGTGAAAGTCATGCCATGGCGATGGGCGATAAGGCTGCCGTCTATGGCAACGGTACGCTGCTGGTAATGCCGGCCATAGCTGTAATCACCTGCGATGTGCCCGTAGGTTCCGGTCCATCCCAGAGATACGTCGCCATTGCTACGGCTCCCTGCGTGTCCGGCGGTATAACGCTGATCAACATTCCAGTTGAGGCGCTGATCAAACGCATCACCACTTAATCCCACTGAGTGACTGCCCTGACGAGATGCTGAATGTATGTACCGGTAAGACGCGCGCGTGTTGCCACCCATCCATTTTTTCAGCGGAACAGAGAGCCAGAGGCTGATCATCTGTTCCCTGGGATGGTGCCGGGCACGTTGACTGGCAGACCAGTTTAATGACAGCGTCATATCCCTGAACGGAACAGAGTATCCCGCGTTAAGGCTGCTTTCGCGCAGGCCGCGGTTCCAGTAGTTATCCTGATAAGCACCTGCGTTCAGGTAACCCCATTTACCCAGTCCCTGACTGATGGATAGTCCGGTACGACTTTTTCTCCTTTTTCTGCGAATGCCTGGAGCTATTCCATCAATCCGCCAGCTCTCCAGTGTTTCAGCCAGTGTGAGATAGTCCGGCTGGCTGAACTGTAAATTGACCAGTGACAGCGAAGTATTTGTCCCGACAAACTCTTTGCTGTAACGCATACGCCAGGAATAACCGTTTATCGGGTCATGACCCGGGTGCTGTGCGCGGCTGAGTGTGACATCTGAAGAGAGTGCACCCCAGTTGCCTATGCTCAGCCCGGTACCCAGGGATGAAGACTGATAGTGCCGGGCTGCCTGGATTCCGCCATAAAGCGTGAATCCAAAGGGAAGACCGTACATGGCGGTGGCTTCCATGACCGGCGCTCTTCTTACTCTCCTGTCAGACGAACGATACTGCCCGGCCATCAGGCTGTAACGCAGGTAGCCCTCTTTAATGGCGATTGCTGGCGTCTGGAAAGGAACAGTGAAAACCTGAGGAACACCATCCGCCTCCCATACCGTAACCTGAAAATCACCACCTGCGCCGGTGGGATTGAAGTCAGTCAGGGCGAACGGACCCGGTGCGACGACCTGGTTATAAATGGTGTAGCCGTTCTGCTTTACCTCAACGCGGGCCTGGGTTCTCGCCACGCCACGTATGACCGGCGCAAACATATACTGGCTGGAAGGTACCATCCGATCGTCAGAGGCAAGCATGACGCCTCTGAAGGGAACGCTGTCAAAAATCTCAGAGGCGGTATAACGCTCACCCAGCGTCAGGCGGCTGTTGATGCCATTAATACCGCGCTCCAGATAAGTCGTAATGGCCTGCCAGCGTCCGGGCGTTCCACGTGTTTGCTGCCAGCTGGTGACGTTGCGAAGCCGCCAGGCACCGATGTTGACGCCTGGTGTCAGTTGCAGCCAGGAGTACTGATATTTTCTTCCCGAGGGGCCACGGGTAACACTCTGGCTCGTCCCGGTACGATAATTCATGATGAAGGCAGGTATGCCGTCGTCCCAAAGAGTCCGGGGTGCGATGCCTTTAAATCCGGGCTTCAGATAAACCTGAGGAATACTCAGATGCAGTGACTGCTCATCAAAGTGGAAATCAGCCTGAGCGCCCGGTATCTGCGACAGATCAAAAAAGCCTGAGCGTTTTTCCTTCTCAGTAACCTTGAAGCTCTTCATGCGTACTCCGTAACCTGACAGCATGGATCTGCTGAGGTGAGGGACGAGTCCCTGACGACCATATTTATCCGGCCTTAATATGTAACTGACTGGCCGGGAGTCGATAAGTGTATTGTTCAGGTAGATGTCAGTCGGATAAATGCCCGGTAGCTGACTGCCCTGACTGAAAAGCATAAGGTCTGTTTCCTTTCCGCCTCCGCTAATCAGTGCAGGGTTGAAGGTATAAACCTTTCCCTGTGCCTGAATAGCAGCCAGCGTCAGACCGGCCACGAAAAGTGGTCTGTAAACAGTCATCGTTTTAATCCTGGCAGGGAGTACTCTCAGTGAGAAACAGGATCAGTGCTCAGGTCGGACGTGAACGCTTTGCTGTCTCCGCCATAATCGGTAATCAGTCGCCAGTGCACCTGACCTGACGCATCCGCAGGTATGCGCAGTTGCCGTTTACCCATCGGAGGAACATATTCAGGGTTGGCCACACTCGATTTTCCAAGCTGAACACTTCTGAAATTCATGAAAAAGGGCGTGGGGTTGCTGACCGTGAGCGTCTTACCGCGTTTTGCCCAGGTCAGGCTGGAGGCAAAGTCTTCGGGTGTGCCTCTGAGGGAGGATGGGCGTACAAGCAGTTTCAGGCAGCTTTTGATACGCAGTTGCGTCAGAAGGGTAGCGTGCTGTCCGGCCTTTTTCTTTCTATACGCATCACCCGTCCAGTCCGCATCCGCCTCAGGGGGGATGCCTGTTACGCAAAGCCAGTAAAGTGACTCTTTCGTGTCATTATTGTGACTGCTGGTTGCGATAACCTTTATCCGGCTCTGCTGATGCCCGTCCAGACGGAACAGTGGTGGGGTGACAATAAACGGGGCCCGGGTTTTCCGGTCTTCCATCATGACTTCCGACTGCACCAGCATCGGATACGCCTGGGGGTTCATCACGGTCATTGATGCACCATTCGAACCCGCAGAATATATAATCCGGGTTGCGCCGGTTTTTACAGAAAAGGACTGGAGTTCATTTTCCAGCGGCATACTTTCTCCCCTTGCAAGCTGGAGCGAGCACAGTATAGCCGCCACAATAATAATGGCATTCGTTGTTCTGGTCATTGAATTTTTCCTGACTGCCCTGGTGTTGTTTTTTATTTCGAGCCACAATCATGACGCGTTAAATTTGCAGATATAAGATAACCATTGCCTGCTTTTAATTAGAGACTAATCTTCTTCATCAGGTAATGGCGTCAAAAGCAGATGCCGGATTTCTCCTGCACTCATGTCCACTTTTACTGTTGTGAAAAGTGGCGCGACATAGTCATCGCTGTGGCCCTGCTTTTCAAGAAACTCCAGTGCCTCTTCCTGAGACGTAAAGAGTCTGTCGTCTTTGCCAGTCGGGCGTTTGACGACCCAGGCTGCGGGTGCAGTAATGAGGCACAGTTTTGCGATGATATAAACCAGTTGCTGCAGTGGCTCGGTAGAAGAATGGTATAAAAAGGTGTCGATATAGCTTAACAGTCTTGTGTTCATAGGTGGCGTCTTCTTAATTAATGTTACACTCAGGGGGCGCGCGGGGTTTTAATTTTATGTATATATTTATTCGCCTTCTGTAAAGAAACTAACACTCACTTTCATATCAGTGAAGTCAGAAAAGTGAATATAATATTCATAATGATGAGGGTGCCTCTGGATAATCACTGCTGGCTTAATCCCTGATATAAGACCATCCATTACGTAATGCACTCATACAACACTGACTGCGGTGTTCTGCCCACTGGGCATTCATCGGTCTTAAGGCCAGCTTCATTGCCCGCAGCCAGAGTTTTCCCGCCTGATCAAACTTTTCGCAGCGTTCGGCAAATGCAGCCGCCTCGGCGACGGCGTAATAACGTTGGTTGCGGTCAGTCTTTCTCTGATTCATCGATAACTCCTGAATTAACGGGGTTCAGATGGCATTTATTCTCTGGCTTCTTCAATCTCGGCTTTCCTGACCAGAAACACATCTGTGGCTTTATCCAGCAGCGGTGGCACAGGTTTAAGTACCTTTGATGCGTAGGCGTAGCAGCGGGCGAGTGCGCTGACCGACTGACTTTTCATGGCTGCCTCACAAAAATCAGCGAGAAGTTCTTCTGAAGAACGTTCCCTGTCCTCAGCGCGTTCCTGTTCTTTACCCGGACAGTGTTTAGGCGAGGGCGGGGGTGCGCTCGCCGGCTGGTCAGGCGATCTGACCGGGCTGGCTGGTGGCGCTGCAGGCACGGACGTTTCTGCTTTAATCTCTTCAGTTCGCAGGTCCGGGACAGAATGGTTTTGCAGCGCAATACCGTGATCTCGGCTGGCTGACTGATTGATGAACGCATTCAAATCTTCACGAGCTGGCGGTGTCACGTCGCGTTCTGCAGGAGATAAGGTTTCCAGTTCATCCGGTGTGTACACCCCCAGAATGACGTCCGGGCAGTGCAGACGGGCCCAGCGTTTAACAGCGAGATAAGCCAGCTGCTGACGCGGATCGCTCGCCCAGAGTGTTGAGTTCCGCACCTGTGCCTGTGAGAGCAGCAGTTCCAGCACCCGCGGCTCCTGCTCGTTCTTCATTGTTGCCCAAACCCGAACACCGCATCCGGATTCATCCTGCAGTGTCCAGTCCGGTGCGATATATTTATTGCCTTTGGATGAGGTTTTCTCGGTGAATCTGCCGATAACATTTTCCCATGGCCCAAACCATTCGTAATGCAGCCGATCCCGTGTTGGGGCCATGGTGTTGATGACCGCATTCACCAGCTGTGCCTCGTATCCCAGAACACCGTTAACCGTGAAGGTTTTCTGTGCAACGGCGAACGGATTCATACGCCACTGCATGGCCTGCATGGTCACGGCCAGACAGTCCGCGGCTTTGCCCGCGAGGTGAGCAGGGACAGTGACTCTGCTGCTGGCCATGATTTCTGCAAAGCGCACCAGTTTATCCAGGGCATCGGGGCTGAAAATAGTGGCAGTTGTGTCAGTGCTCTCGGGCGCAGAGATCATCGGTTGATTTTGCATAACGCCTACTCCTGTTAATGTGCCCATGCAGGGCGCTGAATTATTTCTATGCCGCCCCAGTTATTGCCGAGGCGACAGGAATGGAATGTGCACAGGTCCCGACGGAAGAGGGCGGATCCCGCGCTCATGTCATTGTCGTGCAGCTCAAACACACGAACCGGATAACGGCCACAGTCGATCGCTTCACTGACCGCAATAAAAACGAACTGCGGATATGTGCCAGTGCAGTGATAAAAGCCCTCGCAGTACATGGCTGCCTGAACGTGGTACCGGAACGCTTCGATGTGGCGGGCAAAGCGCGACATATCACTCACCTTTTTCACGTCGACGATGAGAGGGCGATTCGTCAGATATTTATCTGGCCGGATGCGACAGAGTTCTTCTGTCTCTGCATCTGACCAGTAGAGGGAGGATTCGCAGTGGCCGTCAGCTTCAAGAAAAAAGCGTGCGGCGTGATGCGCCATTACGCTCTCTCTCATGAGCTGAAGTTTCCGGCCCTGTTCTGCATCCATGACCGTCATGTTCCGGATGCGTGTCTCATTCAGAAATGCTGCTTCGTCTGCTTTACCCTGAGAGGTGCGCCGGTTAAAAGAAGGAGCCACAATAAAGCGCTTATCAAACTGTTCAGGCTCAAGCAGCATGCAGTGCAGCGCGCTTCCCATATCCAGTGCGGCTGTTTTATCCGTATCCACAAGCGCATGTTTGCGCCAGAGGTAAATGGCCGGGTTAACCGCAATGTCATCGAGCTGCGATTTACTGACGCCGGGACCGGCGTGATAGGCCTCATTGCTGAGGCCTTCATAGATACCCGGTTTCATCATGCTGGTTCCTCCCAGCCAAGCAGCACCTGAAGGTCGTAATTTCGGGCCGCCTGCAGGTAGGCCAGATTAGTGATAAAGCTGATGTATTCCTCAGCGGCTTCAGGATGGGCACAGCACTTCATCGCATCAGGATGCAGGTTCCAGTGACGGAACAGGTGAAGGTGGTCAGGAAAACAGGACAGCAGGCGCTGGGCTTCGTCATCGATCCACTGTTCTTTCCTGACTGCGTCCTGCTCCTGGGCATCCAGGTGGTCTTTGTGACGTTCCAGCAAAGCATACGGTGTGATCATGGCTTCCCCTCCTGAAGAAGGATGCCGACAAAACGGTCAAACACCACCTGCATCACGGGCAAAGGTGGCTGGGGTGGCAATCCCGGGGATGTGGGCGATGAAAAGCTGGCACCATTGACAATGTTTTCAGGCGCAAACTCGATATCGCGGATGGCATTAAAGGGGCGAGCAAAAGCAGCATCGCCCCTGATGTCTGGTTGCATCATGGGAAATGGTCCTTTGAATAGTCAGTTAACCTGTTCCGGTTCTGATAAGCCCGGCAGTATGATGAGGGGCAGGGATGACGTGTTTACTCAGGTGTCAGTAAGACCGGGCACGACGTCATCAGACCTGGTTTACTCTTCTTCTTCACGACGGGCCTCGCGGGTGGCTGCAAGGATTTGTGCCGGGTCTCCTGCTATGCGCGTATGAATAACAAACGTACCAGTGTGGGTCACCCGGGCATCCGGTGCGGCCATGAGAGCCGCCCTGACAACACGTTCATGGATAAATGCCCGAAGAACGCAGGATTTGATATGGAGCGTGCCCTCTGTTGAGGTCGTGATGTACTGAATTTTCATCTTTTAATCTCCTTTAAGTGAAAATAACCGTTTAACTTCGGGGTTGGTGACCCGCCTGATCTGGCTGTTATCCCGGACCTGGTTTCTCCTGGATGCCGCCCGCTCTGATCGGAGCGAAGCTTCGGGGCTCCGCATTTGCGAGCCAGCGTTTATGGACAGCAGGGCGATGCTGTCACTCTTCAGCGTCCATGACCGATTTTCTCTGTTTAGCCCCGTGTCGGTCACTACGGCTGAAACATCGGGACTAAATCTGATTGTCGTAATCCGCATGACTGAGTAATTCCCAGTTCTGTCCATTGTCTTTCGATAACAGTCTCCACTGCGGCGTAACCCTTAACGTAAGATACTGACCCCGATAGGTTCGCCTCGCCCGGATTTGCCCGGTACGCCATAAGCGCATAATGCGCTCAGCACGCCTCATTATCCGGACGGGGGCATGTGGCTTGGACATCACCGTTACCTCATTTCAGCGGCACAGGCAGCGGCAAGCTTCTGCACATACGTCCAGGCGATGCCTTCACTGAAACAGACAAAACGGCGGCTTCGGTTTGAAGAACTGGCGGTGAAGATGAACCTGCCGTTCCGGATATGAATAATCATGCTTTGTCTCCGTTGAGATATAAAAAAACCGCCCTGGCGGACGGTTTACTCTGACGTATTCAGGCAGGCAGTTACGGCGTGGCAGGAATCTAAAAGGTCATGCACGAGGTAAATGCACACAACATTGCCTGCCCTTAAAGGGGGCCGGGGAACCAAAATTCACGCTTTAAATTAGGAGGATTTAATATGCCAATACCGTTAATCATCCTTGGTGGAGCGGCCATCGCCACCGCTTTAGGTGGCAAAAAAGCATACGATGGCTATCAGAAAAAATCGGAAGCGGAAGATGTCCATAACCGCGCCGAAAGTCGCTACAAAAATCGCAAAGAGAGTTTCGATAAAACGAACGAAGCTTCTTCCTTTAAGCTTGAGAAGCTTGGGAAAAAAGAGCTACAAATAGGTAGCGAATTTAAAGAATTTCACACCCTTGCCAAAGAGTTACTGAAAGCCATTTCGAAGGCCAACCATCAGGAGATTGAGCTAAAGATCCCTGAACACAAGCTCAACAGCATTGAGCGTCTTGCCATTTCTGCAACAGAATACCTCAGTACTGTGGTTGGTGCAGGAGCTTCCGGTGCAGCAGCGGGCTTCGCCGTTTACAGCGGCGTGATGGCCTTTGCGGCAGCCTCAACCGGTACACCTATAGCGGCGCTTTCTGGCGCGGCGGCATACAACGCCACCATGGCAGCCATCGGCGGCGGTTCGCTGGCAGCGGGCGGCTGGGGGATGGCCGGTGGCGCGATGGTGCTCGGCGGCGCAGTTGTGGCGCCACTTATCCTGATTGCAGGCTGGGCATACAATTCTCACGCGACAAAAGCACTGGAAAATGCCCAAGAGGTATCACGCCAGATCAACGATGCTGTCGGTAAAATGGACAAGGCGGAAGCGCACCTTAATCGCGTCAATAAATACGTGGACTCTATTTATCAGTCACTGGAGCGTATGCATAGCACTTTCACCACCCGCTATCTCGATCCACTAAAAGCGATGCATGCCAGAGTCATGGCACGTCATGCCGGACAAATCACCGAGCAAGAGACCGATGAGTGTGTGGCGCTCATTCAGAATGGCTATATGCTGGCTGCCATTATGACCAGCATCATCACCACTCCGCTGTTTGAGCCAGTCACCGATGTCAAAAGCAAAGCGGTCATTGAGGAAGGTGTAATCCAGCTTAAAACCGACGGAAACGGCATCAACGTGCTGAACGCCGTTGCACTGGACAAAACACTGCATGATGCAGATGCCGAGTTCTCCCGCAAATTTGCCTGATCCGGATTCGCGAATGACAACCGTAACCAAAACGTTCGACTGGGGCGAGGAGTTGCATCAGACGGTGGTGAAGAGCTTCGCCACCTCGTTTGGGCTCGATTTTCTGCTTATCAAAGACAAAGTCGGCGGGGACATCGACACGATCCATAATGCCCGTCATCAGGTATACGCGACTGACAAAGAACGTGAGAAGTTCGCGAACCGCGGCGATTATGATTCGACGGCATATCATCATCATGAGAACTACATTGCCATTAACCGCGAAGGCAAAGCAAAGCGGGAAGCGGGCACTCTGATGGACACCTACACCGGCGAGATCTTTGCGCAAAACGCCAAGACCAATCTTGACCATATTAAGTCCGCAAAAGAGGTGCATGACGATCCAGGTCGCGTGCTGGCAGATTTGAACGGGCCTGATCTGGCGAATGATCCCAGAAACCTCACCCATACCAATGAGACACTCAACAAAGCCAAAGGCGCCAAAAAGATGGATGCTTTCGTGGAAAAGTTGAGTGCCGACTACCAGGCGAATCAGCTGGAAATTGCGGCGCTGCGAAGCCAGCCCTCACTCACGGATAAGGAACAAAAGCGGCTTACCTCGCTTGAGAACAAATCCAGTGCCGATTTCGACCGCATGCGCGAAGCCGATGGAAAAGCGCGCAAGCAGTACGAAGACACTATAAATCATGCCTACTATGCCAGCAGTAAATTTGCCAAAAGCGTGGCGTTAGCATCTGCCAGCAATGGCCTGATGATGGGGACCCGCCAGATGTTAGGGCTGGTGCTGGCTGAAGTGTGGTTTGAATTTCGCGATCGCTTGCCGGAGATAATCGCCCGTCAAAGGGAGAACTTTGTTGCCATTGACCTGCTGAGTGACATGGGGGATGTGCTGAAGGCCATCTGGGCACGCATTAAGGCGAAGTTCAGAACGTTTCTTGAAACTTTCAGGGACGGAGTGATTGGGGGCATTCTTTCGAGCGTCACCACCACGCTCTTCAATATCATGTTCACCACCCAGAAGATGATGGTGCGCCTGATCCGTGAGATGTGGAACAACCTCACCCAGGCGTTCAAAATTATGGTTTTCAATCCGCAGAACCTCGCACCGGGAGAACTGGCTAAAGCGGTGAGCAAGCTGATTGCCGCAGGCGTTGCGGTTGCAGCAGGCGTGATCATCAATGAATCGCTGGCCAAAATCATGGTATTCCCCTTCGGGCCGGAACTGGCGGCATTTTGCGGAGCACTGTCCACAGGCCTGCTGACGGTGGTGATGAATTACTTCCTGGAATACAGCCCAATGATGCAGAAGCTGTGGACGTTTCTGGATAAATTCAAAGACAAGTATCAGCATGCCCTGGATTACTACCGCCAGGTTAACGCTGAGCTGGACCAATTTATCCTCGCTCTGGCTTCGCTGGAGTTTGCTATGAACGACGGCGAAATGGCGTCATTCTCGCTGCAGCTTGAGGCGGTTAACAGCGAAGTAGAGCACGGGCTGCTGCTGCGTGATGAGATAGAACGACGCAACATTGTCCTGCCGTTTGAGGCTGGCGACACGGATTCGGTCAGAAGCTGGCTGAATTCATTATGACGCTCTCTCCCGCGTTTCCCTGTAACCAGTGCGGCGCCTGCTGCCGCCTGGTTTCACTCGCGCCGGAAACGCAGTTTCTCGACCGGGGTGACGGTGCCTGCCGTCACTACGATGAACTGAATCGGCTGTGTACCATCTATGGGACCCGCCCGCTGGTTTGCCAGGTCGACAAGCAGTTTCTGCTCAATTATCAGCAGACATACAGCTGGCAGGAATTTATCGATGCAAACCGCATCGCCTGTCTGGAACTGGAAAAAATATCCGCTAAACCGGCTAGGTAGAGCTTACAAATCCCATTGTGACGCCGGGCGCCGCAAGCTAAAGAATGATATAAGGAGTTAGAAGTGGCAACAGTACAAATTAAGTGGGACTGGCTGCACTGGAACTGCCTTCAGACATGGGGAAAGGATGTCCTGCCTGAATTGCAAAGCAGAGGGGTAAAGCCGCAGGATCTTAAACGCTGCGTTTATGTCATCAGGCTTAATGGGCTGTTCGCCATTCAGTACCCGCGCGGCATTTCACCCACCGTCTATATTGGTGAAGGAAATTTTGAACAACGCATTACTCAGCATAAGAACTGGCTTATGGATCTCGCGGAACTCCAAGGCGAGCATGAATTTCTCATCGGCTATTACTTCCCTCGGGCAAGAAATGCTTCAAAGGTTTACTCCGAATTTGAAGCAATGCTTATTCATGAGTTTCGAGACACCTACGGCGCAGCCCCACTGCGGAATAAACAAATGGAGTTTCAGAGGGCAAATCATGTGTTTGAGCCAATGGACGAAATTCGCAGCGCGATTATGAATCGTCGGGGTGGGCGGTTTCACTGGGCGGTACAGCCAATGAAAAGTTCGCCTATGTATGACGTTTTTCAGCAAACAATGGAGCTGCCCACCTCTTAAATACCTGACAGAGAGCCGGTGGAGAGCGCACTGCGGACAAGAATAGGCTCCGTAAGGCTTTTATTCTTATGCCCTTTGTTATGTAAATTTTTCTTAGCCTTATGCGGCGTCACATGAGGCTAACTTGATGAATGTAGTTTTCTCCACTTTCTCTAAAAAACTCTCATTCATCCCAGCAATCCATCAACGCTCCGCCTCCAGCAACTAACCAATCACGTTAGAAATGTCTGCCGAGTAACAATAATACCCTTTGGTGCCTGATGGTGAGTGGCAAATCATGCATTTGGACAGGCTCACCGGTGAACCAGTGCGTCAGTCCGACTACGCTAACCTTCAAGCCGCTAAGCTCGGTCGAACCGGCAGGGTATGCGTTTCGGGCCTGCGGCTGGGGTCTGATGGCAACTGCCTGGTTAGCTGTTAATGTCCGCTATGAGCGAAAAGCGGACTTTGTGGATGGGTATACCCCGATAAGGAACAAGTGTTTGCCCGGCAGAGCCGGGCAAGGGAAGGAATTTCCTTTAAGACTTTATTCTGTCCATATTAACGGGTCACAGTCACATCCATTGGCGCGGCAGGCAGTCTAGGTTGCGAACGCTGCCAGGCAGAACCATAGCGGGTGTACTGAGCAGGTACTGGAATGGCGACCTGAAGGTCATCGCCAGCGGTGCGGGCCCAGAATGGATCCTTAAGCATTTCACGTCCAATCAGCACCATATCTGCACGTCCATTCTGCAGGATTTCTTCCGCTTGGCGACCGGTCTGGATCAGGCCGACCGCGCCGGTTTTGATATCAAGGGAACTGCGCAGCAGCTCAGCTGCGGATACCTGGTAGTTAGGGAATACATTTACCACGGCCGGTGCAATGCCCCCGGAAGAACAGTCAATCAGGTCAACAGCCTGTTCTTTCATCCAGCGGCCATAGGTCAGAAAATCTTCCGGCGTGTTGCCACCCTCAGCATAATCGGTGGAGGAAATCCGGACAAATAGCGGGCCTTTCCACTCCTGCCGGACGGCATCAATGACTTCGCGCACGACACGGTAACGGTTCTCGTGGCTGCCGCCGTACTGATCTTCACGCACGTTAGCTAATGGTGAAAGGAACTCATTCAGCAGATAACCATGCGCGGTATGCACCTCGATAACATCAAAACCAGCTTCACGGGCACGAACAGCTGCCGCGCGGAAGGACGCGACTATTCCCTGAATGCCGTCCAGGCTCAGCGCTTGAGGCACCGTTTCCTCCTCAGAGTACGGGATGGCTGACGGTGCCACAGATACCATATCCGGAAAGCCCTGCTTACGCCCCGCATGACCAATCTGAATTCCGGCTTTTGCACCCATTGAGTGAATAACGTCAACCAGACTGGTCAGGCCAGGGACATGGCTGTCACTCCAGATTCCCAGATCGCCCGGTCCAAGCTGGCCGTTTGGCAGGACAGCGCAGGTTTCCGGAAAAATCAGCCCGGCTCCGCCCAGCGCACGGGCACCGTAGTGGACGAGATGGAAGTCTGTTACGCTGCCGTTTTTGTCGGCAGAGTGCATGCACATGGGAGACATGGCAATACGGTTTTTAAATTCTGTCCCCTTGATCACAATCGGGGAAAATAACAATGACATGTTTAACTCCTGAATAAAATAAACAGTAAAACTATACTGCTAATTCATATATGGTAAATACAGAAATAAAAGCCTGTCAGTTTACTAATGAGTACCTTGTTCAAAAAAGGTAACTATGGATGGGCTGGTTTATATTTGATGTTTCCTGCTAAAAAATAAGGTAAAACAGAATGTTTTAGCTATTTCACATTTATGATGCGGTAAGTTATTCCGCTGCTGTGTTTACCGCACTTCAGTTAAATCCATCCAGCGCAATTTTGCCGATCGTCGCAGAGGTTTCCAGTCGTCTGTGGGCCAGACGAAGATTTTCGACGGTCAGTGGTCCCAGGTTTTCCGTCATGGTTGTTACTAGAATACCGGAGTCAATCAGCGCAGCCACTTCATTAAGAATGTCATGCTGGGCAATCTGGTCGGCCGTGCTGAACAGTGCGCGTGTGAAAATCATTTCCCAGGCAACCGTCACGCTTTTTGCCTTCAGGGCCGCACTGTCGAAAGCACCGTCATCAATCAGGGAAAGGTAGCCCTGCGGGGCAATAATATCAGCGATTTCATGGATCTGTTGCTGCGTACCCTGCAGACCTGCCACATACTCGATCTGTTCAATACCCAGCGCCCGGATCTGCGCAGCCAGCGGCTGATAATGGTTAATCACATGGTGGGCGCCCATTTTTTCAGACCAAGCGATGGTTTCCAGACGGGACGCCGTTGTAATGACGGTCAGACCGGTCAGCCGTCGCGCCAGCTGCGTCAGTACCGAGCCGACGCCACCCGCACCGTTAATGATGAGTAGGGAACCGCGACGGGTTTTCTCGCCGTAGCGTACACGCAGGCGGTTAAACAGCAGTTCCCAGGCGGTCAGCGTGGTCAGCGGCAGAGCCGCAGCTTCCGCCCAAGTCAGGCTTACCGGCTTATTGCCGGTAATGCGTTCATCAACAAGCTGAAATTGCGCATTAGAGCCCTGGCGCGTATGCAGGCCACTGTAATACACCTCATCACCCGGGCTGAAGAGCGTAACGGCTGAACCCACAGCCTCCACCACACCAGCAGCATCGTATCCCGGGATTTTCGCTGAGCCAGGCTCCGGTGGAAAGCCACTGCGGAGCTTAAAGTCCACAGGGTTAACAGAAACCGCCTTTACAGAAATCAGAAGGTCGTGTGGGCCGGGCTGCGGTTTTTCTGCCTCAATTAGCTCCAGAACGATATCAGAGCCGGTACAATAGTAACCAATGGCTTTCATATTTTTTACTCCAGTATGCGAATAAGATGTGTCAGAATAACTGTCGTTCTGATAGTAAATATTCAGGAAAAAATAGAAAATACGGTAATAAATAACCCTTGGTATACTTTTGCGAACCCGTCATATAAGAATAACGTATGCCGAATGCCTTCCCGGAGAGAAAGAAAGAGGTAATTAACGGCATATATATTTCTGAGAATTAATCAGCCTGGGGTTAAAAAATTCAGAGGTAAATTCGATTTGGCGGAAGGGAAAGACACAATGCAACTTATCAAAACATAAAATGTATTTCAGGAGGCGACCCGCCTCCGGATAACAGGCGTCAGCTGGCCACCGATTTGGCCTCTGTTTGTTCCCCCGCTTTTTTGAGGGCATCAAAATCTTCCTGGTCAGCGGTACGCATACCGCGGCTTTCAAGCCACTCACGGCCCCATACACTCAGGCCCATGATCAGATCGTGAAGCGTTCGGCCTTCATCCGTTAGGGCATATTCTACCCGAGGAGGCACCACGGGAAAAACGGTACGTGTAATAAGACCATCTTCTTCCAGCTCACGCAGTTGCTTGGTCAGCAGGCGCTGATTCACGCCCCTAAGCGCGCGGAACAGCTCACTGAAGCGCAGCGTTCCGTCGGTAAAGAGGTGATACAGAATCACCCCTTTCCACTTTCCGCCGAGTATATGCAGCGCGGCTTCCATCGAGCAGCCTGGAGCTCCGTCAAAGTTGCGCATTTTTTTTAACATGATATTTCTCCAGTAGTTCGCTTTTTGTAACTACCATTAATTCGTACTGTACCTCACCATAATAACCTTTTCCGTTACAGGAAGGTACTTTTCTGCTACCGGCGAGCCTCATCACGTCATTAGTTGGCGTTCCCTTTTTTTATGTCGCATTCGAGGGAGCTGATTCAAACCGGTAATAGCGGGAAGGGACGGTGCTGAATATGGTCCGGTAGGAGCCAATAAAACCGGAAGAAGAACGACCGCTTCTGGCACAAAGCGGACATAAGCATCAACAATCTGATGTTTCCTTAAACTCATAGGGTCTGGAAAGGTTGAGGTCGGCGGGCAATCCTGGCTGGCCTGAATTCATGTTACAAGGCTCTCAGACATAGTAATCACAAAGAAACACGTTTCTCAAAATACAGATCAAAACGCTACCTATAAGCCACTATTTCCACTTAAACCGGAATGTTTTTTTGCAAGGTTTGTTCCAGTAATTCAGCAGCTTTATTCTCATAGGATGGGTGCGCTTGAACGGGATGTTATGAGCTGGAATGACAGGCATTCTTTTAACGATCTGCATCATAGCTGTGACCTTTCCATGATCCGTCAGGCTGACGACTAGCCCGGACTCAAAACACTTTTCAACCGACTGGCTGAAGTGGCTTCCAGGTACAACGCGTAAGCGCCTTCCTGTCACTTTAAGCGATTCAGATATGGCTTTATGGTAAATGCAGGGCGCTGTTTAAACGGCAACAAGCAGTGAGCCGCTGAGCGCGAAATCTGCGCTTAAGGAAACAGCCCGGAAGGTGGGGGTTGGCATTGACATCTTATAATTCGAACTAATTTCTTTCTAAGATTGAACGACAACAGCCTTAACTAACTTACCGCGCCGAATCCATACTTACAGTTCATCACCTTGCACCTCTCTAAGTCCCATCACATTATAAATATTTGGTGTGCGACTTTTAACAAAACCCATGTTTTTTCACAATTAAAATAAAGTTTGGTTAACAAATATTCAACAACCTGAGGCGGCATCTCAGGTTACGCGCATAAATGTTAAGTAGACACTTTATTCATTAAATGAATATAAATTCAATTGAAAGAAATAAGCATGCTTTACATAGATTTACATGAAGCTGGTAGAGGGTTTCACGCGCTTACTGGAGTCATTAAGAAACATTTATGATTTTTTAATAATTCACTGTGATAATTATGTTGTTTTGTAAAGTTTTGCTCTTAATATCTCATCCGGGAATGTGAGGAGGCTCACACAGCAGGATAATCAATATCTAAGGAGAAGATTGTGATGGACATGCTGGCCTACCTTAAGAGGCTGAAAATTAATGAAAAAATTGAAAAGGATGGTTTTAATCTCTCAACGCTGCACAACGCTCACTTTTTTACTGTGCCGTTCGAAAACTTTGCCATGCACAACGGCTCAGATGTCAGCCTACGTCCAGAAGATGTCGCCAATAAAATAATACTTAACAGTAGAGGGGGGATTTGCTTCGAATTCTCTGTCTTACTACAGCAAGTTTTTAGTCACTTTGCCGTTGATTTTCAAAGCCGAATGGCCAGAGTCCTCATCCCTCATTTGTCGCCTGCAACGCATCAGCTTTTTCTGGTGAACAAAGATAATGAGCGATGGATTTTTGACGTCGGATTTGGAGCCAAAGGCCCCCGGGGGCTTTTATTGCTTAAGAACGGATTCACTCATGAAGATGATTTTTTATCATCCCGAGTCAGATGCGATCATGAGCTTGGGTGGATTGTTTCTGTTAAAGAAAAGAGCAGGAATGATGCGGTTTGGGAAGACATCTATTCATTTCAGGATGTAGAAATTTATCCGCCGGATATCAAAATGGCGCATTTCTATACTCTTTTTTCACCTGAAAGCCTTCTTAAAAATTATAGAGTTGCGAGCCTTCCAACCGACAACGGCCGGATAAGTATCAGAAACAATACATTCACTGAGGTCTGCGGTCTTACCTCTACTTCATATGAAATAGCTGACAAAGAAGAGCTTTTATTGCTTCTGTCCTCAAGGTTTGGAATTAACATTTCCGCTGACAACGTAACTTATACGAGAAACTGATGACTACTACCTATCTAATTGTCCCCGGATATACAAATTCAGGTCCGGATCACTGGCAGTCATTCATTGAGAAGAAATACAGTAATGTACTACGCGTTCTTCAGGATGACTGGAACTCGCCATCATCTTTATGGGTTAAAAGACTAAATCAGGTCATTGCCGTGACCAGGGGTGACATAGTTTTACTAGGTCATAGCTGCGGGGCTGTTACAGTGGCCCAATGGGCAGCTGCTCATTCTTGCCAGCGTGTTAAATCCCTGATTCTTGTTGCCCCGGCGGATGTTGACGCCGAAACGGCGATTGAGCCGATCAGGCAGCAACGCTCATTGCCCACATCCCGCTTAGGATACAGCAGCTTGCTCATTCACAGTGATAATGATGAGCATCTCAGCCTTACTCGCGCGCGCATCCTTGCGGAACAATGGGGATGCGAAACCCGAGAGTTTAGCGGGGCGGGTCATATTCATACTGCAGCAGGATATGGTGAATGGCCTGAGGGCGAATCTCTTTTCGAGAGCTTTACAGGTATTAATTTAATTAAAGCTGAAGGACGAGATTGAATATGTTTAGGGAAGTAAGAAAATTCGGATCAGCTGCACAAAGTTTTTTAGTGGCGACTTTCCTGATGGGTCTGAGTAACGGTATGTTCGATGCTGTTTATAATTTTTATCTTGAAGAACGTGGCATCGATAAAACAAATACTGGACACATTTATGCAATAGCTATGGCGATGATGGCAGCAGCGGTAATCCCATTAATCTTAGCCAGTCGACGGGTATCACAGAAGAAGCTACTGCTTGTTTTTTCATTCCTGTATGCATTACCTTTTATTCTGCTTCCTGTGCTAACAACAGTATGGGCTAGCGCTTTTACACTTGGATTGATTCTTTCCGGTATGATTGCACAGCTGTCGCTGGGCAATTCACTCATGGGATCAAACATTGATGCCGGAAACAGAACGACACTCTTTAGCTGTTTCTTCGTATCGTATCTGGGTGCTGCTATGACAGGTTCTGTCGCAGTCAGTGCTATTACACACTTCTCACAGTTTGCTGCATTACGGAACTATCAAGCTATCCTGGCCGCCTCGTTTATTTCCGCTTTGCTGATGATTTACTTTCGAATAAAGTCCATTCTGGGAATAAATGAGCCGGGAAGCGATGAGCGCCGATTTAAGAGCGCTAAGAATATGGAGTGGAGCAATTTTATTATTCTCTTTATTGCTGCTTCACTTCTGGGTGCGTCAATAACACTTATTTTCCGGTTTGTTAATATTGTCTTTAATCTTGCTTATTCAATGAATATTAGTGAAATATCATTGATTATGGGAGGTGATAAAGTTGTCAGTATTGTTGGAGCACTGTTTGCTCCTATGCTTGTAAAGCGTTTTTCTCTGAAACCGGCCGTAATTATCGCGGGCATCATGACGGCCGCGTGTTTGTTCTTTCAAACACTACATGTTCCTGTGGCAATCTTTATTACATTATATTTTTTAAGACTTTTACTGAATTACTGTCTCATGCCGCTACTGGATACTCTGGCTATAACAGGCTTTTCGAAAGACAGAACTCTCCTGTCAACCAGCATCAGGCAGCTCGCCTTTTATCTTGGCAGTGCTCTGTCAGCAATTGCATACGGCGACCTGCTTGATGGCGGGCACTGGGAAAATGCTTTGATCATTTCCGCTGTATTAGCCCTATCAGGCGCTATTTTTATGAGTTTGATTAGAGTAAAAAACGAACATTAATCTGGCAGTCAAAAGTTAAAGGAGTAATTTATGTCCGCTGAATTTGCAGTGCCCGACATTGAAAATGTCGCCCTTATGTTGAAAAGATTGTCTGCACTTTGGAAAAACAGAGCTGCAGTTAATAAATCTCAGCCTGAGTATTCAGATCTTGAATTTGACCAAACTAAAAAAGATTTTAGTGAGTCTTTGCTGCCATTCAGACAGCACGATGCCTGGAAGGAAGCGCCTGAAGATGTTAAGGACAAGTGTCTTTCTTATGCGTGGGGTATATACAATTTAAAAACCATCTATATTGAATGCGACATTGTTACGCCGGCTTGTGAAGACATAATAAAGTGTCCGCCGGTGAACTCACCTAACAGGGCAGATCTTCAGGATGTAATGTCAGAAGCTCTTCTGGATGAAGCCCTGCATACAAGAATGTCAGTGATGGCATGTAATTATATCTATGACCGCCGAAAACTTGAGCCGCTTAACTATACAGATTTTAATCTCATAAACTGGCGACGGGAAATGCTGGCCGGATGTAGTGCAGAGTGGCAGCGAAGACTGACACGTTTTGCTGTGGCATGTGCCAGCGAGACGCTAATAACAGACTATCTCAAAGTGATGGCTGAAGATCACAGTATTCAGAGAATATGCCATGAAGTTACACGAGTTCATGCTGAGGATGAATGGAGTCATTCAAGCGTCTTTAGTTATGTGGCTTATGATATTGTTCGTGATCTGGGCACTAGTGAACGGAAATATCTTCGGGACACAATGCTTAAAACAGCGGATCTATTTGCTGATAACGAGTTGGGTGCATGGGAGACAGTTTTCAGACTGTCGGGGATGCCCTATGCCAGAGAAATTATTTCTGAAACAGAAAGATGTAATGAGATAAATATTTATCTCGATTCAGCTGAGACAGTAATTTCCAGAATAGGCCTATAGGGTAATCCAGTAAATGAAACTTGTCTGCGAAGAAACATCCCTGCTTACATCAAGGATGAGATCATTCCGTCTGATGCCTGTGAGTGATACAGATTTATTAGTTGCTGATACCATGCCGGGTGAGTATTTTGTTTTTAGCTTCGATGATGAGGGTAATAATTCTCTCCAGCGTTGCTATACACTGGTATCTGCTGAGCATGGAAAGTTTTATGAATTTATAATTGAAGACAGAGGCGAAGGAAGTGCATCAAATGTCATCAGTCGGCTATTACAAGAAAGAAAAGAAGTAAATATCTTGGGGCGAGGGGGCGAAATAACCTTTAATTCAGTCCGGAGTAGAAAGAATGTGCTTCTGATAGCAGGCGGCGTTGGAATAACACTTCCTATGGCTTTGATAAGAGAATGTTTTAAATCTTATGGGTACAGTGCTCCCGGGGTCGTTGTGCAATTGGTACTAAGTTGTCACGATCTGGGGTCTGTGCCTTGCCTGAATGAATTAATGGATTTGCACACACGATGTGACTGGTTTTCGATGCGCATTCACGTAACTCGGGTCAAACTCGCAAAATTCAGTGACATTGTCAGAGCAGGAAGGATTGATTTAGCTTTTGACTATATTAAAGCGGTGCCTGAATCGGCAATAGTATGTGGCGGTGCTGATTTTGCACAGTCAATGGTTACTGCTATAAATACAAAATTCCCACAAACTTCTGTTGCTGTAGAGGCGTTTAGTTCAGGCAGATCATTTGATTACATCATGAAATCAGAAACTCATAAAACAGAGATTACTTTGAAAACTTTGAATAGAGTCATCTCTGTAGATCCTGGTTTAACTGTTTTGGATAATCTCATCAGCCACAACGTTTCAATAAGAAATATGTGTCGGTCAGGTATCTGCGGGAGTTGCAAGTTCAGGCTTCATAGCGGAGATATAAGAAGCGAACCAGATTTCTGCCTTTCTGCTAAAGATAAGGCTGAAAAAGTTTACCTTGCTTGTTGTTCATATCCTTCTGAAAACGCAGTGATTGACATAATCTGAATCAAAATTTAAGGATGAAAAAATGGAAAATAAATTTGTTTTAATTGTAGATCCCTTTTCTAGCGGTTCTGTTTTCGCAAGCAGAATTAAATCGCTTTATGGTTATGATGTTGTTGCTCTAATAACTAATCCAAATCTTCCTCAGGCGATCCTTGCCACATTTGTTGAGGAAGATTACTCAATGGTTTTCAACTATCATTCTCATCTTGAAACAGTTCAACAGATTGAATCTGCTCTTGGAAAACAACCTGATTTTATTGTTTGTGGCTCAGAACCCGGCGTACTGGTTTTTGATCAGTTATGTGAGCACTGGCAGCTATTACCTAATGTGTTTGAACTAAGCCATGCGCGGCGTGACAAATATCTTATGCAGCATCAGTTGAAGAAGGATGACATTAAATACATACCGCATTATAAATCCGGAAATCTTGATGATATCCTGCAATGGTGCACAAAAAACCAGTTTGATGAATATGTGATTAAGCCGGTCAGTTCATTTGGTACAGAAGGTGTTTTTTTCTGCAAAGATGTATCAGAAGTTGAAAGTGCCTTTGGTAAATTGATCAATACATTTGATTATTCGGGTAGTAAAAACGCCGAGCTGCTTATCGAACAGAAAATTATTGGTACAGAGTATGTTGTCGATGCTGTCAGTAGTTTTGGTCAGCACTTCGTAGTGAACATTTTCAGATATGTAAAACAGGAAATTAATGGTGTGCCGATCTATCGTCAGATGATCACAGAACCGCTGGAGGAACATCCAGTTCTTATCAGTTATATCAAGTCGGTACTTACTTCACTCGGCATTCGTAATGGTACGTCCCATAATGAGATAATTATGTCTGCCACCGGTCCCGTACTGGTCGAATCTGGTGCGCGTATGCATGGCGGACTTGGACCGCGCCTTGTTGAAGACTGTAATACTCATTCACTCATCGATCTGAGTCTTATGGCCCGTATCTCACCAAGAGAATTTACTGATAAGACCTCTGTGAGCCCTTTATTGAAAAGATACGCACTGGAGTTTTTCCTCAATTCACCTGATGCAGGCTATCTTAAGGAGGTTAATATTGAATCGAAGTGCAGCCTGCTAAAGAGCTATGGATTTACTGTTTGTAAATATAGACCTGGCGATTACATCAATAAAACTGTCGACCTGGTCACTTCTTATGGAAGGGTTGTGTTGGTTAACTCTGACAGGGAGCAATTGGCAGCGGATGCTGAGAAAATTACTGAAATGGAATCTTCCGGTGTGCTGGTAACCATCATTTAAATTTTTTAATTACTCTCAAAAATCAAATTTTTAGATGAGGCCAATGGCGATTATCTTTATGCAAAGCGCTGAGCAAATTGGCTATTTCATTGTATCTTCACGTCATGTATGACTTATGCTGACCGATAAGGTCATGGGATGGATTGTCCGCTTTGTTTCGAAAGCGGACTTTTCCCGCATTCTATGACATGTGGCAGGTACACCGCTCATACGACTGAGATAAGTGCCGCTATCCTTCTGTGATGGAGTTTGTGGTTGATGTATTAACACTGGATAGCAGAATAATTTACCATCGTATTTCTTGCGGGATAAAAATCTAACTTAATCGCAATGAGACATTTCACGCTGCCTTTACAAAATTTCGCACCCTAGAAATTTGCTTAAAACCTCTAACTGCAGTTACTGTTTATATATACAGTATTTCTGAAAGGGCAGTGATCATGCCACGCGATTATGAAATCAAAGACGCTTTCCGGCTGGCCATTAAGCGGGACGCGCGCGGACGTTACACCGTGAGCACACTCGACTTTGTTCACGAACTCCAGCAGCTGAACTGGCAGTTTACCGCCAGGGAAGCGAACAGGTGGATAGAAGCGCACAAGTCAGATTTCCGGGATATCTCAGCATCCGAAGGTGAGGATCGCATCTTCCAGGTCTTCAACCCGAATGGCGCTATGTGATGTTTGCGCTGGTAGATGTGAACTCGTTCTATGCCAGTTGCGAGACAGTATTCCGGCCTGACCTGCGCGGCAAACCAGTGTTAGTTCTGAGCAACAATGACGGCTGTGTCATCGCCCGAAGTGCTGAAGTAAAGGCACTGAATATCCCTATGGGCGCACCGTATTTCAAACTCAGAGACGAAATCAGACGGCATAAGATTCACGTCTTCAGCAGCAACTATGCGCTTTATGCTGACATGAGTAACCGGGTAATGACGACGCTCGAGCAGATGGCACCCAGCGTAGAAGTCTATTCAATTGATGAAGCGTTCCTGGACCTGACCGGTGTACGCAACTGCATGGTGCTGGAAAACTTCGGGCGCGAAGTGCGTGAGACGATCAAACGCAACACGCACCTGACCGTGGGGGTTGGCATCGCCCAGACCAAAACGCTGGCTAAGCTGGCAAACCACGCCGCCAAGAAGTGGAAGCAGACTGGCGGAGTCGTCGACCTGTCGAATATCGACCGGCAGCGAAAGCTGATGGCGCTTGTGCCTGTTGAGGATATATGGGGAGTAGGGCGTCGTATCAGTAAAAAGCTCAATGCAATGGGCATCACCACGGCCAAAGACCTCGCAGAACAGAGCACCTGGATCATCCGCAAACATTTCAACGTCGTGCTTGAGCGCACCGTCAGAGAACTTCGCGGCGAGTCATGTCTGGCGCTTGAGGAATTTGCCCCCACCAAACAGCAGATTGTCTGCTCACGCTCGTTCGGTTCACGTATCACTGAGTACACGGATATGCGTCAGGCGGTGTGCGCGTTTGCCGAGCGTGCCGCTGAGAAACTGAGAAAAGAAAGGCAGTACTGCAGGCAGATAGCGGTTTTTATCCGGACCAGCCCGCATGCCGACGGGGAGGTGTTTTACGGTAACCAGGCAACCGGCAAGCTGCTGACCCCATCTAACGATACCCGCGATATTATTCGCGTCGCCATGGATGCGCTCGACAGGATATGGGTAGACGGACACCGGTACATGAAAGCAGGCGTCATGCTGGGCGATTTCTTCAGCCAGGGTGTGGCTCAGCTCAGCTTGTTTGACGAATACCGGCCGCAGGCGAACAGTGAGGCTCTCATGCGGGTAGTTGACGGGCTTAATCAGAGCGGTAAAGCCAGTCTGTTTTTTGCGGGGCAGGGTATCCAGAAAACCTGGTCAATGAAGCGGGATATGCTGTCGCCTGCCTACACAACCCGTGTGTCTGATTTGCCATGGGCCAGATAGGGCTCAAATCAGGCTGTAGCAGTACACCATCCGGATGGATACTCTCCGGCATCTGTCCTGGCCAGTAATTATTGTAAGCGAAGCGGATATACCTGTACAGATTTACATATTTTGTATAATTTACGCAAAACACGTCATTTTCGAATCATACAGTGGAGTCAGTCATGCAACTGAATCTGAGCAGCATAGGTTCCAACAGCGATATCGCTGACTATTTCAGCCGTGCAAATCTGCTCTCGCAGCAGGAAACGCTTGGTTCAGTTGTTGCTGAGATCCTCCGTTCAGGTCAGACACTGAATCGCAAAGCTATCTGCTTAAGGCTGATTGTACGTCTTGATAAGGCTTCATCTGATGCAGAAGAACAGCAGTTGCATGCGCTGATTGAGCTTTTGTTCAGCAAATGAGTGTGATTTTACTGCCCACCTTTTCGGTGTCGTGAGACAGGAGACCAGCTGCAGTCATGACAGAACAGGATATGCAATTGCTGCGTGATGTGCTCATCGGGGAAGCGACTCTCGCCATACTCAATGACAACACACGTGTCTCATGGCCGGGCATACTGAACAAGCTGAATAGTTTTCTCAAAACAGAGAGTGATATACACAGGATTGATGCCCTGAAACTGGCAATCAATGATGTCAGCGACGAAATCAAAAGGCGCGATGCACTACAGAGAAGTGCCATGGGAGAATTCACCATGAACTCAACCGACAGTTACGATGACCTGACCTGGCATTGATCGTCTTTTCATATCCCTTTTTGCTGATGACAGTACAGTGCCCTGCGTGCGGTGTCTGCAGAGGTATCCCGACAGGGGGCATGTTCTCTCTGATTACTTAAAGGGAGATGTGTATTGACCTTCTCAGTCCTGTTGTGCTGCGCTGCTGTAGGGTAATTCTGATGGGCCTCAAAGACGCAACGGGATCATCCTGATCGGCTTCCGGCGGTCGCCAGACTTCATTTCATCTGCTGTTCAATGAATTTAAGACTATTGGAGCAGGCTATACTGTCAATAGTGCTATCACGCAGTCACTGAATTGCACGCGTAATGGTGTCAGCTGTTTCAGTATTGTTCCGCGTCGGCACCCCCGGTCTTGCCAGCCATCTCATCTGAAGTAATATGCGCTTTCTTTTTTAATTTGTCTCAGGATGGTTCCAGAGATACCCCATAGCATCAGGTAATACTTCCTTTCTGTAAGTGGAAAAACAGCACTCATCTCATTATCTTCCCTATTTTTTCATGACTTAAAGGTGATTTTCACGATGTGAATTTAACCGATATGTGAGTGTCTGTATGAAAGTATAAATCCGCCTTCTATTATTCAGGCTCGTCAGAATTCATTTTGGGTAGGAATGGGTGCTAACAGGAGTCTGAAAGTTACTCCTAATACTTTTCCTGGTATGACTTTAACTTATTTTAATCAACAGGTTAAAGGGGGGGGTTTGTTTGGCATTTCTGTCGGGCAAACGATTGCATTGAATGTCCTGCAGGATATGAGTAGTAATAATACGCGTCATTAGGAGGGTGGATGTAAATCCTTTTGGGATGAACTGCTTAATACGGAAGGCAGGATATGAAAAGCAAAGAAGGCTGTATTGTCGTCATCGGAGACAACAATGTTTTACATTATGGACTATTCAGTCTTATACACGCCGCATGCAGTAAAAGAAATCTGACAGTATTAACGTGCGGAAACGGCCTGAAATTCAGCAGTCATGAAGCGAACAGATATCCGGGTCGCTATCATCTCGCCGTTATCTGCCTGGGGTACGATGACTTCTTTCCGGACTGGTTTAGCTTATTTCTCACGCTGGTGCGTAAAACAAACGGTAACGTGCTGGTTTTTTCAGACAGTCAGGCTCTTCTGGACAGCCGGAAAAGAAACCTTCTGAACAGGGTATGCGATATGGAATATGTTCTGGATGTGTCCATGCCTGTTTCCTGCATCTCATTCGTTCTCAAACGCTATCTGGACAGGAAACCTTCAGACAGAGAAAACTGCAGAATAACGCTGCGTGAGCATGCCGTCATTGATGGCTTTCTTAACGGCACAGATGTCAGTCATCATTGCTCAGCACTGGGTATACAAACCAGAACGCTTTACCAGCACCGGAAAAACTGTGCTAATAAGCTGGGCGTCAGAAATCTCAAAGATTTACTCAGGCTGTAACAGCAGGGGAAGTCGCGTGCCCGTCATCAATATTCATAAAATCGACTGGTTCCGGATTCTCACAGACCTGAGCCGTTCCGGTTACTCCCTTCAGGACATCGCAGATGAACTGGATGTGGTTGCCTCCACACTTATTGGATGGAAAAAAGGCGCCAGCCCCCGTCACCATTCTGGCGAAGCGCTCATTGAACTGTGGTGCCGGGTGACGGAGAAGGGCAGGCATCAGCTGCCCAGAGAAAAATTTGTGCAGAAATTCATTTTTCATTCGTCAGAACGTGCCTGCAGGCATTCAGAAAAATGAATCTTACACGACTCATAGTGCCGGTGACATTCTTACCGGCACAGAGTCTTTACCATGAAACTTGAAAGTGTTGTTAAGTATCACAGCCCGCGCTCCGTTTCGCCTTTCACCCGCCAGTCCTCCTGTTCACCTGATGACATGACCGGCAGCGATGTGATGGCTGCACTGGGTATGACACAGAAACGTGCACCCCTCGGTTATTCTGCCTTCTTTGGCAAAATGCAGCTCAGTCACCATGACAGAGACCGCGCTGTAGGGTTGCTCACTGTGACCGGAATGAAGTCATCAGTGCATTATCCGGCCCTCACTAAATTGCCTGAAGATGAGCGACTGGCGGTCGTTACGGTCATCGCGGGGTATGCCTTTCTTGATTATGCGCGCAGCCCGGATACCGAATCATCCTGCCATGCCTGTCATGGCAAAGGTCTTCGCAACGGAAAGTGCTGCAGCAAATGTAATGGAAAGGGTGTCGTACGGGCAGCCTGTAAGGACTGTAAAGGGCGGGGAGAATCCTTAAATCGTATGATGACACGCTTTCAGGGCGTACCGGTTTATCAGCCCTGTAAGCGGTGTTCCGGGCGCGGCTTTGAACGTATCCCTTCCGCTGTTGTGTTCAGGGCGGTGTGTCAGGTCACACAGGCTCTTACTCTTGATACGTGGAACAAAAGCGTGAAGCAGCTGCTGGAGTTTCTGGTCGCCGAGCTGCACCGTGAAGAGGCCTGGGCAGAGAAGGCGTTAGCGCGCATTACTAAATAGCGAGCGATAATTCATGTGACGATGTTATCGTACGCTATTTACTTTTCCATTTTTTGTGTTAGATTGGCTCCAACGATGGGAAGATGACCCTCGAGAGATTTTTATTCAGCCCTGGCATCTTTGTCAGGGCTTTTTTTATGGCCGGATGTGCCTTCCCTGATCCTGCTCATCCTCCCGCTTAGGCTTCCTTTCACTTCATACTCTGCGCGGCTAATCCTGATGAGCAAACTCACAACCGGTGTCGCTTACAGCGTATCCGCAGGCGAAGTTGTCCATGGCATCCTGACCTATTTCAGCCCGGAAGAGTGGAGCGCCGTCGGCGTTCTGGCCGGTATCAGTCTTGCGACCGTTACCTGTGTCATCAACGGATATTACAGGCGCAAGGCAACACTGGCAGAAATCAGGGCGCTGCGTTGCACCTGCCCTGAAGAGCCTCGCTGAAAATGGTGATATCGGCCGCGCTGCGTAACAGACTTCTGGCTGCAGCCGGTGCGGGTGCCCTGACTCTGGCAATTACGCTGCTCGGCGGTCCGGATGGTCTGGAAGGGCGTCGTTATGTTCCCTATCGGGATGTCGCCGGTGTGCTCACCGTCTGTGATGGCCATACGGGCCCGGATATTGTCAGAAAAAAAAATTATACCGACCAGGAATGCGATGCTCTGCTGCGCGCTGACCTCAAGCCTGTTCAGGCAGACGTAGACAGTCTGGTCACTGTCCCCCTCAGCGATTACCAGCGCGCTGCACTCTACAGCTTTGCCTATAACACCGGTACTGACGCTTTTTCCCGCTCTTCCCTTCTGAGAAAACTCAACTCAGGCGACAAAGCAGGCGCGTGCAATGAACTGCGCCGCTGGGTCTTAGCGGGCGGCAGAAAGTGGAGAGGGCTGATGAAACGCCGCGAAACTGAACGTGCACTTTGCCTGGCGGAGAGCAGCGATGACCTTAAGCCGCGTTAAGTGGGGTGCCGTTACCATCACAGGCCTGCTACTGCTGGTCATCGCGCTAAGCGTCGCCCTGAAGCTTCAGTCCTTATCGAAAGTCGTGATCACTCAGCAGAACAGGCAGCTTGCGCAGGAAAAAGCTTCAGCTGAGATGATTGCGAATAACGTCCTCAGGGCAACAGTACTTTTCAGCGACATTGCACAGGCAACCCACAATGCGAATCAGGTCAGTAATACAGAGAGCGAGCGCAGGGTGGTGGTTATTCACAAGCTGGTCAAAGGTAACAGCTGTGCTAGTAAACCTGTGCCTCGTCCTGCTGCTGACCAGCTGCGTGCACACCGGGGCAAAGTACGTACCGGTGCCGCCAGTACACATTCCGGTGAGTCTGCTGGCTGACTGCGCTGTGCCTTTGATTCCTGACCCGTTGACCTGGGGAGACAGCCTTGAGCTGAATGAGCGTCTGCTTAACGCTCTGCAGCAATGTAACCGGGACAAGGCCGCCATCCGGAAAATCGAACGGGAACGGCAGAAATGAATTTCATCCAGTGGCTGAAAGGTCAGTTTATCCACCCTGAAGAAGGGAGTAATGAAATGTCAGAATCAAATAATGACGAACTCGTTGAACAGTCCGAATTCTCTGCCGAAGCAGCGCAGACTCCCCCATCAGCTGAAGTCAAAGTGGGCGTTCATGATTTTGAAGCTGCGCTGGCGTTTGTTGAAAGTGGGGTTGCTCTGCTGGGCGAAGCCGCAAAGGACGATGTGAAAGCACTGGCGATTAAGTATCTGTGAGCAATGCAGTGCACCTGTCGTGCAAGGCAGCGTGATCATTACATGGAGCATCAGGTATGATTCTCATCTAAATAGCTCAGGATGAGGATAATATGAGAAGGTTCGTCAAAATTTTAGTCATCGCCATTACAGTTCTGGCAGTGCTCGCATTTGCTGTAATGACTCTGTTGATAGTATCAATCAGACCTTCAAAAGTTGATGCTGCCCAGGCTAGAGCCTGCCGACATTATGATTATCAGACCATCATGACTAAGGTGATTCGGGCTAAGACAGGAGATCAGGCTGAATGGAAAAGTTTCTCTGACGCTCAGGCCGCAGCTCAAAAGAATGGGATTCTTATCGATTACGAGCAGATGACATTCGGGAACGATATCTGGTTAGTGCCTTTTGCTCAGTGTAACGGCCAGTCAGCACTCGGGGAATACTTTGGCATGCTTGATTGCACGACAGATAGTGTTGAGTTCAGCAAAAAGTGATTTTCTATGAGTAGCAAGTAAGCACTATCAGTTGCATTGTTTATTTCGCCTAATTGCAGCGGCGGCAGCTTATGAAAAATTGACCACCGGTCATACTTGCGCCGCTCAACAGGATCATTTCACCCTCCGAGAGCGAATCGAAGTTGCCGGAAAGCAAATAGCTGGATTGCAGCATTACATCAGAGAGCAATGTTTACGCTGAATATTGTACTGTCCGAAAATGGGTGCTAAATTCACCAAAGATGAAGAGCTATGCTCATTCGGGTCCGGCTATTTTTTATGCCCGAAAATCAGCCCTGACAGGATCTCCTGCCGGGGCTTTTTTATGTCCGCAGTTAAAACCACACGCGCCATGCCCGGCGCATTAAACAACACAGAGCCTTTCAGGAATCAGCTTCGGAGATAACCGTTAAAAGCGGCGGCTTCTCTGTAGGCGGTTATCTGGGCAACGAGGCTTATTCACTAAAAGGTAAATCGCAATGTACGTGATTCCTCTGCATTACAACGGTGAAGCTTCTAGCATTGACACTGAAGGTTGGATCAATGCCACTGGTGTGGCTGAACGATTTGATAAGCAAGACGATAACTGTATGCGCTTGGCAGAATCGCTTAAATATCTGACCTTTTATTCAGTATGTGCATAGCGAGGGCGCCCTGTGATATGCGATGTGATTTATAATTGTGACCAACTCTTCGTTGATTAGCAAATTTGTCACTTGAAGCAATGTTGGCAGGATTGATTTGAATGTGTATTCTGGAGATCTTTTACTAGGAGGGTTTATGTCGTTAAGTCAAATTAATTCTTTGGTTGTGAAAGCAGCTAAACAAAATCTCGGAAGCCCGTTGAGGGAGGTTTACTTAGTAGGAAGCCAGGCTCAATTGGGTTCAGGTCGGGATTATGACTATGTATTCGTGTTTGAAGACACTTTTTATGAGCTTTCATGCAAGTACGGAAGTAAAAGCTGGGCTCAAACACACAGGCTGCTTGAAGCGTTGTTGAAGCATTGGCTTGTCCATTTCGGTATCACTCAACCTGTAACGTTCGATTTTATTTCGATGTCTGAAAATCGCTTAAAAAATGATATTCCTTTTGCAAAGGTTGCGCTTCAAACTAGTGGGCTTTTGGGAGTCGTTTTTGACAAAAATTCAGGGTTTAATTTCTTTGGGCAACATGGGTTTGTAGGGGTAATAGCTCATCATGGCATAAGAATTTTATGAATTCCTTTATTGATGGGTTAAGGGCTGTGAATCCTTTTTCAACACCTTATGAAGAATGGGAAACAAGGATTCCAACTCAAGAGGAGTCGATAAATTTTTACCGAAAGCATGATTTTTTTGGGCTGATAGACGTAAAAATCCGGCGATTGATTTCCATAGATAACCATTACGACGCTGCTATCCATCAAGTGAGGCGCGGTGCAACAAATATAGAGTTGCATATAGATGATCAATTGGAGAGAAATGATGATTTTAATGCGTTGAGAAGGTTAATGCCCTCTGCAATTCCGAGAGGATTGTCAGAATATCAGTTGAGGCACCAAAGTGGGCACGACTATCCAGATGTTGATTCAATCATAAATAAAGTCGGCATCTACCTTCCTTATGGTCAATTTGTTTATCATGGTGGCTTGCTAAGCCAAATGGGCGCAAGTTTTATCACAACAAGACCATTATCTACCTCATTTTGCCCACAAATAGGAGTGAGGTTAGCGGAAAAAAATTTCAGTGCTCGAAATGCGGGGCGGATGGAACTAACCTTGCTGAAAGTTACAAACCCGAAAACTAAAGCTTACATATTCAAGAACAAAAAAACCACGCAGGGTCATGAAAAGGAGGTTGTTTTTGCTTCTGGCGCTGAGATTTATTTGCGAGGTAGCCATTTGGTTACAATGAAATATCCAGTAAGCACTCCTTGTGGTGGTAGTGAATTTATTCCGGGTTATGTGATTATTGGTGAAATATCATGATTGGTCGCGCACTTTTGCGTGGGCTTTTGTACACTCATTTGAAAATCTGGATATTTAATGGCGCTTAACGACAAACAAGAGATGTTTTGTCGCGAGTACCTCATCGATTTGAACGCTACGCAAGCGGCCATTAGGGCGGGGTACAGCGAAAAGACTGCAAGCCGTACCGGATCTGAAAACCTCTCAAAACCTGATATTGCGCAACGCATCATTAACCTTAAATCAGCCCGTAACGAGAGGGTAGAGATAAAGGCAGATTATGTGCTGCATCGCCTGGCTGAAATTGACCAGATGGACGTGCTCGACATCATGACCGATAACATGAGCATCAAGCCCGTATCGCAATGGCCAGCCTCATGGCGACGCTACCTGAGCGGATTCGATCTGGCTGAGTTGTTCGACGGCCGCGGCGAAGAGCGCGAGATGGTCGGTATCCTGAAAAAGATTAAGTGGCCGGACAAAGTCAGGAATCTGGAGCTGCTCGGCAAACACATTTCCGTGCAGGCATTCCGCGAGCAGGGTACGACATCACTGACAGGCAAAGACGGCGGCCCGCTTGAGGTTGCGCTGCTTACACGCGAGGAATACCGGCAGGCGCGCCGGGAAATGCTGGAGGATGACGACTGCTGAATTCAGGACTGCCGCACGCCGTATAGAGTGTGAAGAGGACGGGCTCTATTTCACCCGGTACTTCTTTAAGCAGCGCACCGGCAGCCGGATGATTGTCGCGCCACATCATCAGGTAATACAGCGAACGCTGGACCGGGTGATTGATGGCGACATCCGGCGACTCATCATCAACGTGCCCCCGGGCTACACCAAGACGGAACTGGCCACCATCAACATGATGGGCCGCGGGCTGGCGCTGAACCGCCGTGCACGCTTCATGCACCTGTCCTATTCCCACAATCTGGCATTACTGAACTCGTCAACCACACGCGGCATCGTGAAATCTGCCGCGTTTCAGGCCATGTGGCCGATGGCGCTTCGCGATGATGCCGACAGTAAAGTCATGTGGTGGACCGAATACGGCGGCGGGGTGTATGCCTCGTCCGCTGCGGGGCAGGTTACCGGCTTTCGTGCCGGGCATATGGAGCCAGGCTGGCAGGGCTGTCTTATTCTTGATGATCCGGTAAAGCCAGACGACGCCTACAGCGAAACCATACGCGTCGGGGTCAATACCCGCTTCAACGAAACCATCCGTTCCCGTCTGGCCATTGAGACCACGCCCATCGTGGTCATCATGCAGCGCATTCACTACCACGATCTGAGTGGCTATCTGCTGCGCGGTGGCAGTGGCGAACAGTGGCACCACCTGAACCTGCCGGTGCTGATTGATAACAGCGAACCGTATTCAGCGCTGTACCCGGAAAACACGCACGCGATCTCCATCGATCATGGTCTGCCTGAAGGCTGGCTCTGGCCGTACAAGCACAACGAATCACACCGCGTCTCTCTGTTTTCACACCGGCGCACAGCCGAAGCACAGTATATGCAGCGGCCCCGCCGGTTTAATGCCGACGGCGCGCTCTGGACCGAAGTAATGGTGTCCGGTGCACGCGCGCTGGATATCACTCTGCAGCCGTCGCGGACGGTCGTCGCCATTGACCCGCAGGCTACCAACAGCGAAGAGAGTGATGAAACCGGTATGGTCGTGGCAAGCAGTTACGGGCGCGGTAATGACAGGCTGTTCTCTGCTGACGCGGATTACTCCGGTAAGTACACGCCGAACGGCTGGGCGAAGCGCGCCATCCGGGCTTATGAAGAGCACCACGCTGAGGCCATCGTCATTGAAACCAACCAGGGCGGTGACATGGCCGAAGATACCCTGCGCAATGCGGGCTTTCGCGGGCGCATCGTCCGCGTCCATGCCAGCAAGGGGAAGTTTGCCCGGGCTGAGCCCATCTCCGCGCTTTACGAACAGGGGCGGGTGGCGCACTGTGGCAACCTTTATCAGCTCGAGAATCAGCTGCTGGAATACGTGCCCGCTACCGCGAAAAAATCACCGGACCGCCTGGATGCGCTGGTCTGGGCCATTACAGAACTGTTCCAGCCAAAAGGCACAACAGTCCGTCCATTCTCTGCCTGACAAAACATCATTATGAACAACGACGTCCGGAAGCGATCGCCCAAAATCGAGTCGATGGCCGGATGCTGGCCCATGATCAGCACGCTGCTGGGCGGCACTGCCGCCATGCGTGCTGCGGGCAAAACGTATCTGCCTAAATGGCCTAACGAAGAAGAGGCGTTCTACCAGAACCGGCTTTCGGTGGCGACGCTGTTTCCGGCGTTTTCGCGTACGGTCGAGGTGCTGAGTGGCAAACCCTTTTCCCGCCCGGTCACCTGGAATGAAGAAGCGGTGCCCGCACGCATACGTGAAATGTTCGGGGATGTGGACCTGCAGGGCACTAACCTGCACTCCTTTCTGGCTGACACTTTTGAGGAAGCGATGGCCTACGGACTGTGCGGCATCCTTGTCGAGCATCCACCGGCGGATAAACAGCTCTCTCTGGCTGAAGAACGCCAGCGTGGATTGCGGCCTTATTTCGCCAGGGTCAATGCCACCAGCCTGCTGGATTACGACTCAGAACGGGTCGATGGACAGGAGACGTTTACGCTGCTGCGCTTCGTCGAGACGGTCAGTGAGCGCGACCCGCAGAATGAATTTGTCGTGAAAAGTATTGAGCAGGTCAGGGTGCTGAATCCCGGCCGCTGGCGGATTTATCGCAAAAAGCTGAATGAAACGAGCGGGGTGCTGGAGTGGCAGCTGCATGACGAAGGCACTACCAGCCTGAAGAAAATAACCTTTGTTCCGGTCTATGGCGACAAACGCGGGTTTATGAACGGCCGGCCGCCGCTGGCTGAACTGGCCTGGCTCAACGTTGAGCACTGGCAGTCCCGCAGCGACCAGCAGACCATCCTGCATGTCGCCCGCGTACCGGTGCTGTTCGGCAAAAAGCTCGGCGACGGTCCCATTTCGGTGGGTGCGGCATCGGCCATCCTGTCAGAAGAGGATGAAGCAGACCTGCGTTATGTGGAGCACAGCGGCAGGGCCATCGAGGCCGGTCGCACAGACATCCTCGACCTTGAGGAAAAGATGCGCCAGGTGGGGGCAGAACTGCTGGTGGTAAAACCCGGCCACCGTACCGTGGTGCAGACGCTGACCGATAATGAAGCGAGCACCAGCGCCCTGCAGCGCATGGTGTGTGACCTCACCGATGCGGCCCGGCTGGCGCTGCAGTATCTGGCGGAATGGATTGGTGAATCCGAAGGCGGGCACGTCACTATCTTCAGTGATTTTGGTGCCACCACGCTGGCTGAAGCGTCCGCTGACTTCCTGGTGGACATGTATAAAACGCGGGCACTGTCTGACGAGACGCTGTTCAACGAGATACAGCGCCGTGGCCTTATTAACAGCGAACTCCGTTGGGCGGAAGAGCAGGCGCGTATCCGCGCCATGCCGCCGTCTTTGCCAGCTAAGCCGGTAACCACATCCCCGGTTTAACGCTCTCCGGGCCCGGCAGATGCAGGGGCCTTTTTTATTGCCGGCCGCTGCGGATGCAGCGCGGCGCCACGGGCCGGATGGCTCTTACCTGGTTGGATGACCCTGATGAAACTGAAACTCGATGAGAACGGCCATGTGGTCGTAAACGATGGCAAACCTGTGTACGTGCAGGAGGACGGCAAAGAGCTGGCGTTTGATGCCCCCGGCACGCTGCAGACCATCTCGCGTCTTAACGGTGAAGCAAAGTCGCACCGTGAGCGTGCGGAAAGTGCAGAAACGCTGCTTAAGACCTTTGAAGGGATTGATGATCCGTCAGCGGCGCTGGCAGCACTGGACACCGTGAAGAACCTGGAAGACAAAACGCTGGTGGATGCCGGTGAAGTCGAAAAGGTCCGCACTGAAGCCGTCCGGGCGCTGGAAGAGAAGTATGCGCCCATCGTAAAAGAGCGCGACGACCTGAGCCAGAAGCTTACGGCGGAGAAAATTGGCGGCAGTTTCGCCCGTTCAAAATTCATTGCCGAGAAAATGAGTATTCCGGCTGACCTGGTGGAAGCCCGATTCGGCAGCAACTTTCAGGTAGTCGGTGACGCCGTCACGGCGTTTGATCGCGACGGAAACAAAATCTTCAGTGCGGTCAGACCCGGCGAAGCGGCGGGGTTCGATGAAGCGCTGAGCATTCTCGTTGAGCACTACCCGTATAAAGATCAGATCCTCAAAGGCACTGGCGCATCAGGCGGCGGCTCTGCTGGGGGGAATGGCAACAGCAGCCCCAACACACTTACCCGTGAACAGTTCGAATCCCTCAGCCCTCAGGAGCAGAGCGAACGGGCCTGTGCGGGTGTACAGATTACCGATTAACAGGATAACCCTGCATGTCTAATACCCTGACTCAACTCATTCCCGACCTGTATCAGTCCCTGGACATCGTGTCCCGTGAACTCTGCGGGTTTATTCCCTCCATCACGCTGGACGCCACAGCAGAACGTGCAGCGCTCAACCAGCCGATTCGTATCCCTGTGACACCGGCTTCAGACGCTGAAGATGTGAAGCCCGGACAACTGCCCCCGGATGACGGTGATCAGGATATTGGTAATGTGCAGCTGGCCATTACCAAATCGCGTATGGTGCCGTTCCGCTGGGAAGGCGAACAGCAGAAGGGCATTAAATCCGGTCCGGGTTACCACGGTATCCGCCGCGACCAGGTTACCCAGGCGATGCGCACGCTGGTTAATGAAATCGAAGAAGATTTGGGCGAGCTGTTCCGTCGCGCTTCACGCGCATCCGGTGAAGCGGGTAAAACACCATTTAAAGATACCCTGACTGACACAGCACAGGTGCGCAAAATCCTGACGGACAATGGCGCACCGCTCAGCGATTTGCAGTGTGTCATCGATACCACTGCAGGCGCGGCACTGCGAACCATGGCGCAGCTGACCAAAGCCAATGAGGCCGGAACCACAGCACTGTGTTCTCAGGGCACACTTCTGGAGTTACATGGTTTTACATTGCGTGAATCAGCCGGCGTCGCTCAGGTGAAAAGTGAGTCGGGTGAAAAGCCACTTAAGGACAGAACATTAACTGTTGCTGAGGATTGCCCGGAAGGAAGTCTGTCTGTAAAAATCCAGCCTTCAGATGGCGACAACAGTAAATCCAGCGTGCCTGACTTTGTTAAGCAAGGGTGCGTCGTTATCATCGGAAAGGACAAGTATGTTGTTGCTGCTAATAGTTATAACACCATTGAAATTTATGAGCCGGGGCTGATGGAAAAGGTTAAAGCAGGAACCAAACTGGAGGTTGTCAGTGAATTTATTGCCAACTTCGCCTTCAGCCGCTCCGCCATCATCCTGGCTACACGCGCCCCCGCGCTGCCAGAAGAAGGCGACATGGCGGATGACCGCATGATGATCACCGATCCGCGCACCAACATGTCCTTTGAAGTTTCCATGTACAAACAGTATCGCCGTGTGCGCTATGAAATCGCCGCGGCATGGGGATGCCAGAACATCAAACCGGAACACAGCGCCCTGTTGCTGGGTTAGTCCTGGTCAGCCACTTCAGACAAAATCCTTTCAGATGAGGTCATACATGCTGACACCCCAGCAGCAGGCCGACGCACGTCGCTATATGGGCTATCCCACGACCGGCGACACGTCACCTGACGATCGCAGTGATGCAGCTTACGCACAGGTCACATCAGGCCGGTTCCAGACGCTGGCTCACAGGCTGACTACGCTGCGGGCTGAGGAGGAAGCCATCGTGGTGAACTATCTGACGACACTGGCCAGTCTGGAATGGGGGATTACCCATGCGGCAGACAACCTTGATACGGATAAAGCGGCTGTCTGGCAGCGGAACCGGTCAGAAGTCTCAGACCGTACGCGTCTCTACAATCAGTGGCGGCGTCAGCTCTGCGGACTGCTCGGCATCCCGCCGGGCCCGTCGCTGGGCAATGGCGTATCCACTGTGACACGGTGCTGATATGGACGCACATCAGCTGGCGGCGAAGGTAAACCAGGGTAACGGGAAGGCCGCGAAGCGCCTTGGCGGTACGGCCCGTCATTACCGGGCGACATCACCCTTCAGCCCTCTCGACGCGCAGCCGCTGCGACAGCTTTCGGCCTCATTCACCACCGATTACGGCTACATGCGCGCAGCCCGGTTCGGACAGGCCACCCGTATTGGCATCTTTGATGCGGCGGGGTTTGAGGTAGGCGATATCCTGGTGTCTACCGAGGGGACTTTTTACGTGGCAGCCATGCCACTGTTACAGCCCATTCTGTGCGTCAGAGCTGAGCGGCTTGTCAGCGTCCGGCGTACCGCGCAGGCAGGTTCCGATAGCGGACTGCAGGATTATGGCGGCACCACAGCTGCCTGTGAGACGCTCATCATGTCCGGCTGGCCAGCCAGCATTCTGCTGAGCCGTGGCGGTGAGCACAGCCCGCTTAAGTTGCCGGGTGAGATGCGCAGCGCGTGGCACAGCATTCTGATGCCTACGTTCGAAGGCCTGTCTCTCCATGCCGGGGATTTTGTGACGGATGACGCCGGGCATCGGTTTGTCATCAGCGGCACGGAACTGACCAACATGGGCTGGCGTCTGACGGCGCTTCAGGTGACGGCGTAACATGGCAAGTACCGATGATGTTGCCCGTTACCTGGCAGGCCGTATTTCAGATGCAGTGTATCCCGGTGGCAGCGGGCTTCCGGGCATCATTAACGCCGCAGTGAAAATCTATCCGGGCTGGCCGGTGCCGGGCATACTGCAGCAGGATATCGAGAACGGTGGTGTGCACGTCTCCGTATGGCCACTGCTGACAGAGCGTAAAATCAGCACGGCGCTTGGCAGGCCGTTCCGTTTGATGGCGAAGGGCAAACCCTCGCTACAGTTCACAGTGAACGGCACCGCGATAAGTGTTGCCGGTGTGGCGTCGGCACTGACTAACGTGCAGATAACCCTTAACGGGAAAACATACACCTTCCACTTCCAGGCAGGCACTACAGCCGAAAAGGCACTTTATATTCTCTCTGTCAGACTGCCCCGGTCATTCACTATAAGCAGCAGTCTCTGCATTATGCTGGTGAGACACATCAGTCTTTCCGTCTCGACCGCGGGTACTGCCGTCAGGGAGCTACGCAGGCAGATAAAAGATTTCCAGGTTACTGTCTGGGCACCCACGCCTGGCCTAAGAGACCGCATCGGCAGTGCCATTGATACGGCGCTCTCTGAACAGTGTCACATTGACCTCAACGACGGCGCGCCCGCGCAGCTCCTGTATGCCCGGCAGTTTGATTCGGACAGGTCAGAGAACTGGCATGTCTACCGGCGCGACCTGATTTTCAGCGTGAATTACGCCACCACCCAGACCATTACCGCACCTGAGGTGACCAGCACGGTTGTCACCGTTAACGGCCAGCAGACTACGCGGTAACCCTCTTCTTTCCAGCATCAGCTCACTCATCCGGAGTCTCACTCATGCCGATTTATTCAACCGGCGATCTCAACACGTCTGCACTCACGGCACCTGACCTGTATGTTCAGGTTGTTCCGCCCCGGGCACGTTACATTAACGGTGTACCCACTGACGGGCTGGGGCTGGTGGGTGTGGCAGGCTGGGGGCCGGTAAACAGCGCCTTTCGTATCACGTCAGATAACGACATTGCATTCTTTCTGGGCACGCCTGAAAACCGTAAGTATGACCTGGCGACAGCGGCTGCCATTTCACTTCAGCTCGGTGCGGCGAACCTGAACTGTGTGCGTGTGACAAACGGTCAGGATAAAGCCGCCAGTGGCCGGCTCTGTGAAAATGGCAGTAAGTCAGGCCTGCTGCTGACCGCACTCTACAGCGGGACGCGGGGAAACCAGATAATTGCAGGTATAGGCAGCGGTACCGCGGTGAACTCGAAAAAGCTGACCATCAGTCTGCCCGGCTTGAGTGCCGAAGTCTTTGATAACCTGCAGGGTGAAGGGGATGCGCTGTGGAAAGCGATGGCAGAGGCCATAAATCACGGTCAGATGAATATCCGCGGTCCCAGCCAGCTGGTACGCGCGAAAGTAACCGAATCTGAAGCGCCCGCACAGGCCGCGGTTAAAGAGATCACACTCAGCGGGGGCACCGACGGCGCAACCGGTATCACGGATGCCACGCTACTCGGTACAGACGGCACTGATGCTCCGCGTAAAGGCATGTATGCCCTGCGTGGCACAAATTCACAGGTTATCAATCTTACCGATGTGACCGATAAAACGTGCTGGCCGGCCATGGCAGCATTCGCGCGGTCCGAGGGTGCCTATGCCATCGGCCAGGGCCCGGCCTCCGCTGGCTGTAAGGCGGTGTCTGAAGCGCTCAACAGTTCTGGCGTGGACGACTGGCATTTCAAGCTGATAGTGGGTGACTGGCCTTACTGGAAAGATACTGCAAACGGCACAAGCCGCATGATTGCGCCCGCCACGTTTGAAGCGGCAAACATTGCCGCCCGGGCACCGCATATCTCTACGCTCAACAAGCGCATCCCCGGCATCATTGCCACCGAGCGGCAGCTGGCGGGGCGCCCTTACTCCGTGCCGGAAATCGGGGCCATCAACTCAGCCCGCCTGGATGTCATCACCAATCTGTGTCCGGGTGGCAGTTACTTCGGCATGCGCTCCGGGCGCAACACCTCATCGAATCCGACCCAGAACGATGACACCTACACCCGCATGACCAACTTCCTGTCGCTGACCATTGCGGCAAGCTTTGGCAGCGTCGTGGGTGACAATCAGACCACAGACCTGCGCCGGGAGACCAAAAGCACGCTGGAGTCTTTCCTGTCAAATCTGGAGACGCTGAAGATGATCGGCGACCCGAATGGCGGACCTGCCTTTGCGGTGCGCCTCGATGCGGCCAATAACCCGGATGCGCGCGTAGCACTGGGCTACATGACAGCCGATGTGCAGGTGAAATACCTCAACGTGGTGCGCTACTTCCTGGTGAACCTGGAAGGGGGCGGCAGTGTGTCCATTTCCGTCTCAGACAGCTTGTCGCGCTGAACACCGCCTCACTTATTACTCCGGAGATAAACCATGCCAACCCTTGGCTATACCGTGGGGCGTGATATTGCTGTCGATATCAATACGCCGACGGGAAAACTGCGCATTCCCAAAATCATGAGCTTTGATTCAAAGCCGCAGGTCTCGACCCATAAAATCACACCGCTCAATGGCATTACCGACGAGCTGCAGATCCCCGTCGGCTGGAATGGCACCATCGCTGCAGAGCGTATGGATGCCACGCTTGATGACTTCTGGGCGAAGTGGGAAGACAACTACTACAACGGCATCGATCAGCCCCGCGGCACCATCACCGAAACCATAACCGAGGCAAACGGCACCGTCAGCGTGTACCGCTATGAGGGCGTGTCGTTTCACCTTACCGATGCCGGTAACAAGCAGGGCGAGAAGACAGTGAACCAGACCCTATCATGGACAGCCAACCGCCGTAAAAAAGTGAACTGAGGAATAGACAATGGTGCAGGTCAGAGTGCATGAGTCGCCACCCGTTGTGACGGAGTCGCCAGTGAAGTCGAATCAGGTCCGGGATGCCAGTGGGCGTGTCATTACCCTGCGTGAGCTGGACCCGGTGCAGGAATCCCGCCTGACCGTCGCGGTCGGCCCGGAAATGGCCATTAACGTGATGTACATGAACATGTACGCCTTTCCGGCGGCGGCCGTGGCTGATATCGACGGCGAAGAATACCCAGTACCGCAGAACCCGAAGCAGATTGAAAGCATGCTCACCATCCTGGGCAAAAACGGACTGAAAGCGGTCAGTGCCTCCCTGCGCGCCATGTCGAACGACAGGGACGATGAGGCCACGGAGACCGCCGCAAAAAACTAGCGCAGAACCCCGGGTTTATTAACCAGTGCTGGCTGATGAAAGCCGGGGTTCCGTTCAGCGTGATTTTTCCGGGCCTGGCAGAGCTGATGCCCCATGAGCGCATTGCCATGGGTGTGGTCATCGGCGAGCTAGAGGGTGGCACTTACAACTGGATCACACGAAGGTGGGAGGAGGGTAAGTAGTGGACCTTGAGCAGTTTGCGCGTGAGCTGTCGTCTGCCTCAGCCAGCATCGCCACCGGGCTCGAAGCCGGTTTCCGTGTCATAGTCAAAGAGATTGAAGAAACAGCTAAAGAAGAAATCGGCGTGTACCAGCCCGCTTACGGGCCCTTTGATGCATGGGCACCGCTCGCTGGGTCGACCAAAGCCGAACGCGTTCGTCAGGGTTACAGTGAAGACGAACCGCTGCTGCGCTCAGGCGAGCTCAGAGATTCCATCGAGAGTGACATAGTGGGGCTGGCGGCCATCGTCGGCACCAAAAACGCTATCGGGCTCTGGCAGGAAGTAGGTACATGCCATATACCGCCGCGGCCTTACATCGGCCCTGCATATGTGAGTAGCGTTAAGCCGCTTGTTGAAACTATTCGATTTGCAATTACAATAGGATTTAAGCCTAACTCATATGTCTGAATTTAATCGAGTTTAAATTAATTCCCACAGGAATGAAAGATAATTGAAACTTCGTTCTGGAAATTACTCAAGGACGGATTTATCACATCACTGGCAAAATAATTAGTAATTATCATTAGATTTACTAATGTTTTTGCAGCGGTTTGTAGTTAGTGATGACGGATACATAAATTTCAGAACATCTTTATACCTTTTCTCGTTATAGTTTTGAGTGGTTATGTGTTAGTTTTTCCACAGCGACTACACTGTTGGTAAGACTGTGGATAAAGTTGACACTCGTGTTCGGAAGCGTGTTACTATCGCGATCTGATTCGAATACCTTGCGAAATCCGGAGGGTATAGTGATGAGAAAAATGAGCAAAATTAAAGAGTTAATAAAAAGCTATAGCTTTTTTGACCCATTCCCAAGTACAAATTATTTCGCTTTTGTCCCATGTAAAACAAACGATGAACGCTTGATTGAAGCTGTATTAACTTTAAATCATTGTTCTAAAACTGCTCTCAAGCAACTACATGATGAGCTTGTTTCCGAGCATGGGGCAGATGCTTCTTCAAAAAAACTTGAACAATACTATAAAATTTTTATAGAGCACGATAATGACTTCACAAAATGCCTCAGTGGTTGGGACGAGCAAAGAATCTCTAAGTGCGAACGATCCATCAGTAAAGAATATTGTAGTCAGTCAGACTGGCAACACGGGATCGGAGCTAACCAGCGAGACAGAGAAGAAGCTGAACGCAAACTCATCAGAGCAATCTCAGCAAGATGAAAATCAACTTGATGCTGACAATATTCAAGATGAAGAAGAAATTGCTGAGCTTGTAACTGATGTTATAAAAAAGGAACCTGAGCTTCTTCAGCGCATAATGGAAGATGAAGAAGTTCGTGAGTTAGTAATGGTCCAACAAATGAGTTATCGCGGACCATTGCCTCCTAGCGAGCTTTTGTCAGGCTATGAAGCATTTTGCCCGGGATCAACTGATAGATTCATCGGTCAGTTAGAGGCCAATCAAAAGCATCAACATGTAATGGAAATTTCTGTCTTAACTGCTCAAGTTGAGAAAGATAAAGAAAACAGAAAGTATGCATTCCATTTAACTATAGGTGCTCTAATTAGTTCTGTAATTTTGGGGCTCTTTGGTCACGACTGGCTAGCAGGAACAATCGCTACTACAACGATTATTGCTATATTGGCAACATTCATCCTTAACAGAATGCCAGGCAATGGATCAGGCGATAAACAAAAAGATCAGAAGAGTGCTGAACCATCTCCCCCAGTTAAACCTGAAGAACCATCTGAGTAAAACTTAAAAAAGCCCACCTAGTTGTGGGTTTTTTTATGCCTGTAAATCGAGTTTCCATTGGATATTCAGGTTTATCGCGTAGCCGTGCGGCTTGAGCTGGATGACCAGATTACGCGCAATCTGATGCAGGTCAGCCGCAATGCGATCGATCTCAACAAGAAGTTAGTTAAAATCACAATGAACATCAGGGCACTGAACCGTGCGGTCCGTGAGGCGAAATCTGCGCTGCGGGCGCTCAATCGGTCCCTGAATATTCCCATAACCTGACAGATGATCAGTGCTTATCGATAAGGCGCAGTCGGCCATTTCTTGTAAGCGAAAAAGTAGAGCATGACGAAATGGATACCCGGGCATGAGAGCAACAGCGCCATCTTCCATCCGAAACCAGCTTTCTGAGCCATGCGAAAGCAAGGTATGAACATTACAAACCAGATGATTAAGGACAGTGCTGCGAGGGGATTGGGCTGTTCCATTAGAAATTCTCCATAAGCTTGATGTTTCATAGTATCGGCAGTGAGCTGTGATCATTTATATGTAATGCGTAATCTTGCTGCTGTCATCTTTTTCACCTCTGGCAGTGCACAATAGCTGTTGAAATAATTGTATGGCTCCTATAGCAGGGTTTAGTTTTAACGTTTTAATCAAGACGCCAATGCTCAAAATGTGAGCTATTAAGTGATGTTAATTGATGGTTCCGATGTCTTCACTAAGTACCATCAAAAGCCAATCATTATTAAAGACAAAAATATCAGTTACTTAAATGCTCAGCGTTAGAGGTTCACTTATTTTTATTTTAAGCCTTGACTAATTATTGTTGATGAATGATAAATATAACTTCTAAGATTAATCCTATTTATGGGTTTTCATATAGCTGAGGAGTTATGAATGGCTAGTTGTAGTTGTTGCGGCAAAGCACTTAATCGTGGAATTTGGACACTTGATGGTAAGCATAAAAGTTGTCCTTTATGTTCAACTACTCAAGGAGGGCAGCATATTTTCCGTCGCTACCCTGAGGACTTTGGCACAACTGAAGCTCGTGTTACAGCGAATAACCCAGATGGAGCTCAAAGCTATTGTGTTGACTGCCGTGGTGTAGATACAGGACAATCGTCCCCGGTCGATCTCACCCAACAGAGATTGTGTAACACAGTGAAAATTTAATGCTTTTAGAAAAATTAGATGCAGTTGAATGGTTGAAAACACTCCCTTCCGGGAGTGTCGACCTTTTAGTAACTGACCCACCTTATGAATCCCTTGAAAAACATCGCAAGATTGGTACAACAACTCGTCTGAAAGTTAGCAAATCGTCTAGCAACGAGTGGTTTGCCATTTTTCCAAACAGCCGATTTGATGAGCTGCTGACTGAAATGTACCGTGTATTGAAGAACAATCGGCACATGTACATTTTCTGCGACCAAGAAACGATGTTTCATTTAAAGCCAGCTGCTGAAAAAGTTGGGTTCAAATTTTGGAAACCAATTGTTTGGAATAAAATGGCTATTGGAATGGGATATCATTACAGAGCAAAATATGAGTTTATTCTTTTTTTTGAAAAAGGTAAGCGTAAGCTCAATAATTTAGGCATTCCGGATATATTGGATGCTAAGCGGGTAATGCGTGGATATCCGACAGAAAAACCAGTAGAGCTAATAAAAGTCCTTATAGAACAAAGCACTGTTGAGGGTGAATCTGTGTGTGATCCTTTCTTTGGTTCGGGGTCGGCATTAATTGCTGCGTCTGAACTTGAACGTTGCCTTTTAGGTAACGATATTTCTTCATCGGCACATGACTATTTCCAGCAAAGACTAGCTAATAACATAAAAGGGCCTCAACTCATTGATAGACTCAAGTAAGATTTTGAAAGTTTTTTTATAAACACTTCCCGCTACGGCGGGTTTTTTATGTCCGTAAATTGAGGTTCCCATGGATATGCAGGCTTACCGTGTAGCCGTGCGGCTGGCCCTAGATGACCAGATAACACGCAACCTGCTGCAGGTGAGCCGCGATGCCATTGAGCTGAATAAGAAGTTCGTCACCATCACCAGAAACATCAAAGCACTGACCAGTGCGGCCCGTGAGGCGACATCTGCGCTGCGGGCTCTCAATCGCTCCCTGAATAATGAGTTTTCTGGCGCGTCCCGTGGCGCGCGTGAGTATGCCGGTGCCATCAGCGAGATTGCTGACCAGACACAGCGTATCAACCGTGCCTCTCGTAATGTCCCGCTGCTGGCCGGTGGTTACGGTGCAGCCATTACACTGCCCGTTCTGGCAGCGGGGGCCGCCGCTGCAGGTAGCAGCGGTGGATACGGCAACAATGGCGGTGGACCTGCGCTGCCTCCTCCTGCAGGAAACAGTCGCTGGTGGCATGGCTGGCATAATGGCGTGCCGCCGGGCGGCTGGGGTGGCGGCGGTTCTGGCCACGGCGGCGGTAATGGCCGGCTACCGGGCGGAGGCTCAAATTCAGACGGTCTGACCAATCTGCCCACCGGCTATCTGGGTTTCAGACTGCTGAAGGGCTTTGTTGATGAGGCAGCCCGCTACCAGACCATGACCGAGAAGTTCAGACAGTTCGGCATGGGTCAGGCTGCGACAGATGAAGCACTGCGTTTCGCAGAAACCACACGGGTCCGGGGCTCCTCGGCCACTGATATGCTGAAATATCTGGTGGAAGCGCAGGGGGTATTCAGCGAGTCCGGCGCAAAAACGCTGGATGAGCAGCTGCGCGCGGCGAAACTGGCGGCACCGGTGCTGGCGCGTATCACCTTCGCCTCCCGCGGGCTGGATGAGCATCAGCGTGAAGCCACAACTGCAAAACAGATGGACATGCTGCGCTTCACCGAGACGGCAGGGGGACTGAAAAGCCCGGAGCGCTTTAATGAACTGATGGACGCGGCGTTTCGCGCTATCCAGTCTTCAGGCGGCAATGTCGATTTCACGCAGTACCGCCAGTTTATGGCCAAAGCGGGCACCTCTGCCTTCAACCTGAGCAATAAAGCCCTGTTTGCTGAGCTGGAGCCGATTATCGGTGAACTGAAGGGCAGTTCAGCGGGTGATGCGCTGATGACTGCTTACAACCGGCTGAACGGGATTGTGAAGCTGCCTAATCAGGTCACGCACGACCTGATGAAAATGGGTATCTGGGATGCCAGCAAGATTGAACTCAACAGCCTGGGCGGCGTGAAGCGTTTCCGGGGCAATCCACTTATTAACGCGCAGCTCTTCAGCCAGTCGCCTGTCGAATACTATGAAAACGTCATCCTGCCACTCTACCGCAGGCACCATTACACCGAAGAACAGAAGCAGCGTGAGAACGCCCTGATATTCGGGCGTACCGGCGGCAAGATGTTCAGTCTCATCGACAAACAGCTTGAGACCATCCATCACCGTATCGATGCCTACGGTGTCGCGCGCGGCCTGAATGATGCCTATGGTGCGGTCGGCAGCACATATAATGGCAAAGCGATCGACTTTCACAAGAAATGGCAGGACCTGCAACGGGTGATGGGGAAAGATGGCGGCCTGCTGGACACGTTCACGCAGGGGCTGGAGACGCTCACGCACTCTCTTCAGCAGATGGCAGACATTGCGCACCGGCATCCCGAAATGGCGAAGTTTGCGGGGCAGGCGGCACTGGCGGTTACCGGCCTTGCAGGTATCAGCGGCGGATTCTGGCTCATCAAACATGCCGCAGGCGCATTGCTGACACCGCTGAAGCTGGCGGGCTGGGGCATTGACCTGCTGATTGGTAAAAGCGCTACTACGGGTCTGACGGGACTCACCGCCGCGCTTACCGGTCTGCCGGGCATAATCTCTGCCGTAACGCTTGCCGCCCTTTATCCGGGCAGCACGGTATCGCAGAGCCGGGAAATGGCAGAGCGTGACAGACTGGCCCGGCAGAATGCGCTTGACCACGGGGTTGCCTATAAACCCTGGTTGCCGACTCAGGCGGACTTTGACAGACAGCAGCAGCGGGGGCAGGCGTATCGTAAAACCGGCAGGTACCCGCCGATACCGCCTGTCTCTGTAAGCCATGGAGCGCAGCCCGTGAATCTCCTGATGACGCATGAAGGGCGCCAGGTACTGGTAGCCACTGTCATGAGTGGCATCAGTAAGCAGGCCGCCAGAGCACCGGCCTCAACCAGCACCTTTGACCCCACAATGCTGATGGTCTATCCCGGCCAGGCTGGCAACCTCTCATAAGTATGACTGCCGGCAGTGAATGTCTGACTCGGCCCCAATAAATGTTTTCAGACGTTCCGGTTTTCAGAATTCTGAAAGCCATTCCCGGCATGCTGACTCAACTGAATTTCTCATTCACTGCCACTATCCTCGGTTTCCGTGAAATTGCCCGTGGAGTCCCGATATGCTCAATGAATACCTGTTCATGCTAATGCTCATTAGCGCATGGCCTGCACCAGCAGAGGTCACGAATCATCAGGTCATCAGTGCCGTTACGTCAGAACAGACTCAGCCTCTGTCGCAGACTGATGCAATGATCCGCCTGAAATTGCTTAACGATCCGCTCTCTCCGGTCGTCGGTGCAGAGCAGCCAGAACTAAAAATTGTCAGTTTCGTGAATTACGACTGTATTCACTGCAAACGTCTGGATACCAGCCTGGAAAGGCTTTTAAAGGCCTATCCTCAGATAGCCATCACCTACAAACTGATTTCGTGGGGGCCGGAAGCCTCAACCGCCGCTACTCGCCGGGCTCTTTCAGTCTGGATCGAGCAACCCGAAAAATTTCACGCATTCCATCACGCGCTGATGTCAGACAGCGGTATGGATAATGGATTGCGTATCTATTCAGCCCTGCATGCTGCCGGGATTTCACTCAGCACGTATCCACTCAATACGCAGAATATTATTGAAGTGAATAAAGAATTGATGAGAAGGCTTCATTTTACAGGTACGCCGACGACCATCATCGGAGACAGTGTGCTGACGGGTGAAGTGACTTACGAAGTACTTGAAGAAGCCGTCAAAACCGCACTGGCAGCGGCTAAGGACGAGAAACACCTGGCCGTCCTGACAAAGTAAATATCCCAGGCTGGACTGGCGCTTAAGTAAGCCCATTGTTTTGTACTGAATGAGATGACCGGGTGTCAGTATTCTCTGTCTGCTGACTCACTTGGCTCTGACAGAGATTATCGCACATACCCGTCAGTAGCTTCCCTGTAACCGTCAGTCTCCCTCTGAACCAGGCCCATTCTGTATGTCATTTCTCAATTCACTGGCGCCGTTCGCGCAGGGTGTCGATCCGACTGGAACCCGGCTGATGCTGGGCGACTTCGAGTTTTTGGAATTTGAAGTCCCTGAACAGATTGCCATCCACGGCAGGCAGAAAACTGTACAGCATCAGCTGATTGGCGGCAGACGCATTATCGATGTGCTGGGTACGGAATACGAACCGCTGTTCTGGTCTGGCATCATCACGGGCGCTCAGGCTGGTGAACGTGTCAGTGTGCTGGAACGCATGCGGGATGCAGGGCACCCGGTGGTGCTGACCCTGGATGATTACCGTTTCACCGTGGTGATTACGGCATTTAACCCGGTCTACGAGTACATCTGGCGTCGCCCTTACTCCATTGAAGTGGCGGTTGTCCGCAATGAGGGCTCGCCAGAGAAGGTGGATGCCCTGACCGGCGCGCTACAGGGACTGATTGACAGTGACCTGGGCCGGGCACTGGGCCTTGCCAGTATCATAAACATTGATGCCGTGGCGCAGGCCGTCAGAAATCTGCATCAGGCGGTAAAGGCGGTGACGAATTTTGCGCATGCCACGGTCGCGCAGGTGCAGGCCGTTGTCCGGCCCATCATCGCTGCACGCAACATCATTCAGCATGAGCTCGCGCTGCTTGAAGCAGAGGCAGGTGAGATTACCTCACTTGGAGGAATGGTGCCCGGCAACCCCGTTTCAAAGACCGTCAGTAATCTGCTCCTTCAGTCAGACCACGCTACCCGCATCCCGGCCCTGTATCACCTTCAGGACGTGCTGGGCAGACTGAACAAAAATGTTAATGCAGGGCAGGCCGCCAGTGGTGTCAGGGCAGTAACGCTGTCAGGCGGCAATCTGTATCAGGTGGCATCAGAGCAGTATGGTGACGCTTCTTTATGGACCAGCATTGCCGAGGCCAATGACCTGGCCGATCCGCAACTGAGCGGCATTCACACGCTAAAAGTACCCACCAGCCCAGCGAGTTAACGATGGACGTCAACAACCCCATTACCAAATCCAGCGCCCGCCACGTCAGCGGGCGATGTCTTTTAAATGGCACAGAGGTGCCCTTTGTGTCGTTCAGTGTTGAGAGCAATGCCTTTCGCGGTGCAGGTACGTTTGAGCTTACGCTGGCGATTTCAGCGCTGCAGCCAGGTATGCAGCTGCTTAACTGGTGGGCGGTGCAGACCACGATCAGGACCGAGCTGTTCATTTCGATTGCGACACCGGCGGGGGTTAACGAGAAAAAACACATCACGGGCAACATCGATACGTGGCATTACGAACCTGCACGCTTTGAGATCTCCGCAGAAGGGCGCGATTTCACCGCAAAACTTATTGATGCGAAGACCCTGGGCGAAAGCTTTAAAAATCTTACCAGCTCACAGATAGCCACTACGCTGGCGCAGCGACACGGCCTGACACCGGTTGTGACGGCGACGACACAGCGCGTCGGTGAGTACTACCAGATTGATTCGACTCACCTGACAGGCGAACAGACGGAATGGGACCTGATAACCAGTCTGGCGGGGATAGAAAACTTTTCGGTTTATGTGGAAGGTGACAGCCTGCATTTCGAACCCCGACGCGCCCCTGCCGGTAATGACGATTATGTTATCCGCTGGCAGCCCCCCGGTGAGCAGGCGTATCCCCGTTGCAATGTCTCCGATGACCTGAATTTTTCAAGAGCATTGACTATTTCCAAAGGCGTGACGGTGCAAGTGCTTAGCTGGAATGCAAAACTTAAAAACAGACAGTTTATGGCGGTCTACCCGGGCCCGGCCAAAGGGGCAGAACCGGGTAAAGCCACAGCCGACAGGCAGGTTTATCGGGTTATCCGCAACGGACTGACCCCTGATGCTGCCCGCGCAATGGCCCGGTCTCTTTACCTGCAGATCATTCAGCATGAGATGACGTTCAGCTGCTCAGTGGCCGGTGACAACCTGCTTATGCCAGAAACTTCCGTACGCATTGAGGGCACTCAGAGCCTCTTTGACCAGGGTTATTTCTGCGATCGGGTGCGTCGTACGCTGAGCGCGGACTCAGGCTACAAAATGATGATATCGGGCAGAAATCACAGCCCAGCACTGGAGGTTAACCGTTGAGAGCACTGATCAACACCATGGCGGCAACGGCCCGTCAGAGCCTGTCCGGCAAAAGCGGCACACGTCAGGACATTATCACGGCATACGATCCGGCCAGTTATGCAATAAAAGTTCAGCTCCAGCCGACCGGTGAGGAAACGGGGTGGATCCCCCTCAGCACGCCATGGGCAGGCAACGGCTGGGGACTGGCTGCAGGGCCGATGCTCGGCGCGGTGGCGGAGGTGGGATTTGATTCTGGCCTGACTGGTGTAGGAATGGCAGAAGGGCAGTTCTATAACGATGCTGATCGCTGCCCGGGCCCACCCTCCGGTGAGTTCTGGCTGGTGCACCAGAGCGGATCGCTTTTGAAGTTTCTCAACAGCGGGGAAGTCCTGCTGTCCGCTAAGGAAAAGCTCACTTATGACGCGCCTGCACACCACTTTACCGGTGGTAACGTGCGCATTGATAAAAATCTTACCGTCGGGAAAGACATCCGCGACAACGATGGGCGCTATGGCACGGTTCATCGTATCCGCACTGTTTATGACGGCCATAAACATCTCGAAAAAGGGCAGGGCAACTTTACCGCCCCGCCTGAGCAGAAAATTACAGCCACTCTCCAGAGTTAAACGATGCACGACCTCTATCACTTCCCGGGCGGAGACCTTGACTCTTCATCCACAGGCGACTTACGCACGGCATCCGCCAGCGATCGCACGAAACAACGCATTCTGCGGCGACTCCTGACCAATCCTGGCGACTACGTTTTTCATCCGGAATACGGGGCAGGACTCGGGAAGAAAATTGGTGAAGCCTTCAGGCCCGGAGAGTGGAAGGCGCTCATCAGCGGCCAGATGTTGCTGGAAGAGGCTGTCGCCAGCCATCCGCCGCCGGTTGTAAAACTGAATCGCATTGAGGGGGGGATCAGTGTGTCAGCGTCCTATACGGATGCCATGACCGGCAACCCGGAAACCCTCATCTTCGATGTCACGAGGTAAACAATGGCACCCCTCAATATAAAATCCTTTACCGATCTTGTGAGTGAGCAGGTTACGGCTATTCAGGCCAGGGCACTGAAGCTGGTGGATTTCTCCATTGGCAGCATTCTCAGGTCGCTGGCAGAGTCGAATGCGGGTGTGGCAATGTGGATACAGCAGCTGATTGTGAAGCTGCTGGTGACGACCCGCGCCGCGACATGCTCCGGCGAGGACCTTGATAGCTGGATGGCAGACTTCAGTTTCCCGCGGCTCTCTGCTGTGCAGGCTATTGGACAGGTCACCTTCAGTCGATTTACAGCCACCAGCAGGGCACTGGTCCCGGTGGGTGCGCATGTCACCACCACAGACGGTGCCCAGCATTATGCTGTGATCGCTGACACGTCGATTGATGCCTGGGATGCCGAGCAGTCAGGTTATGTCATCGCGGCGGGCGTCAGCTCGCTTGTGGTTCCGGTCAGGGCGAACAGAGCAGGCGCTGCGGGTAATGCGCAGCCGGGAACGGTGACGGTCATTTCAGGGGCAATTTTCTATGTAGACACCGTAACCAACACCGCCGCGTTTGTTAACGGCAAGGATGCAGAGGGTGATGACAGCTACCGGGCGAGATTTGTGCTGTGGATCGCCTCACTGTCGAAAGCCACCAAAGCGGCTATCGGCTTTGCCATCAGCAATCTTCAGAGTGGGGTCAGTTATACCCTGACGGAAAATGCCGTGTGGGATGGCTCCTATCAGCCCGGTTATTTTTATGCCGTGGTGGACGATGGCAGTGGCAGCCCTGATGCAGCTTTTGTCCAGCGGGCAGCGATGGCCATCGATGCCGTGCGGGGATTTACCGTCACATTTGGTGTATTTCCGCCAGATGTAATTAAAGCAGATGTCATTCTGGTTATCTCCACCGATGGGACAGCTGATCATGGCGAAATCGTCACGCTGGTCAGAACTGCGATTATTCAGTGCATCGGCAGCCTGGCGCTGGGGAAACTGCTGGCATACACCCAGCTGGTAAAAGTGGCCTACAGCGCCAGTCCGCTGGTGACCAATGTTTCGTCACTGACGCTGAATGGCGGCACTGCCGATATGGCAGCCTCTCACAGGCAGGTTATTCGTCCTGGAACGGTGAAGGTGAGCTGAATGGCCAGAGGCGATCAAAACGACTTTTACAACCGGCTTCATACCCTTCTTCCTGCTGGCTGGTTTGCTGATGAAAGTCCGGTTCTGTTCGGCGCGCTGGCGGCATGTGCGAAATCGCTGGCCTGGTGCTACACACTTTATCTTTATGCCCGGTCGCAGACACGCATGGCGACGGCCACCCATGGCTGGCTTGATCTCGCGGCGTATGACTTTTTTGGCATTAGCCTTATCAGAGCCGCAGGGGTGGAGGACGACCAATTCCGGAATCAGATCAGAACAAATCTGCTGCGGGAGCGCGGCACGCGCCAGGCGGTCATCCAGGTGCTTGAGATATTAACAGGAAACTGCCCGGTTGTGTTTGAACCGTTACGCCCTGCAGATACTGGCGCGTATGGCGGACCGGCAACCGGATATGGTGCTGCTGACGGTTATGGATCCCGTTATCTTCCTTACCAGGCCTTTGTTGTGGTAAGCCGTCCCAAAGGCGAGGGCATACCCCGGGTGGCGGGCTACCACATTCCCTCATCCGGCTACAGCAGAGCTTCACATGGAGAGTATATATCCAGGAACATGTTTACCGGCGGCATCACGGATGCACAGATTTATGCCGCTGTCGCGGCTGTCAAAATGGAAGGCACTCTGGTCTGGGTAAGATTGGTTTAGTGCTGGCTTGCAGATGTTGATTGGACAAAGCTAACTAATTTCATGTGCAGTCTATTATGTTAGTTTTGTTAGAGAACAACCTTGCCCAATCAAGATCATTAGTATTATATTCACTGTATAGATACCCATCACAACACAGATCATGTGCAATAACTGGTTGTCGATGGAGGCCCAATCTCTGCATACAGAGCTCTGGGAAGGAGGCAAAATGGTGAATTTTAAAAAATTTCTTAAAACAGTATCGGAACCCGAAAGATTAATGGATCTTTTTGTAAAAAATCGGTGGGATACGAGAGAAAATCCGGCTGGTGGAGAATCCAGTGAGCGATACTACTTTGACCGTAGTGGTGCTCTACGCATCAACCTAAAAAATAAGGACGTTCAAAACGCAATTGCTCACAATATGCGAGTACTTGCTGAGAAAAAATAAAACGGGTGGTTAATGAGCGCGGCACTGATTGTTATAGTGTTAGTGTGTGGTTACCTGTATGTAAATAGCCACATACCGTCTAAGCATAAATTCAAAAAATCCACGGGCTGGCAATCATATTTCCAGGTGGCCCTCAAGGGGTCATATTACGTTTTTGTTTCTTTCATCGTTCTCATGGTCGCATGGTTTGCGCTACTGGCGGCTATGTGGCTATTAAATGCGCCGCTATTGTTTACCGAAAAATACAAAGCATTTACTTTTGCCTATGACATTCTGAATGTCAAATTTGTGGGTGTCGGGCTTCCATTTCTTTTATTAGTTGCTGTCACTGTTCTTATTAGCTTTGGCGAATCAAAAAATGAAGAGAAAAAACTAAGAAATCCTGAGGAAAGGTTGAGGATTTTCAGGGAGATAGCCAATTCTAGCCCTATCGAGGCCATTCTCCTTGAGTCAATAACAAGCAACAATAACCTTATGGTTTCCATAACCATGCATTCTCGGAAGGTATATATTGGAATTGTCCATGAAGCCCGTCTTGAAGATCATGATACCGATACGATAGTCATCATCCCTTTCCTGAGCGGATATCGTGATAAAGATACTCTGAGCTTTGTGGAAGAAGTGAATTATGCTGAGCACTACAGTGAATGTGAAATTACCTTTGACTCTCATCCGATATCGCTGACGCAATATCGCCATGTCATACCCAGAGATCAAATAGAATCAGTTTCACTTTTAATTCAGATATGTACAAAAGGTTCAAAAAGCGTAAGTACTATAGAACCTCTTATAATCGGAACAGGAATAGTAAAGTCTGAGTTTGTACATTCTTTTCATTAATTCATACCGTTATACATACCCCGCTTCGGCGGGTTTTTTTATGGGAAATTTGTATGGATCGTCAAATTGTTTATCCGGGCGCTATTCCGCTCGAAACTGACCTGCTCAACACTAATAAATTTGCTATGACGGGTATGGCAAAGCTTGCCTTGGCCGTACTGGGTTCCGATACCTGTTTGTATGGATTGAATTGCATACCCGACAGTCCTGCGTCCATGCGGATCATAATCGGCCCCGGCCAGATTTACAGTTTACAGAATACTGATAACACACCGTATTCATCACTCCCGGCAGATATGTCACAGATTATCCTGAAACAGGGACTCATCTGTGAAGCAACCCCGCTCACGCTGACCGCGCCTGCTTCAGCAGGTCACAGCATGAATTATATGGTGCAGGTCGGGTATGAGGATGTGGACTCTGATGAAACGGTACTGCCTTATTACAATGCGGCAAACCCGGCAATGGCCTACAGCGGTCCCGGTAACTCAGGCAAAGCTCAGCCGGCAAAACGGTCAGGTGTCTGTCGGCTGATGTTAAAGGCAGGAGTGTCTTCGCCCACGGGGTCACAGATTACGCCTCAGCCTGATGCGGGATATGTAGCGGCGTGGGGAATTACTGTCACGGAGGGTATGAACGCGATTACGGAAGCCAGTATTTTCAGGATAGAAGGTGCGCCATTTCTTCCTGATGAAGGCATTATCACTGCTGTGCAGCAGGGACGTCTTAACAACTGCAAAACCCGAACCGAAGGCGATAACTATCATCTGTCCTGTCAGCCTCCAGTCACAAAGCTTACAGATGGTATGCGTCTGTTCTTCCGGACACCAGTGACAAATACGGGAACATGTAAACTTCGCGTTGGCGATTTGCCTGCATACCCCATCTATGACAATGCCGCCAAAGAACTTATCAAGAGCACTCTCAGCATCTGCCAGCAAAATGAAGTGGAGTGGAATGCGACACTGAATGCCTGGATCCTGTGTCATAACCAGCAGCACATTGACTGGGTCGACTTTGATCACCGCTATGTGTCTGTAAGTGGTGGCGAGATAAACGGGGATATAAAAGTTGAAGGCTTCCTGAGTACCGACAAGCCTCTGCAAATAGGAAAAGCGGAAATTACGACAGAAGGTGACTTGTCTGGCGAAGCCTGGGACGGAAGTCTGCATACCTGGCTAAAAAATCGTTCAACCAGTCTTTTAAGGGTGAGTGGCTCACCCATGTATTGGAAAGATCCGGTGAGTAAGCTAATCATTCAGGGGGGCCAGCATCACTCGGGTGGAGGTGAAGTTGTTTTTCCTGTTGTTTTTCCTAACAGCTGTCTCATCGCACTGATCACTCAATCTGGTAAACAGGGTCAGAGTAAAGACAATTCGTATATTGATGATGTCAACAAACAGAAATTTACCCTGCATGCAGGCAGGGGGGAAACGTCCTTCTATTGGCTGGCTATGGGGTACTAATAATGACCTTCGGATATAGCGCTAAAAAAAATGCATTTTACTTACTTGATGAAGAAGCGGCTTACAGGGCAAATGGTAACTGGCCGGACGATGTTCTTCCCGTTTCGGATGAAATCTGGCAAAAGTTTGCCGGTAACCCTCCTGAAGGGAAGCAGCGTGGGTCTGGGAAGGAAGGAATGCCCGTCTGGACGGATATCCCTGAACAGGAATACAGCACCATTGAGGATAATCAGGCAATAAAGAATGCGTTGCTGGAAAAGGCCGATACCGAAATACGCATGCTGGCGGTAGTGCAGGATGTATACGGACTAAATGAAGAAGAGAAACAGAAACTCGACGCCTGGAAAAAGCATTTAGCTGAAGTATACAGGCTGAATGCAAGTGTAATGAAAAAAATAGACTGGCCAGCAGTACCAGGCAAGAGTTGAAAGTGGCTCGTCCGGAACGAGCCACTGAATTAATACTTAAAAGCGATATCCCGCATTGACGAAGACACTGGTCATCTTATGTTTTTTTGATGCAAATGCGGCCTGAGATCCTTCAAAGCCCACAGTTAATGCCAGATTTTTGGTTGCATCAAATGTCAGCCCTGTGCTGTATGCAAACTGGTTGGATGAAGTGGAACCATTTTTCATCTGAGAGTTGTTGCGATCATCGAAGATTAATGGATTATCTACTTTCGTATGCGAAATCCCCCCTAAGGCAAAGACGCTGAGTTTCTCTGAGAAGCGATAGGTCGGGCCGATCAGAGCAGAGTAATATTCTGCCTGTCTGTCTAACCGATGTTTTGCATTATAATCCTCTTTGCATTGTGCATTACTCCTTCTGCACTCAGTATCAGCATCCTGCCAGTTCTTCTTCATCACCGATACAGATCCCATGAAACCCCACGGTGATGATGTCTCATACTGAAACCTGAAGTTTCCGCCCTGAATTTCACCAAAATCTTTAATATGGCCACGCTGGTAACCAAAAGACATGGTAGGCCTTACATCCGTATCCTCAGCCATCGCATTGGTACACAAAATTGTGGTGGCCAGCAAAGCCATGGACGCTTTTCTGAATAACATCTGAACTCCTGCTTAAAAGTGGGATGCATGATTCGGCATGCACAACCGTTTAGAGGAGGCCATTTTCAGTCAGGTACAATTCAGAAAAGTGAAAATTAAGTATGTCTTTTCAGTCTGTTACAGTTGATTTTTCCGGAGCTGCCGGGTTAATTGCGGAGCATGCAAAAGTGGGTTAAGGGTAGTAATACAGTTCATCGTGGGATGTCGTAGAATGGATTTTAAGTGAAGCGACGGCAGCTTTGTTCGTAGCTGGACTAACGTCCAGGCTCTTCACAGGAAAGCCAGCGGGAATCTGGAAGGCGTGCTCCTTAATCGAGACCAATGAATTTACGGTTCAGCAGAATGGTTTAGATTTTGCTTCTTTAGGCAAGAGATGAAGCATAAAAAGGGAATTTGAGGAACAGGTGTGTCAGACAGCATGCATGGCAATGGGGAAGGATGCCTGACAGCTGGTCGCCAGCGGTGAACTGGTCACGCAGGAAACGGTTGCCAGAAAGATAGTATAGCTATCAAAGCGACGGCCTGATTTAGCTGCCAGCATTGCATTATCAGTGTTGCTGCAAGCTTAAAATACCGGCGGCGGGGCAGGCGGTTCAATCTTGAAAGCTATCAATGTCCGCTTTGTGCCAGGAGCGGACGTTCATGATTTAAAGATAAGCATAAAAGTGCATACGATTTCAGAAAGCATTAACTGCCTGGTACAGATTACAGAGACAGGCCGGACTCACCAATAAAATCGACAAAGCAGCGTATTCTCGGTGAAAGATACCGGCTAGCCGGCCAGAGTGCCGAGAAAACCCCCTGCCTGGTACAGCTACCTGGCAATACCTCTTTCAGTTGCCCCGTGTTCAAAGATTCGCGAACGACAAAACCGGGCACATAGCAAATCCCCATACCTGACAGGCTCAGGCGAACAGAAGCCTCTATATTATTTACGGTCAGAACAGAGGCTGTCCTCAAGTCAGTACCCGGGCACATACCGCGCAGTTCCCAGGGCTGGAGCAGCCCCGTTGAGGGAAAACGAAAAGAAATGCACCTGTGCATCGTTAAATCCGCTGGCGATCCGGGTACGCCATACTCATTCATATAGGCAGGGCTGGCGCAGAGTACAAAACGAAAATCTCCAACCTTTTTAGATTTCAGTCGGGAGTCCGTCAGTTCACCGCTTCGTATGGCTACATCAAATCCTTCATCAATGATGTTTACCAGCCGGTCGCTGAAATCGAGATCGAGTTCTACATGAGGATAACGGCGGGAAAAGTCCGGCAGAAGAGGAAGGATCAACCTGTAGCCAATGACAGGCAGTGAAACCCTGAGCTTCCCGGCAGGCTGCGCTAAGCTGCTCGTCAGTTCTGACTCCGCCTCCTGTAATTGCTCAAGAATATGCTGGCAGCGGATTAATAAAGCAGCTCCCTCCGCTGTCAGACTCACGTTTCTTGTACTGCGGTTTAAGAGACGTACGCCCAGTTTATGCTCAAGTCTGGCGACATTCTTCCCGACCGCTGAGGCAGAAATCCCAAGCAGCCTTGCGGCCTGTACAAAACTCAGCGTCTCCGCTGTCCGGACAAACGAAGTAAGAGAGGTCAGACTGTCCATTGATTATAAACTTAATGTCCGTTAAGAAGAGATTTTCAGTGTATTTATTCACTCTAATGTCTGCAATAACATTACTGAAGTTTGTTAACCCATCCGCTTTTCGGAAACATAAGGTCACCCAATGGCAACTTCAGCCAGAACACCCAGTCCAATGGCCAGGAATATGGCAGCCTTTTCTGTCTATCTGGCGGCTGTATTGCTGCCGTTAAGCTTTACCGGTGGTGTAATCTCCACGCCGGCAATACAACAGGCTCTTGGCGGCTCGCCTGCCGCGCTGTCATGGCTGACGAATGGATTTATGCTGACTTTCGGCAGTTTTTTGTTGTCAGCCGGTGTTGCTGCGGATGTTACTGGCAGAAAGCGCATTTTTACCGCAGGCTCAGCCCTGTTTTGCCTGAGCAGCGTTATGATCTGCCTGACACAGGATATCTTTATGGCTGGGTTGTTCAGGTCACTGCAGGGTCTTGCGGCGGCCTTGATATTGGCCAGCGGCAGCGCCGCACTGGCCCGTCTCTATGAAGGTCCGGACAGGACCCGGGCCTTCAGCATACTTGGCACTATGTTTGGCGTGGGCCTGGCGTTCGGCCCTGTGTTGATGGGTTTCATTACGGATGCTTTGGGCTGGAGATGGTTGTATGCCATGTTAGCTCTGCTTTCAGGCATTGTAATTTTGACCGGTGCTGCGTTTTTGCCAGCATCAGAGGAGAGCGGACATCAGAAACCAGACGGCACAGGATTAATCATGTTTACTGTAGCCCTGATGTTATTTACATCAGCGGTGATGCTTATACCTGCCTTTGGTTTTTTATCGTTTCCCACATTCGCCCTTTTCATTTCCGCCATGCTGCTTTTCAGCGGGTTTGTAGTGCGTTGCCTGGGGGGTGAAAATCCTGTTCTGGATATCTCTCTGCTGCTGCGCCCGCGCTTTGCCGGCGTTCTGCTACTGCCGATAGCAACATGCTATTGCTATGTTGTGCTGCTGATTATTATTCCGCTGCATTTTATGGGCGGTGACGGGATGAGTGAGTCCCGGAGCGCTTTTTATCTTATGGCGCTGACGTCTCCAATGCTGGTTTTCCCTTCCATTGCCGCACTGCTGACAAGGTGGTTTTCTCCAGGAACCGTTTCAGCTGCAGGACTTATTATCGCATCAGTCGGGCTGCTTTTCCTCGGATACGCACTACCGCGTAACAGCAGTAATTTTCTTGTGCTTTCACTGATTATGACGGGTACCGGCGCTGCGCTTCCATGGGGACTGATGGAAGGTCTGGCACTTTCAGCTGTATCTGTGGAGAAAGCGGGCATGGCCGCAGGCCTCTTTAATACCGTTCGCGTTGCCGGAGAAGGGATCGCTCTGGCGATGGCGTCAGCATTTTTAACAGAAATGAATGATTTGAATCTGAAAAACACCGTTCACGGGTATGCGCCAGAGGTCATTCACCAGGCTGCCGCATGGCTGGGGGGCGGCAGTACTGAGCAGGCCGCTGCGATGTTACCCGGTATTTCACGATTATTGCTTCAGGACAGTTATGACACTGCGTATACGTTTCTTTTTAGAGTTCTGGCTGCTGTCACGCTGATTTGCGCGCTGATGGTCTGGATCACGCTGGGTCGGCAGAGGCAAGGCTGTGCTGCAGGCAATACGCTGGTCAGAGATGAGTGAAAAATCGTGATCGAATAAGGTCGTAAGCGTTCATTTCATCGCATCCGCTTTTCGCTCATAGCGCGCATTATCCGATGTCAGACCACTCTATGCCAGGAGCGGACGTTGTTGAGTTCACACAGCATGAATTCATGAAAACAGGAACGTCATATTTTGTCTTGATTAACGCGGGATGAAAGCTCCTCATGGCTCTCTTTTCGTTCACTGTAGCGATCGGCAAGGTAACCGGTCTGTCCCTTGAGTATAAGGGTGATTTTAAACAACTCTTCGGCGACATCGACGATACGATCATACCAGGACGAGGGTTTCATTCTCCCGTTCTCATCAAATTCCTGCCATGCTTTGGCCACTGAAGACTGGTTGGGGATCGTAAACATCCGCATCCAGCGTCCCAGAATTCGCATCTGGTTCACGGCATTGAAAGATTGCGAACCGCCGCATACCTGCATGACCGCCAGAGTTTTTCCCTGGGATGGGCGAACGGCCCCTTCGCTTAAGGGAATCCAGTCGATTTGTGCCTTCATCACGGCACTCATTGCCCCATGCCGCTCCGGGGAACTCCACACCATCCCGTCACACCACCTGACCAACCCGCGCAACTCGGTGACTTTTGGGTGCGTATCCGGGGCGTCGTCCGGCAGGGGTAAACCTGAAGGGTTAAACAGTCTGACCTCCGCTCCCATCGCCTCCAGCAGGCGACCTGCTTCCTCTGCAGTAAAACGACTGTAAGAACGCTCTCTTACCGAGCCATACAGAATCAGAATGCGTGGCGGCTCATGGAGCTGCAGACGTTCAGCAATATGCTGATCGAAGCAATCAGCGTTCAGGGCAGGAAAGTGCTCCATTTTTTCTCCTTCGGGTGGCTCTGGTGATTTCAAAATAAACACATATGATTTAGCATATATGTATTCTAAAGGGAACGGAGTAATAAATGCTACAGCCTGTTCAGCTTTTTAAAATCCTGTCGGATGAAACCCGGCTCGCAATTGTCATGCTTCTCCGGGAATCGGGCGAACTGTGCGTATGCGATATATGTGCGGCCACCACTGAATCACAGCCTAAAATTTCCCGTCACATGGCTATCCTGCGTGAGGCTGAACTGGTACTGGACCGTCGGGAAGGGAAATGGATTCACTACCGTCTCTCACCCCACATGCCCGCATGGGCCGGCGAGACGATAACGACGGCATGGCACTGCCTGCGCGATGATGTGCGTGCACGACTGGAAAAATCCGCATGTACTTCTTGCTGACAAGCTTAATCATATACACATAAGCATATATAAAGGAGTCTGAGCATGTTTCTGGCAGGAAGTATCTTTATACTCACGCTGGTCCTGGTCATCTGGCAGCCCAGAGGCCTCAGCATTGGCTGGAGCGCAAGTATCGGAGCCGTGCTGGCGCTGGGAACGGGGGTCATCCACTTTGAAGATATCCCTGTCGTCTGGAATATCGTCTGGAATGCAACAGCGGCGTTCATTGCGGTAATCGTCATCAGCCTGCTGCTCGATGAGTCTGGTTTCTTTGAATGGGCCGCACTGCATGTTTCCCGCTGGGGTAACGGGCGCGGTCGCCTGTTGTTTACGTGGATAGTACTGCTTGGCGCTGCTGTTGCTGCGCTGTTTGCTAACGACGGAGCAGCACTGATACTGACACCGATTGTGATTGCGATGCTGCTCGCTCTGGGGTTCAGCCAGGGAACGACACTGGCATTTGTCATGGCTGCAGGATTCATCGCTGATACCGCCAGCCTGCCGCTGATTGTCTCTAACCTGGTAAATATTGTCTCGGCGGATCTCTTTGGCCTGGGCTTTACGCAGTACGCTTCCGTGATGGTTCCTGTGAATCTGGCAGCCATTGCTGCCACGCTGGTCATGCTGCATCTCTTCTTCCGCCGCGATATCCCTGTCAGATATGACGTCTCACTGCTGAAGATTCCTGGCAGTGCGATTAAGGATCCTGCGACGTTCAGGGCTGGCTGGATTGTTCTGCTGTTCCTGCTGGTCGGTTTCTTTGTTCTTGAGCCGCTGGGGATCCCTGTCAGCGCTATAGCAGCAGTTGGCGCAGCGGTGCTGTTCGTGGTGGCAAAGAGGGGCCAGGCCATTAATACCGGGAAAGTGCTTCGTGGTGCGCCCTGGCAGATCGTGATTTTCTCGCTGGGTATGTATCTGGTCGTCTATGGCCTGCGTAATGCCGGACTCACTGAGTATCTTTCTGCCGTACTCAATATGCTGGCAGACAACGGTTTATGGGCTGCCACGTTCGGCACCGGCTTCCTGACTGCCTTCATGTCGTCGGTGATGAACAATATGCCGACGGTGCTGATTGGTGCGCTGTCCATTGACGGGAGTACTGCGACTGGCGTCGTCAGAGAAGCAATGATTTACGCCAATGTGATTGGCTGCGATTTAGGTCCCAAAATTACCCCAATCGGGAGTCTGGCAACCCTGCTGTGGCTGCATGTACTGGCACAGAAAAACATGAGCATTACCTGGGGATATTACTTCCGGACAGGCATAATTATGACCCTGCCCGTGCTGTTCGTTACTCTGGCCGCGCTGGTATGGCGGCTCTCTGTCACTTTGTAATGAGATACTGATATGAGCAATATTACCATCTATCACAACCCGGCCTGTGGCACCTCACGTAACACGCTGGAGATGATCCGTAACAGCGGCAACGAACCAACAATTATTTATTATCTCGATACGCCACCGACACGAGAAGAGCTTACCAGGCTGATTTCAGAAATGGGGATTTCTGTACGTGCATTGCTGCGTAAGAATGTTGAGCCTTATGAGCGATTGGGTCTGGATGAAGATAAATTTTCTGATGCGCAGTTGATCGATTTTATGCTTCAGCACCCGATCCTGATTAACAGGCCGGTAGTAGTGTCACCGTTAGGGACACGACTTTGCCGTCCCTCAGAAATTGTGCTGGATATTCTCCCTGAAGGTCAGAAAGGTTCTTTCACCAAAGAGGATGGAGAAAAGGTGACTGATGAGGCAGGGAGACGGTTTAAGTAACCTGGCGAGTTCACATTAGCGGACACCGGGCGTCCGCTTCTCGCTCTTAGCGGACATTAGCTGCATTATAAAGCAGCTAAGGCCATCTCGAATCGCACGATCATGGCAAATCCGACAAACATGATGTGCATTAAAACGCCTTAAGGATACATTTCAATTAACCGGACGTCCGAGGCTTAGCTTGGCATCTGATAGAGTTCAAGCTCGCCAGCTCGCGAAAAAAATAAATGGCAAGGTGGTTATTTCGGGGATACATCTCATGACGGAAGGACGATCGTAGGGGAAGGGCTAAGGGGAGAATACTGCTAGAGAAGTGATGGTGCTCGTCATGGATGTTTACGAACCGTCGTCACCTACAGTTTGGTTTTAATCAGAAGGCTATTGTGTTGTTTTGTGTACATAGCGGTGTACATACTTAAGTTCAGGCTTAACAATCACGATTCAAAACCCAGTCAAAGCAGGGTTCAACACGGCTTTACTGTCATATTCCTGAGTTGTGAATGAGGAGGATACTGGCCTCCGATGAGAATAATAGTAACTCAGGTTATCATATCAATATTAACTATTAGTGCTGCAATGGTGATCGTGCTAACTGTTTATTTGAGGGTCGGTCAGCGCGTGGGCTGTTTCTGCTACTAAACTCCTCAACCAGCGATGTGCAGGATCGTCGCGATAGCGCGCATGCCAGCCCATTTCAACCGGAAAAGTGCCAAGATCAACCGGCGCGGGAACAATTCTGAGCCGCTGATCTCTGGAAAGATGCTGGCAGATCAGGCGAGGCAGGGTCGCGCAGTAGTCCGTGACCGCAATCATCTCCGGGACGGCCAGAAAATGCGTCACCGACACGGCAACCTGACGGCGCAGGCCGCGCTTTTCAAGTGCCTGATATAAACCCGCGCGCATACGACCAGGCGGCATTACATTAACGTGTCTGAGCTGCTCATACTGTTCTGCGCTGAGGTTTTCGCCCACCAGCGGATGATCTGCGCGTATCACACACGCCAGACCTTCATTCATCAGGTGCTGCACAACCAGATTATCAGGAGGCTCAACGATACGCCCCAGCACCATATCGGTGTTTCCTGAAATCACACCCGTTTCCGTTACGTCGTTGCCAAACGGCGTGAGGCGAAGCCTGATACCGGGCGCGCAGTCACGAAGACGCGCCACAATGGCAGGCATCATGATGAATTCAACATAGCTGTTAGGGGCGAGGGTAAACAACCGGGTGGCGTGCAACGGATCAAAGTCCTGCTGACCAAGGATCACCTTATCAATGGATGACAGGGCAGCACCGACTACCTGGGCCAGCTGTTCTGCTTTCGGTGTCGGGCGCATACCGTAGCGCTCGCGAATAAACAGCGGATCGTTGAGCGTTTCCCGCAGTCGGTTTAAGGCATTTGAAAGAGCCGGCTGGGTAATACCAAGCCGTTCCGCTGCGCGGGTGACGTTGCGCTCTTCAATCATAACCAGCAAAACCGGCAGTAAATTCAGGTCGTATTTCATTTAGCTATAATGCTGCGCGAATACCTTAAATTGAAGAAATAAATTTCATAAATATTTATAGGCGCGCCATGATTAGTGGGTCAACGCAGGACAGGGCGGCTAAATCGCGGGTTCTGACTATCCTTACACCTGAAACTGACTCTTATAGGGAGCATAAATGAAAATTTTAATGGTTTTGACCTCGCATGATGAGTTGGGCACCACCGGCAAGAAGACCGGTTTTTGGCTTGAAGAGCTTGCCGCACCTTACTATGCATTCCTGGATGCGGGCGCTGAAATTACCCTGGCTTCACCGAAGGGCGGACAGCCGCCACTCGATCCAAAAAGCGACGAGCCCGATTCTCAGACTGATGAGACCCGCCGCTTTCATGCTGACTCTGCTGCTCAGGCCGCGCTGGCCTCGACCGTAAGGCTTGATACGGTTAATCAGGAAACGTTTGATGCCGTGTTCTATCCTGGCGGCCATGGGCCGTTATGGGATCTGGCTAACGACAAACACTCCATTTCGCTGATTGAGCAAACCCTGCAGGCTGGCAAGCCGGTGGCGCTGGTTTGTCATGCACCTGGTGTTCTGCGTGATGTGAAAAACGCTGATGGCACACCATTGGTGAAAGGCAAGAAAGTAACCGGATTTACTAATAGCGAAGAAGAGGGCGTTGGCCTGACTGACGTCGTGCCTTTCCTGGTGGAAGATGTGCTGAAACAGAATGGCGGTCTTTACTCACGCGGTGATGACTGGCAATCCTACACGGTGCAGGACGGTTTGCTGATTACCGGACAGAACCCAGGTTCATCGGCTGAGACTGCGAAAGTCTTACTCTCAAGTCTGGCGAGTTAAAGCGTCTGTAGCTAAGATGTTTCGAAAGGTGCCCCAGGGCGCCTTTTTTATTGCTGAACTCAAGGCACAGTGCAGATAGTTACCTGATGAATTATTCAGATCAAATAGATTAGGACTAAATTTAAATTGATGCCAATAATTACAGCGCTGGATATCTCTTATTAACGCTCAGCAGAATAAGTCTACTGAAAATATAAACATGTCTTTAAAGACAGTGTTGACATCGTTTATCAGATCCGTAAAGTAAGACACATCAGCGGCGTCAAGTTGCCCTGATACACCAAAAAATCCCTGGTGTTAGCGTTAATGGTGTCGACAATTTGTAAATATAAGTTGCCGATGGTTCTGTTAAACGAAGTTGTTATTAATCGCAGATAAGTTAATGACGACGCTGTTAGATGGAGTCTGAGTAAATCTTCGAGAAGTAAGTAGTATCGCGTCGCGATGATGTAAGGCCTCGTAGTTCTGAACGTTACTTTACGACAGGATACGATTGCGGTTTAAACGTCGTAATGAAAGTAAGGCAACGCATCAAAGAGTATATATCGCGATGGGGGTGTACAGATTTATACGGGCCTGACCTGTCTTTGTCTCCTGAAAGACTATCAGGTGGTTGAAACCGCTAATAATAATGACATTTGATTATTGTGATCATTATTATCCGCAGGATCTGTTCATAAATAGCAGTATCGAAGCAGTACCTATCAATTAAGTTAGTTAATGTTTAATGTTAAATATGTAGTACCTTAAAAGCCCTGACTATTTCAGTCAGGGCTTTTATCATTTCAGCGTGTCTCTCAGATTTTGCGGGTGTGTCATTACTGATTGTCATTTTCGAATTCTTTCTCATTAGTCACTCTTTGCCGCATTCATGGATGCTTTAATTCTCTTCAGTTTGCACATCCTCTCCATCGCTTCGCATTAAGGTTCCATGCTCTGCTAAGAGTATTCACAAGGTGTGGCTTTAGCGTTGTCATCAGGAGTGACTGCTGGCATTTACCCTGCGCAAGACCTTCAGAACTGGGTTCAGAAATGAACATCACATCGATTCATAGCAAGACATATTAACTATACGCCAGAGCAGGTGCAGCCGCTTCGGCGCAAGCCGCTCTTTGACGTATGCCGTCCATCCCTAAAGAAACCTCCTATAAATCAGATCAGTGCCAGGTTTTTAGGTAGCGCACTCTGTGAAATAACTATTTACATTTTAACATTTCCATTAGATGGGCCGCTGTTTTTTAAACTCGCGCCATGCGTGTTTATCTGAAAATTATTCTTTAGATTCATGCTCCTACACCGCGTCATATCGCCAGTAAATGGAATGCACTCGCTTCTGACCCCGGTTCTGCTCATCACTCAATGTTTAAGAGCAGAAATTTTTCATGGCACGGTAAGCCGTTTTCAACATTTCCCACTGGCAGTGACGGTGATCACGATGAGCGTCTGCCCGAAATCATCGACAACGTTAACGTCGTGCATATCTCAGCAAAACCAACACCGCTGGCTAATTATTCCGCCAGAATCGAGCCAGCGACCGTCAGCGGGGATGCAGCCACGAAACTGTCAATAAAGCCTGCTTCGACTGAAGCTGATGCGGATCAGGTGCCAGCGAACCCGGAGATACCACAGGTTTCACCCCCCTCGCAGGCATGGCGGCCTTTTGCTGCAGGTATGCTGACCATGCTGGTTCTGGGTGCGAACGGCCTGTGGAGCTGGCAAAAAGTTGCTCCGCAGCCGGTCAGTCCCGTACCGGCCATCGCCGATGCGCACGCAAGCTGCCGCCATTCTGGCGACAGGAGTATGGTTTTGTGCTCGCCGACAGAGCTGAACCTGGCGAAACAGAGACGTTAAAAGCGCAGTGGCAGCAGTACCTTATGGGAAACGCGCGACCCACAGAATCATTATCCGGCTGGCATCAGGGGATGGAAGGATTGCAGGCACTGACACACCGCCTGAATATGCTTGATGAGCGCAAAGGCAGGTATCTCACCGGCTCGAAACTGAAGTCGATGGTGTTCTCGATAGCGCAGAACTTCAGCCGCTCAGTTCCTCTCGAAGAGCAGCTCTATAGTTGGAGCAGTCAGAAAGTGCGGCATCAGGTAGAGCAGCACAGCTGGTGCAGGTTGATATGCAGTTTACTCAGCTGCTGAACCGCTATGCGCTGATTAAAAAACAGCCAGAGTGATGGCGTACAGCGATAAGCACTGGGAGGATCAAATGTCTGCCGGGTCGCTTATGGCAAAATCGATAATCTGCGCCATAGTCAATATTCATCGATTAATTGCGCTTTAGCTTTTATTAAATCCATCGGCGCATAGGTTATGCGCTAAATAACAGAGGTTAAAATGTCAACAGAATCTCCGGAAGATATCTCCAGCGACCTGTCTCAGTTCGTTGGCACACATTTTGTTTATACCTATGATAATGGCTGGAAATATGAGTGGTACGCGCGCAATGAAACAACCTGCGACTACCGTATTCATCAGGGGCTGGTGGGTGGTCGTTGGGTGACTAACCAGAAAATGCACGCAGTGCAGTTTGCGCCCGGCATTTACAAAGTAGACTGGCATGAACCCACCGGCACCTGCGTCAGCCTGCTGTTTGATCTGAATCGCACTCTTCTTCACGGCACTATTTTCTTCCCACAGTGGATCGCCGGGGAAGGCCAGCATCCGGAAAAAACCATCTGCTATCAGAATGACTTCATTGAAGATATGCACCGCTTCCGCGACGAAGGCCCGGCTTATCCTTATGTGATCATTCCTGAGTTTGCGAAAGTGACTTACATGAAAAACGAAGGGCCGGATAACGATGAAGTGATCAATCAGGCACCGGGGCAGATGCCTGCTGACTATTTTGATGGTAAGTAACTGATAGTACGACCCGCCGCTATGGGCGGGTCGCTTCTGCCTGGCGTGCCAGTGTGCGGGCCAGTATGGATGAGTAGAGTGGTTTTCCCCCCAGAAACTGCGCCAGCAGCGTAGCCCCAAGACAGGTAATAATCATCGGCAATATCAGCTGATAGTTATCGGTCATCTCCAGCACCAGCACGATCCCGGTGAGCGGTGCCCTTACCGAAGCCGCAAACAGTGCGCCCATCCCCGCAATCGCAAAGGTCCCTGCGTCCAGATGATACAACGGGAACAGGTCCGTCATCGCTACCCCAAAAGCTGTCCCGAGCAGCGTTCCCAGTGCCAGCATCGGCGCAAAAATACCGCCCGGCGCACCTGAGCCAAAACAGAGCAGGGTAGTGACCAGCCTGACCATGAAGATGAGCAGCAGCAGGGTGAACGGGAACACGCCATGAACCGCCTGCGGAATCAGTTCTGAGCCGCCGCCTGCGCCAGGTGCGAACAGCAGCGCCAGAATACCGCAGCCGCCGCCGAGCAATGCACCCGCCAGCACCACGCGTGCCGTTTTGCCGGCATAAACGCGGGCAAAGAGATCCTGCGTTATGAATATCAGGCGGTTAAACAGCACGCCGACCATGCCGATGATCATACCCAGCACCAGATACATCCACAGTGTCTGCACTGGCGCATCAGCCAGTTTGCCAACGGAGATCACCGCCTGTTCGCCGTTGAAACAGCGAAATACGATGCTCGCCATGATGACACCGGTAAACACCGCTTTTATCGAAATCAGGTTATAGCGAAACTGCGGACGCATCTCCTCAATGATGAACAGTATGCCCGCAAGTGGCGCGTTAAACGCGGCGGCCAGGCCCGCAGCCGCGCCCGTTGCCAGCAGCGTATGACGCGCTTCGTTGCTGCGCATCCCAAGAACATCAATCACCATGCGGCCAATGTTGCCGCCCAGCTGCACCGTCGGGCCTTCACGGCCCAGCACCATTCCGGCACCCAGCGTGCCCATGCCGCCAAAAAATTTCACCGGAATCACCCGCCACCAGCGCACAGGTCTCAGCTCTTCAAGCGCCCCTTCAATTTCGGGAATGCCGGAACCACCCGCTTCGGGCGCAAAGCGTCTGACGAGAAAATAGCCGACCATCGCCAGCAAGGCCGAAATGGCAAAAGCGGCGGCGTAAAGCATCCAGCCCTGAAACTGCGCGGGGATAAGCGTATCGGCACGCCACTGCTGTATTGCTTCAACGGCCCGGGCAAATGCTACGCCCGCCAGACCGACCAGCGTACCGACCAGCGCGGCGCAAAACAGCATCGCCAGCGGCGTTTTATCCCGATAGAGCAGGGCGCGAAACATCCGGCTGCGCGCCGCGAGGGAACGGGGAACGTAAACCGGCTGCGGTGATTCTTCATTCATTGAGAGGCATTCTTGTTCAACCAGACCAGCGTGCCAGTTTACTGAGTGATAAGGTGAAAACAAACGTCAGGATCAATTTCAGCCGGGAAAAGAGTTAATCGGTCTGCGGTGGACAAACCACTTGCGCCATGCGTTCGCGGTAGGCTGGGTTGTTCTGGTTTTTCAGCGCCTGAGCCGCGGCGGTTAGCGTGAGCTGATTCTGTTGCAGGTTCTGCCTGTCATTGAGAAACGTCTGGCGCAGTTTTTCATCGGAGAAGGCTGGCGGTAACTGGCACTTCTGGCGCAGATCGTCGGTTATCTGCTGCTGACGCAGTGTAAACTGCAGCGTTTCATAGGGCCCGGCGGCCACAAGCATAGGGCATACTGACAGCAGCATAAACAGCGTATTGCGGATCACGTTCATGATGATCTCCTGACTGCTGAGGACAGGAAAGGCTCTTCGGCAGTTTCAGTTGAGTTTAATCGCATTGCGTAATTAGCCTGAGCACAGCACCATCGACCTGGTGCAGCAATGTCGCCACGGTTGACGCAATAATCATAGCAATACTGGCGCGACAGGGAGCTGACATGCAGCCACATTCCACTGAAATTCTTACCGCTGACTGCTGTATCGTCGGCGGTGGCCCGGCCGGCTTAATGCTGGGTTATCTGTTTGCGCGCGCAGGCCTGCGCGTAGTCGTCATCGAAAAGCACGCTGACTTTCTTCACGACTTTCGCGGAGACACCATCCACCCTTCGACGCTGGAAATAATGCATCAGCTCGGACTGCTGGAATCTTTCCTGACGCTGCCGCATCAGCGAGCCGAAAAGCTTGAGGCAGAAATTGCAGGACAAAGCATTACGATGGCCGACTTCTCACGTCTGCCGGTTCAGTGTCGTTTTATTGCCTTCATGCCGCAGTGGGATTTCCTGAACTATATGGCAGAGCAGAGTGCCCGCTATCCGGGCTTCAGCCTGCTGCAGTCTACTGCCTTCGAGTCGCTGAACGAAGAAAATGGCACGGTCAGCGGCGTGACGGCCTCACGCGGCAATCAGCAGCTGCATATTCGCTGCAAACTGGTGGTCGGTGCGGACGGTCGCCATTCGCGCGTGCGCGACGCGGCCGGGCTGATCGGACAGGAATTTGGCGCCGCGCGCGATGTTATCTGGTTCCGCTTAAGTAAGCAGCCGCAGGATCCCGAGCTGGGCATGGGGCATAAAGGGCCGAAGCAGAACTTCATCGTTATCGATCGTGGCGACTACTGGCAGTGCGGTCTGACCATTCCAAAAGGGGAGTTTGAGGCGAAACAGGCCGCCGGTCTCGACGCGTTTAAAGCAGACGTGGCGGCAGTGTCGCCTTTTGAGGCGACGCGCATGTCGGAAATCGAAAGCTGGGAGGCGTTTAAGCTGCTGTCGATACGTATCGACCGACTGGATAAGTGGGCGAAACCTGGCGTGCTCTGCATTGGTGATGCTGCGCATGCCATGTCGCCAATAGGCGGGGTTGGCGTTAATCTGGCGATTCAGGATGCAGTGGCGACGGCGAACCTCCTTACCGCCCCACTGAAACGGGGTGAACTGCAACTGCGCGATCTGGAAAAAGTGCAGAAGCGTCGTCAGTTCCCCACTGTCGCCACGCAGTTTCTGCAGATTAAAATGAGCCGCAACAAAGCCAGAAGAAAACCCACTGGCAGCAGTAAGGTTCCGGCGATTATCCGTCGCCTGCCGTTTCTGCGTTTTGTGCTGGGTCGCCTGATCGGTCTTGGCTTCAGGACGGAGTCGCCGCAGGTTGCGCGGATGAAAGAAGAGCGTTAAATGATTTCGACAGCGATCAGATATCGTGCGACACTGTTTCGCTGTGAAAGTACTGTCAGGTTGAGCCGCTATTTATCTGATAATTGGGCGCTAATTGAGCATTATTAAGCTAAATTTATTTCGATTTTTGCGCCTGCAAAGGAGAGGTTTCAGTGCATAACGAGCAAAATGGCAGCGACGTAAAACGTCTGAGTGCGATCAAGGCACTTTTGTCGCCGGATGAAACACGGGATAAAGTGCTGGAGAGATTTGTGAATCTCGCCAGTCAGGTGCTGGGTATTTCGGGCAGCTTCATTTCCATTATTGACGATCATAATCAATACATAAGAGCAGCACGGAACTTCGATCTTGAACAATCGACCCGTGATGAGTCTCTCTGCCGCCACGTCATTGATGGTGAGGGACATCTGGTGGTGGTTGATACCCTGCTGGATGAACGCTTTGTGACGCACCCCTTTGTGGAAGGCGACCCGCATATTCGTTTTTATGCCGGTGTGGCGCTGCAAAACCTCGACGGCGTGATGCTGGGAACACTCTGCGTAACCGATACACAGCCTCATCCCTTTGCGGATGAGAAACTCGCTACGCTGCGCTCACTGGCGACGCTGGTAACCTCTTTTCTGGATGCCTGGAACAATGCGGGTTTTGCCGACGTTATAACGCACCTGCCGAACCGGCCACGCCTGATTCGTGATCTGCAGCAACTGACTGTTACCGCGCCCCACAGCCGTTTTCGCCTGATTCTTATCGACTGTCTCGACATTATTCGCATGTATGAGCTTTCCCGCGCGGTCGGCATTGCACTGATGGAGAAATTGCTGAGGCAGATGGCACAGGATGCCGCACAGCGGCTCAATCTGCCGGAAAACGAGACGCTCTACACATTTGCCCCTGGCCGTTTTGCCATTGTGCAGCCCTACTCAGGCCGTTATTCAGCGCATAACATAATCGATCTGTTCAAAGGCATGCGGGCCGATCTGGCGGAAAATATCACGCTCGATCTGGATGTCTTTACCGGCGAAACAGAGTTTGTACCGGGACTGATGGATGCCAACGAAACGGTACGTCAGGCCGTCAGCGCGCTACATGAAGCGATTGATGAGAACATCAGTGTGATGTCGTTTGATGAGAGTTACGACTCGCGGCGCACCGATGACTTTATGATCATGAACGATCTGGCTCAGGCGCTGAAGAAAGATGAAGAGCTGTATCTCGCCTGGCAGCCCAAAGTGTGTCTCAAAACAGGTAAAACGGTCGGGCTGGAGGCGCTGATTCGCTGGAATCATCCTGAGCGGGGTGAGCTCTTCCCATCAGAGTTCATTCCGCTAGCGGGTAAAACCAACCTGATCTCCGATCTGACCAACTGGGTTATTGATCATGCGGTTGAGCAACTGGCGCGCTGGAATCGCGAATACGACCTGATTCCGGTCTCGATCAACGTCAGTGAACGCGATTTCGCCAGGCCTGATTTTGCCGACCAGCTGGTGGCGAAATTAGCGGCGGCACAGTTACCTAATTCGATTATGGGTATTGAGTGTCTGGAGAATGAACTGATCACCAAAAGCGATGTGGCGATTAAAGGGCTGGAAGCGCTGAAATCGCATGGCTTTGTGATCTCGCTGGATGATTTCGGCGTTGGCTACAGCAATATCAGCTATCTGCAGGATATCCCGCTGGATGTGATTAAAATCGACCGATCGCTGATCTCGCGTATGGGCGAGGACGACGCATCCAAAATCATCGTCAGATGCATCATCGGGATGCTGAAAGAGCTGAATTACACCGTGCTGGCCGAAGGTGTGGAAGCAGAAGCCACGCTGGGACTGCTGAAAACCTACGGCTGCGATCAGATTCAGGGCTACTTCTTTTCAAAACCGCTGCCAGCCAGCGACATTGAACACTGGCTTTATCAGAAGTCACGCTAGTCAACCCGCCCGCAGCACCGGCTGCGGGCGCGCTGGTCACTCACTGCCGATGGCGTAACGCTCAACCGGAGTGATGTGCTTAATCAACTTATTATCAAACAAAAACTGCTCATAAGTCTGATAGCGTGCGCGATCCAGTCTGGCCGGATCGGCGGCGAATAGCGGCAGCGTAGCCTGCCATGCCTGATGGTTTAGCGTTGTATTCAGCTCCGGATGCGCCTGTGCAAATGCCTGCCAGCTCTCTTCAGGATGTGCCTGCAACTGGGCATTTCCCTTCTTCAGTGCCCGCAGAAACTTTTTGATTTTTTCTGAATGCGCCTCATCGCGGTTAGCAACGATAATCAGCTCGTCATAGGCCGGCACGCCATAATCCTCGACGTTAAGCACCACCGGATCTTTGCGAGCAAGCGTCATCTCCAGAGCTTCGATATTGCGGTAGCCGCCAATCACCGCATCAACCTGTCCGGTCATCAGGGCGCTGGTGAGCTGAAAATTGACGTTAACCAGCTTTACCTGATCGGCCCTGACTCCGTCATGGCTCAGCATCGTCGCCAGCGTTGCTTCTTCAATACCGCTGACGGAATAGCCGATGCGTTTTCCTTTTAAGTCCGCTGGTTTTCTCACCGTTTTGTCCAGCGTCATCAGCGTATTCAGCGGCGTATTAATCAGCGTGCCCACCCGCATCAGCGGCAGGCCCTGGTCGGCGAAAAAATGCAGCTGCGGCTGATACGTTATCGCTAAGTCCGCCTGCTTAGCGGCTACCAGACGCGGCGGCAGCGCGGGGTCGGAAGGTGGCACAATGTTAACCTCCAGACCCTCTGCCGCAAACGCTCCGGTTTGCTGCGCCACCATAATGGGTGCATGGTCGGGATTGATATACCAGTCGAGCACCAGCGTCAGTTTTTCCATTGCCTGAGCCTGCGAGGCTAAGGTGGCGCTGAACAGCAGGACAATCAGGGGCGTTTTAGTCATAGGTTTTCTCATTAGTAGGGTCGTCAGTGTGGCTCGGGAGCCCAGGTAATCAGGCAGCGAAGCAGAAGATCGATGATCAGCCAGAGGGTCAGTGTCATCAGCACCAGAATAAACAGGGCGGCGAAACAGAGATCGCTCTGCATGCGGGCGTTGGCATTCAGCATCACGTAGCCCAGCCCTTCAGCCGATCCGACCCATTCACCTATGATGGCGCCAATGGGCGCGACGGCGGCTGCCATCCGCAAGCCCGAACCCAGGGCGGGCAGTGCGGCTAACAGCCGGACATGGCGCAGTTGCGATGCGCGTGAAGCGCCCATCGTGCGAGCCAGATCGAGATAGCCAGGGGTGATGCGACGCAGGCCATCAAAAAAGGCGGAGGTAACAGGGAAGAAGATCACCAGTACCGCCATCGCGACTTTGGCGCTCATGCCAAAACCAAACCAGAGCACCAATAGCGGTGCCAGGGCAAATACCGGAATCGCCTGGCTGGTGATCACCAGCGGCATCATCCAGCGCTGTAACCACGGCGAAAAGGTCATCCCGAGTGCCAGCACCGCACCCAGCAGCACGCCGAGCGCCATACCGCTGAGGATTTCAGTCAGGGTTATCAGGCTGTGATGGCCGAGATAGCCAGCGTTGTCCCACAGTGCAGTAGCAACCGCAGCGGGCGAGGGCAGCAGAAAGGCCGGAACGGAAGTGAGCGTGGCGAGCCACCACAGCGCAATTAATCCGGCTGAGAGCATGACTCCACGGCGAAGCGCGGCGAAACGTAATCTCATCCGGCCAGCCTGCTTAGCTGTTTCAGCAAGGCGGCCTGACTCTGAATCACGCTGATGTCATCTGCTGCCCGCGGTGGCTGGCCCTGCAGTGGCGGGCAGGTTTCAATGCCTGCTGAACCCATTACCAGCAGGTGATGACCGAGGCGACAGGCTTCCGCGGCATCATGAGTGATCAGCAGCACGGTATGCCCGGCCAGCACGTCTGCCGCCAGGGTCTGGATCTGCGTGCGGGTCAGTGCATCCAGCGCGGAGAAGGGCTCATCCATCAGCACAATCGGCTGACGGGTGTAGAGGGTACGCGCCAGCGCTACCCGCTGACGCATGCCGCCCGAAAGTGTTGCAGGTCGCGCACGGGCACAGTGGCTCAGGCCCACCCGCGCCAGAAGATGCTGCGCCAGGTCGCGATCGGCTTTCTCACCTTTCAGACGACTGGCGAGGCAGACGTTCTGTTCCACCGTCAGCCACGGATAGAGCAAATCCTGCTGACCCATCCAGGCGATGCGCCCGGCCAGCGGCAGACCATCGCTGCCGTTAATCTGTCCCGAAGTGGGCGGCGTCAGACCGGCAATCACCCGCATCAGGCTGCTTTTACCCACGCCGCTGGCACCCAGTAAAGCGGTAAATGCACCGCCCGCGATTTCCAGATTAAGCTCGCTGAACAGCTGCTGCTGATCCAGCGTCAGGCAGAGCTGGCGAACGGAAATACCCGGCGGCACGGCAGTGTTCATCAGCGTCATGAGCTGACCTGCAGACAGTCAGCATAATTAAGCCCCATCTGCCAGAATGCCGCTTCCAGTCGGGTTGCGGTGGTAAATATCTCCGACAGTGAGTTAATACGCTGTTCACCGGCGCGCTGCTGAGCCAGAGTTTCAAACAGCATCAGTGAAGAACCGACGCCCGCCAGGTAGGACTCATCACCGTAATTATCAATCCATGCCGCGTAAGGATTGCCCTCGAAGCGGGTCGCGGGATCCTCCAGCAGCCTCAGGCCGATTTCCGCATAACCGGCGACGCATGGCATAAGCGCCATCATCAGCTCCAGCGCATCTCCGGTGTGACCCACGTCCAGCACGTAACGGGTGTAATTAAGCGTTTCCATTGCCTCCGTTTCGCTCGCCATCGCCTCTTCGCTGATGCCCCATTGCTGGCAGTAAACGAGATGCAGCGGCAGTTCGCTGATAATGGCGTTCAGCGATGCCGTCGCGCTGCGTAATGCAGCCGGTTCTGAGAGTTTGCTGATCAAAAGCCCCCACGCACGGGCGAAGTGCAGCAGGAAAAGATAATCCTGGGTGAGATAGTGGCGGAAAGCGGCGGGTGGCAGCGTACCCTGACCGAGCTGCTGCACAAAATTGTGTCTGACATAATCGTGCCATTGCGTGCCCGCCTGCTGGCGCAGACGTCCATAAAAGCCGGTTTTGAAAAGCGGATGTAACATAGGATCTCCAGTAGCAGGGAGATCCGGGCATACGGTCTGGAACAGGGGATAGTGCAGGAGATAGGGCAGAAAAATCTGCCGACCCGTCCCTTCGCTGGCATGACCCAGATCAGGTTCAAAGGGTTCGGCTTGCACCATCTCAGCCCATTACAGGACACCCCTCGGAGGCATTCGTTATACGACAATTATTGCCGGAGCACAATGTATGCGTGAGCGTTCTGCTCCGGCACGGCTGATGCGGGACAGGTCATTCAGATATGACTTTTATGTGACAATGTCACGCAAGATCTGCCCCGTTACTGGCAATCACTTTCTTATACCACCAGAACGATTTCTTTCGCGTGCGCGCCAGCGTGCCGTTGCCCAGATCGTCGCGGTCAACGTAGACGAAACCGTAGCGCTTGCTCATTTCACCGGTTGAGGCGGCAACCAGATCGATGCAGCCCCAGCTGGTGTAGCCGATCACCGGGACACCATCCTCTATGGCATCGCCCATGGCGCGGATATGCTCGCGCAGATAGCTGATGCGGTAGTCGTCATTGATCTCGCCATTCGCATCGATTTCATCGCGCGCGCCCAGTCCATTTTCTACCAGGAAAAGCGGCTTCTGATAGCGGTCGTACATCATATTCATGGTGATGCGTAAGCCCAGCGGATCGATGCCCCAACCCCACTCACTGCGTGGCAAATGGGGATTGGTCAGGGATTTCACCACATTAGCAGCACTACTGTTCTGCTCGTTCATTTCCGCCGAGGCGCAGCGAGAGGCGTAATAACTGAACGAGACAAAGTCGACGCTATTTTTCAGGATTTCGGCATCGCCGTCAGCGATCTCAAGCGTGACGCCTTTTTCCCGGAACACGCGCGCAGCGTAAGCCGGATAGGCACCACGTGCCTGCACATCAATGAAAAACAGGTTTTCACGATCTTTTTCCAGCGCTGCCCAGACATCTTCCGGTTTGCTGGACCACGGATAGAAGTTGCCGCCAGCCAGCATACAGCCGACCTGATTCGCCGGATTGACTTCATGCGCGATTCGCGTGACCAGTGCGCTGGCGACCAGTTCGTGATGTGCCGCCTGATACTTCACCTGCTCCCTGTTTTCACCCGGTTCGAACACCAGACCCGCCCCGGAAAACGGGCTGTGCAGCAGAATATTGATCTCGTTGAAGGTCAGCCAGTATTTCACCAGGCCATCAAACGCCTCGAAACAGCTGCGGGCATAGCGCGCAAAGAAGTCGATCATTTTGCGATTGCGCCATGAGCCATATTCGGTCACCAGATGCATCGGCACATCGAAATGACAGAGCGTAACCAGCGGTTCGATATTATATTTCCGGCACTCCTCAAACACCGCGCGGTAAAAAGCGATGCCCTCCGGATTGGGTGTCAGTTCATCGCCATTGGGATAGAGGCGGCTCCAGGCAATGGAAGTACGGAACACGCTGAACCCCATTTCCGCCATTAGTGCGATATCCTCCGGATAGCGGTGATAGAAATCGATGGCATCATGGCTGGGATAAAATTCATCATCACGCAGGGTAAAGCGCTTTTCCAGACCCAGCTTGATCGCCAGTCGGTGTGGGCCATGCGGGATCATATCGACGGTGGTTAAGCCCTTTCCGCCCTCACGAAAACCGCCTTCACTCTGGTTGGCGGCTAACGCGCCGCCCCATAAAAACCCTTGCGGGAACCTTGACTCAGACATGCAATCCTCTTTTCCAGGTCAGCGTGACCCTTTACTTTAGTGGCTATTAATCGCGTTGGTGTGTTCAGTAACTGGCGCAGGTTTCGCGGCGGTCGCGGATTCGGATTTCGTTTCAGTTTCCGCTTCAGGAATATCTTCAAACCCTAACAGCAGCGTCAGCACAAATGACAGCACGACAGACAACACCATGACGGCACCGACCCAGACGATACTCATGGGATTGCTGGGGTCAAAAAACTGGACGCTGGTAAACAGGCCGGGAGAGGCCATTGAGTGGCTGGCCAGCCCGCCAATGCCCGCGACCGCGCCGCAGATAAAACCGCTGATCAGACAGGCAATCAGCGGACGTTTAAGACGAACCGCCACACCATACAGCGCCGGTTCAGAAATACCGGCGATAATGGCTGAAGCCGCCGCTGCCAGCGCCGTCTGGCGCAGTTCACGGTTTTTGGTGCGAAACGCCACCGCCAGCGACGATCCGCCCAGCGACAGGTTGGCACCAATCTCTGACGGCATTACCATGCCCTCTTTGCCGGTTTCGGCAATGGTCTGGATGATGGTCGGCGTGAACACACGATGCATCCCGGTCATCACCAGCAGCGGCCAGATGGCACCCATAATCGCGACGGAAAGCCAGCCAAGATAGCCATGCACGGTGTAAACCAGCGCCGAAATTCCGCTGCCGATCCAGATGCCAATCGGACCAATCAGCACAATCGCAATAGGGGCAGCAATCAGCACAATCAGCATCGGTTTCAGGAAGTTTTTGGTAACGGCGGGTGTAATACGGTCTACGCCGCGCTCAATGTGGGAGAGGATCCAGGTCATCACCAGTGCCGGGATCACCGTGTAGGTATATTTAACCGCAGTGACCGGAATGAAAGCGAACTCTACTGGCTGACCCTGTGCCGCTTTTGCCATCAGCTCAACAAAATTGGGATGCACCAGTACGCCAGCAATCGCGATCGCCAGCGACATATTGGTTTTGAATTTCAGCGCTGCAGAGGCGGCCACCATAATCGGCAGGAAGAAGAATGCGCCGTCGCCAATCACGTTGAGGATCACCAGCGTTGACGAGCCTTTCTCAAACACGCCCGCCATATCAAGGATCATCGCCAGCAGCTTAACCATCGACCCGCCAATAATTGCTGGGATCAGCGGCGACATGGTGCCCACCAGCGCATCCAGAATGCCCGCGCCGATGCCTCGCAGGGTGATTTTGCGTTTCACCGGTTCAGTGGTTACCCCACCGGGCGATCCCAGTGCCAGTACCGCCTGGTATGCCTGTGAAACGTTATTCCCGATGATCACCTGGCACTGCGTGTCGTTGTGTACCACGCCCATGACACCTTTAATCGCTTTAAGGCGAGGATAGTCGACCTGAGTTTCATCTTTCACCACAAACCGCAGACGCGTCATGCAGTGAGTGACAGCTTCAATATTGGTGAGGCCGCCTAGCGCATCGACAATGGCGCGTGACACCTCGGCATAGTTCATGGGCATGATCGCTCTTCTCTGTAGGGTAAATCGGTTAGCATTTTTATGTTTTTAGCGGCTGCTATCAGGTAAATAGGAAACCGGTTTCACAAAATCATGAAGTGCTTTCAGTGAGCCGACAAGAGGATAAATCAGCCAGATTTCTTTTTTGTGAACTTCATCACCTCCGGTGGGTCGGGTATCTGCGCCAGCGGGCAGGGTAAATATTTCCAACATTGAGAGGCTTAGGTAGACTGCAGACCGACGCAGCAAAGGAGCTTCACCATGGCAACGATTCAGGAAGTGGCAAACAGGGCGGCCGTCTCAAAAGCGACGGTGTCACGTGTATTGTCCGGCAATGGCTATGTCGGGCAGGAGAAGCGTGAAAGGGTGTTAAAGGCGATTGCGGAAACCGGCTACCGGCCCAATCTGCTGGCGCGCAACCTGGCGACTAAAACGTCTCAGACTATCGGACTGGTGATCACAAATACGCTCTATAGCGGCAGCTACTTCACTGAGTTGATGGCGCACTCCGCACGCATGATGGAGCAGCAGGGCCGCCAGCTGATTCTGGCAGACGGCAAACACACCGCTGAGCAGGAAGAAGCGGCGATTCAGTTTTTGCTCGACCTGCGGTGTGACGGCATCATTATCTACCCGCGCTTTCTGAGTATCGACGCGCTGGATGCGATTATCTCCCGCCATAAACAGCCGATACTGGTCATCAACCGACGGCTGCGCGTCAACCAGAGCTACTGCATTTACAGCGATCAGCACGCCAGCAGCGCCACAGCGGTAACCCATCTGCTGAATCAGGGACATCGCGACATCGCCTTTATCACCGGTTCTCTGGATTCCCCGACCGGCGTCGAACGTCTGTCAGGTTATCACGCTGCGCTGGCCGCTATGGGGCTGGAAGCGGACGACCGCCGCGTCGTGGCGGGTAAATGGACGGCGCAGAGCGGTATGGCCGCCGTGGACCAGCTGCTGGAACGCAATGTGTCATTCACGGCGCTAGTGGCAAGCAATGATGAGATGGCGATTGGAGCCATCAAGCGGCTGATCGAATGCGGCATCGCGGTGCCTGATCAGGTCTCGGTGATAGGCTTCGATGATCTCCCGCTGGCACCTTATATCACGCCGTCATTATCCAGTATGAAGCTGCCAGTGACGGAGATGATCGATGAGACGATTAACCGCCTGCTGACCATGCTGGATGGCGGTGACTGGCACAGTCAGGCGCCTTTTACGGCCAGCCTGATGTTGCGCGATTCCGTTACTCAGGGCCCCTGGTCTGCTTAATTCGCCGCAATCTGTATCACCTTAATGGCCTGTTTCCTGAGCTGCGTGACGGTCCCCGCATCCAGCGTTTCATCGGTAATCACATGGCCGACCTGGTAACCGGATGAGAGCGGATAAGGGTGAATCTGCCCGAATTTAGAGGCATCAGTCAGGGCATAGCTTTCAGCGCCTTTCGCCAGCACCGCATCCACCACATCACAGCGCAGCATATTGCGGCCGGTGAAGCCGGTCTCTGGGTGCCAGCCATCCACGCCCACAAACGCTCTGTGAAAATGCACCTGCTGAATGGAGTAACGCGTCAGTGGGCCGACCACCGACTCACTGCTTTTCTGCAGCAATCCACCCAGCACAATCACTTCACAGGTGGCGTCCCGCAAAAGCTGGGCAATATAGTGGCTGACGGTGATCAGTGTCAGATCGCCACGGTCAGCCAGCGCACGTGCCAGCAGCGCATTGGTACTGCCCCCTTCGATGAACACCGATTCACCCGTCTGCACCAGGCTGGCGGCGTGTTGAGCCAGCGCCTGCTTGGTGGAATAGCGGGTGTTCATGCGGGTGCCGACATTGTCACTGTCCAGCGCCAGCGCGGAGCCATGCACCCGGCGCAGCAGTCGGTCGCGTTCCAGCAGCGTGAGATCCTGACGCACCGTCACTTCAGAAACACCGGTCAGCTGCGCCAGTTCACTGACCGTTACGCTGCCCCGGCTATTAACCAGTTGAATAATCTGATGATGTCGCGGATTCATAATTGGGTTTCGTCAGGGATAAAACGTGCAGTGTATCAGGGAATCCCCCGCGTCGGTGCACAACGCGGGGTCAGGGTCAGGCTAAATCCAGTGAACGACGTCCGTTAATATTCAGATCTTCCGGCTTAAAACGTTGCTCCCACCCGGCTTCATAATCTTCCGGCGGAAAATCACCCGGCGAACGTCCCTGTTCCAGTGCCTGCGCAACCTGGCGGGCGTAGATGCGGTTTTTATCACACATCGGCGCAGCGGGGATATACATCACATTGCCCCAGCCCTGCTGATCGTCCACCGGTGCAACGGAATGGATCACATCACAGTGCCACCACACTGAATCGCCCGCCTCCAGAGCCGGGATTGAACAAAGTCCGGCGATCAGGTGCGGATGCCACTGCGCAGTGACAGGTAACACCCGACCCGGCGCGACGCCACAGAGTTCATCTTCAGGTACATCGGAAAGCAGCGGGCGCAGCAGAATATACGCCATCGCCTGGGGTACCGGCACCACATGCAGCAGGCCCTGACCGGGGATCATATCAGAGAGTGCGGTCCAGCCCTGAAACGTGCGGAATACAGAACACTTAGTCGTGCCAGGCAGGTCATACTCATCAACGTCGGTACGGTGTGCCGCATCCCAGGGATCGTAAGCGGCAAAATCACCGTGAAACAGCTTGCTGAAAACCTGCTGGTAAGCGGGCAGTAACCAGCGTTCCAGCGCGCCGGAGTCGGTATGTGCGCCTAATCCTTTCGACGTCGTGCCCGGCAAACGGCGACGGATGCGATCGGGATAGATCACGCTGACATCGGGATCAAACCACTTTTTGCCCTGAGAGTTAAACATCCATAAACGGTTCAGAAACGATTGCGCATCAGCCATCGCCACACTCTGTCGCGCTTCCATCTGCGCATGTGACCAGTAAATCGGGTAGATTTCGGGACGTGAGGCAGCGAGCGTGCCAAAGAAGTCATCACCGGGACCGCGGTACTGCTCATCAAAGCGGTTGTGATCCAGGTAGTCGAGCATCGACTTATCCCACGCCATCGCCTGATCACGCGCGAAGTGTTGCTTAATTACTACACAGCCGCGACGTTTAATCAGCGATCGGGTTTCATCCGAAACCTTCCCTTCTGCTATGTCCTGCATCGGGACGACCGGCCAGGCACTGCCGGTTCGCGCTTCGTCCGCTTTTGCCTCAGCAATCGCGGCAGTAATGTTGTCGCACACCTGCCGAAACAGAGCATCTACGTCGCCAATTTGCTGGCGTAGCTGCTGTTTCATTTCGCGGATAGCGCTTTTAACGTCATCAGGCAAAGGTGTCGCTCGGGATTCATCACGCATTTCACACTCCTAAAAGTTCGGGGTTGAGTTACGAATGGAATTAAAATAACCTTCATTCGTAAATTGCGACTGAGGTTAACATTCTTTTAACGATAAAAAACGTGCGTTGTAACACAACTTCTGAACCGGAACGCTCTGAAAGCCGTTAGCAAAGTCACTATTTGCATTCTCATTAATCCACACAGCGAGTAAGCTTTATGAATCAAATCAATCAGCCGGCAGGACAGAACGGCGAACGTATAGGGGCAGGCGAGATGGCGGTTAAGATGATTGCGGTGGATATGGACGGCACCTTTCTGGACGATAATAAGCAGTACAACGTTCAGCGGTTTTCACGTCAGTATGCGCTGCTGAAGCAGAAGGGCATCCGTTTTGTGGTGGCCAGTGGTAATCAGTATTACCAGCTGCAGCGCTATTTTCCCGACATCAAAGATGAGATCGCTTTCGTGGCAGAAAATGGCGCCTGGGTCTCTGACAGCAATGAAGAGATTTTCTGTGGTGAATTAGCGCAGGATAAGGTGCATAAGATCCTCGATATTCTGGCGCATGAACCCGACATCGCAGTGGTGGTCTGTGGACGAAATGGTGCTTATATGCATTGTTCTGCCTCTGACGAGGTGATGGACCAGCTGGCAAACCACTATCACCGTCTGGAAAAGCGCGATGACCTGTATGCCATTGACGACACCATCTTCAAGTTCTCGCTAAAGCTGGAGAATGAAGGGGTGGAAGCACTGCTGCAACGCCTGCATGCGCGTCTGGGCGAGCTGGAAAATATCATGCATCCGGTTTCCAGCGGCTTTGGTTTTATTGACCTCATCATTCCCGGCTGCCATAAAGCCCACGGCATCGCGCTGTTACAGGAAAAATGGGGCATCAGTGATTGTGAAGTGCTGGCGATTGGCGACAGCGCGAATGATATCGAGATGCTGCGCCAGGCCTGCTTCAGTTTCTCAATGGCCAATGCGGCCGACGCTGTCGCCGCCGTGGCGCGCTACCAGACGCAGAGCAACAATGACGAGGGCGCGCTGAATGTGATTGCGCGCGTGCTGGCACGCGAATTCCCGTTCGATTAAGACGCGGCAAGCTTTATAACGGGCGGCGCTTTAACCGCCCTCCTGATGGCTGCGCGCATGATTTTCCATTTCATCCAGCGCAGCCTGATTTTCCAGTCCCCACTGATACATCTGCTCGATCGGCTGTGCAAAGGTATGGCCCAGCGCCGTGAGGCTGTATTCCACTTTTGGCGGCACCACCTGCCACACCTGACGTGACACCAGTCCGCGTTGTTCCAGCTCACGGAGCGTCTGGATCAGCATCTTCTTCGAGATGCCCTGCAGGCTGCGCTCCAGTTCGCCCGTGCGTGCCCGATTGTCCGGCCAGTGAAAAAGCGCATGCAGCACCATAGTGCTCCACTTCACCGAAAACAGTTCCAGCAGGCGGCGCGGCGGTGAGTCCGCATAAAAACACAGTTTTCCGTCAACCCAGACCGGCATAATGACCTTCCTATTTCATGGTAACCAAAAGGTAACTACTATCAAAAGGGTCTCCGTGTGTCTATAGTGTGCCGCTTTCTTTACGACCATCAGGTAAGAAGAGGCAACAGATGAAAATTAACGCGCTGGTAGCAACTCAGGCAGGTCAACCGCTCAAGGCAGGCGAGGTTGAGTTACGCGATCTGCAGGCTGATGATGTAAAAATTGAGATTCTCTATTGCGGCGTCTGCCACTCTGACCTGCATATGGCGCGCAATGAATGGGGCGTCAGCCGTTATCCGCTGGTGCCTGGTCACGAGATTGTTGGTCGCGTGGTTGCAACGGGTGACAACGTCACTAAATTCTCTGTTGGAGAGACGGTTGGCGTTGGCGTGATGGTCGATTCCTGCCGGGAGTGTCACTTCTGCCAGCAGCAAGAAGAGCAGTACTGTGAGGCGGGTTTCACGCCGACCTATAACGGCACCGATCAATATACCGGCAACACGACGTTTGGCGGCTATGCGCAGCACGTTATCGCTGACCAGCATTTTGTGGTCAAGGTACCGGATAATCTGGCGCTGAACGCGGTGGCTCCACTGCTGTGCGCTGGCGTGACCGTCTGGTCACCCTTGCAGCACTTCAACGTCAAAGCAGGCGATCGTGTGGGTGTGATCGGTCTTGGCGGGCTGGGTCATATGGCGGTTAAGCTGGCCAGCGCGCTGGGTGCGGAGGTTACCCTGTTTACGACCTCTCCGGCGAAAGGGGCGGATGCGCGTCGGCTGGGTGCAAAACATGTGGTGGTCTCGCGTGACGCGGCCCAGATGGCCGGGTGTCAGGCGTCTCTGGATATCATCCTCGACTGTGTTGCTGCACCTCACGACCTCGATCCTTATCTCAGCACGCTGAAAACCAACGGTCAGCTGGTGCTGGTGGGGATCCCCGATCAACCGCATCCGTCACCGAATGTCACGCCAATGGTGTTCCGCCGCCTGAGTATTACGGGCACCTCAATCGGCAGCATTCAGGAGACGCAGCAGATGCTCGACTTCTGTGGTGAGCACAACATCACGGCTGACGTAGAGATGATTACCGGTGAAGAGGTGGAAACTGCCTTTGAACGGATGCTGACCAGCGATGTGAAATATCGTTTCGTCATCGATATGCAGAAAACCCGCTGGTAACACGCCTGGCCCGCGGTGAAAGCGGGCCTTCAGGCAGCGTTCAGTAAGTCACAGCATGAAAAGAAGAGGCTATCTGTAGTTACAACATGCTTTTAATATCAATTCGCCGTACCATTCGTTTCTGTGCAGCAAAAGCTATTTAGCGAAAACGTCTTTTAGCAGCCAAAAAAATACCCGACTCACTGGCCGGGTATCTGCTTTAACATCAGGGAAGGTCGTTAATCCTGCTCTTTATCCGCGTTACTCTTTTCGGGTTCGTCTTTTTCAACAGCATGAATAAAGGGCTTAAGCAGCTGGATATCCAGAATGACATAAACCATGGTGCTGATGAAAAGCGAGATGACACTGCCAAACACGCCACTGGTGGTAAAGGTCAGATAGTTATAAATCACCAGCCAGGTCACACAGATAAACAGTGCGAGCGAAATAGAAAGATTGGGCACAGAGTAATTGCTGGTGCCACCGCCCTGAGTATGGGTGGCTTTAAACAGGTTACCGATGGCATACTTCTCCAGCACCAGAATACTCTTTTCCCAGTTATGCTGCTTACGCGCACTGGCACGGGTCAGGAAGAGATAAAGAATGGAGATGAAGAAACCGGAGAAGGCGATGAGCACCGGAATCGCTTCCAGTGCATACTCGATACTCTTATGCGCCGCGCCTGTGGTGCTGAGATCCAGCGTCAGCGAGGCCCCCAGCGCAGCATATAAAAAAAGAAACAGCAGCAGAAAAGTCAGGCTGCGCTTCCAGTCGCTGTCTGCCTCTGCACTTTTCTGCTGAATGGCCAGCTGAAGCGATTGCTGAATGTGTTGTGCCTGAAGTGAGTCTGTATCGAAGGTGTCGCAGGGTGCAGCAAAGAAGTTGTGCATAAACAGCTCATCTTCTTTGTGAATAGTGATTTTCATCAGAAACCTGTGTGCGGGAAATTTTCTCTATTTTAATCAGCACGGGATGAATTAACAGTAACTTCGCCCGCAAACCCGCAGCCCCATGCTGACTTAGCGGGATAACAGACTCAGAAGAGAGCTGAAAAGCGAATCCGTTGCAAAGTTCTGCGCAGCGTTACCCTCATCGTGACGCAACTGCTGATAGCGCAGAAGCGCCGCATCAGCGTTATCGGCATTAACTACGTCCCACACCACTTTATAGCCTTCAACTGATAACAGGTCCTGCTGATCCTGGCTTACATGATTCACGGCCCTGACTGTCTGGTCCTTCTGAAACAGGCGATAATCTGGCATGTTTATTTCTCCGCAGGGTTGTCCAGCGCTTTAAACTGCTTAATCGCTTCATTGATATTGTTTGTTTCAACGGTCGCGATACAGCGATCGCCGTTAAAAACTTCATAACGGGCATTATGCAGCTGAAACAATAAATCGCGGCCACGAAAGTGTATACGTTTCTGCTTAACGCCAATCCCATGCCGCCGTAATAACGCCTGTGACAGGCGATCGGTCTCTTTAATCATTCCCTCAGCTCCTCGGCAGTACGTGGTCACTACCAGTAAACCTGATGAACATTAGTTTTATATTAAGAGATAACCTTATTTTTAACAGGGCTAAGGCGCACCTTTCAGAGAAATTACCTGATAGCAGGGACGTGGGGGAACATGAGTCTGCAGAACGGCTGCCATTCGCTGAGTTAATGGGCTATGAATGCGGTACACTTGACCGGACAACTTGCCACAGGACACGCCGCTATGAGCGATAAGAAGATGATTTCCATTGATCAGTTCAATGCTGATGAACGTCTGGCCGTCGAACAAACCTATAAAGGGCTGGCTGAAAAGTACCGTCAGCGAACCGGTAAAGAGCCGGATAGTAAAAAAGAAAAAGAATTCAACAGTGAAGCACGGCAGATGGTGATGGCCAGTAAGCTGGAGAAGGAGAGAGCAAAGGCTGAAAAGGAGAAGAAAAAACCGCTGCGTAAAAAGAAACCTGAGTCACTCACCGCCAGTGAAGTCAGCGATTTCAACTGGTCGGCCTCAATTGTGAAAGGCCGCCGATAGTCTCCCTGTGCGCGCTGTCATGGCGTGTACACACTCTTTCTCGATCAGCATCGGTTGCCTGGACATCATATAGTGCTGAGTAAAAACATTAGTTACGCAATAAGAATATTCTGTAAATAATTAACCCTGTTTAAGCATTTGCCGATAAACTGCCGTAACCAGTGGCTGCTTCAGTGTGCATATGAATTATTACACTCCCGATGATGTTCAACTGAAGCGCCGTTCGACGCGATTTGTGCGACGAATGTTTATGATGCGCCAGCTCGGCACCTTTCTCTGTTTTCTGCCCATTTTGTCGGTTCTGATGGAGATGGGAAAAAGCGCGGTACTTTGTGCTCTTCTCTTTACCAATGCGTTTATCTGGCCTTATGTCGCCTATCGAATGGCATTGCGGTCGCGCGATCCGACCGGTTTTGAGCGTAAGAATCTCACGCTGGATGCCGCGTTTGGCGGCGTATGGGTTGCTGCGATGGCACTGAGTCCGTTGCCTTCAATTATTATCATGGCAGTGCTGATCTCCGATCGCTACTCGGCAGGCGGCTGGGTTCAGCTAAAGTCCGCGCTGCAGGCATTTCTGTTTGCCTTTGTGCTGGTCTGGTCAGCGGAAAAGGCACCCCTGGTGCTGACGTTCAGTACCCGAACCGTCTGGCTGACTCTGCCGCTGGCCAGCCTGTATCTGCTGGCACTCAGTGTGGTGTCACACAATCTGACGCTGAGTCTGCGCCAGAAGAACCGCGAGCTGGAACGCATTGCGCTGATGGACCCCGGTCTGAAAATCCCTAACCGCCGGCTGTTTGAACGGCGGCTGGAAAGTGAGTTTTTGCGCACGCAGCGAGGCGAGGGCAAAGCCTGGTTAATGCTGCTGGATGTCGACCACTTCAAACAGGTTAACGATACCTATGGACATGAAGCGGGTGACTTTCTGCTGACAGAGATTTCGGCACTGCTGCGTGACAGCGTCGGCCTGAAAGATGTGCCCGCCCGCTTTGGCGGCGATGAATTGTGTGTGATCGTACGGGATGCGGATGAAACCAGCATCCTGCTGCTGGCAGAGCAATTCAGGCAGGGGATTGCCCTGTTGCGGCTGCCAGCGTCATCCACCTTTCAGTGTTCGGTGAGTATTGGGATTGCGGCAGCACGTGATGCGGCTTCAATTCATGAGTGGCTGAGATGTGCTGATGAGGCGCTTTATCAGGTTAAGCGCGCGGGTCGCAACAATGTGCAGATATGGCATTCAGACTCGCTGAACACACTCAGTGCAGTCAGGAGCAAATGAAGAAGGCAGCCTGAGACGCGTCCTCAGGCTGAGTGATTAAATCGCCGGGTAGTCGCCAGTGCCTTCAGGCCACGGCGTCAGCAGATCGAAACCCTCTTCAGTGACGGCGACGGTATGTTCCCACTGCGCCGAGAGCGAACGATCTTTAGTCACGACCGTCCAGCCGTCGGATAGCACGCTGGTCCCGGCTTTACCGGCATTAATCATCGGTTCAATAGTAAAAATCATACCGGCCTTCAGGGGCATTCCTTCACCTGGGGTGCCGTAGTGCAGTACCTGCGGATCGGTGTGATAAATCTCACCCACGCCGTGCCCGCAATACTCCCGTACGACAGAGAAACCGGCAGCTTCAGCAACACGCTGGATTGCCGCGCCCACATCGCCCAGCGTTGCGCCAGGACGGACGGTTTTGATCCCCGCAACCATCGATTGATAGGTGATCCCGACCAGGCGTTTTGCCCGGACTGACGGCGTGCCGACAAAATACATCCGGCTGGTATCGCCATACCAGCCATCTTTGATAACCGCCACATCGATATTAACGATATCGCCATCCTTAAGCTTTTTGCTGGCTGGTATACCGTGGCACACCACGTGATTGACCGACGTGCAGGTTGTGCGGGTATAGCCGTGATAGCCGATGTTCGCGGGCGTCACCCTGAGTTCATTCACAATGAAGTCGTGGCAGATATCATCCAGCTCTTCGGTGGTAATGCCGGGGCGAACGTGCGGTGTAATCATCGCCAGTACCTGCGCCGCAGCCTGCCCGGCTGCGCGCGCCATCTCAATCTCCGCCGCGGTATGAATTTTAACGGTGTTCATGACACGTCTCCTTGTGTGGTGAGGCTCTCTTTATGGAGCATATTGCGGATATCAGCGCTGCCGTCCAGTTCAAGCCGGATCAGCATCTGTGCCAGTTGGTGTTGGGTCTGCTGCGGATAAAGTTCTGCCAGCATGCCGAGTTTTAGCCAGTGTTCCGCCTGTGCATTAATCGAGCGGCTCATCGCCTGACTGGCGATGCGCAGATTTTCATGCATCAGGTCGGAGATTTTTACGATACCCATTTGAGCCTTATATGAAATGTATATGTTTCGTATAGAGTAACGCGTGCGGGCCGATTTGCAAAGCGACGAAATGTTTACCTGCATGAATCGGCTCAGAATCTACTAAACGCCTCCGCCAGCAGGGACGCCTTTACTGAAAACCTGGAAAGTTATTCATCACTAAAGTGATTATTTAGCGGGTATAAGTGCTGTAAAAAACTGCTCATAACTGGCCTCATCAGGTCCTGCATCCGCCTGTTTAACATTGATGGGTCTGCCTCCCCATTCGCAGTCAGCATCACAATCCAAATCCGTAGAGGACACTGCTCAACGTCTGGTCATCCGTGCGCTGGCCTGACAATAAATAAAAGCCTTCTTTTACATATTTTCGGACATCCTTCTTTTCGTTTTGCTGACATACATTTTGTTGCTGATTAATTAAACTACACGCTGAGAATGAACGTTCATTACAGGATCTTTATGGGAAACTTTCAGCGCAGTATCATCGCCGGACTCGTGATGATTGTGGCGGCCTGCGACCAAAACAGTCAGCAGCCAGATGGAAACATGACCACAGAAGTCGGTGTGAAAACCTTGCAAACCGAATCTGTGACGCTGGATAGTCAGCTGGCCGGACGCGTAACGGGCAGTATGACGTCAGATGTCAGGCCCCAGGTGGATGGCATCATCCAGAAACGCCTGTTTACAGAGGGTGATGACGTTAAAGCCGGGCAGATTCTTTACCAGATCGATCCCGCCAGCTATCAGGCCAGTTACGATCAGGCCCTGGCGCAGCTGAAAAATGCTCAGGCGCTGGTGAAAAGCAGTAAATTAAAAGCCGAACGCTATGCTGCGCTGGTGAAAGAGAATGGCGTTTCACGGCAGGATGCGGATGATGCCCAGGCAACGTATCAGCAGAACGTCGCCTCTGTTGACCAGTACCGTGCTGCCGTGGAAAGTGCCCGTATCAGTCTGAACTACACCCAAATCAAAGCGCCGATTAGTGGTCGTATTGGGATCTCATCGGTGACACCTGGTGCACTGGTCACCGCCAGCCAGACTTCTGCACTGGCAACGATACGCGCGCTCGATCCCATCTACGTCGATCTCACCCAATCCAGTGTGCAACTGCTGAAACTGAAGCGCCAGCAGGCGTCGCTGCAGCAGAGTGCCGATGCCGTCCCCGTGACGGTGAATCTGGAAGATGGTACTGCCTATGAGCATCCCGGAAAGCTGGAGCTGACCGAAGTCTCAGTGGATGAAGCCACGGGTACAGTAACGCTGCGCGCGATCTTCCCGAATCCGCAACATGAACTTCTGCCTGGCATGTACGTTCGCGCCAGCGTCACCAATGGCGTACAGAGCGATGCGATTCTGGCACCGCAGCAGGGAATTACCCGGGATGCGAAGGGCAACGCCACTGCGCTGGTAGTGGATAACCAGAGCAAAGTAGAAAGCCGGGACGTCGTAGCCGATCGCGTGATTGGCAACAAATGGCTGATTACCTCGGGACTGAACCGCGGTGACAAGCTGATTGTGGAAGGCACCGCTAAAGTTCAGCCGGGTATGCGCGTCAAGGCTGTCGAAGTGACGCCAGACGCGAAAGCCGCAACCGGCGAGGGCAAATGATATGCTGGCTCAGTTCTTTATTCGTCGTCCGGTTTTCGCCTGGGTAATCGCCCTGTGCATCATGATGTTCGGCATCCTGAGCATTAACAGCCTGCCGGTGGCGCAATATCCGGATGTGGCACCGCCGCAAATCAGTATTCAGGCAACCTATACCGGTGCTTCTGCTGAAACGCTGGAGAGCAGCGTGACTCAGGTCATTGAGCAGCAGCTTACCGGGCTGGATGGGTTACTCTATTTCGATGCCACCAGCACTGCCTCCACCGGCCAGGTCAAAATCAACGTCACTTTCCAGCAGGGAACCGACCCGGATATTGCGCAGGTTCAGGTGCAGAACAAGGTTCAGCAGGCCGAGAGCCGCCTGCCGACCGCAGTCACGTCACAGGGTGTGACCGTGCAGAAAGCGCAGAGTGACTTTCTGCTGATCCTGGCGCTGTACGATAAAACCAATAAAAGCAGCTCATCAGATGTCGCCGACTATATGGTGAGTAACATGGAAGACAGCCTGGCGCGTGTGCCGGGAGTAGGCAGCGTTCAGGTATTCGGTGCTGAATATGCGATGCGTATCTGGCTTGATCCCGCCAGGCTGACTTCCTTTTCTCTGATGCCTTCCGACGTCACAACGGCACTTGAGAGTCAGAACACGCAGGTCTCCTCGGGGCAGTTAGGGGCACAACCCGCCAGCAAAGAACAACAGCTGGTGGCGACGGTCCGTTCACGATCCCGACTGCAAACCCCTGAGCAGTTCCGCAATATCGTCCTGAAAAGCCAGGCGGATGGGTCAGTGGTACGACTGAGTGATGTCGCACGCGTTGAGATGGGTAATGAAGATTACAGTTCTAACGTTCTCGCTAACGGTCATCCTGCATCCGGTATTGCCGTGCAGCTGGCGTCAGGTGCCAATGCACTCTCAACCGCCGAGCAGGTGAAAGCGAAAATTAATGAGTTTCGCAGCACTATGCCTGCGGGCTATGAGATCGCTTATCCGCTCGACAGCACCGATTTCGTTAAAATCTCCATTGAAGAAGTGGTGAAAACGCTCATCGAAGCAGTGATTTTAGTGGTCATCGTGATGTTTGTTTTCCTGCAAAACATCCGTACTACGCTCATCCCGGCGATTGCTGTCCCGGTCGTGCTGCTGGGCACCTTTGGTGTGTTGTCCCTCTTTGGCTACTCAATTAATACCCTCACCATGTTCGGGATGGTGCTGGCCATCGGCTTACTGGTTGATGATGCGATTGTCGTGGTTGAAAACGTCGAACGTGTGATGCGTGAGGAGGGCTTACCCCCGCGTCAGGCGACGGAAAAATCGATGAAGGAGATTACCGGTGCGTTGATTGGTATCGCGATGGTGCTCTCAGCCGTGTTCCTGCCTATGACCTTTTTCAGCGGCTCAACGGGTGTGATCTATCGTCAGTTTTCAATCACCCTTGTTTCATCGATGGTGCTGTCGGTGATTGTGGCGCTGACGCTGACGCCCGCACTCTGTGCCACCCTGCTTAAACCGCATAATCACGAAAGCGGCAGCACGGGCTTCTTCGGCTGGTTTAATCGCAGCTATGAAAGAGTCCAGGCACGCTATCAGAATGGTGTTGGTCATGTTGTGAACAGTTCGGTTCGTTATCTGCTTCTGTATGGCGTGCTGTTGATCGGCTGTGCGGTGCTTTATATGCGCCTGCCCACGGGCTTCCTGCCGACTGAAGACCAGGGTTACATCATGGTGCAGTATCAGCTTGCTCCCGGCGCCACGGAAAACCGGACAAGTGACGTGCGTCGTCAGGTTCAGCACTACTTTGCCACCCAGGAGAAAGATAACGTCAACGTCAGCATGCTCGTCAACGGCTTTAGTTTCGCGGGTAATGGTCAGAACGCCGGTATTGGCTTTATCGCGCTGAAGAACTGGAGTGAACGGGAAGGCAGCGAAAACAGTGCTGATGCTATTGCGGGCCGCGCGATGAAGGCGTTGTCGGGCATCCGCGATGCGCAAATTTTTGTACTCACGCCCCCGCCGGTTTCCGGGCTGGGTCAGTCGAATGGCTTTACCTTTGAACTGCAGGCGCGCGGGGCGACCAGTCGCGACGAACTGCTTAAAATGCGCGATCAGCTGATTGCTGAGGCCAATAAGAATCCCGACCTCAGTGCCGTTCGCGCCAACTCACTGCCGAGCCTGCCGCAGCTGGACGTCGACATTGATGACGCTAAAGCCCAGTCACTGGGTCTGACGATCAGCGATATTAACAGCACCTTAAGTGCGGCGATTGGGGGGAGCTACGTCAATGACTTCACCGACCGTGGTCGTGTGAAAAAAGTCTACATTCAGGGGGAACAGCAGTTCCGCAGCAAGCCGGAAGATATTGATCAGTGGTATGTGCGCGGCACGGACAGCAGCAGTAACACCACGATGGTGCCGTTCTCATCCTTTGCCTCGATGAAGTGGGCGTATGGCCCGGATGTCCTGTCACGTTATAACGGCCTGGCGTCTTACGAAATTCAGGGTTCGCCGGCCTCCGGCAAAAGTTCGGGGGATGCTATCACCGCGATGGAAAAGCTGGTGGCGAAGTTACCCGCAGGAAACACCTTTGCATGGAGTGGCCTCTCGTATCAGGAAAAACTCTCTGGCAATCAGGCAATGTCGCTCTATGGCATCTCACTGATTGTGGTGTTCCTGTGTCTTGCTGCTCTGTATGAGAGCTGGTCAATACCCTTCTCGGTCATGATGGTGGTGCCATTAGGTGTGATCGGTGCGCTTCTGGCGACGACGCTGCGCGGACTGGAAAACGACGTTTATTTCCAGGTCGCGTTGCTCACTATCATCGGACTCTCGGCAAAGAACGCCATTCTGATCGTGGAATTTGCTGAAGAGCAATATCGCAAAGGAGAGAGTCTGGTCAGGGCCGCGACGCATGCAGCAACGATGCGTTTGCGTCCCATCATTATGACCTCACTGGCCTTTACCGCAGGTGTGCTGCCGCTGGCTATCTCGACAGGCGCGGGCGCGAACAGTCGTATCGCCATTGGTACCGGCATTATTGGCGGGACCTTAACCGCGACGCTGCTGGCCATCTTCTTTGTTCCGCTGTTCTTTGTGCTGGTCCGCCGTCTGTTTCCGGCCAGACCGCATGAGGAAACACAGTCTTCAGAATCCGCAGTAAGGGTAAGAGAATAATGACAATATCTGCAAAATGTTTAGCGGTGTTTTTGCCCTGCTTCCTTGCGGGATGTGTTTCGCTCGATCCGCATTATGCACGCCCGGATAATGCCGTCGTTGCCGCAATTCCGAGCGGGGAGGCTTACCGCAACCTGCAAAAGAACGCGATTAATTATCGCGATGTGGGCTGGCATGATTATGTGCAGGATCCCCGGCTTCGTCAGGTTGTCGCAATGGCTCTGGACAATAGCCGCGACCTGCGGGAAGCCGTGGCAAGTGTGAAGTCTGCACATGCACAATATGGTGAGCAGCGGGCTAATCTCTTCCCCACGCTCAGCGCCGATGTGAGTGGAACCCGCTCTCGCGCGCTGACAGGAGAGGGTAATCAGACTGCATTGGGCAACAGTTACTCGGCAGAAGGGAGCGTCAGTTCATTTGAACTGGATCTGTTTGGCAAAAATCAAAGCCTGTCACGCCAGCAGTATGAAACCTATCTCGGCACGCTGGAAGGGGCGCGAAGTACGCGCCTGACTATACTCTATAACACGGTGGATTACTGGTTAGAGCTGGCGGCCGACCGCAGCAATCTTGAGATTGCGAAAGAGACAGCAGAGAGTACGCGCCAGTCACTGGAGGTGACACGCAAACGTCTGCAAAATGGCGTGGCTTCAATGGTGGATGTCGCTTCAGCAGAAACCACCTGGCAGTCTGCCCAGTCGGATGTGGCCAGCTATACCACCAGCGTGGCGCAGGATAAGAATGCCCTGGACCTGGTTGTGGGTAAAAGCGTGCCTGATAATCTGCTGCCGCAAAACATCGAATCTGTTGGTCAGGCATTGCGTGACGTGCCGGCGGGTGTTTCATCCGAAGCCTTGATTAATCGTCCTGATGTCTTGCAGGCTGAGCATAACCTGAAGGCAGCAAATGCCAATATCGGTGCGGCGCGTGCAAATTTCTTCCCGAGCATCTCACTAACGGCGAGCGGTGGTGTCGGCAGTTCCGATCTCTCTTCACTGTTTAAAAACGGGGCAGGGATCTGGTCTTTTGCGCCCAGCATCTCGCTGCCGATCTTTAAAGGTGGCTACAACGTTTCTTACCTGAACTACACCAAAGCGCAAAAAGAGTATTATGTGGCAGCGTATGAAAAGGCGGTACAAACCGCTTTTCAGGAAGTCGCAGATGCTCTGGCTCGTAAGGGCACCATCACAGATCAGCTGAACAGCCAGCGCAATAATGTTGCTGCCTCACAGACGTATTATCATCTGGCCGATCTGCGTTATCAGAACGGGGTGGACACGTATCTGAATGCGTTAACCGCTCAGCGTACGCTCTATACCGCCAGAACCAGTCTGGTCAGCGCTGAGCAGGCGTACTATCAGAATCTGAATACGTTTTACAAGGTGCTGGGCGGCGGCACGGCGTTGCAGGAGTCGCAACTGAAAATGTAAAAACCGGGTGCGTATTCAGGCGGGAATGCGCACCCAGGTTAAAGCGTAATCTCAGCGTAAATTTCAGGAGATGAGAAGGTGAAATCATAATATTTCATGCCTGAATTCCCGGCTGATATGTTCTCGCACTCCTGCCTCGGTTATCATTGAAGAATGAATATCAGGGCTGGTGTGACGTCAGTTAACAGGAGGTTATTTGAGCAGGTCAGACAGTGAGGATTTCCTGCAGCAGCGGCAGCAGCAGATAATTTCGGCAGCGAAAAACTGTTTCAGTCGCTCTGGCTTTCATGGTGCCAGCATGGCTGACATAAGCCATGAGTCAGGTCTGGGTGCCGGGCAGATTTATCGCTATTACAGTAGCAAAGAAGTCATTGTCAGTGAGACGATAAAAAGTATCGCAGAAAACTGGCGAATGTTTTTACTGAAAAACCTTCAGCTACAAACCAGCGCCTCAAATATCATCGATACGGAATCCGACTTCTGGCGGGACTGGTCTTTCAGGGATCGTTGTTTACTGCTGGAAATGTATTCAGAGGCATCACGTAATAAATCAGTTCGCGCGTTGCTTGCACATGAAGAACAATTGCTTTTTACGGAGCTGGAAGCGGTTTTTAAGCGGCAGATGCCAGCAGCGACCCCTGAAGAGCGTAGTGATCGTATTCAGTTTTTGCTGATGCTGGTGGATGGCGTGGCCTGTCGTACGTTTGGCGACAAACACCTTAATCAGCAGGAGTTAGCGCGGATTAACACCCTTCTCGCCGGCCATCTTTTCTCCTGAGTCAGGCGACACCGTTCTGATTAATGTCATGACTGATGACATCCAGGAATAACATCACGCGGCCATCGATTTCACGCTGTTTCATATAGCGGCGAATAGTCATACCGTCTATGATCAGTGACATAATATACAAGCGTGTCTGGATAATCTCAGCATCCATCGACGGATTAAGCGCCTGCTCCTGTGTAATAAAGTTCTCCTTTAACGTCTGCCAGGCATCGGAAATAATCTGACGGATCCGCTCATTACGTGTGGCTTCTGCAGATATATCAATAAGCAGTACAATGCTTTTTTCAACGTCGACTGACACAACGCCGTGCGCAGAATGAGCGACTTTCCCTGCATGAGCAAGATTGTCGAGAGCCTCTTTGAGTGAATCAATCATCCGTTGCACCACGTTTTTAATCAGTGCTTCGATAATCGCTTCTTTATTTTTATAATATTTATAAATCAGACCGACGCTGACATTTGCCTGTCGGGCTATATTCTGAACCGATGTCTGATAAAAGCCTTTCTGTCGCATGCAGTATTCTGCTGCCTCAAGAATTTCCTCGCTACGATTCATAATAACACTCACATTATAAAAATATTACTCTACCTCCTTTCACTTAGCATGGCTATACGTCGACGTTCCCGGCTCCCGCATGGCCTGCCGCTATCCGTATGTGCACGTTACGCGCAGAGCCTGATAATCAGCAGGAATCGGCTATTACGGCGATGCGATCAACACGGCATTAGCCAGGTCTGTTTCAGGCATTTATCCCTCAAAAGCGAATGCCGGGGATGAATGTGATTTAGCGGTGACCACTCTGATGCAGTCGCTCACTCCGGTACGCTCTCCATTCATCCCAGCATTTTTCTGGGTTGATATCAAAGTAACCGCGGCATTCCGCCATTGTAAAAGCAACATCACGCGCCACTTCAATACAGGTGGCACTATCTTTAATGCTGCTGACTTCCTCCTCTGTAAGCGGGCTTCCTTTCTCATTCTCTTTGTTCAACAAGAGTGGAATGAGGGCAGGTATATAAACGAGGCTCATTAGTTATTTTCCTGGTGGTTAAATATCACGCTTTTACTAATAACCGAAATCACACAGCTCCTTAATGACGGGCCGTACATTGCAGTTGCTCAATAACATCGATTCAACGTCGTTCTTCTTACGACAGGATCAGCAATCGATAATTGCTTCCGGGGCAGAGAGGCCATTTGGGTAACCTGGCTGGCCATCAGCAAAGCTAAACACCTCGCAGCCCGGATTATTCGGTTCTCTTCGTTTCCTTTACTACATTCTCGACAGCTGGCGCGATATCTTCAGCCAGAAAGTGAATATTTTGATCATGACTTAATCAACACCAGACTATCCTTATGCCAGGAGGTGCCTATGTGTGGACGGTTTGCGCAGTACAGTAGCCGGGACGACTACTTCGATTCTCTGGGACTGAAGCCCGATGAAATCATTTATGATCCGGAGCCGATAGGGCGTTTCAACGTTGCGCCAGGTACCAACGTGCTGCTGCTCAATGAGCGGGACGATGAATTTCACCTGGACCCGGTTTACTGGGGCTACGGTCCTGAGTGGTGGAATAAGCAGCCGCTAATCAATGCCCGGATTGAAACAGCTCCAACCGGCCGTATGTTTAAACCGCTGTGGGATCGGGGACGCGCCATTGTTCCTGCCGATGGCTGGTATGAGTGGAAGCGTGAGGGTGACAGGAAACAGCCATACTTTATTCATCACAAAGAAAAGGAACCGCTGTTTTTTGCCGCCATTGGCCGGGCGCCTTACGGTAAGGACCATGGACAGGAGGGATTTGTTATCGTCACTGCAGCGAGCAATAAAGGCATGGTCGATATTCATGACCGCCGGCCACTGGTTTTACGGGCGGATGCGGTTCGGGAGTGGCTCAGTGTTGAAACCTCATCCCAGCGGGCGCAGGACATTGCCCATGCAGCCGCATTACCCGAGAAGGATTTCACCTGGCACCCTGTTTCAGCCAAAGTCGGGAACATCCATAATCAGGGCGAGACGCTTATCAAAGAGATAAATCCTGAAGGCACATGAAGCGCAGGTGAGATATACACAACGTAGGCTGCTAATGTTGAGCGCTGATGATAGTCATCACCCTGAAAAAAACGCTGAGTTTAATGGCGCTTTCGGTCGCTCATCTTCACACCGAATACGCAAAAGCCCAGTAAATCCTTGGCCTCATCTTCCACCCGGGTCACCATGACCAGATCGGACGATCCGTCGGGTAGCACAACCTCATAAGGTGGATAAGGGAGTCCTTTCAATCGGAATTCCTGTAGCCAGAGTAGTTTTTCCGCCTGTGACGGAATAACTTCATAAATATATTTATGGATAAGATCCTGCGGAGCCCAGCCGACCCGTTCGGCAAACGTGTCGCTTGCATCAACGATGACTAATTCCGGATTAAGAAAGCAAATGGACGTGCCGGGAATCGCATACATGGATGAAATCTGATGTGCTCGCTGATCGAGGGAAAGACGCGCAACCCGTCGCAGAGATCCCTTGTGCGGTATCGCATTGAGCATCCGGCAGCTTTCCGCTCCTGAAACAGGCTTACCGAACAAATAGCCCTGCGCATAGAGGCAACCTATCCCCCGTAGCATTTCAGCCTGTTCTTCGGTTTCTACGCCCTCCGCGATCACATCCATATCAAGGCTCCGGCCCAGACCGGCGACGCTGGAGATGATTTTGCGGCTGTCCTTTTTGTGCAGCATGGAGCGAATAAAACTGCTGTCAATTTTAAGCGTGTTAACCGGTAACTGAATCAGCCAGGCGAGGCTGGAATAGCCTGTTCCAAAATCATCCATTGCAATCGTACAGCCCATACCCGACAACGCTTCAATCTCTGTCCGGGCGGTATTGATATCATTTAACAGAGCTGTTTCAGTAATTTCAATCTTCAGCCTTGCGAGATCGAACTGAAATTCACGGGCTGTATTCCTTATTATTTCAGTAAGATACCTGCCATCAAGCTGTGAAGGAGAAACGTTCATTGATAAAAACTGCTGTTCTGGCCATGTGGCAGCAACTTTGAAACCCTGTGCCATAAGGCTGAACATCAGCTCATCGAGCAGACCACTTCGCTCCATAGCAGGGATGAAGTCAGAAGGAGGCGTAACGATACCCTCCGGGGATATGTGCCGCGCAAGCATCTCAAAACCCATCACGCGCAAATCTTCCAGGGAAACTATAGGCTGAAAAAACGGGTGAAACTCGCCCAGCTTAATACGCTGCTGCAAAAGTTCGCGCGTTTCATCATTCTTGACACCAGGTTTCATTTCATTCCCGTAGATACATAATTTTCAGCCTGTTAAAAAAGTGTCTCTGCAACACAGGCTTTATAAACTCAGCGAACTCTGTCGACAGTCGCATACTGGTTTAATCTTTTTTTCAGCATAATCATTATGATAATCAGTTTTATAAGGCGGCTCATCTCAATGCTGGCTTAATGTTTAATTTGGCAATATTTTATTACATTCGCTGTGTGTTCATATCTTATGCTGGCGAGTAAGACGACTTACTCACTATCGTTATCGGCCTGGAGTTACTTTTCATTACATCGTAACAGCATGACATCGATGCAGTATTGACCCGCATTCAAAATGGTCGCTTAGCTTATAGCAGATGAATAAGGATCTGGTGGGGAAAAGTTAACTGTAATGGTCTTGATCATAAACAGGGTAAATAACGATGCAGGCTGACATTGAATATTAGAAAAGGTAATGAGTTACAAAATCGTAAAACAGATAAAGGTTTTAATCATTGAAGTTTCAATGTGTGCACACCTGTCAAATAATGAGGTTTCTTAATGACCATTCATATCGTTATTCCAGATGATTATCAGTTTGCCACTCAAAAACTGGATTTTCTCCATAGTGATAACAACTTTCACTGCGCTGCAATGGGCGATATCAGCAGGGATCCGATGGCAGATGCACAGCTGTCATCGGCTGAAGCATTAATACTTATCCGCGAAAGGACTGTGATTGATGAGGCCTTTCTGCAACGCACGCCACACCTTAAATTAATCAGTCAGACGGGTAAGCTGGCGAGAAATGTTGACATTGATGCCTGTACACGGGCAGGTGTTGCCCTTGTAGAAGGCACGGGTTCTCCGGTTGCTCCTGCGGAGTTAACCTGGTTATTGATCATGGCATCCCGCCGAAAATTTGTCTCGTCGGTCAATGCAATGGCCGAAGGGCACTGGCAAACAGAAATCGGATCTGCGGTTCACAATCAGGTCATCGGCATTCTGGGCTATGGAAAAATTGGTAAACGTCTTGCTTCCTATGCCGCCGTTTTTGGCATGCAGGTGCAGGTATGGGGAAGTCGCCGTGCGCAGGAAGAGGCACGAGCAGACGGATGGACGGTTCCCGAAAGCCGTGAGCAATTTTTCGCCACCAGCGATGTGTTAACCGTGCACCAGCGGCTGGTGGCTGCGACGCAGGGCAACATCACGGCAAACGATCTCGCGTTGATGAAAACTGATGCGTTATTCGTGAATACCAGCCGGGCTGAACTGGTTTATGGCGGCGCGTTGCACAATGCCCTGACACAGGGGCGGCCTGGATTTGCGGCACTGGATGTTTATGAAGAGGAACCGATCTACAACACCCGGCATCCTTACCTGCAGATGCCGAATGTACTTTGTACGCCGCACCTGGGATATGTGGAGAAGGCCAGCTATGCGCTCTATTTCAGAACGGCATTTGATAATGTTGTGCGTTATTTTAGCGGTGACAGGTCGCATGTGATTAATTTCTGACTCCTTTGCGAGACTTCAGGGCGCAACCTCTTAGCCAGATGCAAGCTCCTGGCCAGATAAATAAGTAAATAGAAAAGGCGCCTGAGCGCCTTCACTTCCATCTCACATGTCTTTGCGATAAGGATCTTTAACCAATGCTACGGCAAGCGCGCCAGCCAGTAACACGGCGGAAACCGCCAGCAGCGCCCACATAAACTCGCCGCTTGACTGCCGGATGTAGCCAATAAGGGACGGCCCGACAAAACCGCCCAGGTTTCCGACAGAGACAATCATCGCTAATCCGCCTGCGGCTGCGCTTCCTGTCAGAAAACCGGAAGGCAGCGCCCAGAATGAAGCCTGGAAAGCCAGAATGCCGCTCACGGTGAAACAGAGCGCAATCATCTTGATGACCGGTTGATCCACGATGGCACTCGACGCCAGTGCAACAGCAGCAATAATCAGCGCCGCGCTGATCCACCGAATGCGGTTGCCGGATGCATTGGCCCGCTGTGCCCAGAGCAGCATTCCGACCGCGCCACAGATATAAGGTAACGCGGTCAGGAAACCGGTGGCGGTATGACTGACGCCCATCTGCTTAATGATCTGCGGCATCCAAAGGCCCACGCCGATAGAACCGACAATGCCGCAGAAGTTAATAAAGGCCAGCAGGTAAAGCAGGGGATTACGCAGCGCATCACGCATACTGGAACCGTGCGCCCTCTCAATTTTCTGCTGCTCATTCTCCAGGCGCCTGGTCAGCAATGTTTTTTCCGCATCAGTTAACCAGTTTGCCTTTGCCGGACGGTCGTTCAGATAGAACAGGCAGATAATGCCCAGGATAACCGCGGGGAAACCTTCCAGCACCAGCAACCACTGCCAGTTACGGATATGCTCATGCCCGGTGATTTGCATCAACATCCCGGATAACGGCGCGCCGATGATATTCGCGACAGGGATACCCACTAAAAAGGCTGCCGTAATCTTTGCGCGCCAGGTTCCGGGAAACCAGTAGGTGAAGAACAGATAGATACCGGGTGTAAATCCGGCTTCGGCCACCCCCAGACAAAAACGGGCAAAGGCGAAGCTAGTGGGCCCGGTGACGAAGGCGGTCGCCATGGAGATAATTCCCCATGAGATCATAATGCGGGCGATCCAGATACGTGCGCCCACCTTTTGCATGATGAGGTTACTTGGCACCTCAAACAGGAAATAGCCGATAAAAAACATTCCGGCTCCGAACCCGAACTGTTCAGCTGTAATCCCCAGATCGGCATTCATGCCGAGAGCAGCGAAGCTCACGTTGGTGCGATCCAGATAACTCACAACATAACAGATGAAAATAAACGGCAGGATACGGCGGAACGCTTTACCTGCCGCCCGTTCACTTTGGTCAAAATCGATTTGATTCATTGCATCACGGGATTCAGACACGGCTTCCGTCTTAACAGGTGAGTCAGCGCTTACAGATTGCAGATTCATGGGTGCCTCCGCTGCGTTCAGAAACGCAGAATGATTCTCAAAGAAATTCGGTGGAAATAAAGGGCAATGGGTGACCGCGTGTTTTCATCGGGCAGGTAAGAATGCTGCCGCTGACCGACTCGGTAATAAAAAGCTGTTGCAGGCTTTCGCCACCAAAGCAGAGGTTGGTCGTGGAGCGCCCGGCGGGGCTGGTGAGAATTTCTGCGGGCTCTGCCAGATCGTTAAGCAGCCAGATGCGTCCCAGGCCCGGGTTGGCTATCAGCAACTCGCCATTGGCGTTCATAGCCAGTCCATCAGGGCCGCTGGGACCGTGTGAGGTAAAATACTGACTGACTTTGCTGACTGAACCATCACGCTGAAGCGGTACGCGCCAGATGGCATTGCCGCGCGTCATCGCGACGTAAAGTACTTTTTCGTCCGGGGACAGAACCAGCCCATTCGGGCTTGGGCAGTTATCCAGCAGCATATCCAGTCGTCCGTCCTGGCTCAGCCGGTAAACACGACCGGTGGGATCGTGTAGCCCTGTTTGCCCCTGATCGGTGAAATAGAGGTTCCCCTGGCTGTCGGTGGTTAAATCGTTAACACCACAGAAACTCTCGCTATTACGGCGAGCCAGCCACGGCGACACGCTCTGGGTTTTGAGGCAGAGTTTCATGATCCCATGACGATAATCCGTAATCAAAAGCGTATCCGGATCGGCGAGTTTCATGCCATTAGGTTCGCCGTCATATTGCACGACGAGCGCCCAGTTACCTGTCATATCAACCCGGAATATGCGGCCATAAGGAATATCGGTCAGATACAGACAGCCTGAAGGATGCCAGACCGGCCCTTCAAGGAACGAGTCGGTAAGTTGTCCCCCGCGATTCGCGACGGCCCAGACATTGTTGCTATCCGGTAAGCGAAAACGGTCAGGCAGGCGGGTAAAAATCGATGTCTGCCTGACATCTGCAGGCGTCAGGGTGATTATAAAATGACTTCCTCTTTAGCTATTCCATTACATAGATCTGTTCCTGACAGATTACCTGGTTTCAACGGGGCGTCTGATAACCTGATACCGCTGTGATGTGTGCTTCCTCTGTCCGCCATATCAGTAGCCCCAGGGGTCTTAAGGCTTGCAGGACGCACAGCATAATCATCACTGCCTGGCGTAAGCTTTCGATTAATCAGGGATTTCTCATCAGCAAACATATTGCGCCTCGCTTCAGGTTTTACAGGATAAAACTCTGTTGTACATGATGAAATTACTATATCCGTGATTTTCATGATGACGCTAGTGTTGCGAGCTTGTTTGTTATGTAAACAAGATGTGACTCACAATTCGGGCAGAGCTGGCTCAGGCAGAAGAAAATAATGCAATAAAGAAGAAGGCTTTTCTTCGGGAGGACACTCAGGGCCGCTCAGAGAATTAAGGATCAGGTTGAGTAGAGTTATGTTCCCCGATGCATTTCTGCCAGCAGCCATTGCCTTAAAACCTTTAGTGCCTTTTGTTTATACCCGTTTAAACAGGCTTCTCTGAATAATACTTTTGCTGAGAGAGGCAGATGCAGGCCAGTGCCAGGTTAGCTCGCTACCATCCAGCGCTGATTTTCGCGCCGTACTCGCCCGCTAATGCCATGGCGGCAGTTGTTTTGCAGCGTTTTTACACTTCACCAGCCTCTTTTTACGCCATTTTTACGGGCCTCCCGGTTTAATTAACGGCACCGGGCGCTGACGCGCCTCTTACCGGAAAGCCGTGAATGAAAAGCATCACTAAGCCCTGGTCCATACCGGGCTGCCGCGAGGCGGCATTAGCCGATCTTGCTGAGCAGCAGCGCCTTCGCCTCATTTCGCCCCGCAAGTGGTTCCGGGATGCCATTGAGGCCAGTACCGATCCGTCACTGCTGAACTATCGCCTGATTGCGCAATGGCTGGGCACAACGATCCCCGACAGCCGCGCGCTGATTCTGGCCCTCAACAACAGCCTGTGCTTCGGACTTTATCGTAATGGCCGACAAATCGGTTTTGCCCGTGTTGTAACTGACATGGCTGAAACCTGGGTAATCCGGAATCTGTTTATCTCGCCGGAGTATCGCTTTGTCGGGCTTGGATCATGGCTGCTGCACTGCTGTCTTTCTCATCCTGGCGCCAGAGGCTGCCGCCGTATTATTGCAATGGGTGAACCCGTGCCGGATTTTTTTGAACGCAACGGATTCATCGCCTTTCCCTCACAGCCTGGCGTCTGGGTGACGACTCTGCACGATGGGGTTAATGATTCAATCTGCGCCAGAAGCGCCAGCAGGCATTAAGCGGACAGGGCACGCACTCATGAGCGGTTTTCTCCAGTTTATCATCCGACCTCAGCTTAACAGCCGCAGGCTACCAGGCTTGATCGCCTGTCCACAGCCTTCAATCAGGGAACACACCATGTCAGGCCTTATCCTTGTTTCTCATAATCAATCGCAACGCTCGACGCTTACTGCAGTTTATGACGGGATACTCTCCCGGCTGGGCGGCCTCTGGATTAGCTGGAATGGTGAAAGCACGGTTATCTCTCAGGATGCGTCAAGAGGCTATGTTGCGAAGCAGCACGATCGGTATGAAACCGTGAGCTTCCCCTATACGCTGGGCGAGCTTAATGAGGGATACCATAATTACATTCATAAAGGGCTCTGGCCTGTTTTCCACCAGCGTCCGGATATGGCCCGTTTTTCAACCAATGGCTTTCAGGAATATAAAAACATTAATAAAGCCTATGCGCGGGCCATCTGCGAAAATGCCACACCAGACGATGTTATCTGGATTCAGGATTATCACCTGCTGGGCTGTGCCCGCTACATCCGCGAAGAGGGCCTGCCCAATTCAGTCGGCATCTTTCTGCATCAGCCTTTCCCGGCTGGCAGAATGTTTGAAACCATACCCGAGTGGCGCTGGTTTACAGAGTCGCTGTTGAGTTGTGACCTGATTGGCTTTCAGACCGTGCAGGATATGAATAACTTCCTCGTCTGGCTGGAGAGCGGATTCCGGCTGGAGCGGCTGGAAGCGCACAGCTTTCGTATTCATGGCCGGATTATCAACATTGGTGTGTTCCCGGTCGGGATCGACCTCGACGATGTTGAGTCGTTGCGCGAGAGTAACAGCTGCGCCTTTATGGAGATGCAGTGCCGCGAAAGTCTGCCCGAAAATAGCGTACTGAGCGGCGGCCATCTCGATGAGAGTTCAGGACTGCCTTATCGAATCAGCACGCTGGAGGTGCTACTGCGGAGGCATGATTGCTACCAGAAAAATATCACGCTGTTGCAGCTTGCGCCGCCGGCAGCCGGACACGCACATGATGCGTTACAACTCGGTCACGCTCTGGAAGCGCTATGTGGAGAACTTAATGGTGTGCATGGCACCATGAACTGGTATCCGGTGAACTATCTGACTCACGCTTACAGCCGGGAAGAGCAGGCCGGTATCTATCGTGCCTCACGCGTTGCGCTGGTCACGCCGCTCATGGCGGGCATGAGCCTGATGGCCAAAATGTACGTCGCACTGCAGGACCCGAAAAATCCCGGGGTGCTAATCCTGTCGCAGTTTGCCGGTGCCGCCGGGCAGATGGAAGGTGCTATCATCGTTAATCCTTATGATCCTGACGCTATGGCCAGTGCGGTCCATCGCGCCCTGCAGATGCCGTTACACGAACGGCGCTGTCTGCACGCCCGTCTGATAAAAGGCCTGCATACGCACAACAGCCATCACTGGGCTGCGTCATTTTTGCGGATGCTGAACAACGTGCCTGCTGATCCGGAAGCGTTGCCGCCGCAGGCGGCTTTTCCACGACTGAGTAGTAGCCGCGCGAGGTACTGAGTTGTCAGATTTCATAAAACTGGCACTTCAGTGACCCGATCTTCGGACGTAAAAAAGTGAGCGTCACCGATGACAGTCAAAAGGTGATGTCCTTAGACGTGTTCCTGAAATAAAAGTGACCTGTTTTATTAATCCGTTTCAGGCAAAGCAGCTCATCGCATTGCGATGCAAGAACGCCATTTTGTTCAGCGTTTTCAGGCGGACATCCCTGTCGCAGATTGCAAAGCAGGTGAAAGAGTTGCGTGATTTCAGACAACTTACGCGGTTACGACTTCACTGAACCGCCTCTGGCGCCGGGCCTGAAAGCGTGCTTTTTCGCACGCCAGGCGATGACAAACGCAACAGCCATAAAGGCCAGAAGCGCCCAGGGGAATGATTCAGCACCGGCATTATTGAGCAGCAGCCCGCCAGCGACGCCACCGCTGGAAATGGCCAGATTCCATGCGGTTGTTACCATCGCCTGAACGACATCAACATGATTGCCCGCCGAGTCGGCGGCGGCGGTCTGCATCTGGGTTGACGCGCCGCCAAACGACCATCCCCAGACGATAACGGCCAGAAAGACAACAGCCTGCTCCCGCATGCCTGCTGCAAGCACCACAGAGACAACCGCCAGAGCCGCAAGGCTGAGCAGAACCAGATTGCGCAGATGGCGATCCACCAGCATTCCGGTAATCCAGATGCCGATAAGTGCCGCAATGCCAAAAACGAGCAGGATAAGCCCCACGTTTGCAGCCAGTCCCGACAGCTGCAGGAACGGGCCGATAAAGGTGTAAAGAATGTTGTGCGCCGTCATCCACAGAAAGATAACCGCCAGAACGGGTGTGACGCCGGGCATCAGGAAAACTTTCCACACAGGGAGGCGACGGCCAGTCTGTTGCCCGGGCAGGTCAGGCACCACGATCCATGTCCAGATAAACAGAATCACGGCCAGGGCTGCCATGATCCCAAAGGGCACTCTCCATCCCATCAGGCTGCCCAGCCATGCGCCTGCCGGTGTACCCAGTGACAGAGCAACAGGAATACCCACCATAGCAATAGCCAGTGCGCGACCCTGTAACGCAGCAGGAACGAGGCGGCGCGCATAGCCCGCCAGGATCCCCCATGCCAGTCCGGCTGCCACACCCGACATAAAACGGGCCGCCATCGTTAGCCAGTAACTGGATGACAGGGTAGTAATGGTGTTGAAAATCAAAAAAGTGCCGACGGCAAGCAGCAGCACTTTTTTACGCCGCCATCCACTGGTCAGCACCGTTAACGGGATCGCCGCAAGCAGCGATCCCAGCGCATAAATACTGACCAGCTGGCCCGCCATCACCTGGGTAACCCCCAGGCCTTCTCCGATTTCCGGAAGCAGACCTGCCGGCAGTGTCTCTGTCAGGATGGCAATAAAGCCTGTCATGGCAAAGGCCAGCAGGGAAGCCAGAGGCAGACCCCGCTGAGTGGTGGTTTCACTGAATTCTGAAGTGGTGTGCACGTGAGCCTCTTTTAAATCGTTGATAGCGCGAAAACCCTTATGGCAAAAGATTTTCTGATTAATGTATCGATTGGTATATATCTGAAGCTATAGGCCGGCCTGAACCTTGTCAAGTACATATGTATCGATTAGTATTTATATCTGACACGTACAAACAGGAGCGGACATGGCTCAGATGGGACGTCCACGGAGATTTGATCGTGATGAGGCAATTCGTCAGGCGATGACCCTTTTCTGGCAGTATGGCTACGAGTCCACCTCGCTTGCCATGCTCAAGTCGAACCTCGGTAACGGTATTACTGCACCGAGTTTTTACGCTGCGTTTGGTTCAAAAGAGGCGCTGTTTGAAGAAGTGGTTGAATGCTATGCGTCGACTTACGGCCAGGTTAACGATTGCCTGTGGGATGACACGCCTGAACCTCGTGAAGCTGTTGAACTGGCATTACGCCGTTCGGCAAAAATGCAGACAGAACCGGGACATCCCAGCGGCTGCCTGATTGCGTTGTCCGTAAATACCTGTTCACCCGTGAATGATCACATCCGTAAAATTCTGGCGGTGCAACGCGAACGGACAAGGGCGGGATTTTTGCGATGCGTCACCAGAGCGAAAGAGGCGGGACAGCTTTCTGCCGATACAAACGTGCGGGCGCTGGCCATCACTCTCCACAGTTTTGAACTCGGCCTGTCAACGGAAGCCCGGGATGGGGCAAGCGGTGAAGAGCTGGATGCGGCGGTATCAGCCGTGATGAAATTGTGGGATGCAAATATCCCTGATGCTAAGAATTGATGAGTAAGATCGTATTCAGCACGCAGCGCGGGTATCAAAGGTGCAGCGATGCAGATGCGTAAAGCCGATTGCCCTGACTAAGGGAAAGCACCCTGATAACAATCAGATTTATCGCTGTCGCCCGAACGTGGGCGAAAAATATTAAACGGGATGTACAGGCGGTATGGCTTGCCGCCCGCGATTCCCGGACGCCGTTGCTGGCTAAAGTGCTGGCGCTGATTGTCGCTGCCTATGCTGTTTCCCCCATCGATTTGATTCCCGACTTCATTCCCATCATCGGCTATCTTGATGACCTGATCATCGTGCCATTGGGCATCATGCTGATGTTGCGTCTTATTCCCGCCGAAGTCATGCGTGAGCATCGGGAAACCGCAGCGCAGGCCAGCAGACTTCCGGTCAGTCGCATAACGGCAGGGGTATTTATCCTGATATGGGTGATTTGCGCCGTGCTACTGGTCAGGGCATTTGCCTGAAGCGGAGTAGATGAACACATAAAAAGTAAATAATTAGCATCTGTCTGTTATCGCGCAATGATGAAAGCGGTCCTGATGACACGTATTTAGTGTCCGTCATACTAACAGTGCTCTGATAGTATTCACGACAGAAGCCGCTATATCCCTGCCAGCGCCTGATAAAAACCAGCATTTTTCTGCTGAGCAAATTTGTCATGCTTAATCACGTTGACCTCTTTTGATGTCCACAGCAGTGTGAATGACCGCATTCGGGATAAAGAGAGATGTGCACTATTTTACTGGTGCTAAAGTCAAAACCACCAGCCGATACAGAAAAGCGAATATATTGTCAGTCTATAGTTTTCCTTATTTTCTGAGTTTCATGTAAGGGCATCCGCTCATCTTAAACGTTATTGCCGGTCAGATTTGGCCGTCTGTGAATATTTCCCACAATGCTTCGACAGCCCGGGACATTCTCGCCGCGGGCCTGAACAGCCTGATCTCTACAGGAACCCAAAGCGCGCTTTCCTTCTTTGCTGCAGCGGCAATTAAACCAGCATCCACATCCTGAATCGCCAGTGTTTCCGGCAGCCAGGCTATGCCGTCTCCGGCTTTAACCATGGCGATTAATGTGGCAGCAAGATCGGCTGTGAAAGCAACATCCATCCCGCGTCTGGCTCGATTCACCTGTGAGGTGTTAGAAAGGATTCTGCCAAGGCCGGATTCAGCAGAATAGGAAAGGAAAGGAAATTTTCTGGCGCCTGATGCATGAAATAGTGGCTCACGCGTAACGGGATCGCATTTTGAATAGGGCTGTAAAACTTCCCGTCCAAGCCGGACACTGAGATATTTCGACTGATCAAGATTGATGTGCATGTGAGGATGGTAATAACAGAGCAGAAACTGCGCATCCCCCTTTTGAATCATGCGCTCGCAGGCACTCAGTGAGTCAGATAAGAGGCGGAAAGATCCGAAACGGGCAATTTTTTCGTTGTTTCGCATCAACGCCGGAAAAAAAGAAAATGACAGTGCGTGCGTGGCGGAAAAAATAACATCCGGTCTGGTTTCTCCCGCCGCCTCAATAGATTCACTTCTCAGGGTGTAAAGCGCACGAATCAGTTCCGGGACCTGCTTAACGAAAACCTCTCCGGCGCGCGTCAGACTCACGCCACGACGGTTTCTTTCAAAAATTGGCGTTCCAAGCCACTCTTCAAGCGAGACTATTCTTCTGCTGAATGCAGGCTGCGTCACATATCGTGAAGCTGCCGCACGGGAAAAATTAAGTGATTGTGCCAGCGCAACACAGTCTTCAAGCCAGGTTAATTCTAAGTGATGCCGATTTTGCATTACAGACTGCCTCTTTGGCATTAGAACGGAAACAATCAACTGCTTAGGATAATAGCTGACAGGACAATCAGGTCCTTTAACACTACGCAACTGTATTATGCCTATAACCAGATGGCATGACACAACAGAATGCGTAGGTATTTACGTTAATCAGTCGTTGACTGAGAATTGCCGGAGAGAACATGCGTATCCTCGACGTTGTAGAAATTACCAAACCCATTGCTTCCCCTATTCGTAACGCTTACATCGATTTCAGCAAGATGACGACAAGCCTGGTCGCTGTTGTAACAGACGTCGAAGTAGACGGGCGCCGCGTAGTGGGTTATGGCTTCAACTCTAACGGGCGTTATGGCCAGGGCGGCCTGATCCGGGAACGTTTCCGTAATCGTATTCTGGAGGCCGCGCCCGATAGCTTGCTGAATGCCAAAGGCAACAACCTGGATCCGCATAAAATCTGGGCCACGATGATGAGTAACGAAAAGCCCGGTGGTCATGGTGAGCGTTCAGTTGCGGTGGGTACACTGGACATGGCCATCTGGGATGCAACGGCGAAAATTGCTAATAAGCCACTTTTCCGGCTGCTGGCTGAAATGAAGGGCGTTGAGGCCAATCCACGCGTTTTCGTTTATGCGGCAGGGGGCTACTACTATCCAGGTAAAGACCTGGGCGCGCTGCGCCAGGAAATGCGCGGTTACCTGAATCGCGGCTATAACGTTGTGAAAATGAAAATCGGTGGTGCGTCTCTGGAAGAAGATCGCCGACGTATCGAAGCGGTACTGGAAGAAATCGGCAGCGAAGCGCGTCTTGCCGTTGATGCTAATGGACGCTTTGATGTGGAAACCGGCATTGCTTACGCAAGAATGCTGCGCGAATTCCCACTCTTCTGGTATGAGGAAGTCGGGGATCCCCTTGATTACTCTCTGCAGGCAGCCTTGTCCGAATTCTATCCAGGCTCAATGGCAACGGGTGAAAATCTTTTTTCTCATCAGGATGCGCGTAACCTGTTGCGGTATGGTGGTATGCGTCCGGATCGCGACTACCTGCAGTTTGATTGCGCGCTCTCCTACGGTCTGGTTGAGTATTTGCGTACGCTTGATGTGCTTGAGCAGTTTGGCTGGTCACCATCACGCTGCATTCCTCATGGCGGCCACCAGATGTCCCTGAACATTGCCGCCGGCCTCAGTCTGGGCGGTAACGAAAGCTATCCTGATCTGTTCCAGCCGTATGGCGGTTTCCCGGACTCGGTTAAAGTCGAAGATGGCCATATCATTATGCCGGAACTGCCGGGCATTGGTTTCGAAGGAAAATCAGAGCTGATCAAAGAAATGCGGATGCTGGCTGAATAATTTAATACTGATATTCTGGCCTAATAAATGTCAACTTGCCTCTCTGATATAATGAGGGGCTTTTCTCAAAAAATATAACTTTAAGTTATCAAGTCATAAATGCTGGAAAAGTTATACCATCCTGAAATGAAATAGGGTTAATGCGTTTAAATCATAATGTAATGTTATTACGGTTTCCGGGTATTAATTCATCATGATGCATTTGTTTCGCGAATAACTATAACCCAGCGCCCTGAATTTTTTGCATTCACGTTACCCGGGAATTAAAGATGCGGAGAAGTACGTTATCTTTTTCTGAAATAGCATGGGTGCTGAATTGAACGTTAATTCAGTTGGGCCAGATATCTCTGTCCGCTGCTGCGCTCTTAATGCTGCTCATCTTTGCTTTACAACATAGTTTAATCATTAAATCTATTTTTAATAATATTTATAAGAAATTTAAATCGGCATTCCTCCCCCTGCATCGTTTTAAATGAGGAAGTTAATATGAACGAAAATACTCTCAAAGGTAATGCACTTATCGGAAAGAAACGCTGGACAATAATATTACCAGCCGTGTTCATCATGTATACCATTTCATTTTTTGACCGGGTAAACATCAGCATGGCGTTGCCCCATATTACTTTCGAAATGGGCCTTAGCCCTGTGGAGGCGGGCTGGCTAGGTGGTGCATTCGCATGGGGCTATGTTGCCACGCAGTTTTCCGCCGGATGGCTGGCTCTTCGTTTTGGATCGCGCAAAATAATAGGCATCAGTCTGTTTCTGTTTGGCGCCTGTGCAATGCTCACTGGTTTGACGCGCAACTTCGGTGAACTGGTTGCGATCCGTTTCTTACTGGGCGTGGCTGAAGGCCCGATTCAGGCCGCTACGGCAATGTTCCTGGCGCAGTGGTTTATGAAGTCTGAACGGGGACGTGCATTCGGTATCTGGAATCTTAGTCTGGGTGCGGGCGCTTTTCTGGCCGGTCCGATATCCGGCTGGATCCTTGCACATCATAACTGGCGCATGATGATGGTGATTGAAGGGGCTCCGGCCTGGCTATTCTGCCTCATCTGGTTTTATCTGGTACCCAGGAGTATTCAGGCCGCAAGCTGGCTAAGCACCGAAGACCGGGAACATATCCAGAATAACCTCGCTGCCGAACAGTCAGACTACATGAAAGAGAAATCGGATCCCTGGTGGACTATTCTCAGAATACCTGCACTCTGGCTAATGCTGATCGGCTATTCACTTCATAGCATGCTGGCCTATGGCTTTACGCTCTGGCTGCCTACTGCACTCAAAGGATACGGAACGCTCAGTGAATTTATGGTTGGACTTATCAGCGGGATGCCGTTCCTGATGACTATGCTGGGTATCCTGTATATCACCCGGCGTTCAGATAAGTACAACCAGGAGAGACGTCTGCATGCGGCTATTCCCACCATACTCTGTGGTGCTGGTTTATTAGCTGCCGCTTTTGTACCACTTTCTTATTACTGGGCTCAGATAATTTTATTCATGTTTGTTGGCCTGACGATGAAGATGCTCGTTCCGCTGGTTTACGTCCGGCTGACTGAGATTCTTCCGACAAAGAAAGCGGTTCCTGCGGTGGCATTCGTTGGGGCATGCAGCAATTTCATTGGACAATTTGGCGGGCCACTCGTTGCCGGATACCTCAAGCATCTGGGAGGCGGTAATGATATGACACTCGCATGGGGCGTTCTGGGGCTTTTTTCAATCGTGGGTGGCATGCTGTTTGCCCTGGCCGTGGGTCGTGATGAACGCATTCTGGACATCAAACAGGCATTCTCTGTTTCTTCCCGGAAAGTCATATCCACTCGTCAATAACATTGCTGTGTCAGCTTAAGCGTTTCGGACACATAACCCGTCACAATGCCCGGATCGGCATTTGTCCTGATATTTAAAACTGCGGGATGACCAGCCTCATCCCTGAGATTAATATTCCGGTGGTGCAAATGATGAGTAAACTGAGCTGATATCGCCCACTGTTAAGGGCACAAGAAGTACCTGAGGAATAGATGATAGCAAACGCTGAATAACGAAGCGGGTGACCGGTTTTTATTTTCGTACGCTCTGAATAGAGCGTCCGGAATAGTTTCATTTATTGGAACGATGAACTCAGGACAGTCAGAAATTATTGCTGGGGTTTAAAAGAGCAGGATGAACCATCATCTGAATGAAAAAGCCCGCACCGCACGGGCTTTAGCCAGCTTTACAATCCCACCAGCGTAATATGTTTCTTCATCGTCAGCGCCTTATATAACGCGTTCGCCAGGTTGCCTGACGCTATTTCAGGGTGAGCACCGGCTGAATCTGTCCAGAACGATTTAATACGCAACAGGGTATTAATGCTGGTGACGCGCTCCATCTCCAGCACAGCCAGCACAGGGTGGCGCATTTCGCCGAGTTGCTCTGTTGTATCTGCCTCGATCACTGCGGCGCGGGGCGCCTGACTGTCAAAGATAACGTGGCATCGTGCGCCGTTCAGGTTGAGTATGTCGATAACTTCGTAAAGGCACTCAACAGCCTCTGCACTGTAGGTTGCGGGCACATTAAACATAGCAAATCCCTCTGACGCAAAATGTAGTGAGCAGCCAGCATAGGCGAACTCTAATGAGAGGAGAAGTTACTGTTTTTGCATGAGAAATGTAGAGTTCTAAGGTTACGATAACGCGCGTTATTTTTACTCTTATTTAGGCTGGTACTAAAGTTAAGCGAAGCGCAAGCGGATCTTGGCGGCAGGGTGCGGATTTGACTTAAAGAAACTTTCTCACAGGGCCGGCTAACCGTTCCAGTGCGGAGTGTATTTATAGCAGCACACAGCGTGTCAGCTGCGTGCTTTCGTCATTTTACAGGATGAACCTTAGGTTAAGTTTAAGATTTATCGCTGGGTTAAATCATAAACTTCTTATACCCGCAGCGCTGAATGCTAAAGAAGCAATGAACTAAAAGCCTGATATGCTTCCGCGATTCACTGGATAATCTTCCGCATGAAAATGCTCAGTGGGTCTGCAAGGTAAGGGGGGAAAGGGTCACAAACCTCATATCCGCATCTGCGATAGAGTGCTATAGCAGGTTGTTGATGAATGCCCGTTTCCAGTCGTAACTGATGGCACCGATTATCCCGCGCAAGCTGCTCCAGAGACCCGACGATAAGTTCTCCCAGCTTACGGCCTCTGAACTCAGGGCGGATATAAACGCGCTTAATTTCACCAAAGCCAGCTTTCTGAAAGAGCACAGCACCACAGCCCGCTGGAACACCTTCTTTATCTCTGACCATCAGACAACGGAGGTTTTCATCACTGACGGTTGATAAGTCCAGCGAATGATTACTCTCGGCGGGATAAAGTTCTGCTAAAAAAATATCGAGTTCATTCACCAGACAACTCAATTCAGAATCACTTTTGTTTACTTCCGAAATGTAAAACATTGATCACCCGTGATTTATCTTCCAGGCGATAAATCTATCACGACTTTTCGGTAATATTGAATGCCTTTGACTGAATCGCCCCCTGCAGGGTGTTGTAAAATGTCCCAGCGTTATTCAGCCTCAAACCGCACCCTTCGCTGTGCCGGCATGCTGACTCTGCGTTGCATTCATTTTGAGGCAGATTAGCCTGCATCAGCCTCAGTGTTTAAGCGGCATGGTCTGTCATAATGATCCAGTAAACGCCTAATAAACATCTAATAATTAACTGGTATAGTGACGCAAAAAAATAGTGACGGAAGTTTATCTATGCTGAAGAAATATCGGGGTTCGCAAATTCTTTTCCACTGGCTGACGGTCTTACTGATTATCGTCGCCTACGCTACTATCGAGCTGCGCTGGATGGCAGAGAAGGGAACCTGGCAGCGAAATGCGGTGATGATCACCCACTTTTCCGCAGGCTTCTGCGTCATGATCCTGATGATAGCCCGCCTCTGGCTGCGTACCCGTTCTGTAACTCCGCCGATTACGCCGCCCGTGGCGCGCTGGCAGACGGGTCTTTCACATCTGGTGCACACGCTGATTTATGCGCTGTTTGTAGTCTTACCGGTTCTCGGACTGAGCTCGCGTTACCTGCGTGGAAAAGAGTGGGCCCTGTTTGGGATCAATATGCCCGTGGCGACATCGCCCGACCCCGTCACTGCCAGTATGCTGATTGACTGGCACGAAACGCTGGCCCCGCTCGGATACTGGTTAATTGGTCTGCATGCGCTGGCGGCGCTGTTCCATCACTATTTTCTGAAAGATGACACGCTGCGCAGGATGATGCCGTAACTGCGTCTGCTGAAATCCCGGAGCGGGACGATCGTAAATGGTCCGACACTCAGGTGTCGGATGAACAGGAATATTGAGGACAATCATGCTCTGGCTGATATCGAAATATGCTATCACGGCTTTTATGGTCGTGCTGATTTCAGAAGCGGCTAAACGTAGCGATCGCCTGGGCGGCTTACTTGCCGCCTTACCGCTGGTCACCGTACTGGTGCTTATCTGGATGAAGGTGGAAGGGCAGACACAGGCAAAAATCAGTGCTCATGCCTGGTACACCTTCTGGTATGTGGTGCCGACACTGCCCATGTTTATTCTGTTCCCCTTTCTCTATCAGCGCACCGGCTTCTGGCTGACGCTGATCATTTCCTGCGCTATCACTATCCTGCTTTTCGCACTCTGGGCTTTGCTTCTGAAACGCTTCGGTATCGTGCTGATGTAGCGTTATGCCGCTAAAGTAAGCAAGACGACCTCATGAGAGCCGGCAATAAAAAAACCGCCTCGCCGGGCGGTTAAAATCATCTTAACATCCACTACGCGGGCCGGACTCTGGCCTTCGTCGGATGCCCGTCACGCCCGTCGTCATGGGTATGGTCCGGGTCAGGCTCGATGATAACAATATAATCTTTGCCAACTCCGTCGCGCGTTAATGTCACTAAATCGCCCGCAACGGGTTTGGAATCAAAATCATGTTCCTCTTCAACGCCCGTATCTTCGAATATCACACCGAATTTCATATTTCCGTCCTCTTTGTGATGAGCCGCGCCGTTAACCCGGTTTTATGCTGACGCTTACCTGGTGAATTCTAGCCTGGACTGAAAATGTCACCTGGCTCAGTGGATTAGCGGGTTCCGATTTGGGATGTAATAACTGGCGGATGCCGGGAGACGTGCGCCCGTCGTGCGGTCGCGTTATGCCGTCATAAAAGCCGATGGCTTCGCGCTTTTTCGCTGTGGCTAATTTGCCAGACTCTCTCTATGATGGATTTTTTCCCGGGTGATTATCGGGAGCGATCAATGACTTAGGGAAGTACCCTCGCGATGACCTTGTTAAATGACCTCGATTTACGTCAGCTGGAAGCTTTCTCGGCCGTAATTTCTGCGGGCAGCGTCACTGCAGCGGCCAAAGCGCTTAACCGCTCACAGCCTGCCGTTTCCCGCCTGATTCAGGAATTAGAGCAGTCGTTGGGTTACCCGCTGTTTATTCGCAACGGTCCGCGCATTCATCCGTCAGAAGAGGCGTTGCAGCTGCATCAGTATGTGCAAAAAGCGCTGCTGTCATTGCAACAGATTCGCTTACGCGCGCAGGAGATCGCGCATCAGCAGCATCGCCCACTCAGCATTGCTGCGACGCCCGCGCTGGCTGCCGGTTTGTTGCCGCAGGCGCTGGCCGCGCTGAATCTGCAAAACAAAGTGCAAATCATCAGTGAATCCGCCGTACAGACAGCGCATGCGGTGATCACCGCAGAGGCTGACATCGGGTTATGCAGCTTGCCGCTGGAGCATCACGCGGTCGAGTTGCACTGGATTGGGCAGTCGCAGTGCGTGGTTGCGCTGCCGGAGGACGATGAACTGGCGGCGAACAGTGAGCTATCGCTGAGCCAGCTGGCAGGCCGCCGTTTAATTGCACCCTGGAGTCCGCAGCGCTTACGTGGACGCTATGAAAAAGCGCTGAAAAAGGTCAAAGCGCCGCTGCTGGAAACCATCGAGACCAACTCATCGGCGAATATTCTGGGCTGCGTGCGGGCCGGATTAGGCGTGGCGATCCTCGAACCGGTTACGGGCTGGGGGATGCCGCTGGCCGGTGTAGCGATCCGCCCGATTCAGGAAGACATACCTTACTTTTTTGGCGTTATCACCCCCCAGGGCCGACAGATCTCCAGCGCCGTGCAGGCGCTGGTGGACGCGCTGGCGGAGGCCGCCGCGCAACTGTTGCCCGGGTTTGAACGTCTGACAGCCAGTGAACATCCGCGAATTATGCGCATCATCAACCAGGAGTGATACCGGCTTGCAGGTCACCGTCACTCTGCAGGGAGATGCCCGCCCGTCTCGATGAATTCTGTGAGCCTGGCATTAAGGCCCGACCGGCCCCGCCGCGGTAAAAACCTTCATTTTCAATACTTATAACCTATCCGGCATAAGATATAAGAAATCCATTGGTTAAACCCTGAGCACAATTCTTGACTCCGATCCGGGGCAGGAGGATTATGCGAAAACTTAGCTCTTACTATGCGTTTTGATGATTGTTAGCCGCCTATTATGTTTATAAGGGATAATTAAAAGGGCACGGTCACTGGCGCATTTAACCGTTTTCGCTCACTCTCAGGCGATCGCTGACACCAGGGAAATTGCTCTATGACGTATGCCGCCAAAGGTCTTGCAGCACTTGAAGCTCAGCTTCAGCAGGATCTGGAATTTCTGGAACTGCCTGCTAAATCGTGGGTACCGGAACACACCTTCCAGACTGCGCCTGTGCGCGACGTAGTGGTGATTGGTGCGGGCATGTGCGGTCTGGCAACGCTGGCGAAATTACAGCTCACCGGCATCAGCAATGTCGTGGCCTATGACGCTGCACCTGCAGGGCTGGAAGGGCCGTGGATTACCTTTGCGCGCATGGAAACGCTGCGCTCGCCGAAATCGCTGCACGGCCCGGCACTGGGTCTCGCACAACTGACCTTCCGTGCGTGGTTCACCGCGCAGTGGGGCAATGAAGCATGGCAGGCGCTGGACAAGATCCCGAAAGCGCAGTGGATGGATTACCTGATCTGGTATCGCCGGGTGCTGAATCTGCCGGTGCAGAACAACGTGCGCGTCAGCAATATCGCGCAGGCCGGAGATTTCATTGCGCTGGATCTGGACGGTGCCGAAACCGGACGCGTTTACACACGTCGTCTGGTGCTGGCCACCGGACGTTCAGGACTCGGCGGTTTTGCCGTACCGGATTTCGTGCAAGGCATTGACCGCCAGTTCTGGGCGCACTCCGCCGATGACATCGATTTTGCAGCATTGCAGGGCAAACGCGTTGCAGTAATTGGCGCAGGGGCCTCGTCGATGGATAACGCGGCGACCGCACTGGAGCAGGGCGCGAGCGCAGTGGATCTGCTGATTCGTCGTAAAGAGATGCCGCGAATTAACAAGATGACCGGCATTGGCAGCCAGGGCGTGGTGCACGGCATGCATCAGTTGCCGGATGCGTGGAAATGGAAATTTGTCGATTACACCGCCGCGACACAAACCCCGCCGCCACGTTCCTCAACCCTGCGCGTGTCACGTCATGATAATGCGCGTTTCTTCCTCGACTGCGGCATTAATGCCGTTAAGCAGGAAGCAGATGGCCTGCTGATCGAAACCACCCAGGGCGCACTGCGCTATGACTTCCTGATCGCCGCCACCGGCTTTACCAACGATTTCCATGGCCGCCCGGAGTTTGCTGCCATCGCGCCGCATATCCGTAGCTGGGCCGACGGTCGCTATCAGCCAGAGATGGGGCCTGCGCGTCACAGCCTGCTGGAAGCGCCGGATCTCGGCCCTTCGTTTGAGTTTCGCGAATTAACGCCAGGTGCCTGCCCGATGCTGGCACACATCCACTGCTTTAACGATGCTGCGATGCTGACGCACGGCAAAGTCTCCGGCGACATTCCGGCAGTGAGCGCAGGTGCCGATCGTCTGGTGCGCGGCATTGCTGCCTCGCTGTTTGCCGAAGATGTCGATCAGCACTTCGCCAGCTTACAAGCTTTTGACACCCCTGAATTGCAGGGCGATGAATGGGTGGATTCAACCCCGCTACTAAAACAGGAGAACACGCTGTGAGCGACGCTATTGATCAGGCCGCCGGATTAACACCAGATGAGGCGTTGTATCAGACACGTCGCCTGCGTCCCGAATTTGTGGAAGGCGCAGAAGCGTGCCGTCTGTCCGTGCTGACACCGGAAGATGAACAGGGTTTACCTGCGGATCTGCGCCTGGCGCTGGCCCGGCGTATGGCGGTGATGAATGACGACGTGCCGCTGCAGCGTGATTATCAGGCACAACTGGCGGCGTTACATCCGTCAGAAGCGCTACTCGCGCTCGCTGCGGGTGACGTTGTGCATGAAGAGCCGCTGGCTACGCTTGCACGCCACACCGACCTGGTGACACAGCAACCGATTCAGGCGACCGAACAGCATATTCGTCTGCTGGAACAGGCCGGATTAACCAATCCGCAGATTGTTGCGCTCTCTGAACTGATCGCCTTTGTTAACTTCCAGACGCGCGTTGCGGCTGGCTTACGTCTGATGAGGTCCGCATGATTCCGTCGGTTAATCTCAAGCCACTGCACTGGCATCCCTACATCACGCCAGTGGATGTTGACCAGGCGACACCGGCGCAGCTTGATGCGATGAAAGTGACGCCGTCCAACAAGAAAATCTCAGAGTACGTCCGCACGCTGGTCCACGATCCGGAGAGCTATACCGCACGCACCGGATTGTTCAACGCCATTATGTACGTTGAAGGTGGCCTGGACCGTGCGGATCGTGAGCTGGGCGCACTCGGTGCTTCAATCGTTAATGGCTGCCGCTACTGTGCGGTGGTGCATGCGCGCCGTCATGTTCAACTGGCCGACAGCGACGCCGTGGTCAGTGCCATCTATTTTGATCGGGCGGATGTATTAGGGGAACGCGACGCGGCCATCTATCACTTTGCGCGCCGTTTGTCCGTCACGCCGTCGGAGGCCAGGCCGGACGATGTCGCCGCGCTGCGCGCCGTTGGGATGAACGATCAGGAAATTATCGACCTGATTCATGCTATCGCCATTTTTGGCTGGGCCAACCGTCTGATGCATGTGCTCGGCCATGCTGACCTGAACAAATAAGGGCTGCACCGGATGTTAGAACTCAACAATATTACGCTCGCTTACGGCAGCAACCCGATTCTGAAAGGCGTCGATCTGTCAGTAAAGCGCGGCGATGTGGTATCGATTATCGGGCCAAGTGGTACCGGCAAAACCACGTTACTGCGCTGCATTAACTATCTGGCGAAGCCGTCAGCGGGGACGATTCAGCTGGATCAGATTCGCATGGACTATCAGTCCCCCGACAAAGCGGCGATTCAGGCAATCCGTCTGCGCACCGCGATGGTATTTCAGCAGTTCAACGTGTTTAAGAACATGACGGTGCTGGAAAACGTGATGGATCCGCTAATCGTTATCCAGCGTAAAACTAAGCAGCAGGCGCGCGACATCGCCGTGCAGGAGCTGGAGCGTGTAGGCTTGGGGGCAAAACGCGATCACTATCCGTCGCAGCTCTCTGGCGGCCAGTTACAGCGTACCGGTATCGCCCGTGCTCTGGCGGTCAAGCCGGATGTGATGCTGTTTGATGAACCGACCTCATCGCTCGATCCCGAGCTGGTGGGTGAAGTGCTTAAAGTGATTAAAGATGTGGCGTCATCCGGCATTACCTCGCTGCTGGTGACGCACGAAATGCAGTTCGCGAAAAGCATTTCGAATCGCATCGTGTTTATGGATCAGGGTGTGGTCGCGGCGCAGGGAACGCCTGCAGAGATGTTTGATAACCCGGCGCTGCCACGCCTTGCCCAGTTCCTCAACTCAGAAAAAGTATTCTAATAAATAAAGGAATCAGTGACATGCCTGCAATCAAAACTACATTACGTCGCCTGGCCGCGCCTGGCATCATCGCGCTGGCCCTGATCAGCGGCAACAGCTTTGCTGACGCCGTACGCACGATCAAAATCGCCACCGCAGCAGAATCGAAACCGCTGTCATGGGGCGCAATCGGCCATGAGCCGGAGGGCTACGAGCCGGATGTGCTGAAAGCCATCAATGCGAAGCTGCCACAGTATAAATTTGTGATGGAAGGCGCGGCGGACATCGCTCAGGAAACCGGTCTGGTGACCGGCAAGTACGACATGGCGACGGGCGGCTACTATAAAGCGCCTGCGCGCAGCAAACAGTTCCTGATCCCGGATGCACCGATGGGTGCCAGCCTGATGAAGATTTACAGCCGCAGCGACAGCAATATCAATGGCATGAAAGACCTGGTCGGCAAAAATATCGTGCCGGTAACCGCAGGCGGTGGCGTGTATAAGTTTGTCACCCAGTGGCAGCAGGAGAACCCGACTGACAAAATCACCATTAAAGCCTCCAGCGCTGGCGTACCTTACCCGGATCGTCTGAAAGAAGTGCAGAACGGTAAATATGACGCGCTGATCCTGCCTTCAAATCTGGGCGAGCAGACGGTGATCGACAACCAGAAGCTGGCGATCAAAGCCAGTGAGCCAGTGGCGATTAACAACACCTATGTGCTGATCCACCGCTCTGCCGAGAACCAGGCACTGAATGATGACATCGCCAAAACCCTCAAAGAGCTTAAGGCGGACGGTACGCTGGATAAGCTGGCGCAGAAGTGGTTTGGCGAAGACGTTACGAAGTACATGAAGTAACAGATTCACTGCGCCCGGCGCTGAACCGGGCGCATGCTGTCCTTTTTAGCAGGAGTGTTTCACCGTGAATCTATCCTCCATGATTCCAGAACTGCTGTCGGCGCTGCCTCTGACGCTCGGCATCATGTTTGTGGCGATGATTGTCGGGTTCTTTCTGGCGCTCATCGCGACGTTGTTTCGCGTGCGCCGTATTCCCGTGATCAGCCAGCTGGCCGATCTCTACGTTTCCTATGCGCGCAGCGTGCCCGTGGTGCTGCAGCTGTTTGTTGCCTTTTACGGTATGCCACTGATTACCGATAACTTTGGCTTCAGCGACTTCTTCACGGCCAACGTGGCGGCGATGATTGGTCTGAGCCTGTATCACGGCGGTTATCTGTCTGAAGTGATGCGCCCGGCGTACCTGGCGGTTGAGCGGGGTCAGCACGACGCCACCGACAGCCTTGGCTACAGCTTCCGCCAGAAAATGCTGCGCGTTATCGGCCCACAGGCGGTGCACTTTGCGCTACCGGGTTACGGCAATGCCATTATCTATCTGATTCATAACGTGGCGCTGGTGATGTATATCGGGGCCGCAGATGTGATGGCGACCGCGCACCTGATCATGGAGCGCGATTACAACCAGTATCAGTTTGGCACCTATCTGGTGCTGGCCGTGCTCTATTCACTGCTGTGCGGTGTGGCGTGGCTGGTTATCCGCTTCTTTGAACAACGTCATGCGAAGTACAGCTCTAAGTCTGCACCGCGCGTGAAGTTCACCACCAGCGTCTGATGAGGAGAGAAAACCATGTTTGATGCTGAGGTTTTGCTGCCGGACTTCTGGAGCATTCTGGATGCCGTGCCGGTGACGCTGTTGATGGCGGTAACGGTGTTTATCTGTTCGACACTGTTGGGCGGGCTGTTTGCGTTTATTGAGCATCGCCGCATTCTGGTGCTGCGCCAGCTGGTGATCACCTACAAAATCACCTTTAAAGGCGTGCCGATGGTGGTGGTGATTTTCCTCGCCTATTACGGCCTGCCACCGGCGCTGCACTTTGTTGCTACGCTGATTGGCGTTGAGGTTAATGCCCATTCACTCCCGAACTGGGTGATCATTATTGTCGCGCTGAGCGCCTGTGTCGCAGCATTCCAGGCTGAAGTGTGGAAAGGGGCGCTGAACTCGTTCGACAGCGGTCAATCGGATGCCGCCCTGTCACTCGGCTACAGCGGGGGGCAGCTGTTTCGTCGTGTCATGTTCCCGCAGATTATTGTGGCGGCGATTCCCGATCTGGCGAATGCCTTTATGGTGATCATGAAAGCCCTGTCGCTGGCGTTTGCCATTGAAGTGGTGGATATCTTTGCTCAGGCACAATTAACGGCGGCACTGAACTTCTACTATCTCGAAGCCTTCCTGATTGCGGTGGTGTTCTACATGGTGATTGCTTACGTGGTCACTAAGATTGCCGACAGGATTGAGGCTGCGCTGCGCGTGCGCACCTGAATAATCAGCATGTTGTCATAAATGGGCCGTTCCATGTGACTTTTGCCGATCGATTCAGGATCAGCTGAACGATCCAGTAGCTCTATAAGAAGCCGGCAACGTTCTGTTGCCGGTTTTTTTATGCCGCTCAATCAGGCTCCTGAGTGACCCAGGAATATTAGCCTGCGCGTTGTTACAGACGATGGACTTATTACAGATGACCGATGACAAATTCAGGCTCATAAAAAACAGGGAAATTCACCGATCTGGCAATAAAACAGACTTTGTGAATTTCATGATGAATAGCCATCGCTGAGTCGGGATCACTACCCGCTGCTAAGGTGATTTCAGGTCTCAGAATTGCCGAAACAAAGCGACCCGCGCCGCCTGGTAAAATTTCACCTGTCGCTATCGGTGAATCTTCATATTTCAGAACCGTGATCCCGGCATCTGACGCAAGATGCAGATACCAGAGCATGTGACAGGCAGAAAGAGAGGAGATCAGGAGGTCTTCTGGATTCATTTTACTGGCATCGCCACCCAGTAACGGATCATTGGAGCAGTGGATAATGTCTTTGCCGGTTATAGCGATGTCCCATGTCCTTGCATAGGCCTTATAGCCCGATGTGCCCGTACCCAAATTACCGGTCCAGGAGATACGCGATGTATAATGATGTTCCATGTTCCGCCTCTCTTATTGATGATAAAAATGGACTCTCTGGATGAGGTGTTTCAGGAAAGCGAGTCAGTTCACACCTGTAAGCCAGGTTCACTTAATGCATGACTGTGTTGCTGACGTCAGCGATAACGCAGCGCTGCAATGACTTCCGCCAGCGCCGGTGCCTGCTGATGTCGGCTGGCATAATAAAGATGATATCCCGGAAACTGCGGCCACCAGGCTTCAAGCACCGGAATAAGCTTACCCGATGTAATATGCGGCTGTGCCAGATCCAGCGGGATATAAGCAAATCCCAGACCGTCCAGGGCCGCCTGCATCATAAGATAGGTGTTGTTAAAAACGGTCTGTCCCGTCACCCGCACCGTTATCGGTTTCCCTTCCTGTTCAAAATCCCAGGCATAGAGCCCTCCGTGTGTAGGAAGCCTCAGGTTGATGCACTGATGTGCCGTTAAATCAGTGGGCACCGCAGGCAGGTTTTTTCCCCGCAGGTAGTCCGGTGAAGCCACCACAGCCATGTAAAAGTCCGGGCCAATCCTCACGGCGATCATGTCTTTATCGACGATATCCCCCAGCCGGACGCCGGCATCAAACTGCTGCGCCACAATATCCGTCAGCGAATAATCGACACTCAGTTCTATCTGGATGTCCGGAAAGCGTTTCAGCAAAGGCTGTAGCCGGGGCCAGAGGATGGAGTCGATAGCGTGATCGTGCGCGGTGATGCGCACGGTTCCTGCCGGCTTCTCACTCAGGGCGCGCAGAGCCACCAGCTCGCTGTCGAGTGTGCTCAGCATTGGCTGGAGGGTGCTAAACAGGCGTACCCCAGCCTGTGTAAGCGACACGCTGCGCGTGGTGCGCGTCAGCAGTCTGACGCCCAGCCGTGCTTCCAGCGCCGTTATAGCATGACTCAGGCCGGAGCGTGACATGCCAAGCTGAGCGGCCGCACGGGTAAAGTTTTTCTCCCGCGCCACGATCGTGAAAGCGCGAAGGTCGTTCAGATTTTCAGCTGTCATTGTTGCATACCATGCACATAAGCATTCAGATTTACCTATCTTATCAACCAATCCAGCCAGGCCTACACTAAAAAAGTGCCGGGTGTGATGTCCGCATCCGGCTTTTCTCGTTCTGAAAAACGGAGCCTGCATGAAGAGACTTGCCGTTGCTGCAGTGTCCCTGGCACTGTCTGTTTCAGTCACCTACGCAAAGGAGATCATCCCGATGATTACGATTATGCAAAGCGGAGCAAAACCCTCCGTCAAAGGTTCGTCAGACTATTTCACCGGAACGGTTCGTATCGATTCACCCTTTCAGGGCACTGAGCCTGCGCGTATCGGCGGGGCTACCGTGACGTTCGAGCCTTCTGCCCGCACGGCCTGGCATACGCATCCGCTGGGTCAGACGCTGATCGTGACGGCTGGCGCTGGCCTGGTGCAGGAGTGGGGTGGTCCGGTGCGTGAAATCCGGCCCGGCGACGTGGTGTGGATACCGACCGGCGTTAAGCACTGGCATGGGGCAGCACCGGAGACGGCCATGACCCATATTGCCATCGCCGAAGCCCAGGACGGCAAGGTCGTTGACTGGATGGAGCAGGTCACGGATGAGCAGTATGCCTCAGCTGACAGGTCATGAACGTAATCTGATGAAGCGGGGCCTCTGCTTCGTTGTCATGCTGTGTGCCGCGCTGGCTTTGCCGTTCAGCGCTGCCACTGCTTCCCTTCCTGACGCACCGAAAAGGACCGACATGATGTCTGAAACACAGGAACAGCTTCTTACCGCACAGCATAAAAACATGGCTGTTATTGCGACCCGTGCCGCAGAGGGTAATCTGCCCGGGCTGAACAACGCTCTGCAGCAGGGACTGGATGCCGGGCTGAGCATCAGTGACTGCCGTGAAATTCTGGTTCAGCTTTATGCTTATGCCGGTTTTCCCCGTAGCCTGAACGCGCTGGGCGAGCTGATGAAGGTCATCGATTCACGCAGAGCACAGGGCATTCAGGACGACGAAGGCCGGCTGCCCGGTCCGTTGCCAAAGCCAGAGGAGATGCTGGCAGCGGGCACCAAAAACCAGACCGCGCTGGTCGGAAAGCCGGTCAGCGGGCCCCTGTTCGGGTTTGCCCCGGCTGCAGACGAGTATCTGAAGACGCATCTTTTCGGCGATATTTTCAGTCGCGACAACCTGGACTGGAAAAGCCGCGAGCTGGCTACCACAGGGATGCTGGCCGCCATGCCTGGCACCGAGCCGCAGCTGAAAGCACACCTGAATATGAGCATGAATGTGGGCGTGACGCAGTCTCAGCTTGCGGAGCTGGTGGCGTTCTTTATGGAGAATGACGAACAGGCCAGCGCTGACCGGCTGCAGGCAGCTCTCGACTCAGTTCTCGCCGGTTAAATACTTCTGTGTTCCGGACATTTTTCCTGTCCGGATCCCCGGCCGGAAAGACATTACGATGCATTGAGCGTATTACTGGCGGCATTACGCAGCGTGGTAATGTCCCTTTTCGGAGAGACACCAAACATTCTTGTATATTCGCGGCTGAACTGGGAGGGGCTTTCATAGCCGACGGTAAAGGCTGCGGTTGCCACATCCCGGTGTTCGTTCAGCATCAGACGCCGGGCTTCATTGAGCCGCAGCCATTTCTGATAACGCAGCGGACTCATGCCAGCCAGTTGCCTGAAATGATGATGGAAAGAGGGCGTGCTCATCTGAACCCGGCTGGCAAGTTCCTCAACCCGCAGAGAGGACGCAAAGTTCACCTTGAGCCAGTCAATGGCTTTGCCGATCCGGTAGCCGTGCCCGTCCACCGCTGCAATCTGCCGGAGGCGATCGAACTTAATCAGGAATGTCAGCTAATACGCTGACTCTGCTCACGGCGATACTTATGATAATCCTCATCGCACTCGGCTGAGCAAAAAGCCGTTTCGGCTACGACAGCTTCATCTTTGCACCAGACGCATAAGCCGTTGGGACTGGTAAGTTTGGTCTTACGGGCTGCCAGCGAGGCGGCAAGATGCGCTTCTTCGCGTTCCTAAGCCAGATCAACATCATCCATAAATTTCCAGAGCCTCATTGAATTTCAAAGATCAAAACACAAACCGTTATGTACAGAGAAAGCGTCTGTGTAAACGAATACGTAATTATACAGAAAATCAGGCTAATACTTAATCACAGCGCTATATTTCCATAGTCTGACACTCAGTTTCAGAATTATCAGGAAATAGTGTGCCTGAGCCTACCATTTCTTCCTTGCTCCCTTTGGAGCAGATATTAATAGTATCTATTAAGCCGACTGGCTCGACTGAATTAATGTGCCAGAGATGACTGTCAAAGCTCTCAGCCATTTATTTGCATGTTTAATGACTGATTCCGGATTATTAAATGCTGTGTAACTATGCAAATACCCTGAAACAGTCGCTTTAACATCGTGTCAGAGCCAACGTTATGATTTATAAATTTCAGCGTCAGGTGGCGTTTGTCTATATAACACCTTGCGCTGACCTGTTTTACACTTTTCATGATTCGGCATTGAACCCACAGCACTACTTTAAAAGTGTAAGAATTAATGCTTAGTACATGATCTTCACCTGATTTTAACTACAGTTGATATCACTCTGATTACATCACAATGGTGTACGATGCCGACATCTTTAACCTCCACGCTTTATGCACGCCTGCGGCTACTGCTCTCCATCACTGCCGGACTGATATGCTATTTTCTGCTCTCCGATCAACCGGGGCAGATGCAGCGGTTACTGATAAGCTGGAATGTTTGGGCCTGGCTCTATCTTTGTATTCTCTGGTTTCGCATGCTGCGTACCGATGCGACGGGCATCAGGCGCATTGCTCAACAGCAGGATCAGAGTGCTGCACTGGTGCTGGGCATTGTGATCGTGGCCTGTATCGTCAGCATAGTGGCCATACTAAGTGAACTTCCCACGCTTAAAGGTCTCACCGGCACGCCGAGACTGCTGCACTTGTTGCTGACGGCAATGACGCTGATTGCATCCTGGGCCATGTTACCCAGCGCTTTTGCGATGCATTATGCCCATCAGCACTATCTTTACCGGGATAACAGCGTGAGTCCGCTGATCTTTCCGGATAAAACGAAAAATCCTGGCTACTGGGATTTTCTCTACTTTTCATTCACCATCGCGGTTGCCTCGCAGACGGCAGACGTCGCCACCGGAACAACAGAAATGCGCAAGCTGGCGTTATTGCAGTCTGTTATCTCATTTATTTTTAACCTGGCTATTCTGGGTTTATCGGTCAATGTCGGCGCCAGTTTGCTTAATTAGGCTGTTTACATCAATCGACAGCGGGCAACGTTTACCCGGCATGAGCTTCTGCAATAATCTGGTCACCTGTCGTGATAATAACAATGTGTAATAAGGTGTTATCTGCCTCTTCACCTGTTACCTGCTGCCGTGTAAGTTCCGGGGAGTATTACGCTATTGTCCCCCAAATCCGATAAGGAGAAATAGAGTGAAAACCACCGCCATGATCACTACCAGCCTGTTAATGCTGATGAGCAGTGTTCACGCTAAAGGTCTGACGACATCAGCAGAGGGTAACAAGCTTACCGTCAGCTTTGGTCAGCCCACCATCAAACAAGTGCTGCACTACCGCAAAATGTATGACAAAAAGCCATTTCCGGATGCGGAGATTTATTACTACGATAACGGCACCTATAAGATCATTTCTCAGGGTGAAAACCATTACGGCGTTTATGTCATGCAGGGCAGGTTTGATGATGAAACCTTCACCGTACGCTTTATCTCACTGCCTTCATCCGACTGGGGCAATAAAACGGCCTTTCACCAGTTAACCTTTATCAGAAATGAAAAGCAGAACGTTTTTATTCAGAACGCGATTGTGGATACCGGCGAGGCCATCGCGCAGCAGAATGGCACCTATACGCAGGAAAAAAACAGCGTAACCAATCCGGTTTCTACACGCTGGGAAAAAAAATAAGTTTTGCTTAGCAGGTCTGACACGCTTCCTGCTTTGACCGGCTGCAGCCGGGCCGGTCACTGTTGTTCTCAAAAGATGCACAGCCGCAGTGTAATGCCTTATCCTTTTCCTCTCAGCCAGATGCCCCTGATGCGCCATTCCGGTTGTGTTTAAGGGCCGGGAAGTACACTACCGGTAATCAGTCTGTGAGTCATATCGCCAGCTTTTTACTGATACTAAACTCCATTCTTTCTGAATTTTGTCAGGTCCCGAGGCGTAAATATGGACAGAGCGTTGCCCCTGCTGGATGCGCAGGATATTACTTTTTCAGTCGGGGATCGCCAGTTACTGCGACCGGTGTCATTGCAGTTAAATCAGGGCGAATATGTGTTACTGACCGGTCCATCCGGCAGCGGAAAAAGCACGCTTCTGAAGATTCTTGCTTCACTGATTAGCGCAACTACAGGCCAAATCTTCTTCAGGAACAGTGACATCACCACGCTAAAAGTGGAGACCTATCGTCAGCAGGTGTCGTACTGTTTTCAGACGCCACAACTGTTTGGTCAGACGGTTTATGACAATCTTGCGCTGCCCTGGCAGATTCGACGTCAGAAGCCGCAGCGGGACAAACTCGTTGCTGCGCTGGAAAGCGTTAATCTTTCTCCTGACATGCTGGATAAACCGGTTGAACAACTTTCAGGCGGAGAAAAGCAGCGTGTCGGACTGCTCCGCAATCTGCAGTTTATGCCTGACGTACTGTTACTGGATGAAGTGACCAGTGCCCTTGATGAAGAGAACAGGCTGGCCGTACTTTCACTGATTAACCGGATTGCAGCTGAAGAAAAGGTGGCGGTGGTGCGGATCAGTCATGATGTCAGCGATATTCAGCAGGCCGGGCATGTGCTGCGCCTCGAGCCGCCACAAAAGGAAAATACGCTTGAATCAGCATAATATCAGTGACACCTCGCTGTTGCTGTCGCTGACGCTGGTCGTCATAGCGCTGCTTATCAGCCAGAAAGAAAAACTGGGCATGGGCAAAGATATTGTCTGGAGTGTTTGTCGGGCGATTGTTCAGCTGGTCATCGTCGGCTTTGTGCTGAAGTCGATTTTCGATATCAATAACAGCTGGCTGACGGTCCTGATGGTGCTGTTTATCTGCGTGAATGCCGCGATCAACGCCCGCAAACGTGGCCGGAATATTGATAACTCCTTTGCGATAGCGTTTACCTCAATCTTCAGCGGCACCGTTATCACGCTGACGATTCTGGTACTGAGCGGCGCGATAGCGTTTGTGCCCATGCAGGTCATTCCCATCTCAGGCATGATCGCCGGGAATGCCATGGTTGCGGTAGGGCTCTGTTTCAGCAACCTGAATCAGCGCTTCAGCGACAACCACCAGAAAATTATGGAGATGCTGAGCCTGGGTGCATCGGTGAAGCTTGCCTCAGGTAGGATTATTGCCGATAGCATTCGCACCGCGATGATCCCGACAGTGGATGCAGCTAAAACCGTCGGGCTGGTCAGTCTGCCCGGTATGATGTCCGGACTGATTTTCGCCGGAATCGATCCGCTAAAGGCAATTAAGTATCAGATTATGGTGACCTTTATGCTGATAGGCACCGCCAGCCTGTCAACTATCATTGCAGTCTGGTTATCCTATCGACGGTTTTATAATGCCAGGGCGCAGCTGAAGATGTCGGGTGCAAAGCCGGACTGATAGTGCTGATGGCTGTGGTAAATTCGGATGCTCCCTGATAACGAATCTCTGTTTATTCAAAGCCATGTTATGTTCTGAATCGTTCCACAACATGAGGAGAGCGAAATGATTGTCAGAACATGGCACGGATGCGTACCGCTAAGGCATGCAGAAGGCTTTGCAATTCACCTGCAAAAGACCGGTGTAGAGCATTCAGAAGGGACACCAGGTAATCTGGGAGCCTGTGTGCGCAGGGAAATCCAGGGTGAATGGGAGCATTTTTTTCTTGCTACATACTGGGAAGACTTAGCGGCAATCAAAGCCTTTGCAGGCGAACAGTATCAGACTGCCGTGATATATCCGGATGATGAGCAGTTTGAACTGTTATCGGATCCCTACGTTTTTCAGCATCACGTGCAGAAAGTAACTCCTTTGTAGTTATTTCCCTGCCGCCGCCCGGCGGCAGTTTGTGTCTGATTCAGAACATTTCCTCAGAAGACTTATTGGCCTGAAATAAGGCGAAAACAACATCTTTCAATTGTAGATTGATCGATCTACAATCGGTCATCAGCATAGGAGAGTCTTATGAAATCATCTGCAGGCAGACCCAGAGAGTTTGATCCAGACGTGTTCCTCAACACGGCACTTAACTGCTTCTGGCAGAATGGCTATCAGGCCACATCCATGGCTGATCTGATGAAAGCTTCAGGACTGGCCAGTGCCAGCATCTATAAACTTTACCCGGATAAGCGCGCTATCTATCTAGCAGCTTTACAGCGCTATATAGATGAGGGCACTTTAAGAACAAAAAAAAGAACCGCAGAAATGTCGCCAGAAGCCGCCTTGCGAGAGACGCTTGAATTTGCTGCTCAGTTATCATCTGCGCCTGCCGGAGAGAAAGGTTGTTTTACAATTGCCGCAGCCAGTGAGCTTTTGCCTGGTGACGAAGAGGTTAAAGCCAAAGTTTCTGCAAAATTTAAAAACATAATCAACGAGTTAGAGTGCATATTACTCAGAGGCCAGCAACAACACGTTTTTCGCCGGGATGAAGAAGCGAGAGTAGTAGCAAAAAGCCTTTTCATGATGATTGAGGGTATGCGGATATATGGAAAGATTCAGCCAGAAATTGAAGATATCCGAAGAAGTAATGATTTTATTATCAGAACACTACTTTTAAGCGCCAATACTGGCGCAGCTAAGGCATCATCATGATCGCGACCGGCACTATTGTCCGGCGGAGAAAAAGAAGAAAAAAAATGATTGTGCTGGAATGCTCAGACAATATGATTCTATGTGGTTGGGTCGATAAAGGACGGTTCTTTAAAAGAAGCTTCCCGCTTTCTGAACTTGAGATATGCGTCCCTTATTCAAATTTCTGGTCATTAACTTAAAAGTGGCACAATGACTAATATCCAGGATGACAGTTGGCGTTAATTGTGCCTGAGCAGTTTTTAACGCAGCGAGCTTTCCAGATTATGGGGTGCCCAGGTTAAAGAAAGCAGTCATCTTTCGTAATTTTACTGTATCAGCCCAGTCAGAGGCATTAACACAGGTCAAAAATCAACCCCTTGTTAAATATCGAAATATTCACTAAACATCTTAGATGCTCATCACGATAAAAGGTGTAAGTATATCAATTATAATGCGTCTGAAATTTTCAAATTGGATTATTGTTCGAATTCTGGCGATTGCCGGACAACACCCTGTCCGGCAATCAGCTAATTTACATCAGCACCAAAGCTCAGCTTAATTCTGCGCCGGCTGGGCCTGCTGATTTTTTTCCGCCTCTTTCTGTTTTTTCTTCGCCATATGATGACCGACTGCGCAACCCGCCGCGGCACCGGCAACACCATGATGATGAGCAACATGACCTGCCACACCGCCGACTGCGGCGCCTTTCAGACATCCTTCGGCGTTAGCCTGTAAATTCACAGACAAAAACAGACCGGTAGCCATAACAATAACTGATAATTTTTTCATCTTTTTTATATCCTGATAGTCAGAGTTGCAGGTTGAACTTCGCTGAGCATAGCCAGGCATAAGGGTGTTTCACTCGTCAGGATACAGGAATCACGAAGTTAGTTACCTGTCGTTACGCTTTTCACAAAATAAACGAAATGGGTGCTGTATTTTTAATCAGGAACACGGCATCCCGTCTGTCACCCGAAAAGACTGACGCGGAGTGCTCTGCAGAGAAACTCGCTTTATCTGCCTGAAACGTGAAATGGTAGCCTATGTTGATATGCCTCAAATGCCTGACCTCAGTGTGACCGCTATTCACTGGCGGGCAGGGGTTACATGCTGATTATTAAACGACAGGTAAACAACTTTGCAGATTTATTATTTAAACAGTCTTCGTTTAATCTGCGAGTATATTCTGGTATCTGCCTTTCTCTTAATAAATTCTTAATCTAGTTAGGTTGTAACTGGCTGACTAAGTTCAGTAAAAAATAAAACAAATAAAGCTTGATCCCAAATGAGAAAAGTTGCTTATATGTGACTACCCGGATAAGCAGCAAAAGCACCTGTTTATTCAATATTCTTACGTCGATATATAAACAAAACCTAAATGAATAATTTTGATCAAATATCTTTAGTTCTGTTGAGCCTGGCGTTAACTTTCAGCATTATACTGGCCTGGTTAGTCAACTGACAGACTGGCAGAGCGTGAGCGTCTTATTTAGAATTAAATCTGATTTTTCCGGTCTGCTCGCCATAAATAGTTTAATCACAACATTCATTTATTTATTTGAATAATTTTCTGTTCGGGAAAACGTTTGTTAATGCTTTCCTTTCTTCAACCAGCGTGAATGGCACTATCATGAAAAATATCCTTATTACCGGTTCAACAGGGTTTTTAGGCGGGGCTGTCGTAGCAAATCTTTTGCAGAGCAGGGTTCAGGATCGACTGCTGCTGCTGGTCAGAGGCGAGACCGTTGACGAAGGGTTAAACAGGCTTAAAGCCAACCTGAAGAACTTTGGTTTAAATGCGTCAGTAATCAATACGATAGCAGCTGAAAATATTATTCTGGGTGATCTGGCGTTTACGGACAATTTTATTCATGACGCACGACTTAATGACGTTACCCATGTCATTAACTGCGCCGCCGTCGCCTCATTTGGTAACAATCCTACCATCTGGAAAGTGAACGTTGAAGGCACGTTCCGGTTTGCCGAACGAATGAGCCGTGTTGAAGGATTGAAGAAATTTATTCACGTTGGAACCGCTATGTCCTGTGCACCGGAACCCGGCTCACTGGTCACTGAGGGCGGGCTCAATTCCAGCCGCGATCAGCATGTCGTTGAATACACCTGGAGTAAGGCTTCAATTGAAAAGCTGATGACAGAGAAGTTGCCAGGCCTGCCACTGGTGATTGCCCGTCCGTCGATTGTGGTAGGTCATTCCGATCAGGGATGCCTGCCTTCAGCCAGCATTTTCTGGGTATTCAGGATGGCACTGGCGTTGGGTAAATTCACCTGCGACCTCGACGATCGTATTGATGTGGTTCCGGTTGATTACTGCGCGGATGCACTGGTTCTGCTGCTGGACGCAGAAAACGTCATTAATGAAGTCATTCACATTTCTGCCGGAACACACAGCAGTGTTACGTTTGCAGAAATTGATGAGGCGATGGCCAGAGCGTCAGGAAACAAGGCCCTGGGTGTGGATTACCAGAAAGTGTCCTATAAACAGCTGTCCGATAGCAGAAGAACGTTTAAGGATCTGTTCGGACCCTGCAATGAACGCATCATGCTGCGCGCAATGAACCTGTATGGCCACTTCTCAAACCTTAATGTGGTGTTTGATAACTCCAAACTGCTACAGCTTGGTATGAATAAGCCTTCCAGATTTACCGATTACCTGGACCGCTGTGTGCTGACAACACGTGATTCAACGATTGCCGAATTGATGCAGGTCGATTTTAAGTAGTTGAAAATGAAGTGGAAGAGTTTGGTTTGAGGGAGAAAGCGCTTCCAGCCGGAAGCGCTTCGGTTGATTAAAACGTCATGGTCAGACCCGCATAATAAGCACGGCCTGGCTCGTTATAGGTCGATGCCCCATCCGCTTCCCGGTAGAGCTGCTTATCCAGCAGGTTATTAATACCGGCATTGGCACGCAGATTTTTGGTAATGTCGTAATTGAAATTAACCCCGAATACCGAGTAAGCCCCGACTTCGCGATTCGACATTGAGCCATTTTCTGTGCGAGATTCCGCATACTGGCGCGGTTTCTGGCGGCCATACATTGTCCAGTTCAGATTAGTAGAGAAATCCTGCGTCACCTGCCAGTCCAGCATGGAGTTGATGGTGTATTCCGGGATAATCGACAGCGGATTGCCCGTCTTTTTATCCTTTGACTGGATCATGTAAGTGGCATTAGTCCGCCACTCAAGTTCATCACTGACCAGCGGTATCGTAACATTACCCTCCAGACCTTCAACGACTGCTTTGCCGCCGTTGCTCCACTGCAGAATATTGTTGCCATTAGAGGCGTAACCCAGCACATCAGTCCCGGCGACGATCTTGTTCTTGTAGTCATTGCGGAACCAGGTAAGACCCGCAATATAGCCATCCTGACTGAACTCGATACCCAGCTCTTTATTGACGCTGACTTCAGGATCAAGATTTTGATTACCCAGCAGATAACAGCTGCCGCTCGTCACGTTAACCGGGCAGCCATTGCCTCGTGTTGCCAGCAAATAGCCCTCACTGGACTGATAGAGGTTAGGGGCTTTGAATGCACGGGCGATACCCGCTTTCAGAGTAAAACTTTCTCCCAGCGCCTGAGAAATATTCAGCGACGGACTCCAGTTCGCCCCGAAAGTATCGTGATAATCAAAGCGCAAACCCGGTATCACCTCAGTGCTGTCGGTCGCGGCGATGTTATCTTCGAAATAGAGCGAACTCAGCGTCGCGCTGTTTTTGCTATTGCGGCTGCCCGCATCACCACTGATGCCATCAATCGAAACGCCCGGCGCACTGGTGCCGTTCATGGAGTTGGGATCGTTCAGCTCATCACGGTTCCACTCAGCGCCCAGCGTAACGGTCTGTTCACGCAGCAATTCCAGCGGGAAGCTGACTTCGCCTCCCGCCCGGTAACTTTCAAAGCGACTGTTCGAAAACGTATTGCTGTTGATTCGGCCTTCACCCGCGCCCGCGGTGCCTTCGTTCAGACGGGTATTGTTCGTCTTCTCATAGTTAAAGGTCAGTTTTGACTGTCCCCAGTCCCAGATACCGTTGTGGGACAGGCCCCAGGTCTGACGATAAAGACGATTAGTTTCCGACCCGTCGAGAGATTCGATAAGCTTATTACCGGCCCCGTTGCTGTACTGGGTATCCCCGGCGTAAATATTGCCCTGACGACTGTAGCCATAGCTAAAATCCAGCACCTGCAATGGCGTAATCTTCCAGGACAACACGCTGTTGATGTCTTTGTTGCGAACGCCTTCACGGCCGGCCGCGCCGGAGCCGTTATGCGACTGATTGATATCGAAAGCATCGCTGTCGGTTTTATTGATGTTGCCATAAAGCCGCATAGTCAGCGCATCGCCCGCCAGCGGGCCACTCAGGTTAAAGTTGGCGCGTCGGGTTGCCCCTTCTTTATCATCTTCCGGCTGGTTGGTGTAGAGCGACAGCGATCCGCTCCAGTCATTTGTCGGACGTTTGGTAATGATGTTAACCACACCGCCAGAGGCGCCTGAACCGTAACGGGCTGCCGCTGGTCCACGAATAACTTCAATTCGTTCAACTATTTCCGGCGGTACCCAGTTAGAGTCGCCACGGGAATCACGCTCGCCGCGCCAGCTGTAACGCACTGAATTGCGTGAGGTCGTTGGCACACCGTCGATCAGAATCAACGTGTTTTCCGGCCCCATGCCGCGAATATCGATTTGACGATTGTTACCGCGTACACCATTGGCGCTGTTACCGGTGAGATTGACGCCTGGCATTTTACGGATAATGTCCGAGAGGTCGTTGACCGGCGGATTTTTTTCAATGTCCTGTGAGGTAATGACTGAAACACCGGGCTGCTGTTTTAACTCCTGTTCAGCGGTGACCAGCATCGTTTCATCATCAGCCAGCTTTTCTGTCTCTTCCTGAGTAGCGCCGTTAGCAGAAGTACTCAACAAACCAGCCAGCAGCAGTGCGGCAGGGCGCTTATGGACACGCATGGTTACATTCACTTCGAAAATCTCCCTGAATCGTTAAGGTATGTAAGCAAATGCGTATGATAATGATAATAGTTATCATTGTATATCGTGGTAAGGCATCTTTACATCCCCTGACAGTGGGCTGCTTATTCATCAGCCTGACCACTCAGATGAGCAAAACAGGTCGCAAAAACACTTCTTTGTCATGACCCGAAAAGTCTCTCAGAATGGCTCAGAATACGTCATTGTGACTCCAGACTTATTAGGTCTGGAGTCATAGATTAACGGTGGGTAGAATGGCGGCTCTGAAACGGGCAACAGGTAATGATGTGATAACAGATTCGACAATAACTGCAGCGCGTTCAGCACATGTTGGTCGGCATGTTCTTATCTGGCTGGAGCAGGTTAAAGCGGCTTCGCTGAGCGAGCTGGATAATTTTGGCGATGAAGGCACGGTAGAGCAGGTGATGAAGGTCTGGGTAAAACTGTCACTGTTGATCAGCCGGCGGCGTCCTGAAATCGCCGTTTCGTCTCTGCTTAGACATGTTCTGCCCAATATCGGATCGCAGCCGCTCAAAACCTTGAACCGTTTGCGCCTTAACCGGCTTTACAACATCCTGATTGCCGACGGGAAAAAGGAGGAGGCGCGTCGGGTGTTCGCGCTGACCAAACAATTCCTCGCCTGGGCCGAGATGCAGGGCTATCTCGATCACTCGCCTATTGCCTCGATGAAGAAACGGGATGTCGCAGGTCGTGCTACGCCACCGCGCAGCCGGCAACTAACCGATGCGGAAATCTGGGTTTTCTGGCACGGTCTGGATAACTGGGCATTATCGGAGCAGGCGCGCTGGGCGCTACGTTTATGTCTGGTCAGCGCCCGACGGCCGGACGAGATTGTGCAGGCGCAGAAATCGGAATTCGATCTGCAGTTAGGATTGTGGATGCAGGGCACCCGCAACAAATCACAGCGCGAGCATGTGCTGCCGATTTCACCGCTGATGCGGCAGTGCATCGAAGCGTTACTTAATGCCGCCGATCCGGACTCGCCATGGCTGGTGCCTGCGCCACGCGATCCCCAACAGCCGCTGTCAAAAGGCGCGCTGAATCAGGCGCTGCGGCGGATGATCCGCGCTCCGCGTGGGCTGGGACTGGAGCCATTTACCCCACGCGATCTGCGCCGCACCGCCCGATCAAAACTTTCTGCCCTCGACACGCCTAATGATGTCGCCCGCAAAATCATGAACCATGCGCTGGAAGGGATCGATCGGGTCTATGATACCCATGACTATCTGAGCCAGATGCGCAGCGCCATGAATACCTTTTCGGATGCGGTTAAGCAGATTATTGAATGCGAAAGCTATCATCTGCTGCGACATCGCTATGATGGCGAGACGCTCATTTTGAGCAATCTGTCCATCATGGCGATGTCACGCTGACGTTGCTGTTTTCACGATCAGAAGTGGTAGCGCAGCCAGGCAAAATAGACGTTACCGTTATTATGCGTACCCGGTATGTAGGTCATCTGGAAATCGAGATCGCCATAGCCGATTGAGGCCAGTGGCAGCAATGCTGGCACCGGTATATAGTCCCAGTTATGCCGGGCGGTGACGCCTGCCGTGTAACCTGCGCCCCAGTGAAAATTCTGGTCAGCCAGCGGACGCCATGTCGCTACCCAGCCATAACCCCCAAAGGGCTCCCATTTATTGAAGGAGTCCTTGAACGCCATTAAATAGATGCCGTTCCAGTTGCCTTTTTCATCGTAGCGGGAGATCCCCCCGCCTGCGCCCCAGGGCCTTTCATTATATTTATTGATGTGTTCCCGATCGTACGTGGCACGGTTATGCCACGTAATCGCGGGCAGATAAAAGTCGATTCCCTCTGGCTGCTGCCATGTTGTGGCAACCTTATCACTGAAGCTTTCCCAGCCTGCGCTGACATTCTGAACCAGCGTGGCGGAGTGAGCTGTAAAAGCAGTGAAAACGGTGGTTGTCATCATCAGCGCTTTAAGAGTTAAAGTTTTGCGCATGTGCGAATACCTGCAAAGTCTGGTGTTAAATAAGGAAATAAAAGCATCAAGGCGGGTATTGTCGCATAAAGAGTGGCAACTTCAGGTCAATGAGCGGCTGAAGCAGGATTTTATAATTAATAAAAGCGAGATGGCATTCCTGCTGCTCTCATCGTTCGCTTACCCATCGGCTATTTAACAACCTCTCCTTATTAGCAGGCTTTAAAAAACCTGAACGTGCAGACGATATCCTGAAAAAACCCGCATTATTTGTTAACAAAATCTTGCAATGATAATGGCAATGCGTATATTTCTCATTTGCTTTGAAAGTTCATCACACCCGCGCACAGGCGCTTACGGAAAGGGTTTCTGGTTCCTCAAACCTTAAGCAGGGCAGCGATGTCCGCAGGATGCAAGGTCGTGACAGTGGCAGCATAAAAACATAAAGATAATTGAGGAATTAATGAACGCTTTCGATCTTCACAATCCCAGGGCTATGGGTACGTCTGCTCTGCAACGCCCATTCAAATTCTCATTACTGGCCGTTGTCGTCGCCTCGTCACTGGCGCATAACGTCGCCCTGGCCGCAGAAACGTCCACACCCGCTGCCAGCAGTGATCAGACGCTAACGGTCAGCGCATCAGTCGATGATGCCGTGACAACGTCACCGAAAACGGATTACAGCGTCCCGGTGACTCGTGCCGGCACCAAAATGCTGGGCACCGTACGTGATGTGCCGCAGTCCGTCAGCATTGTCAGTACTCAGCGTATGGCCGATCAGCAACTCCAGTCACTGAATGATGTGCTGTCCAACACCACCGGCATTCATGGTATCAGTGGCGACATGGACCGCACTAACTACTATGCGCGCGGTTTTTTGATCGATAACTACATGGTCGATGGCATTCCTACCGCCTTTGCGGAGCGCTGGAATCTGGGCGATGCACAGACCGATATGGCGCTGTATGAGCGCGTTGAAGTGGTACGCGGGGCGACCGGGCTGCTGACCGGGCCGGGCAATCCGTCTGCTGCCATCAACATGGTGCGCAAGCACGCGGACAGCAAAGAGTTTGGTGGCACCGTTTCCGCCAGCTACGGCAGCTGGAACAAGCAACGCTACGTGGCCGATCTTTCCGCGCCACTCAGTGAGTCCGGCAATGTTCGTGGCCGCATGGTCGCCGGCTGGCAGGACAATAACAGTTTCATTGAGCGCTACGGTGCTAAAAAACAGTTTATCTATGGCGTGGTCGACGCTGATCTCACCGACTCTGCCACGCTGTCGGTGGGTTATGAGTTCAGCCAGGTCAATACAGACGCCACGATGTGGGGCGGCGCACCGCGCTGGTACACCGACGGCACGCAGATTCATACCCGACGCGGCTACAACACGGCACCGGACTGGGCCTACAACGATAAAGAGAACCGTAAAGTCTTTGTGAACCTGAAGCAGGACTTCGACAACGGCTGGAACCTTACGTTAAACGGCACGCACACCGATATGCGTCTGGACAGTAAGCAGATTTATCTTGATGGCTATTTCGATCGCAACACGGGCGCGGGCGTCTCTTCTTATGCCAACTATCCTGTGGTGGGCGGAACCGGTTATAACACCGGGAAGCGCAAAGTCGATGCCGTCGATGCTTTTGCCAGCGGCCCGTATGAACTGCTGGGCCGTCAGCATGAGCTGATGGTAGGTGTCAATTATACCCGCCAGGATAACAAGTACTTCAGCACCTTTGAGAATATTTCCTCCGAGTCGCTGGGCAACTACAACGATTTCAATGGCCAGTACCCGGAGTCAGACTGGACGCCACGTCTGCCCGCCAGCGATACCCAGCTGGTTCGCCAGAAGTCGACTTACATGGCGACCCGCCTGTCGCTTGCCGATCCACTGCACCTGATCATTGGCGCGCGTTACACCAACTGGAATCGTGAAACGCCAGGCGGGGAAGCGGAAGAGAATAACATCACCCCATATGGCGGGCTGATTTATGACTTTGCTGAAAATTGGTCTGCTTATGCCAGCTATACCTCGGTGTTCCAGCCTCAGGATTATCGCGATGCCAGTGGCGCTTATCTGTCTCCGGTCATTGGGAAAAACTACGAAGCCGGGCTGAAGTCTGACTGGATGGACAGTCGCCTGACTACCTCTGTGTCTGTATTCCGCACCGAACTGGATAACGTCGGAGAAGCCACCACTCAGACCATTCAGGGTTCAGGCGATGTGGCCTACATTGGCCGTAAAGGTGTAGTGAGTCGTGGCGTCGAGTTTGAGGTTAATGGCGCATTGACCGACAACTGGCAGATGACCTTTGGCGGCACGCGCTACATAGCGGAAAACCGGGACGGCAGCACCTTTAATCCACAGTTACCGCAGACCAGTTTTAACCTGTTCAGCAGCTATCGCCTGCCGATGCTGCAGCAGCTTACGCTGGGCGGCGGCGTGAAGTGGCAGACACATATCTGGAACGACGTCGGTGGACCGGAAGGCAACGGCACATGGCGCGCCCGTCAGGGCAGCTATGCACTGGTTGATCTGTTTGCCCGCTATCAGGTGAACAAAAATCTGTCGTTGCAGGGCAACCTCAATAACCTGTTCGACAAAGAGTATGACACCAACGTGGCCAGCTCCGTTGTCTACGGCGAACCACGCAACTTCGCGGTAACCGCGAGCTACACTTTCTGATTTATCTACGCGGGTAAGCCTGTGAAGAACGCCTCGGTTGAGGCGTTTTTTTATCCAGCCATCTAACTCTTGCCGCTGTTGGCACAATTTTTTCAGAAAAAGATTTCAGAGCACAGGCAGGACTATCGTCCACAGCAAAGTGCAATGTTGCCTGTGCATTTTGATGATTCGTATCAGCAACCCTTTATCCATTCTCATATTGGTGAAGCCTCTGCCGGCATTTTTACATCAGCTTAAGGCGTATTAAGGACTCGGGAACAAGCGGGTATCTGCGTTTCCAGCTTGTCAACGCTCAGCCGTTTTGAGAAGATGGTTTCCATAATGGAAACAGTCAGGAGCCAATGGAATGCATGTTATTTCACGCGTGCCGTTTGACGAGGCGGCGAGAAAACATCCCAATGCAGCGGCGGCACTGGATCTGCTTTACCGCCACCTCAGACAGGACGATTTCAGTGGTCCTGACGATCTCAGGGCGCTTTATGCAAGCCTTGATCGTATGAAGTATCGCGCTAAATGGTGGGTCATTGACGTCAGTGGCAACCATTTGCGCGTGATATTTTTCGCGGATTTTGAGCGCAGCAAAATCTTCATCAAACATATCTGCACTCACGCTGAGTACGACAAGCTTGTTAAGAAATATCGGGAGGTAACCGAATGAATACTGAAGCTATCAGGCTGTCAAATCAGCTGGCAGAAGCGGTGCCGCTGCTGGCCGGCAGCAACCAGCGACATGATTATGAAGGAGCACTGGAACTGGTCGAATACCTTATTGAACATGAGCCGGATAATCCGCTGGTAGATTTGCTTTGTGCTCGCATTGCTCATTATGAGGATAATGATCCTGCGATGGCCGACTTTAATAGCCGCCAGCGTGAAATCAGCACCGGACCTGGCGTTCTGAGGGTACTGATCGAGCAGCACAACCTCAGCCTGAGTGACTTCGAAAATGAAATTGGCAAAAAGTCGCTGGTCAGCCGAATCCTCAGCGGCGATCGTCAGTTGACCGTGTCACACATACGGGCATTGTGCGCGCGGTTTGGCCTGTCACCATCGTTGTTTTTTTGATTTAAGACGACTTCAAAGGCCGATCGAACGCCAAACGTCATTATGACGTAACACTACAATTGATAAAAAAAACGCCTCAGCAGAGGCGTTTTTCATCACATCTCAGGCCCGCACTTCACGTAAAACGCAGGGCCAGATTAAACCCTTCACCTGACTCCACGACAATCGCCTCAGCGGGCTCCTGAAACGCAATATCACCTGCCTGCAGTGCGTTTCTGACCTGCGCGAGATCGCCGGTCTCAAAACCCAGCGCAACCATCCGGGCACTGCCATCATAGTCTTCTGGCAGCGGACCGAAGCGACGTTGCGCATACTCTGCTGACGCGAATCGAACCGTGGCGGCACCGGCGCGCAGGACAAAGGCGCCTTCAGGGCAGGCAAGCACTTTTGCGGCACCAAAGAGACGACTATAAACCTGAGCCGAATGCGCCGGGTCCTGCGCCACAATGACAAATTCACTGATGTTCCGCACGCCATTGGGATGGCGTTGCCATGCAGGCTGCCATACCGCTTCAGGCGTCAGGTGCTGGCAAAAAAAGCTGCGTCCATTGGGTATCAGCGAAGGGCGCAGCCGCACGGTACGAAAGCGCGCTTCAGTTACCGTACCGTCGGGCAGATCGACCGGACGATGAAAAGAGGCGGGTGGATCGCCATCCAGATCCTGACGTTCCAAATGCTGAAACTCACTGTCGGCGTCACTGCTTTTCCACACCAGGCCACTCAATCCCAGCGGCGATTGCCAGAGATCGGCGCGCTGGCTGCCTTTGCCGGGTTCATAACCGAGCAGCTCTAAATAATTTTCGCCAAAGATGGCCAGATGATTACTCGAACCCAGCGAATGATGACCGCGCTTTGTGAGCTGAAAGCCAAGCCGCCGGAAGCGCGCGCTGGCGCTGTCGAGCTGGTCGGCCACGTTAATCACCGCGTGATCCAGAATCGGCTGCGGAACCGGAACAGACATCGCTGCACTCCTTTTTTTGGTCATTGCGCCGCCACAATCTGCAACGCGCGCGGGACCAGCTGCGTGAAGTATTCTACTGCCGGACCGATCAGCGCTTCATCCGGATCGAAGGCGGCGTGATGCAGGCCAAATTCGCTGGCGCTGCCGATGCTGACAAAAGCGCCCGGCACCTGTTGCAGATAGAAGGCAAAATCTTCTCCGCCCATCTGCGGCGACTCAGCATGCTCCGCGAGATAGCCGCTCTGCTGTGCGACTTCCAGTGCCACATCCACCCAGCCTGGCGTGTTAATCAGGGCAGGCGGCCCCTCGGTCCACTCCAGCTCCGCGGTCGCGCCAAATCCGGCGGCGATGCCCTGAATCAGCGAGCGGATGCGGTGTGGGATCTGCGTCCGGATCTCACCATTGTGGGTGCGCACAGTGCCCTCCAGCTCAACGCTTTGCGGCAGCACGTTCCAGGTATTCCCGGCGGTAAAGCGCGTCACGCTCAGCACCACCGTCTCCAGCGAGCTGAACACCCGGCTCGGCAGCGTCTGTAAAGCGGTCACAATATGGCTGGCGATCACGATCGAATCGATACCCTCCTGCGGTCGTGCCGCATGCGCGCCTTTACCTTCAACGCGGATCACAAAGCGATCGACGTTGGCATAAAACGCGCCCGCCCGACTACGCAGCGTACCGAGCGGCAGGTCGGGCGCATTGTGCAGGCCGAATATCGCCTGTACGCCTTCCAGCGCACCGGCATCAATCAGCTGACGTGCGCCATCAAACGTCTCTTCAGCGGGCTGAAACAGAATTCGCACCCGGCCTGGCAGCGTGGCTTCCTGCTGTTTGAGCTGCAGGGCGACGCCCAGCATTACCGCGCTGTGAACGTCGTGACCGCAGGCGTGCATGACGCCCGCCGCCTGCGATCGCCACGGGCGATCGGTGATTTCATCAATCGGCAACGCATCAATATCCGCGCGCAGGGCAATCAGTGATTCGCCGTGACCGATTTCTGCCACCACGCCGGTTTTCAGTCCCAGCGGCAACAGCCGGATACCCGCCTGTTCAAGCCAGCCGGCAATACGCTCAGTTGTGGCAAATTCATGGTTTGAAAGTTCCGGATGCTGATGCAGTTCGCGACGCCACTGCACCAGTTGTTCAGTTAAAGGCAATGTCATATCTATCCCTGTTATTCCGGCAGAAAAGGCTCGCCCAGCGTCAGCATCAGGCGATTGGCCCAGGCAAAGAAGGCGGTGGATTGAATCAGGTCGAGCAGGTCGACCGTATCCAGACCCTGCTCACGCAGTGCAGCGATCTGCGACTGCGTAGGTTGCGCAGGGGTCAGCGACAGCGCTGCCGAAAAGGCGATGATCGCCTGCCAGCGGGCAGTGTGTCCGTGGGATAACACCGCGCCGGGCGCGACATTCAGCAGCTTCTGTATTGCGTCATCCTGCTTTGAAAGCTGGCTGGCTTTACGCGCATGAACCGAGGCGCAATAAATACAGCCGTTGACCTTACTGACCACCGTGGCGGCCAGCTCACGCTCGGCGCGCGGCAGCCCGCCAGCGGTGTAGAAAATGCCTTTGTCGGTCAGGGTACGCTGCTCCAGCAGCGGCAGGTTACGCCCCAGCAGACGGAAATAGTCGGAATCGGTGTGACCGAATTTTGCCAGTGTCGCCTGCTCCTCCTCACTGAATTCAGCCAGCGGTCTGGCGGGCAGCCACGGCTCCCAGCCGAGTTCCTGCTGCGTAAACGCGGTCAGCGCCGTTTTGCCGCTGGCGGTCTTCAGTGCCTCATGCCAGTGACCGGCGACGACCGGTGCAGCTTCAGCCGCCGCTTCATGCCCCTGCAGGCTGCGCAGGCCTGTGATCAACCGGCTCTGAAAACTGACGAACGCCACCAGTTGCGCCAGCGTAACAATGCCACGCGGACTCCAGCCCGCCTGCTTCAGCGTCTCAAGATGGGCAGGTGTAGCGGCAACCGGCTCGAAGGTGAGGCGATGCGCGAAGTCCAGCGCGGCGCTGATCCGATCACTATCGGGCACGGGCTGCTGCGGCTGATAGTGCGTCTGCAGCTCCGACCGGGCATGCCAGCCTGCGACCTTTGCGGCCAGAAGACGCCGCTCGACTAACGGAAAATCGTCATCGCCCTGGTCAAATAACACGTTGTAGCTGCCCTGAGCATGGAGCGTCGCGGCGTGACGTGTCTGGCGCGAGTGGGCCAGTGCGGAAGCGGGATCGATATCCGCCAGTGCGGCAATCAAATCATCAGGTTGACTCATGAAATTCTCCTGTCTGGTTCGCCAGCAGCACGAAGTGCGGGCGCAATATGTCCGGCAATCAGCTCAATCGAGCGCAGCGTGTCGGCATGTGAAGGCTCTGCTGAATGCACCTGGAATGAGATGTCGGTGACGCGAGACAGCACGCTGTCCTGCGCCAGCGAGCGCGCGACCTGATCGATGCCGCCAACATGGGCATCAAACTGTGCCAGCAGGTCATCAAAGCTTTCCCCGCGGATTTCGCCACGGTGCTGAGCAGCCTGCTTGCGAATGCCAGGTTCAGCGATCTGACGTGCGTAGTGATCTGAATCCGCGACAAAGGCAGTGCGGGAGGCAAGAATACGCGGCTCAGTTCCCGCTGGAAGTGCCGCGAGATAGGCATCAATCAGCGGATTCTGCAGCGCATCGAGCGGAAGTTCTGCCTGGCCTGCTGGCCGTGGCTGGGTGCGCGACAGCATCAGACCGTGTCCGCCCTGGCCGGCACGGATTGCACCCTCAACCGAAAAGGTGGCGATCCACACCCGTCCGGCGAGCTGCGGCGCGGCGGGCCAGAGATGATTATCAGGATGTCCCAGCGAATCACCGCGCCAGGCACTGAGCAGCGTATGCAGATTGTCTGCAAATGCCGCGCCGCGTTCGGCAAACGTCAGGCCAAAGGGTAAAAACGAGTCTGGCGTGCCGCCCGAACCCAGCCCGATCTCCAGCCGTCCGTCCGACAGTAAATCCAGTACTGCGGCATCTTCTGCGACCCGTAATGCATTTTCCATCGGCAGCGTGATGATGGCAGTGCCGAGCCGGATGGTGCGGGTATGGGCGGCAGCGTGCGCCAGAAAAACCAGCGGCGAAGGCAGTCCGCCCTCATCCTCATGAAAGTGATGCTGAGCAATCCATGCCGCATCAAAGCCACAGCGCTCGGCATGCTGAATCTGTTCTGTAGCCAGCTGATAGCGCTGTTTAGCCGGGACGTTATCCAGCAGTCGGGTAAAAAATCCGAGACGTCGGCTCATGCTGACTCCTTGTGCGTTAACGGAACGAGCGGAGGGATCGCACCAATCAGTTCGCGCGTGTAGGGATGCTGAGGTGCGCAGAATATCGTGACAACGTCACCTTGCTCTACCACTTCGCCCGCTTTTAATACGGTGACGCTGTCGGCAATCTGTCGCACCGTCGCCAGATCGTGTGTGATAAACAGATAGGTCAGCCCCAGTTCGGCCTGAAGCTGCTGCAACAGGTCGAGGATTTGTGCCTGCACCGTGACATCCAGCGCCGAAGTCGCCTCGTCCAGCACCAGGATTTCAGGCGCGCAGATTAGCGCCCGCGCCAGGGCTACACGCTGCCGCTGACCGCCCGAAAGTTCATGCGGCTGACGTGATAACAGGGAAAGTGGCAGTGCCACCCGCGAGGTGATCGCTTCCACCCGTTCGCGGCGCTGGCTGCGGTTCAGCTTGTCAAAGTTACGCAGGGGTTCTTCGATAATCGAATAGAGCGTCTGGCGGGGATCGAGCGAGGCAAATGGGTTCTGATAGACAAACTGGATCTTACGGCGCAGCTGTCGCAATGCCTCGCCGCGCAATCCATTGACCACAATGCCGTCCAGCGTCACTGCGCCACTATCGACGGTTTCAAAGCTCAGAACGATACGTGCCAGCGTCGTTTTGCCGGATCCCGATTCGCCGACCAGCGCATGCGTGGTGCCGCGCGCCACCTGAAAACTAACGTTGTTCAGCGCCTGTAACCGCTGCTGTTTACCCAGCGAAAAGCTTTTCATCACGCCGGTTGCCCGAATTGCCGGGGCAGAAAAACGGGCGGCCGCAGGTTTAACGCGGGTGGGTCGCTCCGGCGCAGCATCATTCAGTAACTGACGGGTGTAGGGATGTGATGGCGCGCTGATAACCTGAGCGGTGCGTCCCGATTCCTGAATCTCACCGTGGCGAAAAACAATGATGCGGTCTGCACGCTGCGCCGCCAGCGCCAGGTCGTGGGTAACGAACAGCACGGCGGTACTGGATTCCTGCCGCAGGTCATCCAGCAGATCGAGAATGCGCTTCTGCACCGTGACATCCAGCGCGCTGGTCGGCTCATCCGCAATAATGATCTCCGGCTGCAGGGCGAGGGCGATAGCGATCAAAACACGCTGCTTCATGCCGCCTGACAGCTGATGCGGAAACTGCGTAACCCGCTGTTCCGGGTGGCTGAGACCGACGCGGGTCAGCAGATCGATCACCCGCTGCTTGCGCTGTGCTGACGGTAATCGCAGATGCAGGCGCAGGATCTCCTCCACCTGTTCGCCGATGGTTTTCACCGGATTCAGTGAGTTGCCAGGATCCTGCGGTACAAGGCTGATGCGCGCACCGCGCAGCGAGTCGAAACGCTTCTGTGACCACTGGCTGATATCGACGCCGTTAAGCCGGATTTCACCCGCTTCGCGGCGGCCGTTTTCTGCCATCAGGCCCATAATGGCCTGTGCCGTGGTGGTTTTACCGGAACCGGATTCCCCGACCAGTGCCACCATCTCACCAGCGTGCAGTTCGAAGCTGACATTATGCACCACCGGCTGCCACTGGTTGCCACGGCGATAGCTTAGCGTCAGGTTGTTGACTGCGAGTAACGGCTGAGCGCTCATCGGCGTCCTCCTGAAAGTTGCTGACTGATGCGGTTTGCGGCGAGCACGACGGCCACCACCACCACACCAGGAAACGTGGTCAGCCACCAGGCGGTGGCCAGATAATTACGCCCTTCAGCGATGAGCAGACCCCATTCCGGGACAGGCGGCGGCGTGCCGTAGCCGAGAAAGCTCAGGGTCGACAGCGCCAGAATCGCCTGACCAAACTGCAGGGCGGCATAGGCGATCACCGGCGTCAGCGCATTGGGCAGAATGTGGCGTAACAGCACGCTGAAAAAGCGGCCGCCGCTGCCATATGCTGCCTCGATATATTCACTGTGACGGATGCGCACCACTTCGGCGCGCGCCAGTCTTGCAAAACTGGCGATGGAGGCGATGCCAACTGCGAGCGCGGCGTTCAGGGTGCCGAAGCCGAGTAGAATCAGCACGCTTAGGGAAAGCAGCAGCGACGGAATCGCCAGTAATACATCCACGGCGCGCATCACGATCGATTCAGTTTTGCCGCCCGTGGCTCCTGCCAGGACGCCCAGCGCGGTTCCGGCCAGCAGGCCGATGGCCACTGACATGACGGCGGCAGAGAGGGAATGCGACGCGCCGTAAACGATGCGGGCAAATAGATCGCGGCCAAGTTGGTCGGTGCCGAGCCAGTGTCCGGCCTGCGGTGCCAGCCGCTGTGCGCCCGCGATGCCTTCCAGCGGGTTGGCCTGGGTAAAAAGGGCCGGGAAAAGGGCTGCCAGCACGGCCAGCAGCATCACGAATACGGCGAGCCACAGGCCCGGCGCGAAGCGGTAACGCCTGGACGGGACGGATTGCCGGGCGGCCGCGTAATCAACCAGACTCATGTTGCACCCCTTAAGAGCTGTAAGCGCGGATCAAACAGCGGCATCAGCAGATCGACCAGCAGGTTGATCACCACAAAACCCAGCGCGGAGATCATCACCACTGCCTGTAATACCGCGACATCCTGATTGTTCACCGCTTGCTGCGTCAGCTGACCCAGCCCCCCCAGGCCAAACACCGTTTCGGTAATCAGCGCGCCGGCAATCAGTTCCCCGAGCAGCAAACCCGCCACGGTAAGCACCGGCAGCATGGCGTTACGCAGGATGTGTCGCCACAGGACATAGTGCTCGCTGGCGCCTTTAGCCCGCGCTACCGCCACGAAAGGCCGGGTGGAAACCTCATCAATGCTGCGCAGCAGAATCTGTGCCAGCGGCGCTGAGATCGGAACCGCGACGGTGATAATCGGCAGAATCAGTCCCTGCCACGGCGAGGGATTGATGACCGGGATCCAGCGCAGCTGGAATGAGAAGAGCTGAATCAGGGCGATGCCTAGCCAGAAGGTCGGCACGGAGATAAACAGCGCGGGAAGGGACTGCAGCAGATTACGCAGGAAGCGCAGGGCGGGCAGCCTTGAGAGGGTCGCCAGCACGAAAGCCAGCAGCGTTGCCAGCAGGAATCCGCACAGCGCCAGTCGCAGCGTGCCGGGCAGGTTGCTGGTCAGCAGTTCACTGACCGGCACGCCCGCCTGCACCGAATAGCCGAAGTCGCCATGCAGCATCGCCGCCAGCGTATGCAGATACTGTTGCCACAGCGGGCTGTCTGCGCCATAGGCCTGGCGCATCTCAGCAATCTGCTGGGGACTCAGGCCGAGATCCGGATTCTGAAACTTGATCAGCACCGCATCACCCGGCAGCACCTGCAACAGCACGAATGACAGGGTAAACGCAGCCCACAGTACCAGCAGTCCCAGACCGGCGCGTTGCAGCAGATAGTGGCGCATCATCACCTCCGGTTACTGTTTTTCCAGCCAGGCACCATAGAGCGCCGGACGGCCTACCGCTTCAAAACTGACCCCTTTCAGCCAGGGCGCGCCCGCATAAACCTGCGGCTCTTCAAAAATCGGAATCACATAGGCCTGGTCCAGCAAATAGCGCTGAACATCACCGGTCAGCTGCAGGCGTTTTGCCGGATCAACTTCGGAGGAGACATCCACCAGCAGCTGATTAAGTTTGTCATCACGGAAGTTTTTTACTTTGTCGCTGGAGCCGCCTTTCTGCAGCAGGTTGTCGCGGTTAGCCGGGTAGAAGCTGCTTTTGATCACGTCGGGATCGGCGCGGCCAACTTCGGTGACGTTAAGCGGCGTCTTCAGGGGATCGAGGTTATCCAGCGTTTTGCTGCCCGCATCACCAGCTTTGACGGAGAGGGCAACCCCCGCCTGTCGCCACTGCTGCGCGACCAGTTGCAGCACCTCTTTGTTCTGCGGCTGCGGCAGGGATTCATAGACGGTCAGAGCCAGTCGCTGGCCCGCTTTTTCACGGATGCCATCTGCGCCCGGTTTCCAGCCTGCCTGTTCGAGCAATGTCTTCGCTTTCGCCAGATCAAACGTCAGTTTGTCCGCCAGATTGACGTAGCCCGCAGCGGTGGTCGCGACGACCGAAGTTGCCTGCGGATAGTTGGGAGAGAAGAGCGTTTCAACTACCTGCCTCGCATTGGTGGCGTGCAGCAGCGCCTGACGCACCCGGATATCACTCACCAGCGGGTTGTCGGGGCGGAAGCTCAGGCTGTCGTTGACGCCCCGGGTCGGCGCGGCATAAACCGGGAAGTTCTGATCTTTTGCCTGCTTCTCATCATAAGCCTGCACCTGACGAATCAGTCCCGCCTGGCCTGCCAGCAGCGCACCGATACGCACGCTGTCTTCCGGCGTGACAATCACTTTAATCCCATCGAGGTTAGCCGGACCCTGCTGCCTGATGTTTTTCGGGCCCCACTGGTACTCTTTGCGCGCCACCAGATCCACTTCACGACCGAGCTTCTCATCACTGACCACAAATGGCCCGGAACCGATGATATGCCGGGCATCACCCAGTTGATCGAAACTGCGCGCCAGGGTACTCAGCGACACCAGGCCGGAGCCAATGGTGGCGGTGCCCTGCAAAAATCCAGGCGAGGGTTTTTTGAAATAAAACTTCACCGTCAGCGGGTCAATCACTTCACTGTGGTCGTAGTTATTAATCACTTCCGAAACCGGCAGGCGCAGCGCTTTATTTCCCAGCCCGTAGGTATCAAAGTTTTTCGCCACCGCGTTAGCATCTAATGGCGTGCCGTCGGAAAAAGTCACACCAGGACGTAACTTAAACGTGTATTCGGTTTTATCGGCATTGGTGGTCCAGCTTTCCGCAATCCAGGGCTCAACCTGTAATGTTTCAGGATTCTGCCAGGTTAATTTATCGGTGATCTGATTGAGAATGCCGCCATTAGGGTAAAAGCCACCGGCGGGCGGATAGAGGTTGGTATGTGCCTGCTGTTCCAGATAAATCAGCGTGCCGCCTTTGACCGGCGCGGCCACTGCATTAAAAGTGAGAGTCCCGGCAAGTAATGTAAAAACCAGCGTCTGTGCGCGTGGTTTAAGGGGAAATAACGTCGTCATGGTGAATTCCTTTGTTATCAATTGCCTCAGCAGGCGGAATCATCATCGAATGACGCAACACACAGATAAAGTAACGATTTGGTCAAAGCTTATCTGAAAATAATAAATGCGGGAGTGGGTGGGAATTTATGAATGGTTTGAATGTACGGAATGGCAAATAAACATCTGCCATTCCGCGGGTTTATATTTTCTTAACGGCAAGCAGGGGCGTTATTACAATTCGGCACATAATTTACGCTGTCCGGCACGCAGGAACGCACTCACCAGACCCAGCCACAGCAACCCGCAGATCAGGTTCACCAGGCTAAAGCCGCCGGTTCCAAAGCTGAAATACGCGGTTTTGGCGGCTTCAATGCCCAGCGCAATAATCAGGATGCTTACCATGCCCAGCATTGCCGCCACGCTGCCTTTTCCGGCATTGCTGGAAAACAGCGTCATGCGATACAGTCCGGCGTTAATCAGCCCGGTGCCGAAGCCGTAAAGACTCATTCCGGCGGTGAGCCACAGATAATTTTGCGGTTCCAGCAGGGTAGCGACCGCCGCAATAGCCAGTCCGCAGACTACTGGCCAGGCACCAAGCCGTATCGGCTGTTCAATCGGCAGACGGCTGGATAAGCGGCCCAGCGTCAGATTGCCCGCAATCATCGCGGCAAAGACCGGCAGCTGAAGCAGGGCATAGTCGATGCGGCTGAATTGTGCGCCGTGGATCAAAATCACGGGTGATAGCGCCACCCAGGCGATGCAGGGTACGGTGACCAGTCCGATAGCCAGTGAACCCCGCATCACCTGACGATCCTTCAGCAAAGTCGCGTAACCGCTGATGATTGATCGCAGTGACAGCGGTTTCTGACGATCGCCCGCCGTTTCAGGCATGGCATACCACAGCCCGGCCAGCGCCAGCGCCGCAACCGCGCCAATCAGCCAGAACAGGGTGCGCCACTCTCCCACGGTCAGAAAAGCCGCGCCCGCCAGCGGCCCGGCCAGCGGGGCCAGCAGGGCGACGTTGGCCATCAGCGCCATCATTTTAATGCTGAGCGACTCCGTGAACGCCTCCTGCACCGCTGCGTAACCCACCGCACCGATAAAGCAGAGGCTGATCCCCTGCAGAAAACGCAGCAGGACAAACTGCTCAATGCTTTGCACCCAGTGAATCGCGATGCAGGAGAGCATAAAAAAGGCCACGCCACTGAGCAGCACCGGACGCCGCCCGATTCGATCCGAGAGCGGACCCAGCAGCCACTGCAGCAGTATGCCACCGAACAGATAGGCAGTGAGCGAGGTGGAGACCCACTCTGGCCCGACTTTAAATTCCTGGGTCACCAGCAGCATGCCGGGCTGGATCATGTCATGGGCGATATAGGTAGCGAACTCAAACAGCACCAGAGAAAGCGGAAAGATCAGATGTCGCCGGGTCAGCTTTGCCAGCGGTTGAAAAGAAGCCATTGAAGATTCCTGCAATAAAACCATTAAAAAAGCGGCCACCAGGGTGACCGCATAATTATTTAGTGACAGCGTAACGCTTAGCGCCAGCGGGCAATCGGGTTGACCAGCGTACCGGCGAACTTAAGGTTCTCGGCGGGATCGGAGAGGTTGATCATCTGCTGGTTATTCGCCAGCTGCAGGCGGTTCAGGCAGGAGCGGGTAAACTCGGGCGCGAACATGTCATAGCGCGCGAACTTAGTCGCATGCTCCGGATGCGCCTGCTGATAATCCTTCACGCACTGCGCCACTGCCTGCCAGAAATCCTCTTCCGGCAGCGTCTCTGACTGATCGAGAATCGCGCTGATAAAGCGGAAGATGCAGTCAAACACATCGGTGAAGATGGAGAGTAACTTAAGCTCCTCCGGCACCTCGACGGCCAGACGCTGCACACCTTCCGGCAGCACCGCGTCCGGGTTCATCACGGCAATTTCTTCGCCGATATCCTTCATATACGCGCTGACCGGCACGTTGTTCTCCAGCAGCATGATCAGGTTTTCACCGTGCGGCATAAACACCAGATCGTGCTGATAGAAGCAGTGCAGCAGCGGGCTGAGATAGCAGGTCAGATAGCGTTCAATCCACTGCTTCGCGGGTAAACCGGAGTCCGTGATCAGCGCGGGCAGCAGTGGCTGCTGGTGGTGATCGACGTGCAGGAAAGAGGCCATGGTCATCAGACGCTGGCCCGGTTGCAGGCTGGCGGCTGGATTATCACGCCACAGCGCCGCGAACATTTTTTTATAGGCCGAATCGCCTTTGATCGCCTGCTCGTAGTAGCGGTTGTGATAGCCAACTGACGCGACTTCACGCAGGATGCGGAAATCACAGCGTTTCAGCCAGGCATCGCCCGCCACAAGTTGTTCCAGCCAGCCGTTTATCGCAGGTGTCGTCGCCATGTAGTAGGGCGACAGACCGCGCATAAAGCCCATGTTAAGCACCGACAGCGCAGTTTTCACATACCGTTTTGAGGGCTGGCTGCGGTTAAAGAAGGTACGGATGGACTGCTGCGCCTGGTAAGCATCGTCGCCGGTGCCGAGATAAACAATATCGTGACTGGCAATATCGGCCGCAAACACGGTCAGCAGTTTGTTTTGCCACTGCCACGGATGTACCGGCATCAGGATATAGTCTTCTACCGCCAGCCCTTTGTTCACAATCTGCGTATTGAACTGTTCCACGGTAGTGTCGCCCAGTTCATCACGCATCAGCTGCTCATAGCTCAGCTCGCTGAGGCTGGAGAAATGGGCGTTGCGGCGGTGGACCGCGACCCAGATAAGATGCACGGGCGCGGCCGCTTCCGGCGCATAGGCCAGATAGTCCTGTGCATCGAAGCCAATACGTCCGTTGTTGGCAACAAAGCAGGGATGGCCTTCGGTCATCGCCGCTTCCACCGTCTGGAAATCAGCTGCGACCAGCGCCTGGCTGTCGGGATTATTCTTCTGCAGCTTATAAACGCTGCTGCACAGCGTGCTGCTGATCTCTTCCATGTAAGTCGCCAGCAGCGCCTGCGGAATCCCGATCTCGCCATTAAACTCCACGATAAATTTCAGCGCATCCAGCGGCAGCGCGTGACCGTTCTCCTGCTTGCGCAGAGAATCTGCGTCGATTTCCCAGTGATCCAGCGCCAGCCGCGACGCCCGGAAATGGTAAGTTGCTTCACCGGCCGGTACCGCCAGCTGATAACTGCCATCGCCCGTTTCCTGCGGCGCAATGATTTTTTCATGCGCGAACTCAGCAATTGCTTTGCGGATCAGCATGCGGTTTGCCTGCGCCCAGTGGTCGCCCGTCAGATGCGTGCCGTCTGTCAGTGATGGGAGGGTGTTCATGTTCTGCGACTCCTGCTGTAACGCGTGTTGATAATCTTCCCGCTGGCAGAAGGCCAGCCAGGCGGTTTTATGGCCCATGTCGATGGTGTGCTGGTAGCGGAACCCGGCGCGCTTATTCAGCACGTGAATTTTTTCATTGCGCACGTCCGGCTCGACCACCACGCGACGCACCTCGGGGCGGCTGAACATGTAGTCCATTACCAGCGTGAAGACCTGCCAGCTGAAGGCCTTAATTGGCTTGCTGGCCGGAGCAATCAGAATGTGCATGCCGTAATCATCGGGCGCGGCCGGATAAAATTTGCCGACCTCATCGTCGCCGGCGCGATAGCACTCAATCAGGCAGATGGGCTGATCGTTGCAGCAGCCAATCAGCGCTGCATGCGGATCCGTTGCCGTCAGCGTCTGGTAGAACGCCGCGACCTGCTCCAGGCTCTGCTGCTGCATGCCCCAGAAGCGGGCGTAATCGCGGGTGACCCAGCTGTGGATTAGGGGGGCATCGCTCTCCAGCATGGGTCTCAGGGTGAACGTGCCTGCGGGGCGATCGGCACTGAACAGTGCTAGTGATTTCATCTCAGTGCTCCGATTTAGCCGGGAAGGTCTGGAAGGCGATCTGGCGCTCAATCGGGTAGACCTCGCGTCCGGTCAGTTCACGCAGCAGCACAGAGTTGCGGTAGCAGGCCATGCCGAGATCCGGCGTGACAAAGCCGTGGGTATGCAGTTCGGCGTTCTGCACGAAGATCTGATTATGATGATCGATGCTGTAGTTGCGCTGCACGTCGTAGCGGCCTTTGTCATCCCAGCGCAGGCGTGCGGTGATGCCTTCTAAAAACATCGGCGGCTGATAGTGATACCCGGTCGCCATCACCAGTCCTTCGGTGCGACGGGTGAAGGTGCAATCCTGCTCCTCCTGATGCAGCGTCAGCTCGAATTCGCCCTGTGGCAGCCAGCGCATCGCGGTCAGCGCCGAGTGGGTGAAGAGGTTGACGTTGAGATCACCGTCGAGCTGTTTGACATACATCAGGTCATAAATGTCATTGATCAAGCTGCTGTTGATGCCTTTATAGAGATTCTTATGGCGCGCATTCAGCTCATCACGGGTCGTGGCGGGCAGGGCGTGGAAATAGTCGACCCACTCTGGTGAGGTCATCTCCAGCGTGAGCTTGGTGTACTCCAGCGGATAGAATCGCGGCGCGCGGGTGATCCAGTTGAGCTGATAACCAAAGCGGTCAATATCGGTCAGCAGGTCGTAGTAGATTTCCGCGGCGCTCTGGCCGCTGCCGAGTACGGTAATCGAACGCTTCTGCTGCAGTTCTGCTTTGTTAGCCAGATAGTGGCTGGAGTGCGTCAGGCGCTGACGATGCGGCTGGCTGCACGCTGGCATCCAGGCCTTCGGCCCGGTGCCGAGGACCAGATGACGCGCCTGATAGCGCTGTTTTTCACCACTTCGGGTGTCGGTCACCTGAAGGTGATAGATCCCGGCGGCCTCATCATAGCTGACATACTCGACATGGCTGTTCCAGCGCAGATTAGAGAGTTTTGAGCTGGCCCACTGGCAGTACTGGTTATACTCTTTGCGCATCAGGAAGAAGTCTTCACGGATATAAAAAGAGTATAACTTTCCCTTTTCCTTCATGTAGTTGAGCAGACTGTACGGGCTGGTGGGATCGGCAAGCGTCACCAGGTCGGCCATAAACGGCGTCTGCAGATGCGCATTTTCCAGCATCATGCCGGTGTGCCAGTCAAAGCCCGGATTCTCATCCAGGAACAGACCATTCAGCCCTTCAACCGGCTCGCTCAGACAGGCCAGGCTCAGGTTGAACGGGCCGATGCCGATACCAATAAAGTCATATACGGAATTATTCATTTCAGATCTCTCCATGATTCGCCGCACTCAGCGCAGAGGCACGCACCTGTTCGCGGCCATAGTGCGCAATCAGGCTCAGTACATCTTCAATGTCGGCCGTGGTCGTGGTGGGATTTAACAGGGTAAATTTCAGATACTGACGCCCGTCGACTTTGGTGCCCGCAATCACCGCATTACCGGAACGGAAAAGCGCTTTACGGATGGCAGCGTTGATCTCGTCGATCTGCGCGTCACTGGCATGTTTGCCGGGAACGTAGCGGAAAATCTGGGTCGTCAGCTCAGGTGCATGCAGCACTTCAATGGCAGGATGCGCAGTTAACAGCTGGTGCGCGGCCTGAGTCAGATCTATCAGCGTATCGAAGGCGTCACCCAGCGCCGCCGGGCCCATCACGCGCAGTGTCAGCCACATTTTCAGGGCGTCAAAACGGCGGGTGGTCTGAATACTTTTATTAACCAGATTCGGCGTGCCTTCCTGCTGCGCGCTAAGTGGATTCAGGTAATCTGCATGGTGCGTGACATGCTTCAGGTTTTGGCTGTCGCGCACAAAGAAGGCACCGCAGCTGACGGTCTGGAAGAACGATTTGTGATAATCGACAGTGACGGAGTCAGCACGCTCAATGCCGTTAAGCCGTGCGCGATGGTTTTCAGAGACCAGCAGGCCGCAGCCGTAAGCGGCGTCAACGTGCATCCAGAGACCATAATCGTCACAGAGACGGGCGATGTCGGGCAGCGGATCGATGCTGCCAAAGTCGGTGGTGCCGCTGGTGGCAACCACGGCAATCGGGATCAGCCCTTCACTGCGGCAGCGTACGATCTCCTCTTCCAGGCATTTTGCATCCATGCGGTAGTGGTCGTCGTGATCAACGGCGATAACCGCGTCATAGCCCAGACCCAGAATCGCCATCGACTTCTGAATACTGAAGTGGCTGAGTTTCGAGGTAAACACCCGCCACTTCGACGCCGTCTCCGGCAGGCCGCGATGCTTAATCAGATGTCCCGGATGATGTTCCGCGCACCAGCTGTCACGCGCCAGCAGCATCGCCATCAGGTTGGATTGAGTGCCGCCGCTGGTAAAGATCCCATCCGATCCGGCAGGCAGGCCAATACGGCCCAGCGTCCAGTCGATCACCTTTTGTTCAATCAGCGTGCCGCCGGCACTCTGATCCCAGGTATCAACCGAGCTGTTCACCGCCGCCATAATCTGTTCGGCCATCAGAGAGGGCAGCACGACCGGGCAGTTCAGGTGCGCCAGGTATTTAGGATGGTGGAACCAGACGGCGTCACGCAGATAGAGCTGACTCAGCTCTGCCAGCGCGTCATCGTTATTGCCTAGCGGACGATCGAGATCGACATCGCTGAACTCCACCGCCAGTTCGTGGGGCAGAATCCCGCTGAAAGGCTTCTCTACGCCAGTAACGGTGCGCGTCATCAGTGCCAGCACCTCCTGAGTCTGCTGCGACCAGGCCGTCAGTTGCTGATCGTTAAAAATAGCCGTTTCGGCTCCGCTGGCATTGGAGGCTGGCGCGAGGTCCAGTGCCGTCTGAGTGGATGAGCGTAAAAGCATTTTCAGTTCCTGTGCGTGAATACCAGTGACCCTGCCGACACAACGTCAGCAGCGTTAGAAATCCGCTCAACAACTCCAGTAAACATAAAACTAACTAACCAGATAAAAACCCTGACCATTACGTGGATTAGTGTTTTCACCTTAAAAATAGAAAATACCGCACATTATTTGTGGATTTGGCAGCGTTTAACGCTTTGTTATATGCGGATGAGAGTGTAAATGTTAATCATTATCATTCAATTGTTTTGTTGTTAAATTTTATTTATTAGTATGTCTAATGTTGAAAGTGTGATTCAGATCACTTTTTGCGTTCGGAATAGTCCTTTTTTATGGGAAATCAGGACCGGGTTGAATGAGAAATCAGGGGTGCAGTAGCGTTGTGCATTAGCGTGCGGGCAAACAAAGGGGGGAAACTGACATTAATCGATATCCGGATGGGCTCGCTGCGGTCAGTCACTTTTTTGGGAATACCGGTGATTCGGGCAGGCCGTTCAGGTGTGAAAAAACGGAAAAGGCAGAGGGCCTTTTCCGGTTAGCATTACAGCGCCTGATTACACTTCATTTGTTTCAGCAGGAACTTTCTTTTTGGCCATTAAGTTATAAACCACAAGCAGGCCAAAAATGCCGGTGATAATCAGGGTGATGGTTCCCTTATCCATAAAATGCGCCATATTACCGAGCAGGATGCCTGTGACGCCGAAGTCGGTATCCGAGAAAGTGGTGTTGGTCAGGCCAATCTGTCCGAGTACCGGCAGCAGGGCGACAGGCAGGAAGGTGATCAACAGGCCATGCGCAAAGGCGCCACAGATTGCTCCGCGTTTGCCGCCGGTCGCATTTCCAAACACGCCGGCTGTCGCACCACAGAAGAAGTGAGGAACCACACCGGGCAGAATCAATACCCAATGCAGCTGACCCAGGACAAACAGTCCGACCAGGCCACCGACAAAGCTGGAGATAAAGCCAACCAGCACCGCATTCGGCGCATAGGGGAAGACAATCGGGCAATCGAGCGCGGGTCTGGCTTCCGGCACCAGTTTTTCTGAAAAGCCGGTAAAGGCCGGGACAATTTCAGCCAGAATTAAACGCACGCCCTGCAGAATGATAAAGACGCCAGCGGCAAAAGTAATGGCCTGAATAAATGAGTACACCAGGTAGTTCTGACCATTGCTGAAATTAGCCTCTACATACGCTTTACCGGCGGAAACCGACAGGATTAAATAGATAATCATCATCGTCAGCGAGATAGAGATGGTACTATCGCGCAAAAAACTCAGGTTTTTTGGCATGTTCATCTCCTCGGTGGATTTCGATCCCTTACCAACTACAGAACCGATCCAGCCCGATAAGACATAACCAATGGTCCCGGTATGCGCCAGCGCGACATGGTCGCCTCCGATGATCTTACGCATATAGGGCTGGGCGATAGCCGGGAAGGTAGCCATAAGAATACCCAACAGCAGTGACCCGGTGTAAATAAGCTGAAGACCTTCGAAACCGGCGACTGATAAAATAATTGCGATCATACAGGCCATATAAAACGTCACATGTCCTGACAGATAGATATATTTTAATCGGGTGAAACGGGCGACCACGATGTTAGCGACCATGCCGAAGGCCATAATCATGGTGGTTGGCGCACCATATTTAGCCAGCGCGATAGAGACCATCGCTTCGTTATTTGGAATGATGCCCTGAACATCAAACGCATGCTTGAAAATGTCGCCCAGTGGCGTCAGAGAACCGACCAGAACGGTCGCGCCACCTGCCAGCACCAGAAAGCCCAGAATGGTTTTTACCGTGCCCTTAATCACATCAGGAAACGGCTTCTTCTGCGCAATCAGTCCGAAAAATGCCACCAGCCCGACCAGGATTGAGGGCACTTTCAGTACATCGACGACGAACTGCAAAAGATTTTGAGTAAACATATTAACCTCGAGGGTAAGGCGTTTATCTGATTATTAGCGTCAGTTTTTCTCAAAATACTCGCGTATTTTTTGCTCCACTTCTTTCAGGTCGATAATATTGTTGATGATGATAACCTTCTGTTCCGGCAGGTTTGCGCTGTAGGCAATATCTTTTGCCATCACAAACACATCCGCCACATCAGGCGTAACAGAGCCAAGATCCGAATGTTCAACTTCCGCTTCAACGCCGATTGTTTTAAGCACTTTCTTGATGTTCATTTCCATCATAAAGCTGCTGCCCAGACCTGAACCACACACTGCCATAATCTTCATATCAAACCTCATTAACTGTTGATTAAAAGTCGCGTTTTAACCGGCGGATCAGACGCCTGATAAAATCGTCATTAGCGCGTTCTGGCTGCTCGCATTAAAAAGTCGTGCCATGATGTTTTCATCGGACAGAACTTCTGCCAGCTGGGAAATCATTTCGATATGGCTGTTACTGTCCGGTGCCGCAAACATAAAAATCGCCTTTACCGGATCGTTCTCTTCAGAGTCAAAATTCACTGCTGTGCCCAGCAGCACAATCGACAAGCCCAGTTTGTGTGCGCCTTCCTCAGGGCGCGCGTGAGGCATGGCAATCTGCGGCGCGATAACAAAAAAGGGACCGATCTCCTCTTTCTGTCGAATAATGGCATCAATATAATCCTGCGATATTGCGCCTTCACTGAGCAGAGGTCGCCCGGCTATTGCTATTGCTTCCTGCCAGTTCGCAACGCGTTCAATGTACTGGACTTTCTCGTCGTTTAACCACTTCGCCAGGTGTGACATCGCTTTGATCCCCCTCAAAATGCCTGAGTATGTACAGTCAGTTTTTTTAAAACGCTCCCTATACCACTTTTCAATTGAGCCTGCTGACAACCAAAGCTCAGGATAATAAAGGCCATAAGATTATTAAAAGAGCCACTATTCATAGCATTACGAAAAACTTAGTTGCCGACTGCGGGCGTAAGGTTGTATTTCATCTTCGTCATCACATCTGTACATGTTGAAGATGTCTAGTCATCATGATGATGTCCTCCGACGTGTACCGACACAACCTGTAAAATTAAAATATCGCTGAACAGCCTTAACATCAGTGCCAATTTGATAAGTTGGTCACATATTCAGGTAGCCGAAGTAGTACTTATCCGGCAATGTCAGGCAGAACTGTACTGACACGGATTGATGGCGTTTCACCTTCACGCATACAGGAAGAGATTCGATGGTTGATGGCATCACAGAAAAGCAAAAAGAGGTTGTAGATTACATCCTCAATAAAATTAAGGATGATGGCCTTCGCCCCGGAGAAAAGCTGGATACCGAAATATCCATCGCAAAAAATATCGGTATTACCCGTGCGACGGTTCGTGAAGCGACACGTATTCTGGTTGAGCAGCAGAGAATTTACCGCGTGAAAGGTTCAGGTATCTTTGTGGGTTCTGTTGAAATAAGCAGCCAGGCGCACCGATACCATGTGCTTTCACCGTTTGATTTTCAGGCGCAACGAAAAGGTCATAAAGGCGTCAGGAAAATCATTTCGGTCAGCATAATTAAGGTCCCGTCAGCCGATATGGCGCAGGCGCTCCGTATTAAAAACAGCGATCAGATTTATAAAATTTTACGCCTGATGTGTTTCGATGATATCCCTGTGGCTCTCGAACATATTCATCTGCCGGTGAATATGTTTAATAGCCTTGAATTTAGCAAGCTGGAAGTCTCAAAATATGCCTATATTGAAGAGGTTACCGGTAAGAAAGTGCAGCTCAGGGATCAGCATCTGACGGCCGTGAACCTTACGGATTCACAGACTCTGACTCTGCTTAACTTAGCGGCAGGAGATGCGGTCATCCAGCTCAATGAGACGGTTTTCCTTGATGATGGTGTTCCCTGTGAAGTAAATGTGGCGATTATTAACACCCGATATTTTCCGTTGAAGCAAAATTCACAGCGGCCTTAGTAACTATTATTTACGGTTAATCTATCCAGAGAGAAAGACTGTTTACAGAAGCTTCTTTTGACTATTTCTAAGGGCTCTCTCAATCCTATTACACTCTCTTGTCCTGATGCCGTTTATAATCTTCTACCTTGTGTTGAAAAATTCGAGTACAGAATCTTTGCAGCCGGATGTTTCGCTAACACCAACAAAGACACTTTTCACCCCTCCATACATAAGACGATTTTCTGCAAACCTTTGCCATTTAACCGGTTTAAACCATATTAAAATCAGGCGGTGAACAGCGTTTAACGCTGCCTGGCGGGCTGACATCCTGTTTCAGGGGCATTTATTTCTCTGCCACTGCTCACTTCTCCCCATTATGACGAATTCAATAAAGCATAAAACAATATGATGTTTTACCAATAATCGACTGCGCAGCACACTGGTCCGCAACCGGAATGAACAAGGACCAGGTGAATGGCATATCGATTAAGTCTGTTAGACAAAGCGCCCGTGCTGCAGGGCGAGTCGCCTGCAGCAGCATTGCAGCGCACGCTGCAGCTGGCGCAGTTAGCTGAGGAGTGGGGGTATCACCGCTTCTGGCTGGCGGAACATCACAATACTGCACAGCTCGCCAGCCCTTCACCGGAAGTGTTGATTGCCTGGATCATTGCCCAGACCCGCCATATTCGTGTCGGCTCGGGCGGGGTGATGTTGCAGCATTACAGCCCGTATAAAGTAGCGGAAAACTTTAACCTGCTCGCCTCACTGGCACCGGGCCGCATCGATCTCGGTGTGGGCAAAGCGCCGGGCGGACTGCCACTTTCTACCCATGCCCTGCAACAGGGTGTCGATGCGGCTAAAAAAGGCAGCTTTGCCGAACAGCTTCAGCTGCTGGATAGCTGGCTTAAACCTACACAGGTACAGCCTAATGACGAAGGTTTAGCCGCGACGCCGCTGCCATCACGTCCTGCTAACCGTTTTCTGCTGGGTGCCAGTGAAGAGAGCGCACGGCTGGCGGCCAGTCTGGGCTGGCAGTTCGTCTTTGCAGCTCATATCAATGGCGACCGCCAGTTGCTGGAGCATGCACTGAGTACCTTCTCTCGCCTCAGTAACGGCCAGCGCGCACTGGTGGCTGTTCAGGTCGTGGTGGCCGAGTCGCCCGCCGAGGCTGACCTGCTGGTTTCCACGCTGCGCCATTATCATGTGTCGGTGAAAGACGGGCCTGGCGTCAACGTCGGCAGTCTTGAACAGGCTGAGCGCTATGTGCGTCAGGGTGGATATCGCGATTATCAGATTGAGCCGCGCACGCCGTCACTGCTGAAAGGCACCGCAGCACAGGTTCATGCCCAGCTGGATGCGCTGCACCATAATTTCGACATTGATGAATTCGTTATCGACACGCCGATTACCGAGCCGGTTGCCCGCCTGCAGTCACTGGAGTTGCTGGCTACGCATCATCTGGTTGCAGCCTGAGTCTGATTGGAGAGTCATCATGAGCAATGCATCACAACTGATTGAATGGCGGCGTGAACTGCATACCTGGCCGGAGCTGTCGGGTCAGGAGTTCGCCACCACCGCCCGGCTGCGGGGCTGGTTGCAGGCGGCGGGCATCCGGCTGCCCGACTATCCCCTTGAGACGGGTCTTGTGGCGGAAATTGGCAGCGGAGAAACTGTTATCGCCCTGCGGGCCGACATCGATGCGTTGCCGATCCATGAGGCGAGCGGCGTGCGTTTTCACTCCCGTCATCCCGGCGTGATGCACGCCTGCGGTCACGATCTCCATAGCGCGGTGATGCTGGGTGCGGCGTTACAGCTTAACGCCGAGGCCGATCAGTTGCCTGGTCGGGTGCGTATCCTGTTTCAGCCCGCGGAAGAGATAGCGCGCGGAGCACGCCAGTTTATTGACGCGGGCGTGCTGGATGAGGTTCAGGCTATTTTCGGCATGCACAACGAGCCTTCACTGCCTGTCGGCACCTTTGCCACCCGCAGCGGGGCGTTTTACGCCAATACGGACAAATTTATTATTCGCGTCACCGGCAAAGGCGCACATGCCGCGTATCCGGAGCAGGGCGTGGACAGTATTGTCACCGCCAGCCAGATTATCCAGGCCTTACAGGGACTCACCAGCCGCAGCTTTAGTGCGCTGGACAGTCTGGTGCTGAGCATTACCCGCATCGACGGCGGCAAAAGCTGGAACGTATTGCCGGGCGGCGTGGAGTTTGGCGGCACGGCGAGAACGCACGATTTACAGCTGCGTGCCGAACTGGAACAGCGGGTGCGTACGCTGGTTGAGCACTTTGCTGAAGCCAATGGCGCGCAGGCGACCCTGAGCTGGCATCCCGGTCCGCCGGTGCTAATCAACGATGCGCACTGGGCAACCTTCAGCAGTGACGTCGCGCAGCAGGCAGGCTATCGGGTGCAGTCTGCCGAACTGCATCTGCTGGGTGAGGATTTTGCGTTCTATCTGCAACAGGTGCCGGGTGCGTTTGTCAGCATCGGCAGCGCCAGTGATTTTGGTCTGCACCATGCCAGCTTTACCCCGGATGAGGCGCTGATTGCCCCCGCCGCCGACTACTTCGCCCGACTGGCCCGCCAGGCGCTGCAACACCTCAATGCGCGATGTCGGGAAGCCATTCTGAACTGAATTCATCTGCAGCCCGTTAAAACACGGGGGTTCTGACAACCCTCGTCGGGCATCGCTACGACAAAAAAAAGAGAGAGCATCATGACCACAAGACAACTTCGGCTGGGCACTATTCTGCATGGCGCGTCGGGAAACATGTCTGCCTGGCGCCATCCGGCGGCGCAGGCCGATGCCAGTATTAATCTGGCGTACGCCAAAAAAATCGCCCGCAAGGCGGAGCAGGGCAAGCTCGATTTTCTGTTTGTTGCCGACGGGTTGTTTATCAATGAGAAATCGATCCCACACTTTCTTAATCGTTTTGAGCCGCTGACGCTGCTCTCGGCACTGGCGGGCGTCACGGAACATCTGGGGCTGGTCGGTACCGTTTCCACCTCTTACAGCGAGCCGTTCACTGTAGCGCGTCAGTTTGCCAGCCTCGATCACCTCAGCGGCGGGCGTGCGGGCTGGAACGTTGTCACCTCGCCGCTGGAGGGTTCCGCCAAAAACTTTTCCCGCGAGAAACACCCGGAACACGCGTTGCGTTACCGCATTGCTGACGAGTATCTGCAGGTAGTGAAAGGGTTATGGGATTCGTGGGAGCAGGATGCCTTTGTACGGGACAAGGAGAGCGGCCAGTTCTTCGACCCGGCGAAGCTGCACACGCTTGATCACCATGGCGATTTCTTCCAGGTGCAGGGACCGCTGAACATCGCCCGCACGCCGCAGGGCCGCCCGATCATCTTCCAGGCGGGTGCGTCTGACGACGGTAAAAAGCTGGCGGCGCGCCATGCTGATGCCATCTTTACCCATCAGCCAACCCGTGAAGAAGCGCAGGCATTTTATCAGGATGTGAAACAGCAACTGGTAGCGAACGGTCGTCAGCCAGACGATTTGCACATCTTCCAGGGTGTCAGCGTGATCGTGGGTGATGATGCGGAAGACGTAGAGCGCCAGTATCAGACCACGGCGGCGCTGGTATCGATTACCGATGCACTTAACTACCTCGGTCGTTTCTTCGACCACCATGACTTTTCACAATATCCGCTGGATCAGCCGTTCCCGGACATCGGCGACATCGGGCAGAATAGCTTCCGCAGCACCACCGACGAGATCAAACGCAAAGCACAGCAGCATGGCCATACGCTGCGCCAGGCGGCACTGGAAGCCGCAACGCCGCGTCCGCTGTTTCACGGCACGCCGGAAGAGGTCGCGGATGGCCTGCAGCTCTGGTTTGAGACCCACGCCACAGACGGCTTCATTATCAATGGCGGCACACCTGACACCTTTGAACGTTTTGTCGACCGCGTGGTGCCGATTCTGCAGGCTCGCGGCCTGACGCGCCACGACTACCCGGGCAGTACGCTGCGCGACAGCTTCGCTCTGAAACAACCCGTTAATCAGTTCACCTCAAAATAAGAGCCTACGTCATGAAAAAAACATCGCGTCTTCTTGCCCTGCTTATTCTGGCCGCCAGCAGCCATGCGCTGGCTGATGGCACTAGCGTTTCCTATAACGGCCAGCGCGTTAGCCTGGAAGCCAATAAAGCGCCGATTAATACGGTGAAGAATCCCGACGCCATCGCGCAACTGCCCGCGGGGCATCACTTTGTGGTGCCGGGCTCCTTTACCGTGGCTGTGGCGGCGCAGAACTCCCCGCCGCTGACGGTGTTTTCGGATGACAACAAAACTTTGCTCGGCAGCGAGGTGGATATTGCCCGACTGGTTGCGGATAGCCTGGGATTAAAACTCAATGTCGTACCGACGTCGTGGGAAGGCTGGCCGCTGGGTGTGGCTTCGGGCAAGTATGATGCGGCGATCTCCAACATTACCGTGACTAAAGAGCGCAAAGAGAAGTTCGACTTCGCCACCTACCGCAAAGACTCACTCGGCTTTTATGTCAAAACCAGCAGCCCGATTAAGTCACTGACCAAAGCGGAAGACATTGCCGGATTGCGAATCATTGTGGGATCCGGCACCAATCAGGAGGCGATTCTGCTGGCGTGGGATAAAGAGAATCAGGCAAAGGGTCTGAAAGCCTTTACCCCGATCTACGCGAAAGATGACGCCGCCCAGACGCTGGCACTGCAGGCGGGGCGGGCCGATGCCTGGTTTGGTCCTAACGTCATTGGTGCCTGGAAAGCGGCACTGACCGGTAAAACCCGGCTGATCGGCAGCGTGGATGGCGGCTGGCCAAAAGCGGCGCACATTGCCGTTACAGTGAAAAAAGGCAGCGGCCTCGCAGAACCGATCAGCACGGCGCTGAATGGCGTCATCAGCAATGGTGATTATCAGAAGGTGCTGAACCGCTGGGGTGAAGGCGTGGAGCATATCGATCGTTCTGAAATCAACCCCGCCGGTCTGGGCGACTAAGGAGCTGACCATGAGTGAATCGACTTTCCGCGAAGTTTCGCCGGAGGCCCCCGAGCTGCAACCGATTCTGGGTGGTCTGTTTGGTGAATATTCGGCACGTTATGGCGACTTTTTCTCCCGCCGTAACGAGCAGGAGCAGGAACTCACCGAATGGTATCTGCCGCCGCAGGGGCTGTTTATTGTGCTTGAACGCGACGGCGAGATCATCGCGATGGGCGCTTATAAACCTTATGACCCACAGACCGCTGAGCTGAAGCGAATCTGGACCCGCAGCGATCTGCGCCGCCAGGGGCTGGCGCTGGTGGTGTTGCAGGAGCTGGAACGGCGTGCGCTGCAGGCGGGCTATCAGCGGCTGTTTCTCACCACCGGCTTTCGCCAGCCGGAGGCGGTGCGGCTTTATACCGGTCACGGCTATCAGCCACAGTTCGATCTGAGCGGCGATCTGGAGCGTTACGGCCAGCCGCCACATGACGGGCGACTGCGCTTTATTAAAGTGATCGGCGTGTATAACGTCGCTGCGGCAAGTTAAGGAGTGATGATGAGTAAACATCAACATCTGCAGGTGGTCCCGGCACGTTATCCGGCGCGCACCGCAGGCGCTATCCTGGCGCTGTTTATCCTGGCGGGCGTGGTGCAGTCAGTGGCCTTTAACCCGCGCTGGGAGTGGGGCGTGTTTGCCCGCTGGTTTTTCGATCCGGTGATCCTGCACGGTCTGGGTCAGACGCTGCTGCTGACCCTGCTGGGCACTCTCTTCAGCCTCTTCTTTGGCGGTCTGCTGGCGCTGGCACGTCTCTCCTCGTCGTGGCTGCTGAGCACCCTGGCGTGGGGCTACATCTGGCTGTTCCGCTCGCTGCCGCTGATTGTGGTGCTGATCATTCTCTATAACTTCTCCTACCTCTACGACACGCTGTCGATTGGCATTCCGTTTACCGGCCTGTCGTGGGGCGCGTTTCAGACGATTAACGTGCTAGGCCAGTTCCCGGCGGCGGTAATTGGTCTGACGCTGGTGCAGGCGGCTTACAGTGCGGAGATTATCCGTGGCGGGATCCTCGGCGTCGATCACGGGCAGGTGGAAGCCGCTTCCGCGCTGGGGCTTTCCGCCTCACGCCGGACCTTCCGCATCATTCTGCCGCAGGCGCTGCGCGCCATTATTCCGACCGCATTCAACGAGATCATCAGCCTGGCGAAAGGCACCTCAATGGTTTACGTGCTGGCGATGCCGGAGCTGTTTTACACCATCCAGATGATTTACAACCGTAATCAGGAAGTGATCCCGCTGCTGATGGTCGGTGCCGCCTGGTATCTGATTATCACCACCGTCCTGTCCGTGATTCAGTATTACGTTGAGCGCTGGCTGGCCCGCAGCGTGAACCGTGAGCCGCAGCCTTCGCGCTGGCAACAATGGCGCAACCGCGTCACGCCACTTCATCCGACCGAGGAGATCAGCCATGTCCGAAGCCATTGATTACCGCACTTCACACACAACAGGTGCCATCAGTATTACCGGCGTGACCAAGCGTTTTGGTAAACACACAGCGCTGGATGATGTTTCGCTGTCGCTGGAGCCTGGATCGGTCACGGTAATTCTGGGGCCGTCCGGCTCCGGCAAATCCACGCTGCTGCGCACCATCAATCATCTGGAGCGGGTCGACGAGGGATTCATTCAGATTGATGGCGACTTCATCGGCTATCAGCAGCGCGGCGATAAGCTGTATGAACTCAAAGAGAAGGCGATACTACGGCAGCGTATCAACGTCGGCTACGTGTTCCAGAACTTCAATCTGTTTCCGCACCTCAGCGTGCTGGATAACCTGATTGAAGCGCCAATCGCCCATCGTCAGCTGACGAAATCTGAAGCGATAGCGCGTGCGGGCGAACTGCTGGATATTGTCGGCCTGCGCCATAAAGCCGATGCCTGGCCACGTCATCTGTCGGGCGGGCAGCAGCAGCGTATCGCCATTGCGCGCGCCCTGATGCTCAATCCCCGCGTAATGCTGTTCGATGAACCGACCTCGGCGCTGGACCCGGAGCTGGTTGGTGAAGTGCTCGATGTGATTAAAAAGCTGGCGCGTTCCGGCACCACGCTGGTGATTGTGACCCATGAGATCGGCTTTGCCCGTGAAGTGGCGGACAACGTGGTCTTTATGGTAGATGGCCGGATTGTTGAGCAGGGCAGCACCACGCAGGTACTGAACAATCCGCGCCATGAGCGCACCCGCCGTTTCCTGGCGCGCGTGTTATGAGGGCGCTGACATTAACAGCGCTGACGCTGCTCCCGGTGCTGAGCTGTCCGGCGGCGGAGAAGCTCGATGTGCTGAAAAATGAGACGCCGATTCATGCCCCGGCGAATCCGCAGGCGATCGCGAAAATCCCGGCTGACTTTCACTTTATCGAACCCGGCACGCTGACGGTGGCGACCGCCGCGACTAACTCACCGCCGCTGTCGCTGCTGGCGTCTGACAACGTCACGCGGATCGGCAGCGATCCGGACATCGCCAGGCTGCTGGCTGACAGTCTGGGGTTAAAGCTGAAGCTGGTTCCGGCCTCGTGGGAGGACTGGCCACTGGGCATCAGTGCCGGACGCTATGATGTCGCCATGTTTAACATTGCCGTTACTGAGGAGCGTAAGAAGAAGTTCGATTTTGCGACCTATCGCGCTGATAACCACGCCTTTGCGGTAAAAAGCGACAGTAAAATCAGCCAGATCAGCAGTCCGCCTGATATTGCCGGTAAGCGGATCATCGTGTCGTCGGGCACCAATCAGGAGCGCATATTACTGAGCTGGGATCAGCAGAACCGGGCTAAAGGTCTGCCCGCGGTGACGCCAGTCTATCTCACCGATGATGCCTCAGCGACGCTGACGCTGCTGTCGGGGCGGGCCGATGCGATCTTTGGCCCGCACTCAATGGCCGCCTGGAAAGTAGCGTCACGCGGCCAGACAAAGCTGGTTGGCAGCGGACCGTTCCGCGCCTGGGTTGCCGTGACCACTAAAAAGGGGAATGGCCTGGCACCCGCATTGCAGACTGCGCTGGATGGCACCATCATAGGTGGGCAGTATCAGCAGGTGCTGGTCCGCTGGGGTGAACAGGATGAAGCTGTGACGCACTCCACAGTGAATCCGCCGGGTATTGTTTACTGAGTCGGCAGAACCGGCTCTCGTGCTGAAGCCGGTTCTGCAATCTGATGACCCCAGAATTGAACTACACTCTCCAGCGTTAGTGATTTATCCTGCCCGCCTGTTTTCGTAAAAATCCTCACTGCGTGGCGGAGTAATTGACCTGGAAGCCCCATGAAAATCAGATTCCTTTCTGCCAATGAGCAAAAGCTGGCGGAGGTGCGTAAGATACTCGAGCCTGTCGGGGTCGAAGTATTACCCATCGCCCGTCGCATCGAAGAAATTCAGACTGAAAACGAGCTGGACCTTGTGCGCGATAAACTGACCAAAGCCTTTTCGCTGATTGGGCGACCGTTGTTTGTTGAGCATACCGGTCTCTATCTGGATGGCCTCAATGGTCTGCCCGCCGGTCTGACCCGCATCTTCTGGAACCGCCTCGACGCTGAGCGCTTTACCGCGCTGGTGCAGGGACTGGACAGCCAGGCCGTGACGGCCAAAACGGTGCTCGGCTACTGCGACGGCCGCAAAATGTATCAGTTCTCGGGTGAACTGCGCGGCACCATCGCCGCGAAACCCGCCGGGACGCGCGGCTTCCAGTGGGATTGCGTGTTTATCCCCGAAGGCTATGAGCAGACCTTTGCAGAAATGGGCGAACTCAAGAATGAGATCTCGATGCGGCGCATCGCGCTGGATCGCTTCGCTACCTTTTTAAAAACCTCGCGGGGAGTGGCATGAAACCTGAACTCAAACGCGCCTATGATTCCGGCAAGCTGATTCTGTTTGCCGGTGCCGGTATTTCGCGTAATTTTGGCCTCCCCGAGTGGCATGAACTGATTGCTCACCTTGCTAACGAGCTGGGTTACGATCCAAAAATCTTTAATACCTACGGTACGCACCTGTCGCTGGCGGAGTATTACAAGCAAAAGAAAGGCTCGCTTGGCCCGCTGCGCAGCTGGATGGATCGCGAGTGGCACCGGCCGGATATCGATGTCCGGTCTTCTGAAATTCATACCATGATTACCCAGGGTAACTTCTCGCGCATCTACACCACCAATTACGATCGCTGGCTGGAAGCGGCGCACGAAGCGCACGGCGTCCCCTATTACAAAGTGGCGAACGCCGCAGACCTGGTCTCGCTGACTGAAGATAAACGTCACATCATCAAGCTGCACGGTGACTTCGATGATGACACCTCTATCGTGCTCGATGAGAGCAGCTATTTCGAACGCCTCTATTTTGACTCACCGCTCGATATCAAACTTACCCATGACGTAATGGGCAACTCCGTGCTGTTTGTCGGCTACAGCATCAGTGATTTCAATATTCGTCTGCTGTTTTACCGTCTGACCAAGATGTGGGGCCGCACCGGGCTGGCGACGGCCCGGCCAAAATCGTATCTGTTCACTAACCGTAATAACCCGGTAGCCAAAGAGGTGCTGGGGCAGTGGGGGATCGAGGTGATCGTTTCCGAAGAGGACGATCCGCGCAAGGCGCTGGCGATGTTCCTTGAAGAGTTGCTGGTGTAGTCAGCGTAACGTCCGGCAGAAAAGCGACAGGAAAAAGAAAAAAACCTGCGTCCGGTTAAGGTTAGCTCGTGCATAACCGATAAACTCTATTCTCTGCTGTCAAAGCATAACCGGCATGATATACTGTATGCATACACAGTACCTGAGGGCGAAAAGATGGCTGTTGAAACAAAATTTGTTGTAGTCAGAAAGGGTGAAGAGAAGATGACGTTTGCCAATAAGAAAGAGGCCGATGCCTACGACAAAATGCTCGATATGGCCGAAGCCTTCACTGACTGGCTGTTACAGCATCAACCGGCACTGGACGAATCTCAGGCAGAAACGCTTGGCCTGCTGATTGCCGAGCAGAAAGATGCGGTGCAGCATATTCTGCGCACCAGTAAACTGCCGGACGTGGCCGCAGTTGCGACGAAGCCTGAAGCCGTGGCAGAAGAGGATGCGGATGACCAGGCGGAAGAGCCAGCGGCGAAGAAAGTACGCGCCGTTAAAGCTGCGTAACTGCCACAACGCCGGAAGCGAACCTTCCGGCGTTGCTGTTTCTGATTGACGAGTCATCTGATCTTTTTGTCAGGTCATTCAAAACAAATCCTCCTGTCGTTCCCTTGCGCTGAATGCCTGCCTGCAATCTCCCTGTAAATCACGCAAATCAGCCAGCTATATTTTTTAAACTCAGCGTTATAGCATTAATCAAAATTCAATAATCTGGATTTTGGATCATTCATTTCAAAGCTTTTGACGCCGGGTGAGTATTTTAATTCTACTGAGAAATACCATCAATCTTAATTAAATGAATTAGTAAGAAAACTAATATAACATTCCCTGGTGGGTTTCTTACTTCATTTGGATTATTAATCGACACCAGCTATATGAAATGAGAGATATCAATTGTTAAGTGGCTCACATTTTTAGTTAAATAATCCGGCAGTGCTATTCAATTTAAAAAAGCAGTGTTAGGGTAGAGCCGTTTTCAGCGAAGGGTTGTTACTGGATAACAGGCAAAACCTAAGCGTTCCACAGTCTTAACCACTGTGGGGTGCTTAGGTTTTTTTTTGCCTTAAATTTACTCCGAAAAGGAGTAAGTCATTAATAAGACTGGCAATAATTAATCGGCCTGTTCAGGCCAGGGAAGCATGACGTAGATGACAGCAGGTTCAGGGCTCTCCTGCGAACCGTACATCATTAAAATCAAAAACAGGTTGCTAAGATGAAATATAAAAGCATGCTGTGCGCACTCTCATTATTGACCTTGTCTCCCTTGTCGACGGCGCAGGAATGGAGCGGAACGGTATTAGGGTTTGAATCTCCACCGGATCCTGTTTTGGGAGATATGTATGGCCTTCGTAAATCGCTTAACGATAATGGATTTGCTTATAACCTGGGTTATCTGAATGAAATTAGCTGGAATGGCGGCGGTGGCTACAATCATGCCTCACACGTTGCTTATATCGATCAGTTTGCTTTGACCTTTAATCAGGATTTGTCGCACTGGACAAATATTCCCGATGCACGTATCGAAGCGAATATCGTTAATCGTAATCACAACGACGATCTGACCACCCGACGCGTGCAGGATCCGCGGATGAATGTTAACGATCTTACGCAGGAGAGCTGGGGCGGGCAATCGATCACCCGCCTGGGCTGGCTGACTTTTGCCCGAAGTTTCGATGACCGCAGGATGACATGGCGTATCGGAATGATGAACAAGGTTCAGACCTTCGATCAGATCATACCCTGTGATTTCCAGATGCTTTCTCAGTGCGGTGGAAAATCTGCTAACTCACTGACCTGGAACAACTGGAACGTGCATACGTGGGGAACCACGCTCGAATACCGGTTTACACCTGTTGTGACGTTAAAAGGGGGTGTTATGGAGCAGAACCCGGATGCTGCCAGCCGTCATCACGCCTGGAGTGGCTCAACCAGGCGCAGCAAAGGTGTCCTGCTGCCGGTAGAAATCGAAGCCCGCCCGATCATTAACGGCCTGTCGGGTGCCTACAACCTGGGGGTAGTTTTTACCAATGCCCCGCAAACTGACCTCTATCGCGGCCGGTCCGGTGGCGCGGGAGCGAGTGATCCCGGCGGTTATGAGAAGCATAACCGGACCTGGTTTCTTTACTCCGGACTTAATCAGCAACTGACGCGACATCAGGATGACGCCAGTCGCGGGTTAAGTACTTCATTCAGTATGAGCCTGGCCGATCAGAGAACTAACTACATGCATTCGGTCTATGCCGCTTCACTCCGCTATCGGGGACTGTTTGACGCCCGTCCGGAAGACTGGATTGGTTTTGGCCTGACCTGGACGGATATGAGCACTCAGTACGCGCGAAATCAGCGCTATATGAATACGATTGGTGGTGTTTCGGACTACCACGATACGGCATATCATCCGGTGCCCGGCCATTCGCTAAACGGCGAGTTCTATTACCGTTTCCGCCCCGTTTCCTGGCTGGAACTGCAACCCGGGATTCAGTACTGGCATCATCCGGCGGGCATATCCCATACGCAGGATGCCTGGGTGACTGAGCTTAAAACGGTGGTCACTTTTTAAGTTAATAAGCGGATTTCGATCGCTGTCACGCTTTTTGCCCTGACATATTGAGGTCACGACGAGAACTGATAGAGTGCCGGGACTGGATTGTTACTGCTTAGGCAGGCAAAACCTGATTTCTGGCCTCTGCCGGATGTCAGGTTTTTTTGTTTCTGGGGTTCCGATGAAAATCGCCAAAATTCTGAATAATAACGTGGTGATGGTTCAGGATGAGCAGGGGCGCGAGCAGGTCGTGATGGGCCGTGGGCTGGCCTTTCAGAAGCGCGTCGGTGACAGTCTCAATGACGCGCAAATTGAGAAAGTGTTTGCACCACAAAGTGATCTGCTGGTCCGTCGGCTGGAGGAGTTGTTACATCAAATCCCGCCTGAAGTGATGACGACCTGCAACTGCATTATTGATCTTGCGATACAGCGTCTCGGGAAACTGCAGGAGAGCCTGTATATCACGCTGACCGACCACTGCTTCTTTGCCATTGAAAGACAGAAAAAAGGTCTGCCGATTAAAAATGTGTTGCTGTGGGATATCAAACGTCTCTATCCCAAAGAGTTCGAGCTGGGGCAGGAGGCCAGGGCACTCATTTTCCGTCGGCTGAATGTCGAACTGGCTGAGGATGAAGCCGGATTTATCGCGCTTCATCTGGTAACAGCACAGCTCCATAACGAAATGCCGGAAGTCATGGATGTCACGCGGGTAATGCAGGAGATTCTGCAACTGGTGAAGTATCAGTTGCGGCTGGAATATAACGAATCGTCACTGAGTTATCAGCGGTTTGTCACCCATCTGAAGTTTTTCGCACAGCGGATGCTGACGCGAACCGTAGTCGACGATGACGATGTGTCGTTGCATACGGCAGTAAAAGATAACTATCCAAAAGCCTGGAAATGCGCGGTGAAAATCGCGCAGCATTTGCAACAAAGCTATCAGCGTGAGCTGACCGCAGAAGAGATCATGTTTCTTGCCATTCATATCGAGCGGGTGAGAAAAGAAGGGTAATAAGCCCTGTAAACCGGATTGTTACTGCTTAATGCAGGCAAAACCTGAGCGCGGCCTCTGAAAGGAGGCCGTTCTCAGGTTTTTTTATTTTTGGCTCAGTCAACGGATGTCCATGGACATCGGTTTAAGGAAATCGAGATGGAATATCACACGCTGGCGCAGGATATCCTCGGCCATATTGGCGGCAGGAAGAACATCGTAAGTCTGGTGCATTGTGCCACCCGGCTTCGTTTTAAACTGAAAGATAACCATAAAGCCGATGCCGAAGGATTAAAGAAAAATCCGGGCGTCATTATGGTTGTCGAAAGCGGCGGGCAGTTTCAGGTGGTGATTGGCAACCATGTTCATGATGTCTGGCTGGCTTTCCGTGCCGAAGCGGGACTTTTGGATGAGGCCCCTGCATCAGCCGAAGATAAGAAGTCAGGTAACCTTTTCAGTCGCCTGATCGATGTTGTGTCCGGCATTTTCACGCCGTTTATCGGGATTCTTGCCGCCTCCGGTATTCTTAAAGGCTTGCTGGCGCTGGCCGTGGTTTGCGGCTGGCTGTCTGTTGAAAGCGGAACCTACAAAATCTGGTTTGCGGCAAGTGATGCCCTGTTTTACTTTTTTCCGCTGGTGCTGGGCTACACCGCGGGTAAAAAGTTCGGCGGTAATCCCTTTATCACCATGGTGATTGGCGGGGCACTCACCCATCCGACGATGATTGCTGCTTTCAATGCCAGCCAGCAGTCAGGTGCCATGACAGAGGCGTTTCTCGGTATTCCTGTAACCTGGTTTAATTACAGCGCGTCGGTTATACCCATTATTCTCGCCGCGTGGGTGAGTTGCTGGCTGGAAAAACAGAGCACCCGGCTGCTGCCCGCCTCCATGAAGAACTTTTTTGCCCCATTGATCTGTCTGAGCATCACGGTGCCGCTGACTTTCCTGGTGATTGGTCCACTGGCCACGTGGCTGAGCCAGTTGCTGGCGAACGGCTACCAGTGGATTTATGCGCTGGCTCCGTGGCTGGCTGGTGCGGCTATGGGCGCGCTGTGGCAGGTCTGTGTGATTTTTGGTCTGCACTGGGGACTGGTTCCACTGATGATCAACAATCTAGCCGTTCTGGGGCATGACTCGATGCTGCCTATGCTGTTACCTGCTGTCATGGGCCAGATTGGCGCGGCGCTGGGCGTTTTGCTGCGCAGCCGTGATGCGCGTCAAAAGGTGCTGGCGGGGTCATCCGTGACCGCGGGAATCTTTGGTATCACTGAACCTGCTGTCTATGGTGTTAATCTTCCTCTGCGTCGCCCCTTTATCTTTGGTTGCGTAGCCGGCGCAATCGGTGGTGCCGTTGTCGGCTTCAGCAACACCCACGTTTATTCCTTTGGCTTCGCCAATATCTTTACCATCGCTCAAATGATCCCGCCTGGCGGTGTCGATGCCACATTATGGGGCGGAATTGTCGGCTCGCTGTTGGCTTTGCTTCTGAGCTGTGGCATGACGCTGGTGGCAGGTATGCCTCGTAACAGCACGCCAGACACAGTAACCCCGGTGATGCCTGGCGAAGACGACATACTCTCACCGATGACCGGCACCGTACTTGCGCTTGATCAGGTACCGGATGCGACCTTCGCCAGTGGCCTGCTGGGACAGGGCGTGGCTATCATTCCTTCCGACAACAAAGTCATAGCGCCCTTCGCGGGTGAGGTTGCCTCCCTGTTTCAGACCCGGCACGCCATCGGCTTGCTGAGTCATAGCGGGATTGAACTGCTGATCCATGTGGGTATCGATACCGTCCGGCTCGACGGCAAACCTTTCAAGGCACACGTTCAGGCTGGCGATAAGTTTAAGCCCGGCGATCTGCTGCTGGAGTTCGATCGTCAGGCCATTCTTGATGCCGGGTATGACCTGACAACCCCGATCATTATTACTAACAGCGATGAGTATCGTGAGGTGATGAAAGTCGCAGGAAACACTGCGACTGCAGGAACACCTTTACTCAGCATCATTCATCGATAAAAGGAGAACAGGATGAAAACTTTCCCGGATTCATTTTTATGGGGCGGTGCTGTTGCCGCTAACCAGGTTGAAGGCGCATGGCGTGAAGAGGGCAAAGGCCTTTCCACCTCTGACGTCCAGCCAAAGGGGATTTTTGGCCCGGTCGTGGAGCGCGTTGCGGGGAGCCAGAGCCTTAAAGATGTGGCGATCGATTTTTACCACCGCTACCCGGACGATATCAGGCTGTTTGCAGAGATGGGCTTCAGCTGTCTGCGGGTTTCCATTGCCTGGACGCGTATTTTCCCGAACGGTGACGAGCAGCAACCCAACGAGGCTGGGCTGGCCTTTTATGACCGCTTATTCGATGAACTGGCAGCGCATAACATCACTCCACTCGTGACCCTGTCACATTATGAAATGCCCTGGAATCTGGTTAAGCAGTATGGTGGCTGGCGCAACCGTCAGGTAATCGGATTCTTTGAACATTACGCCCGCACGGTGTTTGACCGTTATCAGAAGAAAGTCAGGCTCTGGCTGACATTTAACGAAATTAACATGTCTCTGCATGCGCCGATGACCGGCGTGGGTCTGCCGGAAACCAGCAGCCTGGGCGAAATTTATCAGGCGATTCACCATCAACTGGTCGCCAGTGCGCTGGCGGTTAAAGCCTGTCACGAGATCAACCCTGATGCCAGCATCGGCAATATGCTGCTGGGTGGTTTGGTCTACCCGCTAAGCTGTAAACCCGACGATGTGCTGGAAGCGCTGCAGGAGAACCGAAAATGGCAATTTTTTGGCGATGTGCAGTGCCGGGGAGCTTATCCGGGCTATATGTTGCGCTTCTTCCGCGACAACAACATTCTGCTGGATATTACGGATGCCGATCGCCAGAAACTTAAATCGACCGTCGATTTTATCTCGTTCAGCTACTACATGTCCGGCTGTGTTACCGCCGATGAGGCGCTGAATGAGAAGATGCGCGGTAACATTCTGAGCATGGTGCCTAATCCCCATCTTCACAGCTCTGAATGGGGCTGGCAGATTGATCCGGTCGGGTTGCGTACCTTGCTTAATCTATTGTGGGATCGTTATCAAAAGCCGCTGTTCATCGTTGAGAACGGACTGGGTGCCAAAGACATTCCTGATGCCACCGGCGTCGTGCAGGATGACTACCGCATCAGCTATCTCAACGATCATCTGGTGCAGGTGCGTGAAGCGATTGAAGATGGTGTTGACGTCATGGGGTATACCAGCTGGGGGCCGATCGATCTTGTGAGCGCATCTAAAGCGGAACTGTCTAAACGCTACGGTTTTATTTATGTAGACCGCGATGACAACGGGGAAGGTTCGCTGGCGCGCAGCCATAAGAAAAGCTTCCACTGGTATAAAGAGGTTATTGCGACAAACGGGGCCTCACTCAAAGAGTAATTGCCGCGCTCAGTGGTACATCGCGGCTGTTGCGATGTACCTCCTATTCTAATCCCGATCAGTCCGTCTCGCGGGTATCAACCTGATAGCGCGTGCTTCGTCCGCCACCCTCCAGCCGGTAGAGACAGCCTTTCTCTACCAGATCCGCCAGATGACGGGTCGCGGTCGCTTTACTCACTTTTGCCACCTTCTGATACTGGCTGGCGCTGATCCCCAGTTCAAAACCCTGCTCACCGCCGTCAAGCAGCCGGTTCAGTACTTTTACCTGTTCCGCGCTCAATCCCATCCCCTGATGACGCAGCCAGAAACGCGCTTTCATTTGGGTGCGATCGATGATGTTCATCGCCTGCTTCAGGCTCTCATCCAGGATATCAAGAAACCACACCAGCCAGTCTGTAATATCAAGGCCGCCTTTCTGCGTCTGCTCAAGGATGCGGTAATAACCGGCACGCTGCGCCAGAATGGCGGGCGACATGGCATACAGGCGGATGCTCTGGCTGTCGGCCTGCGCCAGTGCCAGATCGGTTAACGCACGCGTGATACGCCCATTACCGTCATCAAATGGGTGCAGGGTGACAAACCAGAGATGGCAGATGGCGGCGCGCAGCAGCGGGTCCAGCATCACGTCATGCTGACTGCTGTTGAACCACTCAATAAACTGTGTCAGCTGAGGCTCCAGCCCGTGTCGCGGCGGAGCCTCAAAATGCACCGTAGGGCGATCGATGCGGCCTGAGATCACCTGCATCGGCTCACTGCCGCGCAGCGTCCCGACGCTCAGGCGCTGCACCGTCCATTCATCTGCCGGGAAGAGCCAGTGATGCCACTGAAATAATCGGTCAGGCGTCAGTGGCTGACTGCGATTGTTGATGGCATCCAGCATCATGGCGGCCAGCCCTTCTGAGCGATCGGAGACCGGATAAGGCTGTTCTTCCGTGACGCCTAACCGGCGCGCCAGCGATGAGCGTACTGACTGCACGTTTACCCGTTCCTCTTCAATCGCGGAAGAGGAAAGGATATTACTCAGCAGAGTATCCAGCGTCTGCGAATCACTGTCTGACTGCAGGCTGGCTCGCCCCAGCAGCAACCCGCGCTGCTGCTGCAGATGGCGCAGGCGCGGTAGCAGAACGGCATCCTGCCATTGAAAATCGGGCCAGTCCGGCTGCTGCCAGATCCAGTAAACGCTCATAGTGGGCTCACAGTAAGAGGAAATGAGCCGAATAGAGTTTGCTATTCGGCTCACAGAATGAGTCGATAATAGCGAATATCCGGCTCACAGGCCAACCGTAAGGAATTAAGGACAAAAAAAAGGACCCGAAGGTCCTGTTTGCTTAGCGGGAGAACTGCATAAAGGTGTCTGAATAATAGTGAACGATCCAGGCAACATACGCCAGCCAGACAACCATCCCAATGGCTAATCCTGATTTACCGATCATTGATCTCTCTCCACAGTGACAAGGGGCTACAGCAACTGTTGACATAAACTGACAGTAAAGGCGGGCAGCAGTATTGTTGCAGATCAAAAAAAGCCTTTTCATACGCAGCACCATATCCTCTTTGCGATCAATTTCCCTGAATGACTCACAGTCAGACAGGCAGCCCGCCAGAATTACGGTGACTAAAGTTCAAAAAAACGCCGCCGATAGATGATCTCAGGAGCAACGTAATCACAAGGAGGGAAAGAAACAGGTAAATTCCAGGGGAATCACTATGGCCAGTCAGTTAACACATAAGAAAAGAATGAGTACCCGTGCGCAGATGCTGATCATGGGTGGTTTGACAATCATGCTGGGATTTACCGTGACTATCGGCGTCCTCAGCTGGCAATCGGGTAAAGAACAAAAGGTACTCGCAGAAAACTATCTGCAGCAGATAGCACAGAGCCGTGCGCTTCAGGTGCAGCAGGAGCTGGGTCATGCTCGTGATGTTGCCAGTCATCTTGGACAGAGCGTAATCGCCTTGCCGCACGCGGGTATTACCGATCGCAAAGTGGTTGATAAGGTCATGGAGTATGCGCTGCGCGACAACCCGGACTATCTGTCTATGTCTGTCACTTTTGAACCCAATGCATTTGATGGACGCGATGCGGAGTTCGCTACACAGCCGGGTCAGGCCCCACAGGGTCGCTATGCCTGGTTTGTCGATCGCGATACTTCAGGCAACTACGTGATGCATCCGCTGCTCTCCTACCTTACGCCAGGTGAAGGGGATTATTACCTTGTTCCTCAGAAAGCCAAAAAAGACACTCTGATCGAACCTTACAGCTATGCCTATAACGGCGTGCCGACCTTGCTCACCTCTGTCGCTGCCGCGATTATCGAGCAGGGCACCTTAAAAGCGATCGTCACCTCTGACATTTCACTGGCCTCATTGCAGCAGAAAGTGAATCAGATCAAACCGTGGCAGGGTAGCGGCTATGCGTTGTTGCTCTCTAATGGGGGCAAAGTCGTCTCATCGCCCGTTAAAGACGAAGCGGGCAAACCCTGGACCGGTAAAACCGATGGTTTTACGACGAAAGTCGTACAGCATTTTGATGCCGTACTGGGCGAAGATGCCTTAGTCACTTGGCAGCCGGTGGTAATTGGTAACAGCGATAAACCCTGGTATCTCGGCGTCGTCGCACCGGTCAGTCAGGTGATGGCTGCTGCCAACCGGCAACTGATGTGGGCCCTGCTGCTGATGGTGGTCAGTATTCTGCTGGTCGGCACCGTACTGGGCATGCTGTTCAGCCGCAAGGTGCTGCGTCCGATTGGCGGCGAGCCGATTGAAGCGGCAAATATTGCGCTAGCCGTCGCGGATGGCAAGCTGGATAACGCGATTGCAGTGAAAAACGGCGATCGCAGCAGCCTCTTCTTTGCGCTTCATACTATGCAAAGCCAGCTCCGTCAGATTGTCGGGCAGATTAAAGATTCCAGTGAATCTGTACGACAGGGCGCGGGGGAAATTGCCAGCGGCAACCTAAATCTGGCGTCACGCACTGAAGAACAGGCCGCCGCGCTGGAGCAGACCGCAGCCAGCATGGAGCAGATCAGCGCCACGATCCGCCTGAATGCCGACAATGCGCAGCAGGCGACCAGCCTGACTGAAAACGCGACGCACATTGCCAGTCGCGGTGCCTCGCTGGTGGGCGAGGTGGTGCAGACCATGGCGCAGATCGATGATAGCTCGAAAAAGATTGGCGACATTACCACGATGATCAATAGCATTGCCTTCCAGACCAATATTCTGGCGCTCAACGCGGCGGTAGAAGCAGCACGCGCCGGTGAGCAGGGTCGCGGTTTTGCGGTGGTCGCTTCGGAAGTGCGAAATCTGGCCCAGCGCAGTGCTAATGCAGTGAAAGAGATCGGCGCACTGATTGAAGAGTCGAGCGTACGTGTTGAGAGCGGCGTCCGGCTGGTAAACGATGCCGGTAAGACCATGCAGGAGATGATGCAGGCGGTGAATTCGGTACAGGGGATTATCGGTGAGATCGTCACAGCGTCAAGCGAACAGGCGCGCGGCATCAGCCAGGTAACGATTGCGGTCAATGAAATGGATGGCGTCACCCAGCAGAACGCCGCGCTGGTGCAGCAGATGTCGGCGGCCGCCAGTTCGCTGGAAGACCAGGCGCAGCAGCTATCACAGACGGTGGAGCAGTTTCATCTGGCGTAAAGCGGACGTATGCTCCCTGAGCCCATATCTGCTTCACAGACTAAAAAACCCGCCAGCGGCGGGTTTTTTTATCATTGTTCCGTCAGCCGCACACCGCTGCTGGCATCGAACAGGTGCATCTTATCCGGATTCACGGTCACCGGCAGCGTGCCGCCCGGCACGGCATCGCTCCGACCAGTCAGCTGCATATGCAGCGGGAAACCCTGCCAGTTCAGATGTAATAGTGTCGACTCGCCGGTAATCTCCACAATGTTCACCGTCGCCGGTTGCCCGCTGGCATCAAAAATCAGATCGTGGGGTCGTACACCCAGCGTCACCGGCTGATCGGCCTGCTGCCGCGCGGCGTGGTGCCAGCGACCGGGCAACGGCAGCCACTGCTCGCCACAACAGACGCCGGGCAGACCATCGCGAGGCTGGAAACGCGCATCCAGCAGATTCATCGGCGGTGAACCGATAAACCGCGCCACAAAGGTGTTAACCGGCCGGTCGTAAATCGCCAGCGGCGCACCCTGTTGCACAATGACCCCATCTTTCATTACCACAATCTGATCCGCCAGCGTCATCGCCTCGACCTGATCGTGTGTGACATAAACCATCGTGGTTTTGAAACGCTGATGCAGGGACTTAATCTCGGCACGCAGCTCCATGCGTAACTGCGCATCCAGGTTAGAGAGCGGCTCATCGAACAGGAATACCTGCGGATTGCGCACCATCGCCCGGCCCATCGCCACGCGCTGCCGCTGTCCACCCGACAACGCCCGTGGATAACGCTGCAGCAACTGATCGATACCCAGAATAGCCGCGATACGGGCAATTTTGCTTTTCTGCTCCTCACGCTTCACCTTTTTCACCTGCATGTGAAACGCCAGATTTTCGGCAACGGTCAGATGCGGATAAAGCGCATAGCTCTGAAACACCATCGCGATATCCCGGTCGGCGGGATCGAGGTCGTTGATCTGCTTTTTATCCAGCATAATCGCCCCGTCAGAGACGCTGTCCAGACCGGCGAGTAGCCGCAGGAGGGTAGACTTGCCGCAGCCGGAGGGACCGACCAGCACGGTAAAACTGCCGTCGGGAATGGTTAAATCAAGCGGATGCAGCACGCTCTGTTTTCCGTAGCGCTTCGCCACCTGTACAAGTTCAACACTGGCCATGGTCAGCGCACCTCATTGGTTAATTGGAGTTGTTGCCAGCTGGGATAGCGACGCGGAGAGCTGCTTATCGCCTGTGAGGCCACTTCAATGCCCCAGCGCAGCGCGGTGAGCGATGACTGGCGGTAGAGCAGTGCAGCCAGAAAACCAGCGTTGAAACTGTCACCGGCACCGATGGTATCCACCACCGTTACCGGCTGGGCGGCAGCAAACTGCACCGAGGCGGCAGACCAGAGACGTGCGCCCTCTGCGCCACACTTGATCACACAGCCGCCGCGACCACTGAGACGGGCGGCCAGCTGTTTACCGCTTTGATCCAGCAGATCCGCGGCTGCTAAACCCAGCGCTTCAACCTCATTCAGCAGTAGCCAGTCACAGTCCGCCAGCCATCCGCCCATCTCCCGACGAAGGCCATCGCTCCAGCCCGCAGGCGGCCAGCCGGTATCCACGGCCACACTGAAGCCACGCTTTTGTAGCTCGGCCAGTAGCGCCGGATAGTGGTCATAGAGTTCAAGACAGAGAAAAGTGCCGCACAGCAGCACGATGTCGCCCGGCGTCGCCTGCAGCGGCAGCTGAGCCAGCACATCGTCCGCGGTCAGCACGGTAATATGGCCGTGATTGCTCAGAAACGATCGTTCGTTATCGGGATGGGTTACGCCCACCGTCAGCGAGGTCTCACAGGCGTAGCGCGGCCAGTGTGCGGCGCTGAGGGGAAAGTGACTGGCGAGCCAGTGGCTGAAGCCATCGTCGCCCTGATTAGCGATGGCCCGATGTGGCACCTGCATCGCCTCCAGCGCCAGCGCACAGTTACCCGCAGACCCGCCTGGACGTAGCTCGCTGTGCTGTAGCATCACTTCTGTGCCGCGTTTCGGCCAGTCGCTGAGCGTACTCATGATTAAATCGACATTGATATTGCCCACCACATAGAGTGTGGACGCAGTGCTGTTATCCATGGATCTCATCCCTTACTCCCACCGCTGGTAAGACCGCTGACCAGCGTCTTCTGCAACCAGATGGCAATAAACAGAGGCGGCACCGATGCCAGAATGCCAATCGCTGCGATCAGCCCGTCATCGGTGGCGCGTCCGGCGGTAAAGCCGGCAATCGCGACCGGCAGGGTCTGTGCCGAAATATTGCTGGTGAACAGCAGCGCATAGAAAAACTCATCCCAGGCAAGCAGCCAGCCAAACAGGGCAGCCGCGCCCAGTACCGGCTTCGCCAGCGGCAGCGTGATACGCAGCAGAACCTGCCAGAAGCGCAGGCCATCCAGCCGTGCCGCCTGTTCGATATCGCGCGGCAGCGAGTCAAACTGATTCTTCAGCATCCAGGTCAGGAACGGCAGGATCAGCGAGCAGTAGACCATCACCAGACCGGGACGGGTGTTGAGGAGCCCAAGCTGTTGCAGCAGAAAGTAGAGCGGCAGCACAAACGCCACCGGCGGCACCATGTAGATCGCCAGTGCGCCGGAAAGCCAGGCATCGCGACCGCTGTAGCGTGAGAAGCTGAAGGCGGCCGGTATCGCCAGCAGCAGCGAGATCGCCGTGGCAACCGTCGCCACCAGCACACTGTTGCCCAGCGCATGCAGGAAAATGTTGCCCGGCTGGTTGGGTGCCAGCGAAACCAGTCCCTGATAGCGACTGAAATCCCACTGACGTGGCAGCCATTCCAGTGGCACGCGGGAGAGATCGCTGGCGGAGCTGACGCTCATCAGAAACAGCCAGCCCATCGGGGCCAGAATGCTGATAGCGACCAGCAGCGCCGCGCCGTAACGCAGCACCCGGCGCAGTTTAGTTTTCATAAGCGGAACTCCTGCGGCGCTGATGCCATAACATCAGCAGGTAAAGCGTGATTAGCAGAGCGCACATCAGGGTCATCAGGATCGCGTAAGCGGCACCGCTGCCGGCACGCAGGTAGCTGAAGGACTCCTGATAGACAAAAAAGCTCAGGGTTTTGGTACTGTCCACCGGCCCGCCGCGCGTCATCACGTAGACAATGTCAAAGATCTTAAGGCATCGATGGTACGTAACACCAGCGCGACGCCCAGCGGCGCGACAATCGCCGGGAAGGTAATCGCCCGGAAACGCCGCCAGGCAGACGCACCATCCAGCCGTGCTGCTTCAAACAGATCTTCGGGGATCGACTGCAGCGCTGCCAGCACCAGCAGCGTAACCAGCGGATAGTTTTTCCAGATATCTGCAAACATCACCGCATTGAGCGCCGCGTCCGGCGAGCCCAGCCAGCTGCGATAGCCATCAATAATGCCGAGCTGGCTAAGCAGGGCGTTGATGCTGCCGTAATCGGGATTAAAGTTGAGCCGCCACATCATGGCGTTGACGATGGTCGGCAGCGCCCACGGCAGAATCACCAGCACCCGCAGCACGTTGCGCCCTACGAATTTCTGATTCAGCAGCAGCGCCACCAGCACGCCAATGACGCCTTCAAAAGTGACAGACACCAGCGTGAAGTAGAGGGTGCGCCAGATAGATGCCCGAAAATCGGGATCGCTCAGCGCATAGAGGTAGTTTTCCAGCCCAATCCAGGCAGGCGTTTCACCGCTGCCAATCAGCGCAGCATCGGTAAAGCTGAGCCAGATGGTGCGCAGCAGAGGCCAGGCGGTTAACAGCAGCATCACCAGCAGCATGGGTGCCAGCAGCACCCATGCCTGACGCTGTTCGCGTTGACGCAGACTCAGCATCATGACTCCTTAACGCAGCCGGGCGGCGCTTTTGTCCACCGTCGCCATCGCGTCCTGCGCCGGGATTTTACCCAGCAAGACCTGCTGTAACTGCTGCTGCAGCTGGTTCGACAGGCGGGAATAGTCGGCGGTTTCAGGACGTGACAGCATCACGTTTAGCGATTTGTCCGCTGCGGCAATCAGGCTCTCCTGATCCTTTTTCACCGCCTCGTCCTGATAAGAGGATTTCCAGATCGGCAGGCTGAGCTTCGCATACTGGTTTTGCACCGGCTGTGAAGTCATGTACTGAATATACTGCCACGCTTCGTTAGCATGCGTGCTGCCTTTGGTGATCCCCAGACCCATCGAACCATTCACCGCACCCACTTTTCCTGGCACATCACCCGGCGCAGGCATGATACCAACATCACCGGCTACTTTGCTCTGCTTAGGGTCGTTTGCCATGTTGTACATGTAGGTCCAGTTGAGCGCGAACGCCGCATCGCCATTCGAAAACGATTTGCGCACGTCCTCTTCCAGATATTCACGGGAAGCCGGGTTACTCAGGCCATCGTCGAGCGAGCTTTTCATCAGGTTCAGCGCCTTGAGTGAAGCCGGGCTGGAGAAGTCGAGCTTGCCATTCTGATAGAACTGCCCACCCAGGCCTGATACCAGCGTGGTGTAGTCACACACCAGCGCTTCCGCCTGGGACCAGCTCCAGACCAGCGGGTAAGTCACAATCTTTTTCTCTTTGATGATTTTCGCGTCATCCAGCACCTGCTGCCAGGTCTGCGGCGGGGTGGTTATGCCCGCTTTCGCCAGCATTGCTTTGTTGTAGTAAAGGTATTTGGTATCAAGGATCCACGGCATCCCCAGCGTTTTACCCTTATAAATCACGGTGTTCATCGCGCCCGGAAAAACCTTCTCTTTCTCCTCTGGCGTAATGCGCGCGCTGACATCCTGCAACAGATCGAAGCGGGTAAATTCCGTTGGCCAGATGGCGTCGAACAGCACCACATCATAGCCATTGCCGCCTGCGCCACGCGCCGCCACAATCTTATCGTGCAGCGCTTCATAGGGAACAAACTCCAGATTGACGGTGACATCCGGATGCTGCTTCTGGAAATTCTGCGTCATCGCGCGAATGTCATTCTCGCTATAGGCCGCCTGGGTCATAAACAGGGCATTAATCTGGCTGGCTGCCGCCGCGCTGCCTGCGCTTAACATCAGTAAAGCGGCAAAACCGGCTTTCAGTTGAGGGGTATAACGCTGTGACATGGTCTTCTCCACTAGGTAGCAACAGGGCAGCAACAGGCTGTCGGTTAATTAAATCAATTTGATTGATTTAATTAGGGGCGTAATTCTGGTCAGTGGGTGAACTGACCTGTCTGAATCTAAGCAAACGGCGTGCCACAGTGCCGGAGGACATTGCAACAAAGCCGTAACAACGCTGAAACTCAGACTGCGCTTTTATGGCAAAATTGCCTATCCTGATGCGCGAGAATTGCGTGCAGCATCAAAGATATTGTTTGCCCGAATGCTTTCGGAGACCAATACTGTCGGGTCCCGCTGAAATGGAAAACAACATGAAAACCTCGGGTACCAACCTTGAACATGCGCGGGCGCACAACCGGCGTGTGGTGATTGAAGCCATTCGTCTGCACGGTGAACTGACCCGTGCCGAACTGGCCCGCATGACGGCGCTGACGCCGCAGACCGTCTCGAATATCGTGGCGGAACTGGAGGAGGCCGGACTGCTGACCAGCTGTCAGCCGCGCCGCAGCGGGCGCGGTCAGCCTTCGATTCCGGTCACACTCAATCCCACCAGTGCGTGGTCGATTGGCATTCATCTTGATCACCAGACGCTCTTGCTGGTGCTGGTCGATCTGAGCGGTGAAGTGCATTTCCGCCGCCTCGTGCTGGTGCAAAAGCCCCAGCCTGCTGCCACCCTGGCGTGCATTGCTGGCGTGCTGGAGGAGATGCGCGCTTTTCTGGGCTCGCAGTGGAAGAAAGTACTGGGGATCGGCGTGGTGATGCCGGGACCTTTTGGCGTGGAGGGCATTTCATCCGTCGGACCGACCACGCTCAATGGCTGGGAGCAGGTGGATATTGAAGCTGAGCTGGCCGCTATCAGCGGGCTGCCGGTAACGCTGGAAAACGACGCCACGGTCGCCGCCATCGGTGAACGCTTTCACGGTACGGCGCGCCATCTCAACTCATTTATCTATCTCTATATCGGCACCGGTCTGGGTGCCGGCATCTTCACCGATGGCCACATCTATACCGGTCACGCGCATAATGCGGGAGAGATTGGTCACATTGTGGTGGAGCCGGGCGGGCGTGACTGCTACTGCGGTAATCAGGGTTGCCTGGAACGTTATGTCTCATTACAGGCCGCCTATGAATTCTGTGGTCTCGATCCGATGCGGGCGCTGCCTGAAGGTCTGCTGCAGATTGAACCCGCGCGTTTCACCGCCTGGATTGAGAGCGTGATAACGCCCTTGCGCCAGGCAATCAATATTCTGGAGTCAGTGTTTGATGCAGAGGCGGTAATTATTGGCGGGATGATGCCTGCGCCGTTGCTGGATCAGATGGTCGCGCGCCTGCCGCCGCTTTATCAGTCGGTGCGTGGACGTTACCTGTTAGATATGCGATTGAAGACGGGCATGACTGGCAGCGATACCGCTGCGCTGGGGGCCGCCGCGTTACCGATCTTTGATGAATTTAATCCGCAGTTTCAGGTGCTGATGAAGTAGAAAAACGGCGCTGTTGCAGACAACAGCGCCGTAAGGATTAACCCGGATAGATACCGCGATCTTTACGCGCCATCAGGATCCGCTCACACGCCACGATATACGCCGCAGTGCGCAGCGAGCAATCCTTCTCTTTTGACTTCTCCCAGATATGAACCATCGCTTCGGTCATAATCTTATCGGAGCGACGATTGATCTCATCTTCACTCCAGAAGAAGCTGGCCATGTCCTGAACCCATTCGAAGTAGCTGACGGTCACGCCGCCGGCATTACAGACCACGTCCGGCACCACGATAATGCCGCGCGTTGCCAGCATGTCATCGGCATCCGGATAAGTCGGGCCGTTTGCGCCTTCCAGCACGATTTTGCAGCTCAGGATCTCTGCGCGCTCGCGGGTAATCTGACCTTCCAGCGCGGCCGGGATCAGGATATCCATCTCAGTGGTCCAGAACGCCTCTTTATCAATGCTCTGCGCGCCCGGGAAACCGGCAATCTGCTTGTGGGCGATCTGCCATTCGCTCAGCGCGGCCATATCAATGCCATCTGAATTATAAATCGTCGCCGTGTGGTCCTGAATCACCACCACGCGCGCGCCCGCCTCATCAAACAGGCGTGCTGCTTCGCTGCCGACGTTACCGAAGCCCTGTACCGCCACACGGGCGCCTTCGATTTCAATACCTGAACGACGGGCCACTTCACGGCCGGTAATAAACACTCCACGACCGGTCGCTTTTTCGCGGCCCAGTGAACCGCCCAGGTGAATCGGTTTGCCGGTCACCACGCCGGTAATCGTGGTGCCGTGGTTCATGGAGTAGGTATCCATCATCCATGCCATCACTTTACTGTTAGTGCCGACGTCCGGTGCCGGAATATCTTTTTGCGGTCCAATGATGATGCCGATCTCGCTGGTATAACGACGGGTCAGCCGCTCAAGTTCACCCTCGGAGAGTTTGAAGGGATCGACCCGGATGCCGCCCTTAGCACCACCGTAAGGCAGGTTAACCGCGGCACATTTAATGGTCATCCACGCAGAAAGCGCCATGACTTCATTCAGGTCGACAGCCGGATGATAGCGAATACCGCCTTTACCCGGACCGCGTGAAAGGTTGTGCTGAACGCGATAGCCTTCGAAATGGCGAATCGAACCGTCATCCATCTGGAGAGGAATGTCGACAATCAGCGCACGTTTTGGATGCCGCAAAGTATCTATCCAACGTGAAAGGTCGCCCAGATAGGGCGCAACCCGGTCAATTTGCTGTAAGTAGGTGGACCAGGCAGATGTGCTGCTTTCAGACGCATAAGATAACTTATCCATAAAAAACCTTTCTTAATGAAGTTATTTATTGTGTGGAGCCGTGGATGGTGAGCGCATTGTATGGCGCGGACATAATCTAACACTTCTGAAACAAATAAGATGGGGTGCCTGCCCTGTAAAAGTGCATTCTCGCCCCCTTTTGGGGCGTATTCAGTGAATAGATTTTGAGAGATGCCCATTAAAGACGAATAATAATGCGCTCCAGGTGCGTACGGACTGCATATAAGGGAGGATCTCGCTATCTTTCAATTCTTTGAGGGCGTTCAAAAAGTTAAATAATTGATCTTAATTTCATTGACTTTGGTGCACCAATTAAGTGCATGAGAATAAGTAATCAAAGGATTACCTTAAGTAATGGATTGAGCAGGAAATAAGCAGTCTAATCATCTGGTTAGGATAAATAAGATTGCTGAGAGCGGGGAAGGAGAAATAGCGGGCCAGCGCTGAAAGGCTGGCCCGGAAGATTTATTGATGCAAAGCCTGTTCGGCTTCTTTCAGCTCTTCACGCGCTTCTTGCAGCTTATCTTCGCGCTTCTGAATCTTGCTGGCACTGCGTCCTTCCGCTTTCGCTTTTGCCAGCTCCTGTTCACGCTCCTGCACCTTAAACTTTTTCTCTGCCACTTTTTCCTGGCGCTGCTTTAACAGGCTCCCTTCAGTGCAGTTCTGATCCACTTCGCGCAGCGCTTTTTCAAGGCCGGCAACCTGATGGGTATTATTGTGCTGGCGGGCGAAGGAAATCTGGGTCTCAATCTCCTGCTTTTTGGCGGCACAACCGGTCAGATTAGATGCTGCATGCGCAGCGGTGAAAGTCAGTGGCAACAGGAAAAGGCTGAGGGTCAGTAAAGTCTTTTTCATCGTAGTCTCGTCAATGAGTCAGGTTGAGGCACCAGTATACGTAGCCACCTTAAGAGATTCTTAACGGAAAAAATTATTTACTGGCGCGGAAAAGCGGGGAAATGGAAAAGCTGCCTGCTGTCAGGCAGCGCTGGAAGCGGAAGCTTGTGAAAAATGCAGATTACGATCAGGTCCACTGAGCATAACCGGAAAACCATCCTCACTCTGCTGTTCAAAATAGTCATGCATTACCTGGCTAATCCCTGCACCACACCACATCACATGATGCTGATGGATGGCAGTTTTAATAGCAGGCTGTCCGGTTGCACGTGAGTCAACCGCAACATTAAAGCCCATCGCCGTCAGACGAATCGCCTCCAGCCAGATTTCTGTTTTGTCGAGTACGCTCACTGCTTCCAGAAACAGAGGAACGGACGATTCATTGCGCGATGAGACGCGCATCACTTTGTCCGCCTGCTGCTTAACGGTTTGCTCAAAACGGTCGAGGCGTCGTGAAGCGCCCTGACGGTGGTCGGCATAGAGCCAGACGCTCAGCGGTCGCAGCAGATTAATGATGAAATCATCACCGCTGTAGTTACAGGACATGTTGTGCATCTGACGTGAAAGCGACAGCGGTGTGCCAAATTCAAGCTGCCAGAGCATGTCGCCCTTACGCGCCGCCCAGCCATGGGTTTTGACAGCCGTTGCGTCCTGCTGACCCTGCCTGATCTCATTCAGGGTTGCGCCGGTTGCCGTTAAACCAACCAGAGTATGGATTTCGCTGAGATGAGTATTGCTCCACTCGTCTGCATTCTGCTGTGATGTGAGTAATCCCTGCTTCATCCAGCGTTTCAGATTCGCGGGATGCGTGCCGGTTATCGCACAAACAGTATCGGTAGTATGAAATTGCATATCGTGCCCTCTGCTGAGGGAAAGGCCGCCGGGATTAACCGGAGATGAACAACCACTATGAACCTAATAAAAGCCAATTAACAGTGTAAAACGGGGTAAAATCGGCGATCAGGGCCCGTGACGCTACGCTTATTCGCCATTATTCTCTGATTTAATTCATAACGATCAGGGTGTTATAAGCGCTGCTATCCGACATAAAAAGACTGTGTATTTATTCAGTAAAGATTCTTTACGTAAACAGACCTGGAAAGCGCTCTTGTTTTACCTTTTTTAAGAGCATGCTGACTGTCAACCCCCTTACATCCGGCCTGCAAACCTTTAAAATAGGGCGTACTGATGATCAGGAGAAAGAGTGTCCAATGCGTTATCGTTTTACTCTCGCCGTTATGACGGTTGCTGCTGTACTGACTGGCTGTGCGAAACATGCCGTCAGCGATGCACCAGATGAATTTGCTGCTGGTCCGACACAGATCGATGTCTCACATATCAAGACCCGCGCGGATGATGGCTCCAGTGTATTCCTGACGGTTGATGGTAAAGACGCTGGCAGATTGCCGAATGGTGAAAGCAAACTGCTGCATGTGCCGGCGGGTAAGCATCAGGTGGGGGGATATGTGCCAACGCTGTTTGGTATGGGCCGTGTCACCATTGCGCCAGTTGAAGTGACCACGTCACCCGAAGATGTCAAAAAAGTGGCCTATACGGTCACCCGCAACAAAGCAACCTTTGTCGAGAACAAGGGCGAGCAGGGCTGAGTCGATAACGGCGGAGAGCAGCGCTCTCCGCTGGAAACGTCTGTTATAAACCCAGCTCGCTTAGCGAAGGATGGCCATCCGGGCGACGCCCCTGTGGCCAGTGAAACAGCCGCTGTTCTTCGCTAATTTTCAGGTCGTTGATGCTGGCAAAACGCTGCGTCATCAAACCCTGCTCATCAAATGCCCAGTTTTCGTTACCATAAGAGCGATACCACTGTAGCTGCTCATCGTGCCATTCATAGGCAAACCGCACCGCAATCCGGTTCTGGTCAAAACTCCATAGCTCTTTAATCAGCCGATACTGCTGCTCCCGCTGCCATTTTTGCTGCAGGAACGCGACAATATCTGCCCGTCCGGTCAGAAAGGTATCGCGATTACGCCACCGGCTATCTGCCGAATAGGCCAGCGCCACACGTTCAGCATCCCGACTGTTCCAGCCATCTTCAGCGAGCCGTACTTTTTCTATTGCCTGTTCAGGCCGTGTAAATGGCGGTAAGGGCGGGCGTAAATTTTCCAACTTTCTCTCCTCAACGGCGCAGGCAGATGCGTTATCCGCATCCATGACAGGTTAATCAAAGATCGAGCGCGTGGATCTGACAGACAGCGCGTGCCGCTTCCTGACCCTTTTTTACAAAATGCTGGGTATAGAAGTCGATGAACTCTGCCGATGGCTGGAAATTGTGAGGTGTCAGTGACACGGAGAAGACGGGTACGTTAGTCGTCAGCTGCGCCTGCATCAGACCACTTACGACCGCCTGAGCGACGAAATCATGGCGATAGATGCCGCCATCCACTACCAGTGCTGCACAGACAATCGCATCATAATTGCCAGTCTGTGCCAGACGTTGCGCCAGCAGCGGCATTTCAAAAGCGCCAGGAACATCCCATGTTTTAATCTCGTATGAGGCATCGCGACTTTCCAGTTCCTGTTCAAACCCGGTCAGAACCTGAGAAACGATTTCGCTGTGCCAGTTAGCTTTGATAAAGGCGACTTTCAACGGCTGCATGACTTACTCCAGTAATAGATAACATTCAGTGGTAACGGGCCAGACTGAGCCTCAGCACACCGAATCAAAATAGTGAGCATCGCAGGTCAGTAACCTGCTGAGAGCCTTCACTATACTGCAATGTAAAGAGTCTGTGTCCATCAATGTGATTATATGTAAATAACAGATGGCGTCATTAGCCTTACTGGCTGCAGGAAATGTGCGCCTGCCATCGATTAGCTCGCCCTGAACACGCCTTCCAGACCGTAAAATGCCTTCTGCTCCCTTGTTTGCGTAACCGGTTCCAATTACGTTATTGCTTAAATAAAATACTGGATATTTGAACAGTTGTTTGTATAATAAATGGACTGCCCGCCGGGTATTGGTAGCGTTAGCGAGGGGTGAACCCATGATGATTTCGACTGAAAGCCTCAAATCTCTGGAACAATCGGTCACAATGAGCAGCCGTGAACTGGCTCAGATGACAGGCATTACACACGGAGAAGTGAAGCGGTTAATCAAAAGTCTGGAAACGGCTCAGCATCTTTCTCAGCCACTCAAAGTGAATGACTATGAGCGGGATGGAGAAGTGCGCCAGGAGTATCGTCTCAGCAAGCGTGACTCTCTGCTGGCTGTAGCGCGTCTTTCCCCGGGCTTTACGGCTGAAGTGCTGGACCGCTGGCAGGATCGTGAAAAAACCACGCATCTGCCTGACTTTACTAACCCGGCTGAAGCGGCTCGCGCATGGGCTGAGCAGTTTGAACAGCGTCAGGCAGCGGAGCAGCAGCTGGCCCTCTCGGCTCCCAAGGCGGCGTTCTTTGATAGCTTCGTAGAAGTTGACGACTCGCTGGGTTTTCGTCAGCTCTGCAAGATGCTGAAAGTGAAAGAGCCGGAGTTCCGCCAGTTCCTGCTGGAGCGCAACATCATGTATCGCGCCAAAGGAACGCTGACGCCGCAACACTACCATCTGCAGGCGGGCTACTTTACGCTGCATACCGGTACCGGTGAAAACCAGCACGCGTTTTCTAAGGCGCGCTTCACCTCAAAAGGGGTGAAATGGGTAGCGAGTCTGTGGGCGGGACATCTCTCTGCTCAGCCTAAAGGTGCAGCCGCATAACTTCACCTCTGGCTTTCCTGACGGCTGCCTGCACGCAACCCGTGCCGACAGGCGTGCAGCTGAAAAATGCAGATATAATAAAGGCCGCATCAGAGTGCGGCCTTTATTGATCGTTCAGGATCGATTACCGGGCGGTTTACCAGCCTTTAATGGCATCACCCTTGTAGACTTCTTCCGCTTTGGCCGCAACTTCCGGTGACTGCAGCGCAGACTTCAGCTTCTGAATTTTGTCGCTGTCTTTATTATCTTCACGTGATACCAGTGCATTGACGTAAGGCGACGAGGCACTTTCCATAAATAAGCCATCGCGGTGTGCTGATAATCCAGCCTGAGCCGAGAAATTGGTATTGATGATGGATAAAGAGACGTTTGGATCGTCTAACGTGCGGGTCAGCTGTGGCGTGTCCACTTCAACCAGCTTCAGATTTTTTGGATTTTCGATGATATCCAGCGAGGTCGGTAAATAGCCGACACCGTCTTTCAGTTTAATCAGACCCTGCGCCTGAAGTAACAGCAGGCTGCGTCCCAGCGTGGTCGCCTCGTTAGAGATAGTAACAGTGGCACCATTCTGCAGTTCACTGATGTTTTTGATTTTGTGCGAATAGGCCGCAATCGGGAACACGAAAGTCTTGCCTACCACCGCAAATTTATAACCGCGCTCTTTCGACTGATCTTCAAGATAAGGCAGGCTCTGGAAGGCGTTGGCATCAACCTCTTTGTTATTCAGTGCTTCGTTTGGCAGCACATAATCATTGAAGCTAAGAACTTCGACATCGAGCTTGTATTTATCTTTGGCAACCTGCTGTACCACCTGCCAGATTGCTTCATCCGGCCCGGTATTAATCGCGACTTTAACTTTGTTGTCGTCGTCTTTAGAGCAGGCGGATAATAATAAAACAGAACTGGCGAGTAATGCCGTAAACAAACCTTTCATTATCAGAAATCCCTCAGATAGTAGATGGCTTCAAAGATAATACAGAACGTAAAGGTTGCGTACTGACGGTGGAATATATCTTATAACCGCAATGCAAATTTCGAACATTAATTAACCATCCACTCTGCTGGCACGATCATTCCCGCTATTTTTTCTGCATTGGCTGACTGATCGTTTCCTGATTCATCACGTATGAAACCCTCAGCGCCATTTTCTTCTACGCTTATTGCTCAGTCACTACTGGCATTCTATTGAGTAACAACAGGGATTAACCATGTCAAAGCAGGATAACGAGATTAACGCGGTCGAAGTGATGCGCAGCAGCCAGGCCTGGAACGGTGAGGTGATTAATGCTTATCCCACAGGCGAACCTGAACTGACAGTGATGCGACTGTCACTGCCTGCTCATACGTCATTGCCCTGGCACACCCACCCGATGCCGAATGTGGCGTTTATTCTTTCCGGCACTCTGATTGTTGAGGATAAAGAGAGCGGCGAACAGCGCACGTTCACAGCAGGTGAAGCTCTGAATGAAACGGTTAACAGCGCGCATCGTGGTTACACTCTGGATGAACCCGCTGAACTGGTGATCACGTATGCCGGTGTAAAAGGGCAGGAACTGACCGAGCCGCTGCCGGGAGAACCCGAAGAGTTTTAAGTAGCGGCGTTTGCCATAACACATGACGGCAGTGTTTTCGCTGCCGCTGCTAACCTCTGAAATAAACCCTATCCGGATTTGATTCGGATCAGTAAACGGTGTATCTGCACAGACCAGGATTAACGTTCTTTGCTCCATCCACACTCACAATGTAAAAGGATTTTTTCATGGATAAGAACGTTGCCCTGCTGCTCGCGCCCGGTTTTGAAGAAGCTGAAGCCATTATCACGCTCGATATTCTTTCACGTCTGGGCGTTCGCGTGACCACTGTGGCCTGTCAGCCCTACAGGGAAGTGACCAGCTACCATCAGGTGAAGGTCGTGGCCGATGAGCTGCTGGAAGAGAATCGCGAGCGGCTGTTTGACGCGGTGATTGTGCCGGGCGGCCCGGACGGCAGCAAAAATCTGTCAGCAAATGCTGCGGTGATTGATTTTATTCGCCGGCATGATGAAGCAGGTCGTCTGGTCTGCCCAATCTGTTCCGCAGCGGCCAGAGTGCTGGCACCTCACGCGCTTTTAAAGGGACGGCGTTATGTCAGTTCCGGCACCTCTTCAGAGGGTGTGACCGATGGCGTTTACGTTAATGCATCGATTGTGAAAGATGGCAATCTGCTGAGCGGACAGGATCTGGGCGCGGCGTTTGATTTCGCCTTCGCCATCGCTTTTACTCTGACAGGTGAAGGCGGCAAAGCCACCGAACAGGCGGAACACATCAGTCACAAGCTTAAAGTGGATTTCACTAAGCTCTGATTCGATTTTGCGCCCCCGAAGCGTCAGGCTGACGGGGCGCACAGTAACAGAAAAAACGTTCTTTATTCACAACCAAATCCCGCATCCCGCAGTACCCTTTTTGCCTGCTCTGAACCTAAGAACGTCACCAGCCTTTGCGCCTGTGGCGTGATGACAGCACAGGCATAGCGTGCAACAGGATTAAGAGCCGCCGGAATCTCCACTATCGTCAGCCCGGCAATCCGGCTCAGGGCTGTCCGATAGCTGGCATAGCCGATAAGCAGATCCGCCATATCCTCCTGAATAATCCACTCCGCTGCCAGCCTGCCTGCGGGAATTGCTGCTGAGTCACGCCCGCCAACCAGCGGGAGGGCGCGCTGACGCACCGCTTCACCGGCATTACCCATCCGGGAGAAAAGAATCTGCGTATAGTCACCCGACGGGTCGGCACCAGGTGTGGACGTGGCGATTCGCAGCGAGTCACGGGTGAGCAACGTGTACCAGTCATCTCCAGGAAGAAGACAATCGCTGCGCACCGTAATGCAGAGCCGGTTGGTGGCAAACCGCATGACTGCCAGCGCGCGTCCGGCAGCCCGCAGCGTCTGCGGATGATCTTCACTGGCTGAAGCGAAGAGGTCGCACCGCTCACCGGCCTCAATCCGTTCGCGGAGCAGACCGGCGGGACCAAAACGGGTTTCAGCCGGCTCCGGAAAGGACGCCATTAGTGTCGGCCAGACGCCTTTCAGGCTGCCCGCCGCCAGTACCTGCATCACTCTGGCCCCTGATAAGGGGTGCGATAAAAACGCTGATACCAGCGGTTAGCCAGTTTGTTCATGTCGACATCCTGAAACTTCTGCGGATAGAGTTTTTTTGCCATCCACAGCTCGCCAAGCCCCATCGCTTCCGGCATCGGATAGCCCCAGGCTTTGGCGTAGTCCGGCATCAGATAAACGCGATGTTTTTTGACCGCGTCAATCGCCTGCCACTGTGGAGAGCTGTTGATTTCATTCACGACAGAAGGGTAACGGTCCTGGACAAAAATCACCTGCGGATCCCAGGCGATCACCTGCTCCATCGACACGGTTTTAAATCCTTTCACGGTCGCCGCGGCGACGTTAACCGCACCCGCATGATGCATCATCAGACCGGTATATTTCCCGGAACCATAAGTAGTCAGTTGCGGATTGGCCATATAGGCGCGAATACGTTTCTCCGCCGGAATGTCTTTCAGGCGGTCGCTGACGATTTTGCGACCCTGATCGGTGGCGTCAATCAGCGCTTTCGCTTCGGCGGGTTTATTGACGATCTCGCCAATCAGCGTAATGCCTTCGCGCAGACCTTTGTCATAGGCCATTTCCTCATCACTGAGAGTCGGGTTCATTTTGTCCTGTTCACCCGGCATATCATGACGCAGTGAGATAGCCACGACAGGGATCCCCAGCGCGGTAATGCTGTCGATCATCTCTTGCGGCGCATAGTTGGTGACAAACACCACCTGCGGATGCAGCGCCACCAGTTTCTCCGGATCAACATGCGTCAAATCCCCAAGCGTAGCCATGTGGTTCAGCTCAGGGGCCAGTCGCGCATAGCCGTCGCCCAGTTGCTGCTTCCAGTTCGCCATCACCCCGACGATTTTATCGGTGGCGTTCATCTGCACCAGCAGGTTCAGCGTCTGGTGCTGAAGCACTACAATGCGGTCAACGTGGTCAGGAATTGTGACCTGACGGCCAATCTGGTCGGTGATCTGGCGCGATGCCAGGGAAGAGAGCGGAAGGTGTATCAGTAAACCGAATATGCATATCTGCCAGAAGCGCTTCATTAACTATCCTCGAAAATCGTTATGCATTGGATTATATAGCGATAGGTGATGTGCGTCACGTTCTGGGGCATTATTTTGGGAAAGCAGCAGGTAGAAAAAGCGACTGATTGCGCATATCGCCCTTACCCCCAACACAGCACTGATTATGTGCAATGCCAGTTGCTGGTTCACCATCCCGGTGCCTTCTGTGCCGAAATCCGTCTACCTTGCTGATATTTCTGGCTTTAATTTCTGGCACGCCATTTGCTGAAGTCTTAGCAGTAAGCAGCGTATGACACATTGATAGCAAATAGCTGGCTAGGGTTCCGGTTCACGCAGGTGAATGTCTGGTCCGAGAGCTGGCGACCTCTGCGAGGTTACACGGCGGGACAAAAGCCCGGGAGACAGCGGCACCATCTGGTGTCCTGCGCTGCTCCCGTTTTTTTGTGCCAACCAGAGGTCAACCATGAAGAAATCCCCCCTCCTGAAGCTGATTCTTTCGCTGACGCTGCTGGTCAGCGCGCCGTCTTTCGCCGCCGTCAAAAAAGAGTTCAACATCTGCTGGACTATTTACGCGGGCTGGATGCCCTGGGGCACCATCAGCAATGAGAAGATCATTGATAAATGGGCCAGCAAATATGGCATCAAAATTCATATCACCCAGCTCAATGACTACATCGAGTCGATCAACCAGTACACCGCCGGGCAGTTCGACGGCTGCACCATGACGAATATGGATGCCCTGACCATTCCTGCAGCCGGCGGCATTGATAGCACGGCGCTGATCACCGGCAGCTATTCGGATGGTAACGACGGCGTAGTCCTGAAAGGGGAAAATAAGAAACTCAGCGATCTGAAAGGGATGTCGGTCTATCTGCCTGCGCTGTCGGTGTCGCACTATCTGCTGGTCCGCGGGCTGGAGAAAGCCGGACTGCAGGAAAAAGACGTTAAAGTTGTAAATACCTCCGATGCCGATATTGTCTCAGCGTTCGGCACCAGCAACGTTAAAGCGGCTGTGGCCTGGAACCCGCAGCTTTCGGTCATCAAAAAGACACCGCTGACGACAGAAGTATTCAGCTCATCGGCCGTGCCGGGCGAGTTAATTGACATGATGGTTGTCAATACCGACACCCTGAAAGATAACCCCGCACTCGGCAAGGCGCTGACCGGTGCCTGGTTCGAGATGATGGCGAAGATGCAGGCCGGAGACACCCAGGCGCTTAGTGCCATGGCGGCCGATTCCGGTACGGACCTCACCGGTTATAAGGCACAGCTGAAAACCACCCACCTGTTCTGGACGCCAGCCGAAACCCAGACCTTTGTCTCATCCCCTGAACTGGCGAAAACCATGCAGCGCGTCGCTGCGTTCTCATTTGATAAAGGATTGCTGGGTGAGGGCGCGCAAAGCGCTGACTTCATCGGCATGCGCTTCCCGGGCAAGGTCACCGTCGGCGACACCGCAAACATCAAACTGCGCTTTGACGACAGCTATCTGAAGCTGGCCGCTGCGGGCAAGCTGTAATCACCGGACTCAGGAGTTTTTGCCATGCGCCACATCAACCGCCATCCCCGGCAGGGAATGCGCCTGACGCTGATGCTGTTACCGTTTGTGTTGCTGATCGCCGCGTGGTTTATCAGTTCGGCAGTGCGTCTGGAGGCGAATCCCCACGACAAACTGCTGCCCGGCCTGTCGCAGATGATCGCGGCCATCGACCGGATGGCGTTCACGCCGGACAAGCGCAGCGGGGAGTATCTGCTGTGGGCGGATACGTGGATTAGCTTAACCCGTCTGCTAACTGGCCTGGCGCTCTCTTCGGTCATTGGCTTGTGCATCGGCATTGCTGCGGGCGTCTTTCCGATGACCCGCGCGGCGCTGTCACCTTTCATGACAGTGGTGTCGATGATCCCGCCGCTGGCGCTGCTGCCAATGCTGTTTATCGTCTTCGGGCTGGATGAGCTGTCAAAAGTGATGCTGATCGTCATTGGCATTACGCCGATGCTGGCGCGCGATCTGGAACATCGGGCGCGGGAGATCCCCGCAGAGCTGTTTATCAAAGCGCAAACCCTGGGAGCGAATAGCTGGACGGTGGTGCTGCGGGTTGTGCTTCCGCAACTCTTATCGCGGCTGATCACATCGCTGCGTCTGCTGCTGGGATCGGCATGGCTCTTTCTGATCTCCGCCGAAGCCATTTCCGCAACCGCCGGGCTGGGTTATCGCATCTTCCTGGTGCGACGCTATATGGCGATGGATGTGATCATTCCTTATGTCATCTGGATCACGCTGCTGGCGTGGCTGATGGACCTCGCACTGCGTCAGCTGCACAAGGCCTGCTTCCCCTGGGCAGAAGGAGGCCGGGAATGAGTTTTATCGATATCAAAAATATCTGGCAGGAGTATGGCGACCACGTGGTGCTGGAGCGCATCAATCTGCAAGTGAATGAGGGCGAATTTTGTTCGCTGGTAGGGGCGTCCGGCTGCGGTAAATCGACATTCTTACGCCTGCTGCTCGGTCAGGAGAAGCCGAAGCGGGGATCAATCACGCTGGACGGTGAGCAACTGCCCGGAGAGCCGGATCGCAGCCGTGGCGTGGTGTTTCAGCGCTATTCGGTTTTTCCCCATCTCAACGTGCTGGATAACGTCGCCATTGGCCTCGAACTTCCGGCGTCACCCTTTGCCGGGCGGCTGTTTGGTGCCCGAAAACGCCAGGCACGCGAACAGGCTAAACAGATGCTGGAGAAAGTCGGGCTGGGCCATTCGCTGGATAAATATCCGGCGCAGCTTTCCGGCGGAATGCAGCAGCGGCTGGCGATTGCACAGGCGTTTGTGATGCAGCCACGCGTACTGCTGCTGGACGAGCCGTTTGGCGCACTCGATCCCGGCATCCGCAAAGATATGCATGCGCTGTTGCTCCAGCTGTGGAGCGAAACCCGGATGACGGTGTTTATGGTCACGCACGACCTTGCCGAAGGTTTCAATCTCGGCACCCGGCTGCTGGTGTTCGACAAGGTGCGCATCGACCCGCAGGCCCCCAATGCGTGGGGCGCACGTATCACCTACGACATCCCGCTTAATGAAACGCGGCTGTCTCAGCTGGCGACCGGCAGCAGAAACAACATTTACCCTTTAAAGGAGACCGCTCAATGACAGAGCTTTTTCATTCAGCCCCGAGCCTGCGCGAAGAGTTGCTGCCCGGTGGCGCGCATACCTCGCTGATTCTGCGTAAAGGGCAGATCCTGCGCCTGACAGATGTCGAAGGCGGCGCGAACGTCAGCATGATGATGCTCAATCCGCACGAGAAAAGTGAACGGCTGAATCTGCCGGACACCCTGAAAGGCCAGCACACTGCTCGCCTGACCACCGGTCACTGTTTCTACTCCGATATGGGTCGCGTGATGGCCGCGATCGTTGCGGATAGCTGCGGCTGGCACGATCCGTTCGGCGGCGTCCTCAACGCGGCGGAAACACAGGAAAAATACGGTGCCGGGCGCTATCAGGAGCTGCGCAACGGCTTCTATCGCAACGGCGTGAATAATCTGCTGGTTGAGATGGGCAAATGGGATCTGGGTCTGCAAGATCTGTTGATGGTCGTTAACTTTTTCAGCAAGGTCACGGTTGATGACCAGGGCCGCTTCGGGTTCAGCGCAGGCAATAGCCAGGCAGGTGATTTCGTTGAGCTTTACGCGCCCATGGACGTGCTGATGGTGCTGACCGCGCTGCCACATCCGCAGGATCCCGCCACTGACTATCTCCCGCGTCCGGTCCAGCTGAGCTGGTATCAGGCCGACGATATGCAGGTTGTCAGCGATGCGATGATCACTCGTGGTGAAAATCAGCGTGCGTTTCACAACACTCAACTTTTTGCCCTGTAAGGAGGCTGCGATGACCCTTATCCACTCTGATCGTCGTCCTGAAGATGCTGTCTATCGCCACGTAATCCCGGCAGGCGAGCCGTGGCTGTTCGAAGTCAAAAAAGGGCAAACGCTGCGCCTGCTCGACCTCGAAGGCAATCAGGCGATTGATACCCTGTTTTACAACACCGACAACCCGCGTGAACGTTACGATCCTCAGCGCACGCTGCGTCGTCAGAGCAAGGTCTATCTGACCACTGGCAGCGTGCTCTATTCGAATCTCGGCAATCCATTGCTGACGATCGTCGCCGACACCTGCGGTCGCCACGATACCCTGGGCGGTGCCTGTTCTCAGGAGAGCAACACAGTGCGCTATGCCCACGATAAACGCTACATGCACAGCTGTCGGGATAACTTTCTTTGCGCCTGCCTGCATGATGGCCGTCTGCACAAGCGGGATATCGGCGCCAACATCAACTTTTTCATGAACGTTCCGGTCACGCCCGAAGGCGGTCTGACCTTTGAGGACGGCTTATCTGCGCCCGGCAAATATGTCGACCTGGTGGCCGAATGCAACGTAATGGTGCTGATCTCCAACTGTCCGCAGCTGAATAACCCCTGTAATGGCTGGAACCCGACGCCCGCCGAAGTGCTGGTGTGGAACTGAGTCAGCCCTCTGAACTTCTCCGGCCACCTTTTTAGTGCCGGTCAGCCCCGGGGACGGCCCCAGGGAATATCGTATTTTGCGGGACGACCCGCATCCCTGAGAGTTCGCCTATGTTTGATACCTTACTGATTGCTAATCGCGGCGCGATCGCCTGTCGCATCCTTCGCACGCTGCGTGCCATGCAGGTGAAAGGCGTCGCCGTTTACTCCGAAGCCGACCTGAGCAGCTTACATATTCGCGAGGCGGATGACGCGTTAAGCCTTGGCGAAGGCCCGGCGGCACAAACCTATCTGGTGACAGAAAAAATCATCGCCGCCGCGCAGCAGAGCGGGGCCAGAGCGATCCATCCGGGCTACGGTTTTCTTTCCGAAAACGCCGCCTTTGCGGAAGCGTGCGAGGCCGCCGGTCTGATTTTTGTCGGTCCCACGCCGCAGCAGTTACGGACCTTTGGCCTGAAACATACAGCCCGCGCGCTGGCGAAGGCCGAAGGCGTGCCGTTGCTGGAGGGCAGTGAGCTGCTGGCGGATGTCAGCGAGGCCCGCCGCGCCGCAGAGCGTGTCGGCTATCCGGTTATGCTGAAAAGCACGGCGGGCGGTGGCGGCATCGGTATGCGCGTCTGTGGTGATGCGAATGAACTGTCAGACGCGTTTGAAACCGTACAACGCCTCGGCCAGAACAACTTCAGCGACGCCGGGGTGTTTCTTGAGAAATATATCGAACGCGCCCGTCATCTCGAAGTGCAGATTTTCGGTGACGGGATGGGCGAAGTTATCGCACTGGGCGTCCGCGACTGCTCGGTTCAGCGACGTAATCAGAAAGTGATCGAAGAGACGCCTGCGCCGAATCTGCCAGCTGGCATGGCCGAAGCGCTCTGTTCGGCGGCTATCGCCCTGGGGAAAGCGGTGAACTATCGCAGCGCCGGAACGGTTGAATTTGTTTACGACAGCGCGGTGCAGCAGTTCTATTTCCTTGAAGTGAATACCCGCCTGCAGGTTGAACATGGCGTGACAGAGCAGGTCTGGGGCGTGGATTTGGTGCAGTGGATGATAGAGCTGGCGGCAGGCGATCTTCCGCCGCTAAGCGCATTAGCAGCCACGCTGAATCCACAGGGCCATGCCGTGCAGGCGCGCATCTATGCAGAAGATCCGGGACGGCAGTTCCAGCCTTCGCCCGGACTGTTAACTGAAGTCCATTTCCCGGCAGCCGACGGTAAAAACCTGCGCATTGACCGCTGGGTGGAGGCCGGATGCGAAGTCCCGCCATTCTTTGACCCGATGCTGGCAAAAGTGATTGCCTCGCGTCCCACGCGCGAAGACGCTATCGCCGCACTGGCTCAGGCGCTGGCAGAAACCCGTTTTTATGGCGTTGAAACCAACCGCCGCTATCTCCAGCAGATTTTAGCCTTTGCGCCCTTCACGGCGGGTGAACCCTGGACCCGCTGTCTTGAGCAACTCAGCTATCAGGCGGCAACCGTTGAGGTGCTGAGTGCCGGCACCCAGACTAGCGTGCAGGACTATCCCGGACGACTGGGATACTGGGCGGTCGGTGTGCCGCCGTCGGGGCCGATGGACGATCGCGCCCTGCGCTCAGGCAACCGTCTGCTGGGCAATGACGAGAGTGACGCCGCGCTGGAAATCACTCTGAACGGGCCCACCCTGAAATTTAACACGGCGATTCAGGCGGTGGTTTGTGGCGCGCCGCTCAGTGTCATGCTGGATGGCGTTGAACAGGCGATGGACGCTGTGTTTACCCTCCCGGCGGGATCGACGCTGAGGCTGGGCGCGATGCGTGGCGAGGGCGTCAGAAGCTATCTCTGCCTGAGCGGCGGGATACAGGTGCCGGACTATTTAGGCAGCAAAAGCACCTTTACCCTCGGTCAGTTTGGCGGACACGCTGGTCGTGCGCTGCGCAGCGGTGATGTGCTGCATCTCGCGCCACGGACTAAGAACACCGCCGGAACAGAATTGCCCGCTGCGCTGCGCACCGATCTCGCGCCGGTTCGCACACTGCGCGTGATTTACGGTCCCCACGGCGCGCCGGAGTTCTTCGCGCCGGACTATATTGCTACCTTCTTTGCCACAGAATGGGAAGTGCACTTCAACTCCAGCCGAACCGGCGTGCGCCTGATTGGGCCAAAGCCGATCTGGACACGCGACAGCGGCGGCGAAGCGGGACTGCACCCCTCGAATATTCATGACAATCCTTATGCCATTGGCGCGGTCGACTTTACCGGTGATATGCCAGTCATCCTGGGACCGGATGGCCCGAGTCTCGGCGGGTTCGTCTGCCCGGCGACGGTGATCGAAGCGGATCTCTGGCAACTGGGACAGCTCAAAGCGGGTGACAAAGTGCAGTTTGTTCCGGTAGATATCCCGACGGCACGGCGACTGGCAGAGGGACGTCGCAACGAGCTGACCACGCTACAGCCACAGGACATTCTCTGGGAGCCTGCGCCGCTGATGTCGCCGATAATAATGACCTGCGGCGAGGCGGATAAACGTCTGGTGGCGCGGCTTTCAGGCGATACGCATCTGCTGCTGGAGGCAGGCGAGCCGGAGCTGGATCTGGTGCTGCGCTTTCGCATTCACGCCCTGATGCAGGCGCTGGAAGCGCAGTCCCGCAACGGCATCATTGATATCACGCCGGGCATCCGCTCGCTGCAAATCCACTTCCAGCCCGAGACGCTGACGCCAGATGTGCTGCTGGCGTGGGTGCGCGGTGAGTGGGAGACGGTCTGCATGAGTGACGACCTTCAGGTACCCACACGCGTGGTGCATCTGCCGCTCTCCTGGGACGATCCCGCCTGTCAGAAGGCGATCGAAAAGTATATGACCACCGTGCGCCCGGACGCGCCCTGGTGCCCGAGCAACCTTGAGTTTATCCGCCGGATAAACGATCTGCCGGATGAGCAGGCGATCTGGAACACCGTGTTTGAGGCCAGTTATCTGGTCATGGGACTGGGCGATGTCTATCTTGGCGCGCCGGTTGCCACGCCGCTGGATCCTCGGCATCGGCTGGTGACGACAAAATATAATCCGGCCCGCACCTGGACGGCGGAAAACTCAGTGGGCATCGGCGGCGCTTATCTGTGCGTTTATGGCATGGAGGGGCCTGGCGGCTATCAGTTTGTCGGCCGCACGCTGCAGATGTGGAACCGATATCACGAAGTGGCCGATTTTGGCGGTAAGGCCTGGCTGCTGCGCTTTTTTGATCAGCTCCGTTTTTATACGGTTTCCGCCGAAGAACTGCTGCAGATTCGTCGCGATTTTCCACTGGGTCGCTATCCGCTGCGCATTGAGCAAAGCACGCTGCGGCTGGCGGCATATCAGGATTTTCTCGCGCGTGAAGCGGAGAGTATCGGCGAATTTCGTGAGCATCAGCAAAGCGCGTTCAATGCGGAACGTGACCGCTGGATGGCCAGCGGCCAGGCCCATTTCGACAGTCAGGAAAATGTAGCGGAAGAAGGCGGCGACGCACCGCTGCAGCCGGGCGAGCAGGGGGTTGAAAGTCCGGTATCCGGCAATCTCTGGCAGGTGCAGGCGACCGCAGGCAGCCGGGTGCGGGAGGGGGATATTCTTGTCTTGCTGGAGTCGATGAAGATGGAGATCCCACTTCTGGCTCCGTGCAGCGGCATTATTCAGCAGGTCAGCGTCCAGCCAGGCAGCGCAGTACGTGCAGGGCAACGCGTGGCGGTAATCGTTGAAGATAACGCATAACGACGATCACAACCGACCAGCCGGATAAGATCATGCTTAAGTGACAATCTGTTGCAGCCCCCGCTGGCGGCTTCATGCTGGCGGGCGCAGGCAACATGCATCACAGCAGCCAGGTATCAGCACCGCGCGCCCAGTTCTTTTAACCAGCCGAGCATCGCTTCACTGCCAGGCTGACTCAGCGTGCGTTGCGGCCACGCCAGAAAATAGGGCTTGCTCAGCGGCAGGCAAAGATCATCCACCACCACCAGGTCGCCACGCGCCAGCTCTGGCGCGATAAGGCGTCGCTGTCCCAGCAGCAGTCCCACACCAGCGACAGCCGCATCAATCGCCAGTGAGGTCAGGTTAAAGCTGAAAGCTGGTTGCGGCAGCGGTTCATCCATGCCTTTTGCCTGAAACCAGCTTTGCCAGTCCGGCAGGAATCGTCCTTCATTACCCCAGTCGAGGTGGATCAGCGGCGCCTGACTTAAGATCGTTTCCGGCGTGAAACGTCGTAGCAGAGACGGACTGGCCACCGGCAGCACCTCATCCTGAAACAATCTGATCTTATCCAGCTGCGGGTAGCGATCTTCACCAAAGCAGATTACGAAATCGGCGGGCATTGCCGTGAAATCGACCGGTGAATGGGTGCCATGTAACGAGAGATCGATATCCGGGCAACGATCACGCCAGTAGGTCAGTTCGGGCAGCAGCCATTTCGACGCCAGCGCCGGTAGTGCGTAAATCGTGAGTTTTGGGGCGCTGGCCGCATGGCGGATGTTCTGCTGGCCGAGGTGCAAAATATCAAAAGCTTCGGTGACATAGCGCAGATACTCTTTGCCGGTTTCGGTCAGCATCACGCCGCTCTGCGTGCGCAGAAACAGCGCGCTGCCGAGTTGTTCCTCCAGCTGGCGAATCTGCTGGCTGACCGCCGCCGGGGTCAAAGCCAGCTGGGCGGCGGCTTTTGCCAGGCTGCCCAGTTCGGCGGCCACTTTAAAGGACTGTATGACGCTGATTTTGGGCAACCTTGGCAATTGGGCAGGCATTAACTCTTCCTTATCAGGGCAGTAAGTTTTTATCGTTACGCAGCGTGGCAGGCGACAGGTAGAGTAACATCACACCTGTCCATCATGAGAAATGTTGCTATGTCTGGATCCCTCGTTCGTCTCGATCTTCATCCGCTGGCCGATCAGGGCTGGCGTCAGCGCTGCCGTGAGCAGTTAAACCACGCCGGCGCGCTGGTACTGCGTCAGTTTTTACAACCTCATGCTCTGGAGGCGATTATTGAAGAGGGCAATGCCCGGCGTCATCTGGCCTATCACACCCGCAGCAAACACAATGTCTATCTGATGAAGCCGGATGAGGCGTTCAGCGCGGATCACCCGCGCAACCGGGATGTGCTCAGCACCAAAGGATGCATTACAGATGATGTTATCGCTGCCGACTCGCCGCTGCGCCAGCTTTATAGCGATGACCTGTTTAAACATTTCCTGTGCGATGTGCTGGGAGAGGAAGCGCTCTATCCTTATGCCGATCCGCTTTCGTCGATTAACCTGCACTTTGCGCCTCACGGCCAGGAGCTGGGCTGGCACTTCGACAACTCCTCATTTGCTATCACCTTGCTGGTCCAGAAACCGCTGGCGGGCGGCGTGTTTGAGTATGCAAAGGATCTGCGTGATGCCGATGCCGGTGAGATGAACTTCGGCGGCGTTGACGCAGTACTGGACGCGCGCCAGCCGGTTGACGCACTGGAGATTGATGCCGGCGATCTGGTGCTGTTTCGTGGCCGTAACTCCCTGCATCGGGTGACCCCGACCGAAGGCGAGGTCACGCGGATGCTGGCGGTGCTGGCTTACAACACGCAGCCGGATATCGCGCTGTCAGAAACAGCCCGAATGACCTTTTACGGCAGACTATAAAATCAGGGCGTGTCTGTGAGGGCACGCCAGCCGCGCTGAAAGATTTGCTGCGTGCGGAAAGCCACTAACGCTCGCCAGTCCGCATCGTCAGGCCAGAATCCCTCGATCAGTTGCTGCTTTGACTTCTGGCCAGCCGCACTGGCCGGATCGCCAGTGAGATGGAGCCAGTGATCCTCTCGCACCCGCCGGTGCATTTCCTCTCCCTCGTAGGTTCCACATTCCACCACTAACGGCAATATCAGCGTGTCAGGAAGGGAACTCAGCAGGTATTGCGACAGATATCCCGCTGCAGTGGCGGTCACACCGGTTACGCTGTCACGTCCGGTACCGGTCAACAATACGGTCAGCCACTCACCGTAAATGGCTTTGCCCCACTCATGAGCAGCATAACGCTGCTCTGCAATGGACAGCAGCATCGGATGCCCCCACGCGCCAGCGCCGGTATGCAGATCAAAGCTGAGGATGGTTTTTGCAACCGAGAGATGCTGCTCGATAATCGTCTTCATCGTAAGGTGAGACCAGCAGGGCTGGTGTCCGCCGAAGAAGAACCCATCCGCAAACGTATATTGTCCGGCTTCCACCACGTGTTTAACTGCCTGCCAGCCCTGGCCCTCCAGCGTCTCAGCCAGTTGCCGATCCGCACTGACACGGTCGCCATGATAGATTCCGTGCCACTGCGCATAATCCAGGTTAACCGGAACGGTCTGGCTGAAGTCGATAAAGTTACGATTGAGATCGATATTGTCTTCGTTTACGCGCCGTAAATGGGCTGCTCCCCACGGATTGAGCAGGTGAATAAGCAGCAGCGCCGTATCAGCGGGTAATGCTTTTTCATCCAGCGCAGCGAGCCAGGCGATCTGACAATCCGAACCATAATAGCCTTCGACGCCGTGCGTGCCAGAGACAACCAGCATCAGGCGCGATGCCGTGGCGGGTCCCAACCGTGCCACATCCGTATACAGCGTTTCTCCCTGCGGGCCAGGGAGTGGGTGCGGGTAAGAGGTGATCTCTGCGCCTTTATTCTGCGCAGCGGCAAGAAAGCGTGCGCGCTGAGCGTGATAATCGGGTAATGCCATGTTCAGCCTCCTGCGATACGGCGCGCGATACGCTTCACGGATAAACGTTGAATTTGAAGTATTTTTTGGTCAGTTGATCGTAGGTGCCGTTTTTATGGATCTCTGCCAGCGCCGTGTTGATCATCTTCAGATTTGCCTCATCGCCTTTGCGTAACGCGATACCGACACCATCACCAAAGATGACTTTATCCACCAGCGTCCCTTTAATGGCGTACGGCTTGCCTTCCGATGTGGTGAGGAATCCCTGCTCAGCAGAGACCGCATTCGCCAGGCTGCCATCAAGACGTCCGGCGACCAGATCCGGGTAGACTTCCATCTGATTAGGATATGAAACGATTTTGACGCCCTGCGACTCCCATTTGGTTTTGGCGTAAGTTTCCTGGATGGTGCCCTGAGCCACACCAATTGTCTTACCGCGCAATGAGACAACGTCGGTCGTCAGCTTGCTGGCCGCGGGCGCCAGTAAGGCACTCGGCGTGTTGTACAACATATCGCTGAATGCTACCTGCTGACGACGTTTGTCGGTCATCGACATTGCCGACAGGATGGCGTCAAATTTCTTCCCCTGAAGGGCAGGGATGCTGCTGTCAAAACCCATCTGCACCCACTGGCACTTCACCTTTGCCTGCGCGCAGATGGCGTTGCCAATATCAATATCAAAGCCCTTTAACGACCCATCAGCCGCTTTAGATTCAAACGGCGGGAACGTCGGATCAACACCAAAGCGCAGTGTCTGTTGGGCCAGAGCTCCCTGGGTGAACGCGGTAAGCGAAAACAGTAATGCAAGAGATACGCTCTTTTTCATATTTTATTTCCCGACAGGTGAAATTAAGCACGACATTTAAATTTAATAACATGCGGCCTGTTTTGCTGCCAGCGAATAAACCGCGTTCTGCCAGAGTAAAATCTTATGTTATTAAGGGACTGTGCGAATTATTGATACGGTGTTAAATTATTCTTAATACTAAAAGCTGTTAGGGAAGGATGGATTGAGAGGTCCGGAACTGGAGCCTGAAAGCAGTAATTAATTTAGCTTCGACTCAATTTTATTGTTACATGCTAAATCAGTTAAACTGACTTACATCGTATGTGAAAAAGGAATTGTCCAGTGCGTACCCGTAAATCTGCACGTTTACTGATCATGAACTCTCTCAATCAGATTTTATTATTCAGGTTCAGGCATGAAAGTGATGCGCTGGCAGGCAGAGTATACTGGGCAACGCCTGGTGGAGGCGTGGAAGCAGGAGAAACTTTCGAGCAGGCAGCCCTCAGAGAACTCAGGGAAGAAACAGGTATTAATGTTGATGCGGTGGGGCAGCCGCTAACAGAGAGAACTTTTGAAATGACGCTACCCAGCGGTGAGGTAGTTATGGCGCATGAGCAATTTTATTTCATTAAAACAGGTGATGAAGATATCCGTACCAGCGGATGGACTGATAATGAAAAAACAGTCATTGCCAATTATCACTGGTGGGATCTGAATGAACTGAGAAATACTGACGATATCGTTTTTCCCTCAAATATTCCTGATATCTGCTCAATACCGGATTAGTTATCAAATATCTTCTGACTCCGGGCATGTCAATCAAGGGCTCAGGTCAAAAGCGCCGCACCAGTGGCATCATAGCCGGTCTTTCAGCATATCACGCGAAACGGCCAATCGCAGACCTTAAATGCGCACAATCTATCTTATGTTAAATAGGCTATCAAGCTCATGTCCAGTTGCCTGGTAAACTCCCCCTTTCACTTTTTGCTTAAACTCTGAGTATGTATCGCAACTAATCTTCATGATTATATCTCTCTGGCATTCCATATCTTTCAGGACAGACATTCATTCCGCTTACAGAGAACTTTTCGGCTTCTCAGGTTCAGAGAACAGCGTGATGATATCCCGTGAACCATGAAGGAGCCTCTCTATTCGGACTTCGATGTCCAGCACCCTGAACACGATAAGATAGCGTCCGTAAGCACAGGTTCTGACGCTTTGTCCCAGTTCAGGCCTCTCCTTATAGATAACCGGGGACTCTGCTATAAGCAGGCACTGCTGATACAGTTCTTCCGTGAAACTAACTGCGCGCACCGGGTTATCCTGCGCGATATAGTCACCGATGGCCTCTATATCCTGTTCTGCCAGAGGCGATATACCCAGTTTCATTACGCTTTACCACCCTCAGCCTGCCGCCGATATTTTTGCGACAAACGACCGAATACTTCTTCCGCATTTTTGCTTTCGCCGCTGTTAATACCTGCATTGACCGCTTTTTGCAGAGCATCAAGTTTTATCTGTTGTTCGCGTTCTTCCAGTGCTCTCAGACCCGCACGGATCACTTCACTGGTGTTGTTATATCGTCCACTTTCGATCTGTTCACGGATAAACGCTTCAAAATAAGGTGTTAGTGCTACGCTGGTTGGCATGCTGTTGCTCCCGCCGGGTTACTATCAGTTAGTAACTGTTAGTATTTCAGAGTAACGCTTTTCCATCAACTCCAGGCTTAACGGTCTGCTACTGCTTTGTCTGCTTAACGTAGTGGCAAAAGTGCATAACGTTCTGAACTCAATAGCAAAAACCCCGACATTTGTCGGGGTTTTAAGCCACTCACTCCTTCGCTATCGGCGTCTCGCTGACATCAATCTTCGTTTCCCCCTGAATAGTCTTAATGCGTTTCTCAACGTCATTCACCTGTTCGCTGCTGTGCAGCAAGGTGTACGTCAGGTCAAATGCCGTACTGGCGCCCGGTTGCAGTTGCTTGACGCGCTTTTGCTCGCGTTCAATGGTGACCGGATAAGCGTAACTGGTGCCTGGCTCGATGCCGGTCACGTAGCCCTGTTTCAGGGTGTCGGTATTTTTCCATAAGGTCAGCATCGGCAGCTGACGGGTGTCGAACTGAATCGATGCGCCGCTGTTTCCGGCTTTGTTAATCACTGCGGCGACGGTCTGGTGATTGCTGTCGGAAAGTGGCTTGATGTTGAATACCATCTCATCAAAGCCTTTGGTCGGACCTTCGTAGGTCTGCCACTCCTTTAAGCCGGCTTTTGCATAGTCATTGAACGGACTGATGCCGGACATCGGGGCCAGGAAACGGGCGCCCTCTTCCAGAATAGGCTGGCCGAAGTTGCTGTGATAGATAATCTGATAATCGTGCGGATAGTCAGCATGATTGGTTAACACATCATGCAGGCTGAAACTGTTGCTGCCCGGCACATAGCGCAGCTCGGTCATGGTCTGCAAATCCGTCTTCTTGAAGGTGCTCTCTTTAATCAGGCCGCGGATACGGATTTCATGCGGTGCCGAATCAGCCACTTCAACTTCCAGCTGCGAAACCGGCGTGTTACCCGCTTTACCGTGCAGCGTGTAAATGCGGCCCTGATCGGTAACCGGATGTCCGGTCCACTCATAGCCACAGCGCACCATCATCTCGTTGAATCCGTCCAGCCAGCCCAGACCATTGCGGCTTTCCAGATTGATATAAGCGGGATTAACCACCTCTTTCACCGGTGAATCCCAGCCCATACGTGTGCAAAAGCCCTCGACGCGCAGCAAATTCATGCCCCGGGTCGGGCTTAACGTAATGGTCAGGCCATCCTGGCTATGAATTGTGATGATTTTACTGCCTTCCTGCTTGCCACCATGAAGCACTTTTTGCTCAATGCTGAACGGTTTCCCCTGGAACTTCAGCTCACTGCTGGAAATCTGCCAGTTGCCCTGCTCGGTGCCCTGTTCAGCACTCGTCAGCACCCAGGTTTTCGCCGCTGCTGAACCTGAAACCAGAACCGCCAGTACTGTTAACGCCAGTTTAATCTTCATCATCCGCCTCATTTGCTGAATCGTTTTTTCATTCCACAAATGGAATCTACTGTCTGAAGCTGACCAGAAACGTGACGATGCTCACCTGCCAGAAAACCGGTGCTTTTTAACAAAATTATTGCGGGTTAAATCACATAAATTTTGTTCAACAAAGAATAACCACGACGTATTTTGTGAGTTACAGACGCATGAGCTGTACTCGATTCAGCTGACGATGCAATGAAAATCGTCAATCCGGAATCAACGTCTTCTTAAATAAAACGTTAAAAAAATTTCAAAACCGCGCAACTTTTTCCCGTTTTAAACGAACCTTAGAAAAGAGACGTCAGACAACCCCGTCTGTTCGTTAATGGAGAGAGTCACGCCAATGAAAAACACCCTGAAAACCCTGGCCGTCGCTACGCTGCTGGCACTGAGTGTTCCGGCAACATCCGCTTTTGCGGCGTTACAGGTCGGTGAAAAAGCACCGGATTTTAAACTCGACGCCGCGCTGGCGGGTAAATCGACCACCTTCTCATTACAGCAGGCGCTGAAGAAAGGCCCGGTTGTTCTTTACTTCTTCCCGGCGGCGTTCAGTGCGGGTTGTACGCTTGAAGCGCATGACTTTGCTGAAGCGACCGATGAATTCAAAAAACAGGGTGCGACCGTCATTGGTGTCACCGCCGGTAATACCGATCAGATTGCTAAATTCTCGCAGCTGGAGTGTCGTGACAAATTTACTGTTGCCGCCGATCCGGGTGCCAAAGTCGCCGAAGAATATAAGAGCACAATGGAGATGAAGGGGCAGAAAGTCTCCGACCGCACCTCGTATGTGATTGCGCCGGACGGCAAAATCCTGCTGAGCTTCACCGATAAAAATCCTGATACGCATATCCAGAAAGCGATGGATGCCGTTAAAAAATATCGCCAGGCCAATCCGGCATAACTTCATCATCTGAGCAGGTACACCATGCTGACTGCGATTGCAGCCGCCTTCCTGGGCGGCATTATTCTGAACCTCATGCCCTGCGTGTTTCCGGTGATCTCACTGAAAGCACTGAGCCTGATCCGCCACCACGAATCCCCCTCCCACGCCCGTGCTGAAGGCCTGGCTTTTTTGCTCGGCGTCGTGGTGACGATGGTTGCCTTGACCGCCGTATTGCTGCTGGCCAGGGCGGGCGGTGCGTCAGTGGGCTGGGGATTTCAGCTACAATCGCCGCTGGTTATCGCCGCACTGATTCTGGTGATGCTCGGCTCAGCACTGAACCTGCTCGGTCTGTTTGAAGTCGGACTGTCGATCCAGCGGGTCGGCGAAGTGGGCGGCGATCGCGGTGGGCTGGTGGGTTCAGCCCTGACCGGGGCACTGGCCATCATCGTCGCCACCCCCTGCAGCGCGCCCTTTATGGCCAGCGCGGTAGGCTATGCGCTGACCCAGCCTCCGCTGGTCAGTGTGGTGATCTTTATAGCGCTGGCGCTGGGCTTTGCTGCGCCCTTTACCCTGATCTCATTCTTCCCGGTGCTGGCGAGAATATTGCCAAAGCCCGGTGCCTGGATGATCACTTTAAAACAGGGTCTGGCGTTTCCGATGCTGGGAGCGGTGGGCTGGCTGATCTGGGTACTGGAACGTCAGGCAGGATCGGCGGCGCTGGCCGCGATTCTGGCCTGTTGTTTACTGTTTAGTTTTGCTGCCTGGCTGTATGGCATGGCGCAGAAACGCCGTATGATGGGACAGCGTCATGTGGTACTGCATGTTGCCACCGCGTTCTTTCTGGCGCTGGTCGTGGTGCCGTTACTGAATCTGAACAGTTTTGCCACGGCACCGGCTGAGACCGAAGCCGCCTCACCGGCCGCTGCTGCGGTGGACTGGTCGCCCCAGAATGTCGACGCAATCAAAGGCCAGGGCAAACCGATACTGGTGAACTTTACCGCCTCCTGGTGTATTACCTGCCAGGTTAACGATCGCACGTCGCTGTCGACGCAGGCGGTAAAAGCGGCGATGGCACGTACCAGCACCATTTACATGGTCGCGGACTCAACTAAATACAATCCCGATGTTGAACAGGCGCTGAGTGATTTCGGACGCGGTGGATTACCTCTCTACGTGGTCTACCCGGCTGATGGCGGCAAACCGGTGGTACTCCCGCAGGTGCTGACGCCGGGCATCGTGATTTCAGCGCTGGATCAGGCAACGGAAAAAGGAAAGAAAACCTGAGACGATTGATGAAACGATTTTCTGCTCCGGTATCAGTACACGACGACAGTGTGCTGATCTGCTAATGACTGATGTCAGACACTGACCAACGCGCACAGCACTGGCCAGCCTTAATGGCCCGGGCGCAGGCGGGCGACAGAGCAGCCTATAACCAGTTACTTAAAGCGATGGTTCCGGCCATCCGGGCACTGGTGTGCAGAAAAATCGGTGATGAGATGCTGGTTGAGGATGTGATTCAGGATACGCTGCTGGCAATCCATCGGGTGCGGCATACCTACGATCCGCAGCGCCCGATTCTGCCGTGGGTGGCCGCTATTGCTTCTGCCCGAACGATTGACGCGCTGCGCCAGCATGGACGTCGTCAGGAGGTTCAGGATGATGAGGCCCTGCAGCAGCGGCCCGCTGAAAGTGCAGAAGCCTCAGCCGATCCCGATATCCTCTCAGGCTATCTGGATACCCTCCCGCTACGTCAGCGGGAGATCGTCGAATCCGTGCATCTGCGCGAGCAGAGCCTGGCGCAGGCAGCCGCTGAAACCCATCAGTCTCTCTCTGCCGTTAAATCCCTGTTGCATCGCGCAATGGTCAATCTTCGAAAATATGGACGGGGTCATCATGAGAAATCATGACCAGTTAATCGATCAGCTCAGCCAGTCTGCCCAGCCGGTGCAGCGTGTCTGGCCCACCGCCTGGCGCGTTGCGGGCTGGATCGCGCTCGCCCTGCCTTGTGGCGCACTGACCAGTTGGGCGTTTCACAGCAGGTTTACTGACTGGAGTCAGCCTGGCGCATGGCTGGCATTTGTCGCCGTACTGCTCTCTCTTATCATCGCGGGCAGCACGCTGGCGGCAGCCTTTACGCTGAGTATCGCAGGACGTAAACCCGTCAGCCTGCGCTGGCCGCTGCTGCTGGCGTTGATGTGGCTGGCACTGAATCTGATCAACATGTCATCTGAGACCCCACATGCGGGCGCGAGCCGCTTTGGTGAAGGGATACATTGCTATCTGTTTATGCTGTCGGCCAGCGCGCCGATGATGCTGATGTCCGTGATCGCCCTGAAACGCACCCGTTCGCTCTATCCCGCGCGCAGCCTGGCGCTGAGCGGCTGTGGCAGTGCGTTTACCTCATCGATGTTGCTGTCGCTGTGCCATGACACCCATCTGCATATGCTCGATTTTTCCATGCATCTTGCGGCAGGCATCACCATTGTGGTGCTGACGGTGCTGGCAGGACGCCGCTGGGTCCGACTGGGCGCATAATGGCTTTTTAATTACTCTGCGATCAGCTCAATCAGGTTTCCATCCGGATCGCGAATAATCGCTTCATAATAGCCGTCGCCCGTGCGGCGCGGTGCCGCGACCAGAATCCCCTTTTCTGCCGCTCTGGCGGCCATCTCATCGACCTGCAGCTCATCACCGACGCTTATTGCTATGTGTGCCCAGCCAGTGACTTCCCTGCCCGGCTGCCCCTCTGCCAAATCGGGCAGGGTCATCAGCTCAATGGTTGCGCCCTGCTCCAGTTGCATAAAGAAGGAGGCGAAGCCAGGACGGTTCCGGCTTTGATAGCGCGCATTGCTCTCCGCGTTAAACCACTCGCGCCAGAATTGCTGCTGCGCCTCAAGGTGACGTGTCCAGAGTGCAACGTGGGCAATTTTCATCTGTTTTCATTTGCAGTAATGTGGCCCAGATTAAGGGTAAGAGAAACCGCGCCGACGACCAGCATCAGCGCCATGATCAGTGAAAATGAGAAACCCAGATGGGTGTAATGCGCCACGTAGCCAATGACGGCGGGCCCGCTCAGCACGCCCAGATAGCCGAGCGTGGTAATAGCCGGTATGGCGACCGCCTGCGGCATCACCGTCTGACGTCCGGCAGCGGAGAACATCACCGGCACGATATTGGCGCAGCCTGCACCGACCAGGGTGTAACCCAATAGTGACAGCGGCCAGGAGGCGATAAAGGTCACCATCGCCATGCCTGCTGCGGCAACCAGTGCACCACCCAGCACCACAGGCAGACGACCCAGCGACGAGATGATGCGATCGCCGGTCAGGCGCGCCACCGTCATCGCAATGGCAAAGCAGGTATACCCCAGCCCACCCAGTGAGACCGGAATGGCCCGGACATCAGTCAGATAGACCGCACTCCAGTCCAGCACGGTGCCTTCGGTCAGGAAGACTGCAAAGCAGATGATGCCGATAATCAGTACGCTGCCACGCGGAACCGCAAACACCGGGCCTTCAGCGGGATTAGCGTAAGTCAGTAAACCCGATACGCTGACCAGCGCCATGATAATCACCGCCGCTACCGCGAGTAAGCAGCCGGTCAGCACGCTAAAACCCATCGCCAGCAGCAACGTCATAAAGCCAGCACCCGCAATGCCGCCCACGCTGTACATGCCGTGAAAGCCGGACATCACCGGTTTTGCAGTCTGCTTTTCCACCAGGATCGCCTGAATGTTCATGGCACAGTCGGTGACCCCGATGCCGATGCCAAAAACCAGCAATGCCAGAGCCAGCAGCAGCGGATTGCTGAGTACTGCCAGCCAGGGTGTACTGATAACGATCAGCGCAATGGCAACCAGGATCACCCGGCGACAGCCAAAGCGGCTGGTGAGCCAGCCCGTCACTGGCATTGCAATTAATGCACCGACGCCCAGACAGAGCAGTAACGTGCCCAGCTGTGCTTCATTAACGCCGGTATTAGCACGCGCGAAAGGCACAATCACGGCCCAGGTCGCAGTAATAAATCCAGCCAGAAAAAAGATGATGCGTGTTGCCTGAGCGGATGAGACGTTATTAGCCATTGCGATCCTTAAGTAAATGCTGGAGAGACAAGTAAGCGTATCGATTAGCCGCTATTGACACCCAGCCTGTCCGTGAACGATCATGCTCACTATAGCGCGTTCATGAACACTCTGGAGTTTACATGCTCGATTATGCAGCTTTCCCGCAGCAGCGGCAAGCCCTGATTCGTGAGATCCTGCAGCAGAATGGTCGCGTGGTCTGCGTGGATCTGGCCCGGCAGATGGCAGTGTCTGAGCACACGATCCGCCGCGATCTGCATGAACTCAGTAAAGAGGGCTTATGCAAAAAAGTGTATGGCGGCGCAGTTTTGCAGTTGCAGGACGCAGGCACGTTTATCAGCCGAAAAGAGCACGATCACGCAGCAAAAGCCCTGATCGCGCAGCGCTGTGCCAGTCTGGTGAAAGCCAGCAGCTGTATTTTTATTGATACCGGCACCACCAATCTGGCGCTGGCAAAGGCGCTTCCGCCTGAGCTGAGTCTGACCGTTGTCACCAATGCGCCCGATATCGCCGCGCTGTTGATCAATCATCCTGTCGCAGAGGTGATCCTGCTGGGCGGGCAGATACAAAAGAGCACCGGCGGCGCAGTCGGGCAAACCGCGATTAACCAGATTCAGGGGATACTTTTCGATCAGGCGTTTATTGGCGGCTGCGCCATGAGCCCTGAAGCCGGGCTGACCGGTTTTAACTATGCGGATTGTGAATTCAAGAAAGTCGCCATGGCCCAGAGCAATCAGATTATTGTCGGGCTGACCGCGGATAAAATCCCCGCTGTGGCGCGGTTCAGCGTGGCGAAATGCCGTGACATTTCAACGCTGGTGGTGGAAGAGAAACTCGATAAAACCCTGCTTGAAGCCTTTGCGGCTGAAGAGATCACGCTTATCACGGTCTGAACCTGCGCAATGCTCAGCACGAAATAAATTAGCTCGCTCTTACCCGGCTCGCGAAACAGATCAGCGAAAACCACATAAGAGCGAGCCTGTTATTTTGTGAAAAGTGGGTCACACATGCGCCGCAAACCACGCCGTCTGCACCTTAATGACTGACGCGAAGTGCTGACCGCTGTAAATATCGTAATGACGGGCCTCTTCGGCCATAAAGAGCTGTTTGTCCTTCGCAGCGACAGCCTCAAACAGTGCGCACCCCTGCTCCGGCGGGTTCACGCTATCCTGACCGGCGACCACGATCAGCGTCGGACAGGTGACCTTTGCAGCATTCACGGCTGGCTTGTAAAGCAAGGTTTCTCTGAAGTTAAAAACGGAATTTTGATGTCCATTTTCGGGTGCTGATGCCGGTTCTCCTTAAAGAACGCTTTTGATTCGTCATCATTCAGCACGCGCGTGATAGCAACAAACATCTCCTTGCCGCTGCTCTGGCGCTTTTGATCCATTTTCTCCAGCGTAGCCATAAAGCCCGCCTTTTCTGTCGCGTCCATTTGCCCGGTTACGATCGCTTCGCCATCCGCAAAAGCCAGCTGACTGACAACACATTTCACATCCGGGTTGTTGGCTGCTGCACCAAAGACGTGACAACCACCAAAGGAAGTCCCCCATAAGCCGATCCTGTCAGGATCCAGCGCCGGTTGCTGTTTGACCCACGCGATGACCGTAAGAATGTCATCAATCTGCATTGTCGGCACCAGACGGCCCCGCTCGCCTTCACTGTCACCGAAACCACGATAATCGAAAGTCACGGTGGCGTAACCCGCCTGGGTGAATGCCTCAGCGAACGCAGGCAGTAAAATCTCCCGGATTCCGCAAAAGCCGTGACAAAGAATAATCACCGGAGATTGAGTGGCTTTTTCAGGCTGACGCAGCGTCAGCACGATGCCTTCGCGCAGCTGGTGGGTTGATGACTCCATCATTGTTAATGCTCCTTGTTAAACGGTTAGAGGTATGAATAGTCAGCCCGCACCCTTTCACAATCGAACCCTTTTTACTTCGATCCAGATCAGAAGGAGGACACTTTCTGTCTGAATTATCGACAACGCCGTACCCGTTGCTGCCAAACCTCCGGCTTTGGCGTAGGCTGAAAGCTGGCGGGTTAAATGACAAAGGAGATCGCGATGCAAACTGAAATGACAGCGCAATGCCACTGCGGCGCAGTGGCATACCGGGTAACGCTGAAGGATGGATTCAACACCGTGCGCCGCTGCAACTGCTCGTTTTGTCGGATGCGCGGCGCGGTGGTGGTATTTGCGACAAAGGTCGAGCTGACGCAGGGTGAAGCACAGCTCACACAGTATCGCTTCAACAGCAAAGAGGTGGGCCACTACTTCTGCTCCGTCTGCGGCATTTATACCTTTCACCAGAGCCGCTCGCAGCCCGATCAGTTTGGGGTTAACGTTGCCTGTCTTGAGGGAATTTCACCCTTCGATTTTACCGACGTGCCGGTTTCCGATGGCATCAACCACCCTAAAGATGGTGGCGCAGGCGGTGTAGCCGGTCATCTGATCTACACCCCCACACAATCCTGAACGATCGCAGGCTAAATTACTCGCGGGTGGGCTTGCCACTGAAGCGGGTAATTGGCTTCTGCTCTTCACGGTCAATCTGCTGTGAGAAGGCCTCCAGCGCGGCGAAGATCGGCCGCAGCCCGCGCCAGAGATCCTCGTCATTAAGTAACCGGATAATGCCGCGGATGCCCGGCGCGGCTTTGTCCTGACGCGCTTCATCGCGCGCCGGTTTGACTGCCATCGCGGCATCACGAACCGCCAGCAGCAGATGATTAAATCGCTCTGGTGGCACGCTGCCCAGCGTCATCATCAGCAGCGAAAGATTCTGAAGCGCGTTCTGGGTACCGGGCTGATTAAGACCTGAGACCAGAATTTTCCCCACCTCACTGTTTGACTTAACCAGATCGTTCGCCAGCCGCAGAAAGCCATGCTGGTGGAGATTTTCAAGCAGATCATCCATCTCCTCGCGGGCGGTCGGCTCGGTGCGTGTCGGCGTGACCTGATATTTCATCCGTTCTGCCATTAAAATTTCTCCGGTTTGTCTACGTGTTCAGGCGGTTCACGGTAGCCTGCCTGCTGCCATTTTTGTTCAATCGGCAGATGGTCCAGCGGGGTACGACTGCCGTAACGGAAGTTATGTAGCGGCAACGGATTGCGCTGCGTCCGCCGTTCGATTCGCTTCATGTTCACGGCAAGCTCTTTATAAGCCGGTGTGCTGACGTCGGGATCGTGATGTTCGCCAGTGAGTGCGTTGACGCCATCCTTACCATGATGAATCGGCATAAACAGCACGTTACCCGCTACGCGCCCGGTGATAACAACCGGGACATCCATCGAGCCGCGCCTTGAGGTAATGCGCACCCATTCTCCTTCGGTCAGCGCGCGCGAGGCAGCCAGTTCCGGTGAGATCTCAACAAAGGCATTAGGCGACAGCGACATCATGCGGCCACCCTGCCCGGTCTGGTTCATCGACTGGAAATGCTCCAGCATCCTGCCGTTATTCAGCAGCAGATTGTACTCTGCGTCCTCCTGCTCAGCAGGTGGCTGCCAGCTCAGCGGATAAAGCCGGGCTTTGCCATCCGGAAAATTGAACCGTTCCGTGTAGAGACGTGGCGTGCTTTCACCTGCAGCATTGACCGGCCAGAGCTGCGACTGCCAGCCGACCAGTTGCTCATAGCTGACGCCAGCGAAAATATCTGCAATGTTCGCCGCTTCCGCCATGATCGCGCCCGGATTCGGGTAATGCCACGGGTGACCGAGGCGCGCGGCGAGATCGGTGAAGATTTGCCAGTCTGGACGACAGTCGCCCAGCGGTTTCATGGCAGGCGAGAAGTGCTGAATGCGCCGCTCGGTGTTTACAAAGGTGCCCTCTTTCTCCACGCTTGGCGCGCCGGGCAATACCACATCGGCAAATTCAGCCGTACGTGACATGAAAATGTCCTGAACCACCATAAACTCCAGCCTGCTGAAGGCGGCATGCACGTTATCTGAATCTGCATCGGCAAACGCGGTCTCTTCGCCGGTGATGTACATTGCGCGAATTTTGCCTTCACCCGCCTCCTGCACCATTTTGAAGTTATCCGCGCCGGGCTTGTCAGAGAGTGCATCAAAAGAGACGCCCCATGCACGCGCCCATTTTTCCCGCACCGCATCGTCAGTGACTTTTTCATAGCCGGGATAGAGGTTGCTCAGGCAGCCGAAGTCGCTGGCACCCTGCACGTTATTATGTCCACGCATCGGGTAGCCGCCGGTGCCAGGCCGTCCATAGTTGCCGGTGACCAGCAGCAGGTTCGACAGCGCCGTACTGGTGTCAGCCCCGTGGCTGTGCTGGGTAATCCCCATCGCCCACAAGATACAGGCGCTGCCCGCCTGGCCGATCATCTCCGCCGCCTCTGTGAGTTCGGCTTCGCTCAGGCCGCAGATTTCGCTGGCATAGTGGAGCGTAAAGGCATCGAGCGAGGCGCGGTACTCTTCAACCTGATTAACACGCTGTGCCAGAAACGCGTCATCGGCATAACCGTGATCGAACATATATTTCGCCATCGCCGAGGCCCAGACGAGATCAGTGCCAGGCCGGATGCGCAGATAGCAGTCAGCCCGTTCCGCCATTTCGTGACGGCGCGGATCGACAACCAGCAGTTTCTGACCTTGATGTTTATGGCTCTGTTTGATGTGCGAAGCAATAACCGGATGGTTCTCGGAGAGATTGCTGCCGACCAGCACAATCAAATCGGTCTGCTGCAGATCCTCAATCGTTCCGGCATCGCCGCCGTAACCTACGGTGCGGAACAGCCCTTCTGTGGCTGGGTTCTGACAATAGCGGGAAGAGTTATCGACATTGTTTGTGCCGAAGATTAAGCGGGCGATTTTCTGGGTCAGATAGGCTTCTTCATTACTCGCCTTGCTGGAGCCGATAAAGCCTATCGCGTCACCGCCATAGTTCTGCGCAACGCCACGTAATCCATCAGCAACCCGCTGTAATGCCTCATCCCAGCTGGCAGGCCGGAAGCGGCCACTCTCGCGAATCAGCGGCGTTGTCAGGCGTTCAGGACTGTTGACGAAATCCCAGCCAAATTTGCCTTTAACACAGGTGGAGATGCCATTGGCTGGCGCTTCGGCAACCGGCTGTACTTTCAGGATATGACGATCGCGGGTCCAGATTTCAAAGCTGCAGCCCACACCACAGTAGGTGCAGACCGTTTTGGTGCGTTTGATTTCAGACTGACGCAGCGCCACGTCAATTTTTGATACGCCGGTAATCGGCTCCATGCCGATACTGTTTTCCAGCGTTTTCACAAAGTCGATAAGCGGACGCTTCAGCCCTTCATCCATGGCGGTAAACGGTCCCGCATCGGGCTGCATGGTTTTTTCCAGCAGTGCATTGCACGGGCAGACTGTAACACAGTGCCCACAGCTGACGCAGCTGGAACCGGCAATTTCTGTGCCGCCATCCCACAACACGCGTGGATGCGCCTGAGTGTAGTCAATGGAGAGCGTCTCGTTGACCTCGACATTCTGGCATGCCTCGACACAGCGACCGCATAAGATGCACTGATCAGGGTCGTAGGTGTAAAACGGATTGGAGTGATCTTTCGCGTAAGGCTTGGGCTGATGAGGATAGTACTGAATCGGAATGTGCATATCGGCTACTGCGTTATGCAGCGTACAGTCACCGGTATTGTGTTCGCAGACGGTGCAGTAAAGCTCATGACGATTAAGCAGCCGATCCATGCCCTCCTGCTGCGCGGCTTTCAGCGCACTGCCCTCGCTCCGGACCGTCAGACCCTCTTCGGTACGAAGCGTGCAGCCGCGAACCCGCTCGCCATTGGCATCGACCCAACAGACATCACAGCTTTGTAGCGGCGTTAACGCCGGGTGATAACAGACATGAGGCAGTTTTTTCCCGTGAGCATCCAGAAAATCGATAAGCGGTTGATCAGCTAACCCTTCTAACCGTTCACCATTGAAAACAATGGTGCAGTAATTTTCACTCATATGAGCCTCATGACGACAGGGCGGATAGCACTGGGCTGGAAAAATATCCCCGAAATTAAAGGGTTGTCTTCAAAGCGTAGTGAGTATTATCAGCCGCGCCATGAATACCGCTACGCTTATTGAGGTTAATCGCTGACAGTTAAGGCTTTTTTAAAATGTAATGACTTCTTACCGGATGAAATCAGGGGGTTTTTACGACTGCCTGGCGGGAACGACAAAAAAGAAGTCTTATGCTGCTAAGCGATGAACAACCGGCTGCCAAACGTCGGGTTTAATAAAAATACTTATGTATGTTGTAACTACTACGTGTGGGCAGGAACCCTTTTTTTGGTATCACGCGTACATCGCAGCACTGTTCACTCTGGAGTACGTTAACCACTGATTGCTCGTTACCGTGCCGCTTATTCCAGAGATGAATTAAGCACTGGCACGAACTTATTACGGCATTAAAAAAGCGTGGAATATTTAATCCAGTGAGCAGTTTTATGGACTATTTCAGCGAATAGCGATCACTATTCTGCTGGCCGCAAGGAAACGCTCTGTTGATTGCAGAAATATGGCGCTCAGATTACAGACCAATACCCATCAGATCGGAATGACGACGCTCAGCCTACAGAATAACGCTCACGATTTAATCATATCTATCAGTAATTTATCTGATTTTTAACATGCTGTTAATTATAAGATGATAATGATAACTGTTATGGTAACATCCTGTTGACCCTGCCGGATGCTCACTGTTCAGGGCCTCTTTACACATCATGTTTAATTAAATTATCAGTAAATCCCTGGCTGGATTGAGGTCCCTATGAATCCCATCGTATATATTGTTGACGACGACGCTGCTGTAACTTCAGCATTGCGTAATCTGCTCAGCGCCGACGATTACACGGTTATCTCTTTTTCATCGGCTGATGATTTTCTGACTCATGCAATGCCTCCCCTTCCCTGTTGCCTGATTCTCGATATTAATCTGCCCGGCGCAGATGGATTCGATGTCGCACAGGCGTTGCTTGATCGCGGTTACACGATCCCCACCATCTTTTTAACCGGCTTCGGGACCATTCCGGTCACAGTGCGGGCGATGAAAACCGGCGCTTATGAGTTTCTGACTAAACCGGTAGATCCCGATCGTATGTTGCAGGCGGTAGCGGAAGCGTTGCGCATCGCTGAAGAGAATATGGCCTCCTCTGAGGAGCGGCGGGAAATATTCCAGCGACACCAGACCCTGACGCCGCGTGAAAGCGAGGTGATGCTGCTGGCGATTAGTGGCCTGCTGAATAAGCAGATTGCCGCCGAAATGGGCGTCAGTGAAATTACGGCTAAAGTCCACAAGCGGCGGGTGATGGAGAAGATGAATGCGCGCTCGCTGACCGATCTGGTGCGTGCGGCTGAGCGGCTCAATATTGATCATACCCGCCGTCGCTAAGGCCAGCTTCTAAAGCTGGCCCGCACGCTTATTCCAGTGGCAGCGTAAACCAGAAACGGCTGCCGCCTTCCGGCCGGTTATCTGCGCCTAACTCTCCGCAATGCTTTTTGATGATCCCTTTACAGATGGTTAGTCCCATACCCATGCCGCTTTTCTTGGTGGTGTAGAACGACTCAAAGATCCGTTCACGCACGCCATCAGGCAATCCACAACCGCTATCCAGCACCTCAAATCGCAGCGTGTCAGCCGTAGGATTCTCGGAGGTGAGGCGCAGCAGGGCCGCGCGCGGTAAATCATCGGACATGGCATCGATAGCGTTGATGACCAGATTGAGCAGCACCTGCTGAATCTGAACGCGGTCGCAGAAAATATCTGCCCTGGCCGCCCTGAGTTTCAGTTCCAGTGAAATGCCCCGCCGTTCCAGCTCGATCCGGGAGAGCGCCAGAATATCACGGGCGATCAGATGCAGGTTTTCCGGCGCGAAGCTCGGTTCATGATTGCGGGTCAGCGCCTGCAGACCACGAATAATCTCTCCAGCACGTTTACCCTCTTTAATAATCTCGTTCAGACTGCTGCTGGCATTCTCCAGCATCAACGGCTCACGCCTTAACCAGCGCAGGCTGGCACCGGCGTTTGCCACAATTGACATCAGCGGCTGGTTAATTTCATGGGCGATGGAAGCGGTCAGCTGCCCGACGGTGGTGGCACGGGTGACCCGAGCCAGGTCCGCCTGCGCCATACGCGCGGTATCTTCTGCCTGGCGCTGTAAGGTGATATCCGAAATGGTGCCGAAATACTCTTTCACCTCGGGGAAATTGTCCACTGGTTCGCCGATGCCCTTGATATAGCGGCATTCCCCATCCGGCCGGAGCACACGGAACTCAGCCTGCATACTGCGCCCCTGGCTGACGCTAAGCGTGACCAGTTCACTGATGCACGCATGATCATCGGGATGAACGCGGGTCAGAAAATCTGCCATCGACAGCCCTTTTTGTTCAGCTGGCAGGCCAAGAATACGGCCATATTCTTCAGAGACCATCATCATGTCCTCTGTCACTTCCCAGCGCCAGGTACCGGTATGGCTGATCTTCTCACCGAGCATCAGCGAGGTCTTGCTGGCTCGCAGCTGCCTCTCAACCCGCCGCCGATGCGTGTTCTCCTCCAGCAGCTCCGCGTAGAGCCGTGCGTTTTCCAGGGATACGGCCGCCTGCGCACTCAGGGTTTTCACGATGTGGGAGTGCTCAGCTGTAAACGCGTCAGGCATCAGGCGATTCTCCAGATAGAGCACCCCGACCATGTTGGCCTGCCTGAACATCGGGACACACAACACCGCTGCGCCCGAAGCCACCAGATAGGGATCCTGGCTGAACGGACTGAACGCCTCCGGCTTGCCGGTGCGTATCTCCTGACCGGTACGGATCACCGCTGACAGCACGGATAAAGGCAGGTCGGTCGCGAGAGGCCGCTCTTTGACGATCTGCACCCGTACCCCCTCCGCCATGCTCTCTGCCCAGGCCTGCATCTCCGGCAGATTGCCATCCAGAATCCGTATGAGCCGACAGCGCTGAGCACCGGCCCGTTCCAGCAGCATGCGCATCAGGGTATGTATCAACCGATCAAGGTTGATCTCCTCCGTCAGGGCCCGCACGGCGGTCAGCACGCTCTCCATGTCATAGAACGCGGCATCCTGGGTAAACGGAATCGTCGCCAACGCGCTGTTTTGCAGCGGCGCAGACAGATGCGGATAGCGCTGCTCCAGCTGGCGCACCATCGCCTGCGCCCCCCAGTTTTCCCAGCTTCCTGTTGCAGCTTTAATGTACGCATCTGCTGCGGTATCCAGCTGCAAAGCCTTATAACAGCGGCCTGCCAGCTGATTCGCCAGCGCATGAATGTGCAGATAGCCCGCCTGTCTGGAGAGACGAATGGCCCGTTCATACTGCTGCAGCGCTTCGCCCGTGTTGCCATCAAGACGCGCACACTCGGCCCTGAGCAGAGCATATTTGTCTGCAAACAGAGCGGGGTTGAGGTCAGTCCAGTCAGCAAATTTATCGAGATGGCCGTGCAGCGCATTGCTGTCAGCCGCTTCAGGCTGGTGACTCAGTGACAATGCGCTGTAGAAATGAAAATCCATCAGATAGATATAAGCGGGCACTGCGCTAATCAGCGGACGAACCGCCTCAAAACAGCGCAGCGCCTCCCGGTATTCAGCCGCAAAAAAATGCGCCATTCCCCGATAAAGTCCGGCCCAGAACCGCACCATCGCTTTAGGGCCGGATATCGGCCCCGGCTCACTGCCCGCCACCAGCGGCAAAGAGGCGACGCGATCCTTTGCCCTGAATCCATTGCTGTTACGCAGTTGCATCACCAGTTGCTTCTGCATCACCAGCACGTTCTCGACATCCGGATAATAGGATTTGCGGGTAAACGCGAGTCCACGCTCAATGGAGGTCTGCACCGACTCAAGGTGATCGCCGCGTGTCAGCGTGTTCATGATCTGATGACGCAGCGAGAGGCAGGCAAAAGAGCGGTCGCCATGCATCACCGCCACGCGAAAGCTTTCGCGGGCACACTCCACGGCGACCTCCAGCGGCTGTGTCCAGATCCCGACCTGATCCAGTGGCAGCAGCGTGCGTGCTTTGTAGCGGATAAAGTTATGCTCTTCCACCAGCTCACGCGCCACACGGCCACAGGCATAGCTAAACTGCCAGGCCTGATAGCGGTCGCCAGTCAGTACGCTGAACCAGGCGAGACCAAACGCAGAAGCCCCTGTCATGCCCTGGTCCAGCGTCATCTCCAGCATCCGGCAGACCAGCATCAGATGCAGTTGCGGGCAGTCGTAGGCGGAAACAAAAATGGTGCTGGCCATCAGGTTCAGCACCGACTCCGTTTCGGCATTGTTGTTCAGCGGCAGCCGTGAAAAAGCTGCTTGCGGGGAGTCGCCGATGCGCTTCCTGAGCGACAGCCAGGCAGCGTCGATGTCCGTGTCTTCCGGATTGCGGTTGAAATGCTCACCAAAGACCGCCAGCCAGGCGAGTGCGGTTTCCAGCGCCAGATGATTGTCAGACTGGCGCATATGAATTTCAGCAGAGAGACAGGCAGCCCTGGATTTTTCACTGAGTGTGCCAGGCTCACGCAGCAGTCGGGTACAGAGCGATTGTGCGTTGCTGAGATTACCGTGCAGAAACTCGCACTCTGCCTCATCAAGACCCAGCATAAAGTCATTACCGGTGACCATTCGCTGGCTAAGCCGCTGGGCGGTGCGCAGATAGCGCAGCGCCGAGAGGTAGTCCCCGGCACGCTTAGCCCCCTGTGCCGCGCGCAGACAGAGCGGATAATAACGCTCACGCTCTGCGACACTCAGCGGCAGTTCAGCAATCATGCCAATGTGATAAACCGCGCGGAACAGTGTTTCACTGTTATCCGCCGTCACCACCGCAGCTGACAGCCAGGCCGCCGCCTGCTGGTGAAGATGCTGTTGCTGCCGGCGATCGGGCAGTAAAAATGCCGCGTTGTGAACACGGTCGTGGGTAAAGGCATAGTTGCCGCCCGTCAGGGTGATAAAACGGCCACTGACGGCCGGTTCAAGCTGCTGCTGAAGCCGTGTAACAGGCGTTCCGCTGATATGACTTATCATCGACAGTTCGCCGCTGGCGCCCAGGCAGGCCAGATCGCCCAGCAACTGCCGCGTTATCTCCGGCATCCGTACCAGCTGATTCAGCACCAGCGTCGCCACGTTGTCGGTGTACTGACGGGCAATCAGTGCCTGGCTGTCGTAATGCCATTTAAGCGGGTTCTGACGAAAGTAAATGTCCCCATCGTCCACCGCCTGACGAAAGAACTCCTGCACAGAGAGCGGATTACCGCCGGTTTTGTCGAAAATAATCTGTGCCAGTTCGCGATGGCCACCGGGACGGGTATGCAGCCTCCCCGCCAGCCAGCGGCCAATGCTTTTCACGCTGAGCGGCTGCGGCGTCAGCGCCACAAGCCGCGCCGCGGATTCTCTGAACCGCAGCAGAAAACCGGCAATCATCGGACAGGGCATCGATTCGCCCTCCCGGAAAGCGAGCACCAGCATAAAAGGCAGATGTTCACTACGAGTGATCAGCGTTTCCAGCAGTTGCAGCGTGGCATTATCTGCCCAGTGAACATCATCAATCAGCATCACCAGCGGGCGACCCGGCGTGGCAAAAGCCTCAATCAGCGCACACGCCATCTGGTTAAACTGCTCGCGGGCGTCCGGGGCGTGGCGCACCACGGGCGGTAGTGTCCGGATATTCAGCAGCTGTTTTAATTCAGGCACCAACTCAATGGCTAAATCGGTATATCCGCCCAGTAACCGCAGCAGTCGCCCCCGCCATTTGCTGACTTCCGGAGCGGACAAACCCAGCAGATAGAGCGTGACCGTACGAAACGCGGAGGCGATTGCGGCATAGGGGGCGGCAGGCGAATGCTGATCGGCCTTGCTGGCGGCCAGAAGAATCTGTCGGAGCTGCAGGTTTTTCAGTGCAGAGGCGATGATGGCAGATTTCCCGGAACCGGGCGCCCCGCTGAGCATCACCAGACTCTGCGTGCCGCTGCGGTTGACCGCCTCCAGCGTGGTCAGTAATGCGCGCGCCTGCGGGTGGTGTGTGAACAGCGTCTCGGGGCGGAAACTGCTGCTGAACCGCTCCTGCAGACCGGGCGTAAACGGTGCAATGGTGTTTTCGGCAGTGAGGGTCGCCTGACAGCGGCGCAGATCGGCTATCAGTCCCTGCACGGTCTGATATCCCTCTGCGGGCGACTTTGCCAGCAGACGCAAAAGAATCACCGAGAGCATCGTCGGCACATCGTCTCTGACCTGATCGGCGGGCCGGGGTGCGGTAGCGATGTGATGATGAATCCACTCTGCTTCACCCGCGTCGGGTGAGCCAAATGGCAGTCTGCCGGTCAGGTACTCATACAGCACGACACCCAGGCTATAGAGATCGCTGAGGCTGCTGACCGGATGCGGCGTGCGACCGGTATGCTCAGGAGACATATAGGCCAGCGTACCGCCTGAAGCGCGCAGACTGGTTTTGTCCGCCGACTGCGCGGCCAGCGAGGCCAGTCCAAACCCGCCCAGGCGAAAGCGCCCCTCGTCAGTCACAAAAAAGTGGCCCGGCTTGATATCGCCATGCACGATGCCCTGATGATGCGCCTGACCGAGCGTGTAGCAAAGCTGCAACGCAACCTGCAGAAAGTCGGCGATGTGTTCAGGTGGCGTGGCGAGATTGTGAGCCAGAGTACGAAACGGAAACGAAGGATAAATCAGGGCATAACGATTGTGATAACGGGTGGTGCTGGTCGCGGTGATTGCCCAGCGCGGTGAAAGATAGCCTGCCAGCGCACGCTCATTTTTGAGCCGCTGCGTCGCCTGAAAGGTGACGTCGTCACTTTGACTGGTGGCGATAATCATGGATTCACCAGACTGACAGCGCGCCAGCATCCAGAGCAGACAGCCATCCTGCGCCAGCGGCGTCAGCGTGTCGAAATGGTCAATCGCGATCCCTGCGTCGTCATTTTCCTGGACATTAACCGAAAGCATGCTCATCAGCGGGCTTCTCCCCTGGATAACTCGCAACGGATCAGTGTCAGCAGCGTATCAACATCAATGGGCTTTCGCAAAAACGTGACCGCGCCCAGGGCGATGGCATACCACAGGGTGGTGTCATCCAGGTCTGCCGAAATAAAGATGACCGGGGGCAGTTCTGTCTGCTGTTTTAGCAGAACAAACAGCTCAAAGCCGGACATGCCCTTGAGTCCGACATCAATAATCAGCATGCCCGCCTCTGAAAGGGCATCGTCATCGCTCAGGAGCGCCTCACCGGACTCATATAAGCGTGTCGGGTAGCCGTCTGAGTGCAACAGATTGCTCAGTCCACTGCGGACCGCGCGTTCATCATCAACAATGATAATACGCTGTGACAGCGCCATGCCGTTATTCTCCGGAACGCCTCACTGTGCGGTACGCGAGGACTTAAGGGGTGTTATCGCCATCGGGTGGCGGTGTCCCACTGATTTTTGGCACACACTCATGGCGAAACCACTTCAGCGTCACCGGCTGACGGCGAAGCAGACGTTTAGCCAGCGGAATGACCTGTTCACCCACCAGCATGCCGAACAGCCCCACCAGAGCAATAATAGGCGGAGCCGGAGAGTTAACGTTAATCAGCGCATAGATTACCCCGGCAAGCAGGCCCACCGTGAGAGAAATAATGTAGGATTTCAACATGTTCAGCTTATCCGCAACGGGTGTGTTTCAGGCTGATCGCTGAGCGAATGCAGGACGGTCGCATGCGCCGCGGGTATCATCGCCTGCACCAGCGCCCCGCCCAGTAACATTCCTAGCAGGCCTACCAGCGCAATCGCAGGCGGAGCGGGTGAACGGACCTTAAGCAGGCCGTACAGCACGCCAATCAGCACCCCTGCCGCCAGGGAAAGAAGTAAAGGATTCATGACCGGACTCCTGTGATGCCCGTCTGCTGACCGGCAGCACGTGCCGATCAGCAGAGCGACCCTTAGCGGACCGGCGCGTGAACCGGTGCCAGAGTACGGTGTTCACTTTTCTGACGAGACGGTGCCTTATGCACCATGGTGTAGGCGTAATCCACACCAATGCCATAGGCACCTGAATGCTCTTTAGCGATGTTCATCACCGCATCGTAAGTGTCACGGTTGGCCCAGTCACGCTGCCACTCCAGCATCACCTGCTGCCAGGTCACCGGCACCACTCCCGCCTGGATCATGCGCTGCATCGCGTAGTCGTGCGCTTCTTTGGTGGTACCGCCTGACGCGTCGGCCACCATATAGATTTCGTAGTCGCCTTCCAGCATCGCGCACAGGGCAAAGCTGTTGTTACAAACCTCTGTCCAGAGTCCCGACACCACCACTTTTTTCCTGCCGTTCACCGCCAGGGCATCACGCACTTTCTGGTCATCCCAGGAGTTCATCGAGCTGCGCTCCAGGATATCCTGACCAGGGAAGACATCCAGCAGCTCCGGATAGGTATGACCGGAGAAGCTTTCGGTTTCGACCGTGGTAATGATGGTCGGGATATCGAAGACTTTTGCCGCCTTCGCCAGCGCAACGGTGTTGTTTTTCAGCACCTGACGGTCAATCGACTGCACGCCAAAGGCCATCTGCGGCTGCTGGTCGATGAAGATAATCTGGCTGTTATGTGGCGTGAGGACTTCAAGCTTTGCGTTGGACATGCGTTCACCCATAGAGGTTAAGTAACGGAATTTCCGCCAACCGGCGCGGAGCAAAAATACGGTCAGGGCAGGTTTGTTGTCCTGCTGCTGGCTGTCTGGTCGAAGTGTAGGGCGACGCGCCACGGCAAACTATTATCTCTGCGTATAACTATACGAAGGTATAGGTATCCCTCTGTATAACTAGACGATCCCTCAGCCCGCTCACCATAATCCGGCTTATTCGTGCCCTGCTTATTGCGGCACTTCCTGTCCCGCGCTGAGTCGGACAACCCCGTTGAGGAGGAACTATGGTTACGCTGGGTAAAGCTGAACTGATACTGACCCATGGCAAATTTCATACTGTTGACCGCAGCAATCCGGTCGCAGAAGCCGTGGCAATTCGTGATGGCAAATTTGTTGCGGTCGGTACGCTGGCAGAGGCGATGGAGTATCACTGTGACGGCACCAAAGTGATCGATCTAAAAGGCCACACCGCCGTGCCGGGCCTGAACGATTCACACCTGCATCTGATCCGCGGCGGGCTGAACTACAACCTTGAGCTGCGCTGGGAAGGTGTACCGTCGGTGGCCGATGCGCTGCGGATGCTGAAAGCACAGGCGCTGCGTACCCCGTCACCGCAGTGGGTACGTGTCGTCGGTGGCTGGACCGAGTTCCAGTTTGCCGAGCGCCGGATGCCGACGCTGGATGAGATCAACGAAGCGGCCCCTGACACACCGGTTTTCCTGCTGCACCTTTATGACCGCGCCCTGCTCAACCGCGCCGCACTGAAAGTGGTCGGCTATACCAAAGAGACGCCGAACCCGCCAGGGGGTGAAATCCAGCGCGATAGTAACGGCAATCCCACCGGCCTGCTGATTGCCCGTCCCAATGCGATGATCCTCTACGCCACGCTGGCGAAAGGCCCGAAGCTGCCGCTGGAACAGCAGATCAACTCCACCCGCCAGTTTATGCGCGAGCTGAACCGTCTGGGCCTGACCAGCGCAATTGACGCCGGTGGCGGCTTCCAGAACTATCCCGAAGATTATGAAGTGATCGCTGAGCTGCATCAGAAAAAACAGATGACGCTGCGTATCGCCTATAACCTCTTCACGCAGCGTCCGGGGCATGAACTGGAAGATTTTGAGAAGTGGACGGACATGCTGACGCCAGGCCAGGGCAGCGACTATTTCCGTCACAACGGCGCAGGTGAAATGCTGGTCTTCTCGGCTGCTGACTTCGAAGATTTCCTGGAGCCGCGTCCCGACCTGTCGCCCGGTATGGAAGATGAGCTGGAGCGCGTGGTGCGGCATCTGGTGGAGCATCGCTGGCCATTCCGCCTGCATGCGACTTATGACGAGTCGATCAGCCGGATGCTGGATGTATTCGAAAAAGTGAATCGCGATATCCCGTTCAATAATCTGCACTGGTTCTTTGACCATGCGGAAACGATCACCCAGCGCAATATTGATCGTATTAAAGAGCTGGGCGGTGGCATTGCCGTGCAGCATCGTATGGCATTCCAGGGTGAATATTTTGCTGAGCGCTACGGCATCGAAGCGACCCGCCACACGCCGCCGGTGCAGAAAATGCTGGAGACCGGCGTTCCGGTAGGACTCGGCACCGATGCGACCCGCGTCGCCAGCTACAACCCCTGGACCGCGCTCTACTGGCTGGTTTCCGGTCGCACCGTGGGCGGCATGCAGATGTATGACGTCAGTGCCCGCCCTGACCGTGAAACGGCGCTGATGCTCTGGACCCAGGGCAGCGCCTGGTTCTCCAGTGAACAGGGTAAAAAAGGCCAGATCAAAATCGGGCAATTGGCGGATCTGGCCGTGCTGAGCAAAGACTTCTTCAGCGTCCCTGAAGAAGAAATCAAAGGCATTGAGTCGGTGCTGACCGTGGTGGATGGCAATATTGTCTATGCCGCTGGTTCGTTCAGCGCGGATGCGCCACCCGCGATTCCGGTCCTGCCTGAGTGGTCGCCAGTGGTTAACGTGCCGGGTCACTATCGCAGCGCCCCGCCGGTTGCGCAGAGCCGTGCAGGTATGATGCCCGCCGTCCACCACTGCAGCGGTCCGTGTGGGGTTCATCAACACTCGCATGATATTGCGCGGGGTTCCAGCGTGCCGGTCGCCGAAGATAACGCCTTCTGGGGCGCGCTCGGCTGCAGCTGCTTCGCGTTTTAATCATGAATAGCGCTATTACTCTTTCGCCCCGTATCAACGCGGGGCTGTTCTTCCTGCGGCTGACCGGCAGCCTGCTGCTGTTGCAGGTGCATGGATTGCCGAAAATTCTCCATTTCAGCGAAGAACTGACGCGTATCGAAGATCCCTTCGGGCTGGGACCGATGATGAGCCTGTTGCCGGCGATCGTAGCGGAAGTCATCTGCCCGATTTTTATTATCATCGGCTGGGGAACCCGGATGGCCTGCCTGCCGATCATCGCGGTGCTGCTGGTGGCGATGCTAGTGGTTCACCCTGGCTGGTCACTGGCTGAAGGCCAGTTCGGCTGGCTGCTGCTGATTATCTTTACCACGCTCGCGCTGACCGGGCCTGGCGGCTGGCGCATCGGCGCGACAAAACCTCAGGGGAGACGTTATGGCACAGGTTCATGATATCCACCAGCTCGATCAGGAACAGCCTGAGGCGACTTCAGGTGAGTTTTCACCACTACAGCCGTTGCGCCAGCCGGTGTTCCGCATGCTGTGGATCGCCACCGTGGTCTCCAATATCGGCTCCTGGATGAACGATGTGGGCGTGAACTGGAGCATGCTGACGCTGAGTGCCGACCCGCTGGCCGTAGCGCTGGTGCAGGCAGCCAGCAGTCTGCCGATGTTTCTGTTCGCGCTGCCCTCAGGCGTGATGGCAGATATCGTTGATCGCCGCAAATATCTGCTGTTTTCCCAGCTCTGGACCTTTATTGCCGCGGCCGGGCTGACGGTGTTAGCCTGGACCGGCCATGTAACACCTGAAGTGCTGCTGGGCGCTGCTTTTTTGCTGAGCGCGGGTGCTGCCATGAGTTCACCGCCCTTCCAGGCGATCGTGCCGGATCTGGTGACTAAACCGGAACTGGGGGCCGCCATTGCGCTTAACTCGCTCGGCATTAATATCAGTCGCGCTATCGGTCCGGCGCTGGGCGGCCTGATCCTCTCATTCACCGGCCCCTGGATGGTTTTCCTGCTCAATGCGTTGTCCGTGCTGGGCGTCGCCTGGGTGCTCTGGCGCTGGAAAGCGGAGCCGAGCGTGCAGCGCCTACCGCCGGAGCATTTCTTCCCGGCGGTGCGTGCCGGTCTGCGCTATGTGCATGCGGCACCGGTCCTGCGTAACGTGCTGGTGCGGACCTTCGCGTTCTTCCTTTTTGGCAGCGCAGGCTGGGCTTTGCTGCCGCTGGTCGCGCGTCGTGAACTCGGCCTCGGCCCCGGTGGCTACGGCATTATGCTGGCCTGCATCGGCGTCGGCGCGATTACCGGTGCCGTGCTGCTGCCGCGTCTGCGTCGTCGTCTGAGCTCCGATCGCCTGATGGTGCTCGCCAGTCTGATCTTTGCCCTGACTATGCTGGCGCTGGCCTTTGTACGGCACTTCTGGCTGCTGAACGCGTTTGAGTTCTTTACCGGCTTTGCCTGGATAGCGGTACTCTCGACGCTGAATCTCGGCGCACAGCGCAGCGCCGCGAAATGGGTAAAAGCGCGTGCGCTGGCGGTTTATCTGACGGTCTTCTTTGGCTCCATGACCGCAGGTAGCGCACTCTGGGGACAGCTCGCCTCTCACTTCAGCATTCCGCTGTCGCTCTGTATCGCGGCGCTGGGTATGGTGCTGGCCAGCAGCACCGTCTGGCGCTGGCGACTCGATCAGGATCCCGATCTCAATCTCGACATGATCGGTGACGGCGTCAATGCACCTGCGCTGGATATTCGTCACGAACGCGGGCCGGTTATGGTGAATTACGAATACCGGATTACTATTGATGATGCACACGCTTTTATCGTCTGCATGCAGGATATGCGACGGGTCAGACGCCGCGGTGGCGCCATCAACTGGTCGCTTTATGAAGATATTCTGCAGCCCGGCATTTTCGTTGAGACGTTTGTGGTCGGCTCCTGGGTCGAGCATCTGCGTCAGAAAGAGCGCTACACCATCAACGATAAAAAAATAGAGCGGCGGGTTTTCGCTTTTCATCAGGGCGAGAGCTCACCCGAAGTTCGCTATCTGGTGGCGCCAGTGTGACTGGCGTAATACCAACTTTTTATCCATCACGTCATACAGAGGGCAATACCATGAGCACCTTTAAAACGACCGACGGCACACAAATCTACTTCAAAGACTGGGGTACCGGTAAGCCTGTGTTGTTCAGCCACGGCTGGCCGCTGGATGCCGATATGTGGGACAGCCAGATGAAATTCCTGGCCGATAACGGCTATCGGGTTATTGCATTTGACCGTCGTGGTTTTGGTCGCTCCGATCAGCCCTGGACCGGTAACGACTACGATACCTTCGCCTCGGATATTAATGACCTGATCACCCATCTTGACCTGCAGAACGTGACGCTGGTGGGCTTTTCCATGGGTGGCGGCGACGTTACGCGCTACATCGGCAGTTACGGCAGCGATCGCGTCGCGGCGCTGGTGCTGCTGGGTGCCGTTACGCCTATCTTTGGCAAAACGGCAGACTACCCGCAGGGTGTCGATATGTCGGTATTCGAGGGGATTCGTGAGGGTCTGCTCAAAGATCGCGCGCAGTTTATCAAAGAGTTCGCCACACCGTTTTATGGCACCAACGCCGGACAGACCGTTTCAGATGGCGTGATGACGCAGACGCTGAATATCGCGCTGCTGGCCTCGCTAAAAAGTACCGTGGACTGCGTTACCGCGTTTGCGGAAACCGATTTCCGTGCTGACGTAGCGAAAGTGAATGTGCCGACGCTGGTGATTCATGGCAGCAACGACCAGATCGTGCCGTTTGAATCCACCGGCAAAGTGGCGGCGGAGATGATTGAGGGTGCTGAACTCAAGGTCTATGACAATGCGCCGCATGGTTTCGCGGTAACGCATCAGGATCAGCTGAATCAGGATCTGCTGGCGTTCCTTAACGCGCAGTGATGAAAAAAAACTGCGCGGTGAAAGCCGCGCAGTTTCTGTTTTAACGGGTTGGATGATTCACTTCATTAGGACGCAGATCGAATAACAGCACTTCTGCCCCGTCACCGTGACTGAACGACAGCGTTTTCTCATCACGCACCCGCGCGCCGTCTCCGGCCTTAAACTGCAGGCCATTGACCCGCACACTGCCCCGCGCCACATGAATATAGGCGTAGCGATCGTCCGGCAGCGTGATCGTCTGCTGCTCATCGCCCTGGAACAATCCCGCGTAGATGCGAATATCCTGACGCACCCGCAACGTCCCGTTTTCACCCTCTGGCGAAATGATCAGTCGCAGATTACCGCGTTTATCCGCTTCGCTGACGGAGATCTGCTGGTAACCTGGCGGCGTGTTCTTCTCAGCAGGCACCACCCAGATTTGCAGGAAATGCACGCCGTCAGTACCTGAGTGGTTGAACTCACTGTGGGTCACCCCACTGCCCGCACTCATCAGCTGCACATCGCCGGGAACAATCACCGAGCCGGTGCCCATTGAGTCTTTGTGCTCCAGCGCGCCTTCCAGCACATAAGAGATGATCTCCATATTGCTGTGCGGATGAGCACCAAAACCACGTCCTTTAGCGACACGATCATCATTGATCACCAGCAGATCGGAGAAGCCCGCCTGTTTTGGGTCCCAGTAGTTTGCAAAAGAGAAGGTGTGACGTGAATTCAGCCAGCCGTGATCGCCCACACCACGTTGCTCTGACAATCTTTGCTCAATCATATTCTGCCCCTTCGTTGATTCGGGAAGTGCGAATGCCCTTCGATGGAAACAGCATATAAGTAAACCAGAGAGTCACACAATGGCATTAAATGGCAATCACTGTCGCTTTTTAGTGGACAATAGAGGCGTGGTTAAACGGAGTAATGGCAGGCGAGCCGCGTGTTTAGCTGCTGCCCCGAACCACCAGCTCACCCGGCATGATCACGCATTGTGAAGGCGCATCGGGCCGGGCAATTTTCTGCAACACCAGTTCACAGGCCCGACGGCCTATCTCCTTTGAGGGCTGCGCCAGCGTCGTCAGTGGCGGCGAGACCATTTCAGCCAGTTCGCTGCCGTCAAACCCCACCACGGCGATATCATCAGGTATCCGTAACCCCGCCTGCTGAATCGCCGTCATGGCACCAGCGGCAAGCGTATCAGACACGGCAAAGACCGCGTCAGGAACGGTTTCGTCCGCCAGCAGCTGCTCCATCGCCGCTTTACCCGCGCTGAAGCTTAACTCGCTGGCATAGGCAATCGCCTGCCAGGTCAGGTGCTGTTCTTTGAGCTGGCGGGTGTAGCCCTGCTGACGCAGTCGGGCATATCGGTAGCGGAGGTCGTGATTGATTAACGCGATGCGCTGACGTCCCCGCGCCGCAAGGAACTGCACCACGGACTGCGCAGCGACATCATCGTCAATACCGACGCAGGAAACCTGGCCCATGTCATCATGTTCGGCGCACTGAACCCAGGGTGCCGCGCCTATCAGCTGACTCAGCTCAGGCAGCTTGCTGAAGGCATCCATCGTAATGATGCCATCCACCATTTTGCCGGAGAGCAGTTGCAGGCTGGAGCGTGAACGTTCTATCTCCGCGCCCGAGTTGCACAGCAGGATGCGATAGCCATTTTTCTCGGCGTGCGCCTCTATGCCTTTAACCACCTCGGCGCAGAACGGGTTGGAGATATCTGAAACCAGCACCAGAATCATCGAGCTGCGCGCCGTGCGCAGCTGACGAGCCAGCAGGTTGGGCTGATATTGGCTCTCATCGATAGCCGCGAGCACCTTCTGACGATTAGCCGGTTTTACGCTGTCGCTGTTATTCAGCACCCTGGAAACCGTGGCAACTGAAACACCCGCCATCCGGGCGATTTTCTGAACAGACATAAAGATCCCTCTGATTTAATACGAGCAAAGCCGACTCACCGCTCATCCGCTGAATCCACACCGCCATTTCAGGCATTGCGATCCAGACCCAGCTGGTGGCGTACCGATGGGGCGTTCTCTGCTAACGCAAAATCATCAAACGCGCGGTCAGCTACGGGAATAATATGGCGACGGATAAACGCTGCACCTTGGCGCGCCCCGGTTTCGCCCTCCTTCAGGCAGCACTCCCACTCCAGCACGGCCCAGCCGTCATAGTCATACTGCGCCAGCTTGCTGAAGATACCATTGAAGTCGATCTGCCCGTCGCCCGGCGAGCGAAAGCGTCCGGCACGGGCCAGCCAGGGCTGATAACCGCCATAGACGCCGCTGCGTCCGTTAAGCTGATATTCAGCATCCTTAACGTGAAAGGCTCTGATACGCGAATGGTAGAGGTCGATGAACTGCAGATAGTCGATGTGTTGCAGCAGCAGATGGCTGGGGTCAAACAGAATATTGCAGCGCGGATGGTGATTCACCTCTGTCAGAAAACGCTCAAACGTGACACCGTCATGCAGGTCTTCGCCGGGATGAATCTCATAGCAGAGGTCAACGCCGTGATGGTCAAACACATCCAGTACCGGCAACCAGCGCCGGGCCAGCTCGGTAAATGCCTCGTCGAACAGCGCTTCATGGTGCGGCGGCCAGGGATAGAACCAGGGCCACGCAAGCGAGCCGGAAAACGTCGCGTGTGCGCGCAGACCGAGTTTTTCCGAGGCTGCCGCCGCACGCTTCAGGGCGGCGGTAGCCCAGTCGGTGCGCCGGGCGGGATCGCCACGCAGTGTTGCTGGCGCAAAATTATCAAATGCGAGGTCGTATACCGGGTTCACCGCCACCAGCTGCCCTTCAAGATGGGTAGACAGCTCGCTGATCTCCAGTCCGAAACCGGCCAGCATTCCCCGGACATCATCACAATAAGTCTGGCTGACCGCTGCCTTTTCAAGGTCGAATATAGCGGGCTGGTGACAGGGGATCTGCAGCGCCCGATATCCCAGCGCGGCGGCCCACTCCGCCAGACCCGCCAGCGAATTAAACGGCGGCTGTGAAGTGATAAACTGCGACAGAAAGATGCCCGGACCCTTAACTGTTTTCATCAGTAGCTCCTGTTTTTCGCTACCGCCTAATCACGGTATTTAAACGAGAAGAAGAAGATAATCGCAATCAGTGCAGCGGCAACCGCAGGGATCCACCAGAAGATTGCCCAGCTCTGCGCGCTGGCGTGACCTGCAACCAGATGGTTATAGAGTGCGCCGGAGATTTGCGACCCCAGCAGCATGCCTATGCCGTAGGTGAACATCACCACCATGCTCTGCGCCTGCCCTTTTACCTTTTCACCGGCAATCCGATCGGTATAGATAAAGCCCACCACGAAGAAGAAGTCATAGCAGACGCCATGCAGCAGAATGCCGAGGTAGATCAGCGTGCGCGTCTCATCACTCATGCCCAGCGCAAACAGGGCATAGCGGACAAACCACGCCGTCATCCCAATCAGCAGCATGTACTTCACACCCAGGCGACGAAACAGCAGTGGGATGATCAGCATGAAGGCGATTTCAGACATCTGGCCCAGCGACATCAGCGTGCTGACTTCGCGGATACCGGCATCAGCTAGCCAGGAGGCGGTAAAGGCGTAGTAGGTGCCGAGCGGAATGGAGATCAGGGTGGCGCACAGCGCAAAGACCATGAAATGCCGCAGGCGCAGTAAGGCGAAGGCGTCGGCGCAGAAGAGATCGCGGACTTTTAATGGTAAACCTTTAGCCGGTGCCGGTGTGTGAGGCAGCGTCAGGCTATAAATGGCCAGCAGGACCGAACAGAGTGCCGCCAGCTGGAACACCGCGACGCTGTCCGCAATGCCGGTCACGCCGATAAAGATCCCCGCCACGATCCAGCCGATAGTGCCGAAGACCCTGACAATGGGGAAACTCTTCTCACTGCTGGCGAGACTGTGAAAGGCGATGTTATTCGAGAGCGCCAGCGTCGGCATAAAGCAGAGCGTATAGCCAAATAACAGGGCGATTAGCAACGCGCCGTTTTCTGCGATCAGTGCCTGCGGCACGAACCAGAGAATCGCTGCACCCGCCAGATTCATCACGGCCATCACTTTTTGCGAGGGAAAGAAGCGGTCTACCAGCATACCGAGCACAAACGGCGAGAGAATCGACGCAATAGGCCCGGCTGAAAACGCATCCCCAATCAGCAACGGCATATTGTGACGGGTCATCACCAGCCCCAGCGTTACCGACCAGCTGCCCCAGATAAAGAACTGCATAAACATCATCAGAGAGAGGCGCGGCACCAGCAGCTTATGCTGTACCCGCTGACCTGCACTCTCCTGCACTGTCGCAATCATGAGAACCTCAAAAATAAGTAATCGATTACTTTCTGCCGGATTTAAAAGTAATCGATTACAACCGTTCATTCTTTCGCCGCGATCACAAATTGATAACAGTACGTTATCATCATTTCGTTATTCATCATTGTGATGTGACATCTGCTCAGGTCGTGATATCCGCTAACCGCGCTTTACGAAAACGGTAGCGCTCATAAAGCACTGAATAGAGGCCGCCGCACACCACCAGAACCGCACCGATGACCGTAGTGGTAGTCGGCAGGTTACCCAGCAACAGATAGCCCACCGCGACAGACCAGATCAGCGTGGTGTAATCGAACGGCGCCAGCAGCGAGGCTTCGGCGTAGCGCAGGCTCAGGGTCATCAGAATCTGCGTGATTCCGCCCAGCAGCCCACAGCCTATCAGTAGCGCTACCTGATTACCGTGCGGCACTATCCAGCCGCCCGGCAGCGTGATCAGCGACGTTAACGCTGTGGTGACGGCGAACCAGAAGGCGATGGCACCCGGCTTCTCTACGCCGTTAAGAAACCGAATCTGGACCAGCGCACAGGCGGTACAGAAAGCCGCCATCAGCGCCAGCAGAATGCCCGCCGACGCGGAGAGCGAGAATGACGCCGACTGCGTCAGCGAAAGATGCCCGGAAAACATCACCAGAATGCCGCTGAAACCGGTAAAGACCGCCACCCAGCGATGGTGCCGCACTTTTTCACGCAGCAGCAGTGCCGCCAGCAGCACGGTAAACAGCGGCGCAGCATAGTTAATCGCGGTGGCGTCGGTCAGTGAGATGTAGAGCAGCGACAGATAGCTGAAATAGAGGCCGCCGGTTCCGGCCAGTCCGCGCACAAAATGCCCACGAATATTACGGGTGCGGATGCCCTCCAGCACGCTGCCCTGGAAACGCAGCCAGATAAGCAGCGGGACCAGTGCCAGCACAGAGCGGAAAAAGATCACTTCGCCGACCGGGATTGTGCCATCCAGTCCTTTTACACAGGCCAGCATCAGCGTGGAACTCAACGCAGCTGTGATCTTCATCGCTATGCCAGCGGACGCGTTCATAGGGTTTTTAATCTCAGTGGGGAAAATAAGCAGTAAAATCAGCACACCCAGACAACATACTGGCACAATGCTGTGCAGCAATCTGCTGTGATTGCGCCGCAGACGGCAGATTATCTTTTTTTGCCGCCGCATCACGGCATGAACAGGCATGTGGGTCCGTGTTCGTGCTGGTAGACTTCTGCGTTCTGCCCTGTTTTTATGGGCCGCTTCTCATATGGAACGGGAGTTAATGATGTCCACGCTGCGTTTACTGTTATCGGAATCCAGTGATCCCTGGTTTAACCTCGCGGTCGAAGAGTGCATTTTCCGGCAGATGCCCGCCACCCAGCGGGTGCTGTTCCTGTGGCGGAATGCGGAGACGGTGGTGATTGGGCGGGCGCAGAATCCGTGGAAAGAGTGTAACACCCGGCGCATGGCGGAAGATGGTATCCGTCTGGCGCGTCGCAGCAGCGGCGGTGGCGCGGTGTTTCACGATCTCGGCAACTGTTGTTTTACCTTTATGGCCGGCAAGCCGGAGTACGATAAAAGCGTTTCAACTGCCATTATCCTGCGCGCACTGAACGCGCTGGGCGTTCCGGCGGAAGCATCCGGCCGTAACGATTTAGTGGTGAACACCGCTGACGGACTCCGCAAAATCTCCGGGTCTGCGTATCGTGAAACACCCGATCGCGGTTTTCATCACGGCACTATTTTGATGGATGCCGATCTTTCCCGGCTGGCAGATTACCTTAATCCTGATGTGAAGAAACTGCAGGCCAAAGGGATTACGTCAGTGCGCGCCAGGGTCGCCAATCTGACGGAGTTAACGCCGGGTATCAGCTATCAGGCGATCTGCTCCGCGGTGACGGACGCATTTTTTGAACATTTCGGCGAGCAGTGTGAGCCGGAGATGATCTCTCCCGATGCCCTGCCCGACCTGCCTGAATTTACTGAGCAGTTCGCAAAGCAGAGTAGCTGGGCGTGGAATTTCGGTCAGGCACCTGACTTCTCGCATCTGCTGGACCAGCGTTTTGTCTGGGGCGGTGTGGAAATTCACTTCGATGTCGAACGCGGCGCAATCAGCCGCTGTCAGATTTTCAGCGACAGCCTCAATCCCGCGCCGCTCGAAGCGCTGGCCCAGCGGATGCAGAACGTCACTTACCGGCCCGATGCACTGGAGCGAGTGCTGAGTCAGCTGGTTGCCGATTTCCCGGCACAGCAGGCGGAGCTGACAGAATTGCAGCAGTGGCTAATCGCAAGCTTAAGATGAACAGGCTCAGTCTGAGACTGGCCCGCGCGAAACGCTGTCGCGGACGAAGACATCGCGCATATATTCAGCCAGGCATAAACGCAAAAAACCCGCACAAGGCGGGTTTTTTTATTATCAATTCAGGCTTATCTGCTCAGGCTATTGCCGTCATCGCGATTGTAAGCGTTATTGATAACAGAGGCTTACATAGGAACTACGTTTGCCGCTGAAGGACCTTTAGCGCCGTTTTCAATCGTGAATTCGACCTGCTGGCCTTCGTCCAGAGTTTTATAATCGTTGCTCTGGATTGCAGAGAAATGTACGAATACATCTTTGCTGCCGTCCTGAGGAGAGATAAAACCGAAGCCTTTACCCGCGTCAAACCATTTTACTAAACCAGTCATTTTATCAGACATCGATATTTCCTTAATTTATGAGCCACAAGTGGCGAAGATGGCCTGTCTTCCAGAAGGTTACTTACCAGGATTTTAGGAGGAGACTCATGAAGAAGGGGTATCTAGAGATATCGCTTGCACTGAGGACTGCTTTACTAAAACTGCTTTGATAAGGTCTGTGTTCCAAACCGAGGTCGCTATTAAGTCATGCCTGAGCGACTTAAGCAAACATTATTTTAATTTAATTTTAACATCCAGACGTCCGGAGCGCTCTGATTGATTTTTAAAGCCTTTTCAATTTTCAGGGCTGTCGGATGGATAATGATTGCTGAACGGTCAGATTAATTAAAACGACGTGATTAGCGTTGGAGAAAAATAATACGGCAGGTCCGGGCAAATGCGGCGCAGCGGCCATGTCTGTCGCTGCGCCCTGCACTATTTCGGTCAGGCTGGCTGAACCTGCTGACGCGCAGCATGGCGCGCCGCCATCACAAACACCATCAGACCGGCCACACCCAGCGCCACGCCGACCCAGGCTGTTGAGATCCAGCCATAGCCCAGCGACACCGTCAGGCCACCGAGATAAGCGCCCATCGCATTGGCGATATTCAGCGCCGAATGGTTCATTGCAGCCGCCAGCGTTTGTGAATCATTGGCGACATCCATCAGGCGAATCTGTAACGACGGCAGCAGCACCGAGCAGGTGCCAATCAGGAAGGTCGCCAGCAGCCCGGTGGCCACATGCTGAACCAGTACCGGGAAAGCCAGCATCACCAGCACGTTCCATAACAGCGTCCAGCCAATAATGTTGAGCACCGCACCATCAGCCAGGCGGCCACCGACCAGATTACCGATGATCATTCCCAGTCCAAACGCCACCATTGCCCATGGGATGAGTGAAGGAGAGATGCCAGCGATATTAATCAGCGTCGGGGCGATATAGCTGAAGATCGCGAACATGCCGCCAAAGCCGACCGCGCCTACCAGCAGGGTCAGCAGCACCTGTGGGTTTTTCAGCGCGCCCAGTTCGCGCAGCGGATGTGCATCCGCATCGCCTGGCGTGTAGGGCACATAGCGACCAATCAGCAGGCAGGTCAGAAGACCAATCGCGCCCACAAAGGTGAACACCACGTGCCAGCTGAATAGCTGCCCAATCCATGAGCCCAGCGGCACGCCAATCAGCGTCGCCACCGTCAGTCCCAGCATCAGGGACGCCAGCGCACGACCGCGCCGTTCAAGCGGCACCAGTGAAGCCGCCACCAGCGATGCCACGCCAAAGTAAGCCCCGTGCGGCAGGCCGGTCAGAAAGCGCGCCACCAGCAGGCCGTGATAGCTGTCGGCCATCGCGCTGGCGACATTGCCGACGCTGAACAGCGCCATCAGGATCAGCAGCAGCGATTTGCGCGCCATCCGCGCCGCCAGAACGGCAATAAACGGTGCGCCCACTACCACACCCAGCGCGTAACTGGCGATGGCGTTGCCCGCCTGCGGTTCGGTGATCGACAGAGAGCGTGAAACATCGGGCAGCAGGCCCATCATGATGAACTCACCGGTTCCGATCCCAAAGCCGCCTAGCGCAAGAGCGAGTAATGCCCAGCGGACAAAACCGGCATCGTCGGTTTTATGATTTTTTCTTAACAAAATTGATTCCCAATGGCCTGAACTGAAAAGCTGACGTGAGCCGGCGGGAGAAAGCAGAACGTGTTCCCGTCCGGATGAAGCGGTTTGACTATAGAAAGTCATGCCGCGCTAAGCAACCCATTTTGTGATCTGACGCACAGTTAAGGCTGTTCCAGCGGCAGGCTTGCACTGTGCAGGTCTCGAGCGAATCGTTATGTGCCCGCTCACAATCCGGAGAGGCCATGCAGGCTTAAGTCGGGAATGTCTGCTTAACTGACCGGTTAACGCGTCTTTTTTTAACAGGTTACTTAACAGGAATCAGCAGATGACGACCAGAGTGATCCTTCTTACCGGTGCCAGCGGACGCATTGGCCGGACGTTCTTCGCCGCCACCCAGAGTCGCTACCGTTTTATCCTGACGGATGTGCGGCAGCCCGACTACGCAATCCCCGCCCCGAATCGGTTTATCGCAGCGGATTTGTCGCAACCGGATGCGGCAGCGAGCTTACTGTCAGACGAATCTGTCGATACCGTCATCCACCTCGCCGGTATCCCTGATGCACAGGCCAGTTTCGACGATCTGCTGCCCGCGAACATTCTCTCCACCACCTGGTTACTGAAGGCAGCCGCAGAGCATCGCTGTCGTCGTCTGGTGTTTGCCAGCAGTGCGCAGACCATTGAGGGCTATCCGACAGATGTTCAGTTACATCCCGGCATGGCTGTCTGTCCTGCAAATCTGTATGGCGTCACCAAATGTTATGGGGAAGCCCTTTGCGCTTTCTATTCCAGCCAGCAGGGTCTGAGCTGCGTGGCACTGAGAATCGGAGCGTTTGAAGCAAAACTGGATAACAGCCAGCACACGGCGCGGGATTACAGCGCCTGGCTGAGTCCGGATGATGCCGTCCGCTTGCTGACCGGGGCAGTCGAAGCAGAGAACATCACCTTCTTTATTGGCTACGGCATTTCCGATAACCGCTTTAAACGCTTCGATCTGACACAGACGCGCGAGGTGCTGGGCTATATGCCGTCCGATAACGCATTCAGCGCCTTTACGCCGGGCGAACTGGATTATTAACCCAGCTCCCGCGGTCGTTGCGGTGCCGGGTTCTGGCGCTTTATCTCAACAGCCGCCGGGCAGTCCGGCGGTTGCTTCAGCTATGTGCCAGAGATCGGCAAATCAGTGCGTGCCGGTATTCACCCGACGGCCAATGTCTTTGAGCTGTGAATATTTCTCCAGCAGCTGAGGGCCATCATCCAGGCTCATGGCAAACATCCACATATAGGTCATTACCGAATAGATATGACCGGCATTGGTGCCGCCACGGCCCGACATCACCGCGATGGTGACCGCAAACAGCAGTGCCGCCACGCTACCGATAGCCAGATAGCCGCACGCTTCCCGATCCGAGAGGCGGATCCGCAGACTGGCCAGCACGCCATAGTGTCGTCCCAGTGACGCGGCGTTCGCGTTGCTGACAAAGCTCACTTCTTTCTCCAGCCGGTTGTTAAGACGACCAAACAGCGCATCGTTCTTGCGGGTAAATCCCGGCAGGAAACAGGCGAAGAACAGCAGGATCGCCAGACAGGCTGCGCCGGTCCAAAACTCGATAGCCAGCAGCATTACTGCCGCACCGGTCATTGACGCCAGCGAAGTAATCAGCACCGGCAGATGCTTCTCGAAAAAGTCGACAAACTCGCGAGACAGCGCCACCCGCGCAGCAATCGTCGACGCGCTCTGTTTTTCGCTGCGCTGTGCCACAATCACCGGCACGGCCAGCTCAGCATAGATGCGGGCAAAAGTCCGGGTATCGACACTGCGCCGCGCTGCGCCGATGGCCCACATGGTAAAGACCATCGCCGCATAGAGCACCGCATGCCAGGTCCTGCCGGAGAGTATGGCGTTGATAGCGAAGCCCGCCAGCAGCGGATAAAGCAGATACATGACGTTTTCCGCCACCACCAGCAGCAGCGTGAGGAATAGCTTACGGCTATGGCGGCGGCCAAGCATTTTTAATGTCAGAATAGCGCTGCGGGGAGCCGCAACGGGCAGGATCGTTTTTGAGGAAGACATAGTTTCTGTTTCTGATAGCGTCACTCTTGAGCGGTTGCTCAAGTACGAAAAGCAGTCTATTTGAGCAGTTGCTCAAAGTCAACGTGGCAGTGATAGAGAGAATAATGAAAGAGTCAGCTGAGGCATTAAGAGCCAAAATCCTGGATGCAGCGATAGTCCTGTTTATTGAGAAAGGGATCGAAAAAGTGACCACCCGTGAACTCACCGAGTCAGTAGGTATTTCACGCAGTCATATTTACCACTACTTCAGCAACTGGCAGACACTCTGCCTGGCGGCGCTGGAACGCTTCATGCGGGTCGATTTTGAAAATTTTGCCGACACACTGGCCGTGCTCACACCGCGTCAGCGGCTGCATACCCTGTTTGAAAGCCATCTGCCGAGTGCGCCGGATGCCACCTGGCAGCTCTACGCCTCTTTCTGGCAGATGGCTGCGCACAATGATGCTTATGCTGCACTGGCTGAAGAGATGACTGAAGTGTGGCAGGCACTGATGGAGGGGATAATCCGTGACGGTGTCACCGACGGCACGCTGCGGTGTGATGATGTTCCCCGCACCGCCAGGCAAATCAGCGCCATGCTGAACGGCTATGCGGATTTGCTGACCATGAATCCTTCAGAGTCCAAAGCTCGCGAAGCCATGGCAGACCTCGACCAGTTTGTTGAATTTGTCCTGGGGTCATGCCCTTAATCCCGGTTATTACGGTTTACCTTTCGCCATATATTAATTAAATGTTAAAGAAAGGTTTATTATTTTAATTAGCCTGCAGTTTTAAGCGTCTATAAATGCGAGTTCGTCAGTTAAGCTGACTTATGCTTTTTACGTCTGAAAAGCCCCCTTTTTGATAGCGTTTTTCGCCGGAAACAGCTGTTTACACAGATTATTATCATTGACTTAGCGCCTGGTGAAACGGGTAAGCTGGTGTTTTTACGCCATTTATTAGAAAGCGGTTAGCGTAGCGGCAATAATGCATGCGGTCACAAACCCACCAACTGATTGATTCCTATAGCAAAGAATCCGTTATCTGCCGACAAAATTAATCATTGAGTCGGACCTGAAAAACACCTATATTGGCCGCGCTTTACACATAGCCACCCATTTTAATTCATTTATTCAACTGTGACGCTACGCCCGTCCCGGTTGTAGGAGAGATATGATGACGGATAAAGTCCGTATTGATAGTTTGAATGCACAGAACTTAAACGCAACCAACGAAACCTATTTAGCCCGTCAGGCTGAATTTGAATCAAACGTTCGAAGTTATCCTCGCAAATTGCCGTTCGCGATTGCGAAAGCTCAGGGTGTCTGGATCACCGACGTCGAGAATAATCAGTATCTCGACTGTCTTGCCGGAGCCGGAACGCTGGCGTTGGGTCATAACCATCCAGACGTTCTGCAGAGCATTCAACATGTCATTACCAGCGGCTTGCCGTTACATACTCTCGATTTAACTACGCCGTTAAAGGATGAGTTCTCTGAGTACCTGCTCTCGTTATTACCGGGTCAGGGCAAAGAGTACTGCCTGCAGTTTACCGGCCCGTCCGGCGCAGATGCCGTTGAAGCGGCGCTGAAACTGGCGAAAAAGCACACCGGTCGTTCCGGTATCATCAGCTTCTCGGGTGCCTATCACGGTATGACCCACGGCGCGCTGTCGGTCACCGGCAACCTGTCACCGAAAGAAGCCGTAGACGGCATGATGCCGGAAGTGCAGTTCATGCCTTATCCGCACCTTTATCGCTGCCCGCTGGGCATTGGCGGTGAAGCGGGCGTGAAAGCGCTGACCTACTACTTCGAAAACCTGATTAATGATGTTGAAAGCGGCGTTCGCAAACCTGCGGCGGTGATTCTGGAAGCGGTTCAGGGTGAAGGCGGGGTTAACCCGGCACCGGCTGAGTGGCTGCAGCGCATCCGCAAAGTGACCAAAGAGCACGGCATTCTGCTGATCATCGACGAAGTCCAGGCGGGTATTGCCCGTACCGGTAAATTCTTCGCCTTTGAGCACGCGGGAATCGAGCCAGATATCATCGTGATGTCCAAAGCAGTCGGCGGCGGTCTGCCACTGGCGGTACTGGGCATTAAGAAAGAGTTCGATGCCTGGTCTCCGGGTCACCACACCGGCACCTTCCGTGGCAACCAGCTGGCGATGGCTACCGGCCTGACCACGCTGAAGCTGCTGAAAGACAACAACATCGCTGACAAAGTCGCGGCACAGGGCGAATGGCTGAAAGGCAAACTGGGCGAGCTGCAGCAGCGCTATCCGGTTATCGGCAACGTGCGTGGTCTGGGTCTGATGATCGGCATTGAGCTGGTGAAACCCGACGAGCCTGCTGACCACATGGGCAGCTTCCCGGCAGATGGTGAGCTTTCTGCGCTGGTACAGAAAAAATGTTTTGAGAACGGCCTGATTCTGGAGCGTGGCGGACGTCACGGCAGCGTATTACGTCTGCTGCCTTCCCTGCTGATCACAGATGCAGAACTGGACGTGTTCATGGATAAATTTGAAAACGCCCTGCTGTCCGCTGGCGTGAAAGCAGTTTAAGTGGAGTGAATGCAATGTCCCGGTTAAACCCGATTCTGGCGGCCTCAGCACAGAGTACCGAGGCCTACCAGCAGGCGATTGCCCAGAGTAGCGCGGCCGTCGTTAAGTGGCTGGAACAACCTGAGATGTATCAGGGAAAAACCGTCGCAGAACTGCGCGAGCGCATCACGCTGGACTTCAATCCTCAGGGCCTGGGTAACCAGGCCGCGATTGAACGCGCCATTGAGTACTTCCTCAAAGACAGCCTGTCGGTGCATCACCCGCAGTGTGTGGCGCACCTGCACTGTCCGAGCCTGGTCATCAGCCAGGCGGCGGAAGTGCTGATCAACGCCACCAACCAGAGCATGGATTCATGGGACCAGGCACCGTCTGCCACCCTGATTGAGATGAAGCTGATTGAGTGGCTGCGCACCCAGGTCGGTTATCAGCCTGGCGACGCGGGCGTCTTCACCAGCGGCGGCACCCAGAGCAACCTGATGGGTCTGATGCTGGCGCGTGACGCCTGGTTTGCGCGTCAGGGGCATTCTGTTCAGCAGGATGGCTTAACCGGCGATCTGAAGAAGATTAAAGTCTTCTGCTCAGAGAACGCGCACTTCTCCGTACAGAAGAACATGGCGCTGCTGGGTCTGGGCTATCAGTCCGTCACGCAGGTGAAATGTGATCAGTTTGCCCGCATGGATATGAATGACCTGCGTCAGAAGCTGGCCGCATCCAAAGCTAACGGCGAAAACATCCTGGCGATCGTTGCCACGGCGGGTACTACCGATGCCGGTGCAATCGATCCACTGCGTGAAATCGCGGCGCTGGCGGCGGCAGAGAACATCTGGGTGCACGTTGATGCGGCCTGGGGCGGCGCGCTGCTGCTTTCAGAGAAGTATCGTGACTATCTGGATGGCATTGAGCTGGTCGACTCCATTACGCTGGACTTCCACAAGCAGTTCTTCCAGACCATCAGCTGTGGTGCCTTCCTGCTGAAGGAAGCACGTCACTATGAGCTGATGCGCTACCAGGCGGCCTATCTGAACTCGGAGTTTGATGAAGCACAGGGCGTGCCGAATCTGGTCTCCAAATCGCTGCAGACCACCCGTCGTTTTGATGCACTGAAACTGTGGATGGGTCTGGAAGCGCTGGGTCAGAAGCAGTATGCCGAAATTATCGATCACGGTGTGACGCTGGCACAGCAGGTGGCACAGTACGTTGAAGAGCAGCCTGCACTGGAGCTGGTGATGAAACCGCAGCTCGCCAGCGTGCTGTTCCGCTATCGTCCGACGCATCTTGCGCACCTCAGCAGTGCGGATATCGCTCTGCTGAACCAGCGCATCGGGGATGCCCTGCTGGAGTCAGGCCGCGCTAACGTCGGCGTGACCGAGCATGATGGCGTGACCTGCCTGAAGATGACCCTGCTGAACCCAACGGTAACGCTGGAAGATATCAAGGTGTTGCTGACGCTGGTGGAAACGACGGCACAGCAGCTGGTGTAATTCATTACATCGGTTCACACCAAAGAGGCGCCTGCGGGCGCCTTTTTATTTTTCTGCCGCGCTCTTTGCTTTCAATATCATGGTGACCTGTTCATCCCTGATCACTCCGATCCGTTACCTGGCCTCTTCATCTCAGGTCCTGTAATGACTGATCCATTCGGTAAAAAAATCAAAGTTGAGGTAGTAATAATGAATGAACTGCGTGATCCCGAAATACGCAGCGTCTTAAAACAGCACCGCATTTAATTATTTATCGTGCGCAGACGCCCGATGTCACCCATTCACAGCAGGTCGAAAAACCTGGTGCCGGTATTATTGTCGCTAGCGTATTTGATAAGGTCGGCATTATACCCGCCGCATTATCATTACCTTTAGAAATGTCCCCAGGATGGCTGACAATGTGAAGATTCCGGTGCAGGCAGCCGTTGGCATGGGTGACGTGCGGAGTATACAGTCAGAGCTGGCCTCACGCGCAGAAGGTGTCAGGAAGAGAAACCGACGGGTATAATGATTCTGTTTAGCGCGCGTTTAATATAGAACCCGCACAGACTCTTTATTTCGTCTTATATGGATAAACCGCATCACGATCAAAAAATAACGTTTACCTTTCAGCCATAATAGACCAATATTCAAATTAACTCTTTGATTAAGCCACAATAACGGCTCTTCACCTGGGTTAGTTAATTCAACAGGAGTAATGGCTTATGCTGCTGCGTAAATTAATCATCATTATTATGGGCCTGATTATGGCGGCCGTGATTATCATTGCCGATAACCATGCTGATAAAGTCCGCTCGCGCGATCAGGTTTTCAGTTTATCGTCATCGCAGGATCGTTAATCTGTTCTTAATAACCAACGCCTGCACCCTCGCGGGCGTTCACGCTAACAGGCAGCCTGATGCACAGGCAGCCTGCCGCATTATCCTTTACCGCTCAATTCACCATCCAGAACTTAGCGCGACGGTGGCTCATCCAGCAGTCGCAGATGGTCGTTTTTATTCAGCGTCATCAGCGCAACAATACTGACCAGCGCAGTCGCCATCACATACCAGGCGGGGATATCAGGATTACCGGTCTGTTTAATCAACCCGGTGATGATCAATCCGGCACAGCCAGAAAATACTGCGTTAGAAAGCGAATAGGCCAGACCCAGTCCGGTATAACGCACCCGCGTCGGGAACATCTCTGACAGCATTGCAGGCCCCGGTCCGGCCAGCAACCCGACTACTCCGCCCGCGATAAACACCACCAGCGCTTTCAGCAGCAGTCCAGTGCTCTCTGCCTGAAGTATGTTAAGCAGCGGCAGAGAGAGCACCAGCAGCAATACCGCCGCCGTCACCATAACCGCACGGCGGCCAATCCTGTCGCTCAGCATCCCGGCCGGAATGATAGTGGCGGCAAAGCCGAGGTTCGATATCACCGCTATCAGCAACGCCTGGTTAAATCCGGTGTGCAGCGAGGCCTGCAAATACGTCGGCATGATCACCAGCCAGGTGTAACCGGCCGCCGACCACACCATCAGACGACAGATACCCAGCAGAATCGTTTTCAACGTGTCGCCCAGGCTGGCGCCAACTTTTGCCACGGGTTGTGACTGCTGCTGAATAAACGCCGGCGTCTCTTCCATCTGTACCCGCAGCCAGAGCGCCAGAACACCCAGCGGCAGCGCGACAAAGAACGGGATGCGCCAGCCCCAGCTCAGCATCTGCTCCGGCGTCAGCAGTACCGAGAGCAGCGCGACAATGCCCGCGCCTGCCAGTAATCCCAGCGCCACGGTAAAGGATTGCCACGCGCCATACAGACCCCGCTTACCTCGCGGCGCAAACTCGGTCATCAGTGAAACCGCCCCACCATACTCGCCCCCGGCAAACAGCCCCTGCAGAATACGCAGGCCGGTCACGATCAGCGGCGCCATGATGCCCAACTGGGCGTAGGTGGGCACCAGGCCGATCGCAGCTGTCGCCAGCGTCATCATAATCAATACAAAAATCAGTGTGGGTTTTCGCCCGATGCGATCGCCCATCCGGCCAAAAACAATCGCACCCAGTGGACGGAAGAAAAAAGCGATGGCGAACGACGCGTAGGTCAGCAGCAGCCCGGTCAGCGCAGACTCGCCTTCCAGCCGGAAAAAGTTCTGCGCAATCACCGTGGCCAGAAAGCCATAGACCGCGAACTCATACCATTCAATGAAATTACCGACCGAACCGGCAAGCAGAGCACGTTTGCGGCTGGCGGAAGAGAGCAGATTATCAGCAGGAGCAGACATGGCAGGCGATCCTTTTTAAAGCCTCATCAGTCGCTTATGATTAGCACAATCGCTGCTCATCTGCGCAAACGTCTGCCCGTCGCGTTACTTCAGGCACATAAATCTGCGGTTGCAGACCCCCACACGCTCTTTTTCACCTTCAGTTCTTGCACAACCGCTTTGCGATTGTCAGGATACGCGGCATTGAATGAATCAGGCGGATAGATGATGAACGCACACACCTCAAAAGATCCTCTGCATGGCATCACGCTGGAGATGCAGATAAACAGTTTAGTCGCGCAGTATGGCTGGGCAGAGCTGGCAAAACGGATCAACATTAACTGCTTTAAAAGCGATCCCAGCGTTAAATCGAGCCTGAAGTTTTTACGCCGTACGCCGTGGGCGCGGGCTGAAGTCGAAGCGCTCTATCTGGCCTCGTTAAACGCACAACCGGCAGCACGCGACGAAGCGGCTGAAGAAGCCGATCGGCCACCTGCTGAAGATCCGTGGGGCAAGTGGCGCGGGAACACGCCGGAGTAACATCGAAAACGAAGCAATAAAAAAGCCCGCGCAGGTAGACCTGGGCGGGCTTTTTTCACTTCCGGCTGCTGTTACAGCGCCATGTCGTGTTTCGCTGAAGGCGCAGCCTGCTGAGGCTGTGCTCCCGGCGCGTCTGCGGTTTTGCCTTCCATGTTGATCACGGGCGGCGTGGTCAGCTGCAGGGTCGCTGCGGTCTCATTCCAGACCTGCTGCAGCAACGGCACGTTATCATTCAGTTTCTGACCGTAGCCTGGGATCATTTTGTGGATCTTCGCCTGCCATTCCGGTGACTTAAACTCTTCCGGGAACAGTTTCTGCATAACGCTCAGAGAGATTGGCGCTGCGGTTGATGCACCAGGAGAAGCACCCAGCAGAGCCGCCACGGTTTTCTGCTGATCGGTCACAATTTCTGTACCCAGTTTCAGCACGCCACCTTTGTCAGCATCTTTCTTGATGATCTGCACACGCTGACCGGCCTGAATCAGTTTCCAGTCCTCTTTCTTCGCGTCCGGATAGTATTCCTGCAGCGCTTTGAAGCGATCTTCATCACTCAGCATCACCTGGCCAATCAGGTATTTCACCAGATCGAAGTTATCCATGCCCACATCGGTCATCGGCACGATGTTATGGGTGGTGGTGGTGCTCAGCAGATCAAACAGCGAACCATTTTTCAGGAACTTGGTTGAGAAGGTCGCAAACGGTCCAAACAGCACGACGCGTTTGCCATCCAGATAACGGGTATCCAGATGCGGAACGGACATCGGCGGTGCACCGGTTGACGCCTGGCCGTAGACTTTCGCCAGATGACGATCGGCGATAGCACTGTTTTCGGTGACCAGGAAAGAACCACCGACCGGGAAGCCTGCATAGTTATCGGCTTCCGGGATGCCGGTTTTCTGCAGTAATTTCAGCGCGCCGCCGCCTGCACCGATGAAGACATATTTCGCGTCAACCGCACGTTCGTTGCCGTTTTTGGCATCTTTAATCGTGACGTGCCAGGAGTTGTCGCCGTTACGTTTGAAGTCGGTCACTTCCGATGAGGTTTCCAGACGGAAGTTATCATTCTTCTTCAGGCTGCCGATCAGCTGACGGGTAATTTCACCGTAGTTAACGTCGGTACCCACTGGTGTCCAGGTGGCAGCCACTTTCTGCTGGGGATCACGACCTTCCATTACCAGCGGTGCCCACTGCGCGATCTGTTTGTGATCGGTAGAGAACTTCATCCCCTGGAACAGCGCAGTTTTCTGCAGTGCCGCATAGCGTTTGGTCAGGAAATCGACATTGTCGCCCCAGACAAAGCTCATGTGTGGCGTTGAGTTGATGAAAGAGCGCGGGTCGTGCATTACGCCCTCTTTAATCTGAGAGCTCCAGAACTGGCGAGAGACCATAAAGGCTTCGTTGATCTCCAGCGCTTTGGACACGTCGATCGAGCCGTCTTTACGCTCAGGCGTATAGTTCAGCTCCATGTTGGCAGAGTGACCGGTACCGGCGTTATTCCAGCCGTTAGAGGATTCCAGCGCCACGCCATCCAGCTTCTCGACCATGATCTGTTTCCAGCCAGGCTGCAGCTCTTCCAGCATGGTGCCCATAGAGGCGCTCATAATGCCGCCGCCAATTAACAGGACATCGGTTTTCTCTGGTGAGGTTTCAGCGTGGAGGGCTGAAGAAACTAACAAGGCCGCGAGGGAAAGGGTGGGAATAACTTTCTTTGAATTCATCATTTTAATCTACAGCTCAGACGGTACTGGTTAAAAAAAGTCCTTAAAGTTTAAAATAATGTTATTTATGAGTTAATGTGAAAATAGTTATAAAATTAAAAATACCAATTTAGCCTTATTTTAATTACAAAAGGCTTACCGAATTGCTCACATATTTTAACCACACATTAAGGGTGTCCTTTGAATTATACAATCCCCTAACCCAAATATTGTTATTGCGCTGTCGCCCGCGCGCAGACTGCTAAAACTGTACTGATGCGGTGAGTTAGCGTATGTTTCCAGCCGATCCCCCACCCGTGCTGAACATCGATGACAAGCCAACCACAGAACCGACATGCCGTGACGAAACGACCCATGAAACTCAGTACCCTGACCACCCTCATGATGACTGCGGTGATCGTTACCGTGCTGCTCGCTGTCCATCTGCTCTATTTCGTTCAGATTGATAACTTTGCCCAGTCGCATCTTAAAGATAAAGCGATGGCCGTGGCGCGAACGCTGGCAGACAGCCCGGAAGTGCAGCGCGGGTTAATGTTGCCAGACGGCAGCAGCCAGATTCAGCCGCTGGCGGAAGCCGCGCGCAAACGCAACGGCCTGCTTTTTGTGGTGGTGACGGATATGCGCGGCATTCGCTTTTCACATCCCAATGCCGCGGTGATCGGCAAACATTTTGTCGGCAATGACATCTATCCCACGCTGAGTGGCCGGGAAAATGTGGCGGTCAATCATGGCGTGCTGGTGGAGGCACTGCGGGTGTTTACGCCGGTCTATAACGCACAGCATCAGCAGATTGGCGTGGTGGCAATCGGCATTGCGCTGAATGATGTGGCGGCCCAGATTGCGAAGAGCCGCTGGAATATCGTCTGGACCGTCCTGTTTGGCGGTGTGGTCGGGTTACTGGGTATTCTGATTCTGGTCACCCGACTCAAGAAAATATTGCTGGGGCTGGAGCCGCACGAAATCTCCAGCCTGTTTGAACAGCGCCAGGCGATCCTGAATTCCATTAAAGAAGGGGTGATTGCGGTCGATGATCAGTCACGCGTTAGCCTGATTAACCACGCGGCTCAGCAGCTGCTGCATGAAACCACCCGCAGGATGCCGTTAAGCGGTGACCTGATTGCTGAGGAGAGCGTCATGCATCGCCATCAGCAGGATGCGCTGCATGCGGGTAAAGCCTGGCACGATCAGGAGCTGACGCTGGGTAATCGCATCCTGATCAGCAACACCGTTCCGGTGCGCAGTCGTGACCGCATTATCGGTGCGGTGACGACGTTCAGGGATAAGACCGAAATCAGCCAGCTGATGCAGCGTCTGGACGGCATGGTAAACTACGTAGATGCGTTACGTGAGCGGTCCCATGAGTTCATGAATAAGCTGCATGTGATTCTGGGCCTGCTGCATATGAAAAATTATGCACAGATGGAAGAGTACATTCTGAAAACCGCTAACGCCTATCAGACGGAGATCGGTTCGCTGCTGCAAAAGATCAAATCGCCGATCATTGCCGGTTTCCTGCTCAGTAAAATCAACCGGGTAACCGATGAAGGTCATCAGCTGATTATCGATGAGGCGAGTTTTCTGCCCGACTGTGGCAGCGAGGAACAGAGCGCGGTTCTGATTACCGTGCTGGGCAATTTAATTGAAAATGCCCTTGAGGCGCTGGACCCGGAAACCGAAGGGGAAATTCACCTCATGCTGCATTATCAGAACGGCTGGTTAGCCTGCGAAGTGAGTGACGACGGGCCAGGTATCGACAGCTCGCAGCTCAACGCTATTTTTGAGCGCGGCGTCTCGTCAAAAGGTGACGATCGCGGTGTCGGACTGTTTCTGGTTAAGCAGCAAACCGAAAGCCTGGGCGGTAATGTCAGTGTTGAGTCGGAACCCGGTGTATTTACCCAATTTTTAGTGCAACTTCCGTGGGAGAGAGGAATGATTACCCAATGATCAATGTGTTAGTTGTCGATGATGACGCCATGGTAGCCGAGCTGAATCGCTGTTATATCGGACAGATCCCAGGCTTCACCTGCTGCGGCACGGCCTCAACCTTACAGCAGGCCAAAGAGCGGCTGGCCGAGGCTGAACCACAGGTTGATCTGATCCTGCTGGATATCTATATGCAGCAGGAAAACGGTCTCGACCTGCTGCCGGAGCTGCGCAGCGCCGGACGCCCGGTTGACGTGATTATCATCTCGTCAGCGGCGGATGCCGCCACGATCAAGACCTCGCTCAACTATGGCGTGGTGGATTATCTGATTAAGCCTTTCCAGTTTGCCCGCTTTGAAGAGGCGCTGACCGGCTGGCGTCAGAAAAAATCGCTGATGGACAATCATCAGTTCTATCAGCAGTCGGACGTTGATCAGCTGTTGCATGGTAACCCGCCCGGTGCCAGCGAACAGAAACGCCTGCCGAAAGGATTAACGCCGCAGACGCTGCGTACCCTGAGCCTGTGGATCGACGCCCATCCGGGCACCGAGTTCTCTACCGACGAACTGGCGACCGAAGTGAATATTTCCCGCGTTTCGTGCCGTAAATACCTGATCTGGCTGGCGCAGATTAATATTCTGTTCACCAGCATTCATTATGGGGTCACGGGCCGTCCGGTTTACCGCTATCGCCTGCAGCCGGAGTATCACACCTTACTCAAACAATACTGTCAGTGAACCAGCCGGTAGTCCGTGTCGAGTAACTGAAACGAAAAGTGACGTTGTGACGAGCAGAAGATCTGCCTGTCACGGGTCACAAAGATAGCTTCAATGCCCGGTTTGTCGGCCAGGCAGGCGATGCCCTTTTCAACGCCCAGTCCATACAGCAGCGTCGTGTAGATGTCGCCATCCAGCGAGCGATCGGAAATCACGGTCACGCTCAGCAGCTCGTTATCCAGCGGATAACCGGTCTGTGGATCAAGGATGTGGTGATAACAGACCTCATCCAGCTCGAAATAGCGCTCATAGATACCGGACGTCACGACCGAGCGGTTATTTACACCGATGACACCGATCAGCGCATCGGCCTCACCAAACGGCTTTTTCAGACCGATTGCCCAGCCTGCCTCTTCAGGCGGCGCGCCCACCGTCTGAACATTGCCGCCCAGATTGATCAGCGCACTGCTGACCTGCTGCTGACGCAAAAAGGCCTGGACTACGTCGGCGATATAGCCTTTGGCGATGGCACCCAGGTCAATCTCCATTCCTGGCCGTGCCAGCATCACGCTGCGGGTGGCAGCATCAAGGATCACGTCCTGCGGATTAGTCAGCGTCATGCGCGCCTGAAGATCGGCTTCTGACGGAACGCTGTGGCCCTGAAAACCAATTTTCCAGCACTTCACCAGCGGACCGATAGCCAGATTAAACAGGCTGTCGGGCAGCAGGCTCACCGCATGCGCACAGGCGATCAAATCAAACACGGGCTGACTGACGACCACCGCATGCTCTCCTGCCGCGTGGTTAATCGCCATGACTTCCGATGCCGCGCGATTGACCGTGAAGAGATTCTCCTGCTGTTTGATCAGGCGAAAAACCTGCCTGGCCAGCATCTGGTTGTCTTCGAAGAGTTTGAGCAGGATAGGCGAACCCATTAATACAGCGGAGTAAGCATAGACACGCGCATCAGTTAACATAGGCGACTCTGCTTTAAAAGGAAAAACCGGCACCCGCAGGATGCGGATGCCGGAGACTGCCGTTAACGTCGGGCGTAGGCGGCGGCGTTACCGCCAGCCAGGATACCGAAGATGATGATATCTGCAACGGCGTTACCGCCAATACGGTTCGCGCCATGAATGCCGCCAACCACCTCGCCACACGCCCAGGCACCGTTAATTACCTGTTTCTGGCTGTCCAGCACCGCGGTGGTGGTGTCGATGGTGACGCCGCCCATAGTGTGGTGCACGCCCGGAGCGACACGAATCGCGTAGAATGGCGCTTCGCTCAGCGGATGACGCAGCGCAGTCTGGCGACCGAAATCTTCGTCTTTCTGCATAATGACGAAGTTGTTGTAACGGGCCAGCGTCGCTTCCAGCGTGTGATGCTCACTCATGTTAAGTTTCACCGCCAGTTCCGCCACGGTTGGCGCGCTGACCACAAAGCCTTTGGCGATATATTCATCAGCCGCTTTGTTGTTCATACGCACCTGCTCGTCAAACACAATCCAGGCACTCTTCTCTGGCAGCGCAATAATCTGCGCCGAGACTTTGTCACGGGTCTCCATTTCGTTGTAGAAACGCTTGCCAGCCTGACTGACCAGGATAGCACCGCCGCCACGAATCGATTCAGAGACCAGATAAGAGGTGGTCTGCTCAACCGTTGGGTGAATCTGGATTTCCTTCATATCCACGGTACCGGCACCAATTTTCTCCAGCATCGCAATACCGCTGCCGGTCGCACCTTTGTGGTTGGTGGTGACAAAGCCATCCAGTTCAGGACGGTATTTCACCACCAGCTCACGGTTCGCACTGAAGCCACCGGTTGCCACAATCACGCTTTTAGCGTTCAGGATACGGCTGTCGTTATATTCATCGACTACTTTCACGCCCGCGACTGCGCCATTCTCATAGAGGATCTCAGCAACCGAGGTTTCCAGCAGGACTTCGATGTTGCGGCTGTTGATGTTTTTCACCAGGCCGCTAATCAGGAAGCCACCCACCGCTGAGCGGTCAGCCGGGCGGTGCGTACGGTCGATGCTCATCCCGCCGGTAATGGTGATGTCGTTAAGCTCAATGCCTTTACCCGCCAGCCACTCTATCGCCTCAGGTGCCAGGTCAACAAACTCACGCAGCAGCACCGGATTGTTTTTGAACTGACCGCCCTTCAGCGTCTCTTCGTAAAACAGCTCTTTGCTGTCTTCGATGCCTTTCAGTTTCTGGAAACGGGTTTCAGCCGCGTTCATGCCCACAGATGCTTTGATGGTATTGCCGCCGATGGTCGGCATCTTCTCGATGATGACCACGCGTGCGCCTTCATCATGCGCCTGAATCGCGGCCGCCAGACCGGCACCGCCGCTGCCCACAACCACCACATCATAGTTCTGCGGTGCGTTAGGGTTACCACCCTCTTCAATCACATGCTCTTTACTGGAGGTGGTCAGCGCACGGGAAACCGCTTTTTTCAGCGCCTCACTCTGGGTGGTCGCGCCGGTAATCGCATCAACGTGGGGACTGTTAGCCACCAGAATGCGGTTACGCAGGCTTTCAAAGGTGGTGGTGAAGTCCACATCCAGCGTGTCGTCCGGCACCAGCGAGATGTCGGTAATACGGTCGGTATCCAGTGTGACGTTGATTTTCAGCTTCAGCGCTTCGGCTTCCACTTTCTCCTGGTAAACACCCGCTTTGTATTTGCGGCCCGATTCGCTCATGTCGCGGATCATCGCGTCAACCAGTGAGAAGCGCCACAGCGGTTCCGGGATCTGCAGCTCTTCGCGTTTATTGCTGTCGATGTAGAGTTCGAGATGTTCGTTATTGATGATGCGGTCAGCCCAGTTCGGATAGGCGATACAGGCTTTACCAATCGCTACCAGATCGTAGCCTTTTTCCAGCGCCAGCTCGGCGTCGGCTTTATTCACCACGCCGCCCACACCAATCACCGGCACTTTTGCCAGCACAGGCGAACGCATCGCAACGAATTTCTCGATCAGCGGCGTCGGGTCCTGCGTATCAACAATGGACGGGCGCAGCAGCTGACCGACAGAGAAGTGAACATAGTCGAGTCCGCGCGCAGCCAGTTTTTCCAGCAGATAGAGGGTGTCATCAAAGCGGATGCCAGGGACTTCGATCTCTTCCGGCGAGAAGCGATAGCCGATGATGAACGAATTATGGGCGAAGCGCTCCGCCATCTTGTGGGTGATTTCCAGCACTTCCAGCGGGAAGCGTGCGCGGTTATCGCGGCTGCCGCCCCACTTGTCATCGCGCTGGTTAGAATTCGGAGAATAGAACTGCTGAATCAGATAGGTGTTTGCACCATGAATTTCGACGCCGTCGAAACCGGCCTTGATAGCACGGTTCACCGCATCACCAAATTTGGTGATCATGGTTTCGACTTCTTCTGCGCTCAGCGCAAGGGGTTTAGTTGCCCCTTCACGCGGTGCGGCAATGGCGCTCGGCGCAACCGGTGTTTTCCCGCCGATCAGTTCCGGCTCGACCATGCGGCCACCGTGGTAGATCTGCAGAATGGCCGTAGAGCCTTCAGATTTAATCGCGTCCGCGATGCGTTTCAGACCGGGAATTTTGTTGTCGCTGTCGATAGCAATGGCACCCGGAAACGCCGGGCCGCGGTTATCAATGAAGCAGCACTCGACGATTACGGTTCCGATGCTGCCTGCACGTGCGCGGTAATATTCGACCAGTTCGCTGGTGACCGTTCCGTCATAAAAACCGGTACAGGTGGTCATAGGAGCCATCACCAGTCGGTTTTTCAGCACAGCGCCGCCAGGCAGGGTAAGGGGATTAAGGATGGGGGTGAGAGATTTCATTGCGATAAACTCCAAGATTTAAAAGTCTGGAAATTTTTTAGCGGACGCAAATTATCGCTTAATTAAGTGGTCCGATGTCATGCGTCTAATATACCCTTTTCTTTGCTTTCATAAGCGATAAATTTACTTTTTTAACTTTTAAACGATTCAGAGTTTTTATTTGCTGAATTCAGGAAGTGAAGTTATATTAATTGTTAACCATGGGTAATTAAAAATCAACCATTCATTTACATAAATAATTTATCCTTCATGATCAGGATGTTAAGATGGATGCTTCGGCTCAGGCCTTCCGTAGATTTGCCGATCAGCTTCACAAAACTGTCAGAATTTCGATGTCAGAAATATAAATAAAAAATAAATGTTAAAAATGGAGAATAATGAATAAATTTCTTTGATCTGGATCAAAATCTATATTTTCAAAAATCGCATCATATTTACATGGATTTAAATATGCTGCTCAATAGTCCAGCAGCAGATTAAAAAAATCAGTGCATCGCGGTTTATTCACACTATTAAGAATAAATAAGAAAGTCATCAGTGAAGGTCCGGGGCGCAAATCGCATTCTTCTCAACTTGCAGATAAAATACTATGAAACCACTCTCAGCTGTAACTGAACCCCCTAAAACCGCACCTGCGGCGGCGGGTAAAAAGAAAGCTATCATGCTGGCGCTTCCAGTCATCGTTGCCGTGTTGCTGTTGCTGGTGCCGACGCCGGCCGGTCTCGAACCCTATGCATGGCACTTCTTCGCCATCTTTGTCGGCGTGATTGTCGGATTAATCTTTGAACCGCTGCCGGGTGCCGTTATCGGCCTGACCGGCGTTGTGGCCATCGCCCTGTTCAGTCAGTTTGTCCTCTTCAGTCCGGCGGAACTGGCTGACCCGAAATTCAAAGTCGCCAGTGAGTCCTTCAAGTGGGCGGTCAGCGGTTTCGGCAACTCCACGGTCTGGCTCATCTTCGGTGCCTTTATGTTCGCCGCCGGATATGACAAGACGCAGTTTGGTCGTCGTCTGGCCCTGATTCTGGTGAAGTATCTGGGTCGCCGCAGCCTGACCCTGGGTTACGCCATTACCTTTGCTGACCTGCTTCTGGCACCGTTTACCCCCTCAAACACCGCGCGCAGTGGCGGTACTATCTATCCGATTATCGCTAACCTGCCTCCGCTTTACGGCTCTAAACCCAACGACCCGAGTGCCCGTAAGATCGGTTCGTATCTGATGTGGGTTGCCATCACCGCAGCCTGTATTACCAGCTCAATGTTTCTGTCAGCGCTGGCACCTAACCTGCTGGCACTGGCGCTGGTGAAAAGCATCATCGGTTTCGATATCTCATGGGGTATGTGGTTCCTGGCCTTCCTGCCGCTGGGTGTGCTGCTGATTCTGACTATGCCGCTGCTGGCTTACTGGTTCTATCCGCCTGAAGTCAAAATCAACGATGAAGTGCCGAAATGGGCTATCGCTGAACTGGAAAAACTGGGCCGCCTGACCCGTAACGAAATCCTGCTGCTGATGTTTGTGGTCTGTGCCCTGCTGATGTGGATCTTCGCCACCTCGTGGATTGAGCCTGCGATGGCTGCCCTGCTGGTGGTGGTACTGATGCTGTGGACCGGCGTCCTGAACTGGAACGACATTACCAGCAATAAACCGGCCTGGAACACCTTTGCCTGGTTCGCAACGCTGGTGGCGCTGGCTGATGGTCTGGCCCGTGTCGGCTTCATCGCCTGGTTAGGTAAAGAAGGCGGCATGCTGCTGCAGGGTTACGACCCGCAGATTTCAGCTGTGGTCTTGTTGATTGCCTTCTTCCTGCTGCACTACCTGTTTGCCAGTACCACCGCGCATACCACCGCCCTGTTACCGGCCATGCTGACCATTGCAGCCTCAATCCCGGGCATCAATATGCCGGTCTTCTGCCTGATGCTGTGTACCTCTCTGGGTGTGATGGGCATCATCACCCCTTACGGCACTGGCCCAAGCCCGATTTATTACGGCAGCGGTTATCTGCCGACTAAAGATTACTGGCGTCTGGGTACCATCTTCGGTGCCATCTTCCTGGTCTCCATGATGGTGATTGCTTATCCGTGGATGGTGTGGATGTTCTGACGGATACAACATGCAGATCAACGCGTTATAAGATACCATTCCTTCACTTCCCCGCCGCACCCGCAGCGGGGAAGCATAATAAACAATGAATTCGCCTATGATGTTGCGCCCCGCAGCCTGCCCGCGGAGGTTCAGCCGGTCATTAAGTGAGAAAAAATGTCGAACAAACCTTTTGTCTATCAGAACCCTTTTCCGCTGTCCCACGAAGATACTGAATACTATTTGCTGACTCGTGAGCATGTCTCGGTCGCCGAGTTTGAGGGTCAGGAGATCCTGAAAGTCGATCCGCAGGCGCTGACCCTGCTGAGCCAGCAGGCGTTCCATGACGCCTCTTTCATGTTGCGTCCGGCCCACCAGCAGCAGGTGGCTTCCATCCTTCATGACCCGGAAGCCAGCGACAATGACAAATATGTCGCCCTGCAGTTTTTAAGAAACTCTGAAATTGCCGCCAAGGGCGTGCTGCCAACCTGTCAGGATACCGGCACCGCGATCATCATGGGCAAAAAGGGCCAGCGCGTCTGGACCGGCGGCGGCGATGAGGCCGCGCTGTCACAGGGTATCTACAACACCTACATCGAAGACAACCTGCGCTATTCACAGAATGCCGCGCTGGACATGTACAAAGAGGTGAACACCGGCACTAACCTGCCGGCCCAGATCGACCTCTACAGCGTCGATGGCGATGAGTATAAATTCCTCTGTATCGCCAAAGGTGGCGGCTCCGCTAACAAAACCTATCTCTATCAGGAAACCAAAGCGCTGCTGAGTCCGGGCAAACTGAAGAATTACCTGGTAGATAAGATGCGTACTCTCGGCACCGCAGCCTGCCCGCCTTACCATATTGCGTTTGTTATCGGCGGCACCTCGGCTGAAAGCACCCTGAAAACCGTTAAGCTCGCCTCGACGCACTATTACGACGGTTTACCGACTGAAGGCAACGAGCACGGTCAGGCGTTCCGGGACGTTCAGCTTGAGCAGGAGTTGCTGGAAGCGGCGCAGCAGCTCGGCCTTGGCGCGCAGTTTGGCGGCAAATATTTCGCGCACGACATCCGCGTGGTGCGTCTGCCGCGTCACGGTGCCTCCTGCCCGATCGGCATGGGCGTCTCCTGCTCGGCTGACCGTAATATTAAAGCGAAGATCAACCGCGAAGGTATCTGGATTGAGAAACTGGAAGCCAACCCAGGCCGCCTGATCCCGGAAGCGCTGCGTCAGCAGGGCGAAGGTGAAGTGTTACAGGTTGATCTCAACCGTCCAATGGAGCAGATTCTGGCGCAGCTTTCTGCGTATCCGGTCTCTACCCGTCTGTCACTGACCGGCACCATTATCGTGGCGCGAGACATTGCTCATGCCAAACTCAAAGAGCGCATCGATAACGGCGAAGGATTACCGCAGTACATTAAAGATCATCCGGTCTATTACGCCGGTCCGGCCAAAACGCCTGAAGGTTATGCATCCGGTTCACTCGGCCCGACTACCGCAGGCCGCATGGACTCCTACGTTGATCTGCTGCAGGCTCACGGCGGCAGCAAGATCATGCTGGCAAAAGGTAACCGCAGCCAGCAGGTGACGGATGCCTGTCATAAACATGGCGGCTTCTATCTGGGCAGCATCGGTGGCCCGGCCGCGGTGCTGGCGCAGCAGAGCATCAAGAGTCTGGAATGCGTGGAGTATCCTGAGCTGGGAATGGAAGCGATCTGGAAAATCGAGGTGGAGAACTTCCCTGCGTTTATCCTGGTCGATGACAAAGGTAATGACTTCTTCCAGCATATTGAGCGCGCACACTGCGCGAAATGCGTGAAGTAAAAACTGCGTCAGATAAGAAAAAAGCCCCGTTTTTGGGGCTTTTTTTATGAGGAAAATCAGGCCACTTAGCTGTCAGAGAGATCCTGCACATACTGATCCTCGTGGTGCCAGGTCTGAAGCTCAAACTTGATTGTCAATCCAGACAAAATGGTTCTTTACCCACCAATTTTGCACTCATGATAATTTGCCATTATACCTCACAGGTTATAAGCTAATCATAGCTTGCAGGTTATAGATGGAGATGGATTAATGACATGGGAAGTCATCACAAGAACGCTGTTTGATGTCTGGTATGAAAAGCAGACCGACGATGTTCAGGAAGAGATTGCAGCCTACTTGCAGATACGTGAAGAGATTGGCCCTCAATTAGGGCGTCCGCATGTGGATCAGGTTAAAGCGTCTGAATATAAAAACATGAAAGAGTTGCGAGTACAGGTTGGCGGACATCCATTTCGCGCGTTCTTCGCCTTTGATCCTGAACGCAAGGCGATTGTCCTGTGTGCAGGAGATAAAAAAGGTGAAGATGAAAAACTGTTCTACAAACGTATGATTAAAATTGCAGATGCCGAGTTCACCTCGTATCTGGCATCACCGGAGATTAAAGACGATGGCAACGCTTAAAAAAATGATGGCTAAACGCTCCCCGCAGAGCCGTGCGCGTATAGAATCCCGTGCTGCTGAAATCCGTCAGGAGATCACACTTGCCAGACTGCGTGAGGAATTATCTGTTTCGCAGACGCATTTAGCTGAAGTTTTAGGCGTCAAACAACCTTCTGTTGCTAAAATAGAAAACGTTGATAACGATCCTAAGCTCTCAACGCTGAGGCGCTATATTGCCGGTCTGGGAGGAGAGCTGACTCTCGATGTCACGTTACCCGACGGCAAGCGTATTGCTCTGAGTCTTTAACAGACTCTGCTTCAGGCCGCATCCTCACTCCGCTACGGTGGGGTTGTTAATGGCTGCCCTCATAAAGTGACAAGCTGAGAATAACGACAGAAATGTCCTGAATTTAGAGAGTTAAAAATAGCCGGCGCTTACATTCATTTGCAGTCACTGAATGAAAGCGCCGCTATCGGACCCTGTTAACCGCGCTGCAACCGCTGCAACGCCACATCGATCTGCTCATCGCCTTTGGTGAGTTCGATGATTTGATACTTAATCGCCGGATTCTCAATCAGCCCGACCAGCGTCGCCGCCACATCTTCGCGCGGGATCTCACCATAGGGGATCGCAAGGTCTGCATGCACCCGGCCCGTACCAGCCTCATCGGTCAGCGTTCCCGGCCGCAGGATCACCCACTCCAGCTTGCTCGCCACCAGCTCCGCATCCGCCAGACGCTTCACCCGCATGTAGTTCTCAAATCCCTCAGACGACGTTTTACCGCGGCCTGCATCCGGAAAAGCGGATACCAGCATAAAACGCGACACGCCAGCCTGCTCTGCGGCGGTGACAGCCAGCTTCAGCCCTTCACCATCGATGGCATTGGTCAGCGCGATACCGGCACCGCCCGCACCCGCTGTAAAGACCGCCACGTCGTGACCGGTCATCAACGCTGCCAGCGCCGTCACGCTAAGCTGCTGAATATCGCCCGCGACAGGCTTAGCGCCTGCGGCCTGCAGGGTCTCAGCCTGTTCCGGCTTGCGGTGCAATGCCGTGACAGTGTGTCCTTTGCTGCTGAGCTGACGGGTCAGCTTTTGGCCCACCTTGCCTGCTGCGCCGATAATGAAACATGTCGCCATAGGATCTCCTCCATTCACTGATCAGGTGTCAGAGTATAGCTATCTGCCAGAAACGAAACAGGCGCCTGATGCGGCGCCTGCTGGGTTTATTCCGGAATCACTTTTTCCGCTTTCAGCTTATCAAACAGCTGCGTAAAGGAGTCCAGCGTACTGCGATAGCCGGTAAAGCCCGCTTTACGGCTCTTACTCATGTCGGTAAAAGCCTCCATCGGACGGCCCAGGTCGGCATCGGTATGCCACCATGAAGCCAGCTTGGTGACATCGGCCTCACGCAGCTGACGCTGTTCTGCAATCGCCCGCCATGCGCTCTCAGCTTCCTGCATGCGATTTTCCAGCGGCATCATCTGCGCCGGGTAGGCTGCGGCTTCAATGCCGAAGTAGTCAGCCAGTTTTGGCCACATCCAGTTCCAGCGGAACACATCGCCGTTGACTGCGTTGAAATCCTGATTAGCGGCGTTCGGTGACGTTGCCGCCCAGTGCAATTGCTCTGCCAGCAAACCTGCATCGGTCATATCCGCCACACCATTCCACTGCTCTGGCGAACCCGGGAAGATAAACGGCCAGCCCTTCTCTTTGCACAATGTTGCATAAACCGCCAGCGTCTGCCCCATGTTCATCGCGTTGCCTACGGCATAGCCGATGATGGTGTGCGGACGGTGCACGCTCCAGCGGTAGTCATACTTCTCTGCGCCCGCGAACACTTCATCTTCCTGCGCATAGTAGAAGTTATCGACCGGCTGACGCCCCTGCTCTTCACGGAACGGCGTAACCGGCACGGCACCTTTGCCGTACGCTTCAAACGGACCCAGGTAGTGTTTCAGCCCGGTCACCAGCGCGACGTGCGAACCTTTGAGACGATTGCCCAGTGCTTCAATCACGTTGCGAACCATGCCGCCGTTAACGCGGATGTTCTCTTTCTCATTTTCCTGACGCGCCCAGACGCTGAAAAACAGCGCGTCCGGTTTGACCTCTTTCAGTGCGTCACGCACAGCATCTGCATCGGTCAGATCGGCGGTCAGGCTGGTTGCGCCTTCAGGTACTGCACCACGTCCGCGTGACAGGCCACTGACCTGCCAGCCTTCCTGCTGTAATTTATCTGCCAGTGCGCGACCAATAACGCCGCTGATGCCCACAATCAAAGCGTGCTTTTTCATTTGATTTCTCCTCGTTTTGAGTAATGCTAAGCCTAATAGAGAATTCAGTTCTTATCTCTGGCATTTATTCACAGCATTCTCAACCTGAGTTCACTAATCGATGCACGATCATCGCCTCAAAGATATTCTGCCCTTTGTCGCCAGCGTGGAGTGCGGCAGCTTTACCGCCGCAGCTGAACGTCTGCACGTGACCGGTTCGGCGGTCAGCAAAAGCGTCAGCCGCCTGGAGACGCGCTTAGGCTCGCGGCTGCTGGAGCGCACCACGCGTAGCCTGAATCTGACCGACGCGGGCAGCGCCTATTATCAGACCTGTCTGCGGGTGCTGGAGGATCTGGCCGAAGCCGAGGCGGTACTGGCCGCCCAGCGCACCATTCCATCCGGCCGTCTGCGTCTGGCAGTACCCACCACCTTTGGACGCCTCAACGTCATGCCGGTGCTGATGCCCTTCTGCCAGCAAAATCCGGAGCTGGCACTGAGCCTGAGTTTGTCCGATCGCTTTGTTGACCTGTTTGAGGAAGGCGTGGATGTGGCAGTGCGGATCGGCGGTGCGCCCGACCTTCCCGCATCGCTAGGCTGGCGTAATATGGGTCGCGAAAAGATGCAGTTCTGTGCCTCTCCCGCCTATCTTGACCGCGAAGGCCGTCCTGAAAATGAAGCAGCGCTGCTGAACCATCCTGCCATTCTTTATGAGCGCGTGGATGGCACAACCAAACCCTGGCTGTTTACCACCGAAGATGGTCAGCCCCACTGGCGCGACGTGCCCTACCGGCTGGCGCTGGGCGACGTCGATGCTCAGCTTCAGGCAGTCATTGCCGGGCTGGGTGTCGCGCAGATGCCCTCCTGGCTGATTCAGCGCGCCGTGGCCGCCGGTGAACTGGAAATTATTATGCCGCAGTTACAACCCGACGGGCTGACGCTGAGCGTGGTGTGGCCACGCCGCAAACAGTTCCTGCCAAAAGTGGATGCATTATTGTCGGCACTCAACGCCCTCGCCATTCGCTGACACAGGCTTACTTCTGATTAGTACGGTTGGGAAATTTCATCCTGACCCTGTTCCTCTGTTCTTTTCGTCCCGGCATTCGTGCCCATTTTCCCCTGCCTGACATATCCGCAATCTTTTATCCCCACAATTAAACCCTTTAAGTTTAATGCCTTTATTTTTGATTTGATGGAATCCCATCAAAATAAAAAGCGCGGAAGGCTTGAACTCACATAATGAAAACTAAGTTTCAAATATAATTTAACCCGAAATAAAAATATCAGTAGGGTGATGGCTTCTTCATGTTCTGACGTTTTGTCTTTGTTGTTATTACCAGGAGTTTTCATGGAAAAAGAACTTTATATTTCGTCGAACCCGGCCTCCGGTCCAAATAGCGCCACCCGCACCGAGCCTTTTGTGAAGATTATTGCGCTGGTCGCTACCCTGGGTGGATTGCTATTTGGTTATGACACCGGCGTGGTCTCGGGCGCGCTACTGTTTATGCGCGGCGATTTGCATCTCACCCCGTTTACCACCGGGCTGGTCACCAGCTCCCTGCTGTTTGGTGCCGCCTTTGGCGCGCTGGCGGCCGGTCATCTGGCAGATGGCCTGGGCAGACGCCGCATCATCATTGCGCTGGCGCTGATCTTCGCCTTTGGCGCTATCGGCTCTGCCCTGGCGCCGGATGTGACCTGGATGATCGCCTCGCGCCTGTTCCTGGGCTTTGCCGTGGGCGGTGCCGCGGCCACCGTGCCGGTTTACATCGCAGAGATCGCCCCCGCCAATAAACGCGGCCAGCTGGTCACCCTGCAGGAGCTGATGATCGTCAGCGGTCAGCTGCTGGCGTATATCTCAAACGCCACCTTTAACGATATCTGGGGCGGCGAAAATACCTGGCGCTGGATGCTGGCGCTGTCGATAGTCCCCGCCGCTCTGCTCTGGATCGGCATGATATTTATGCCTGAAACCCCACGCTGGCATGTGATGAAAGGCCGCAGCCAGGCTGCGCGTGAGGTGCTGGAAAAAACGCGCGCCGCTGAAGATGTTGAGTGGGAACTGGAAGAGATTGAAGAAACCATTGAAGAGAACCGCCAGCGGGGTAAAGGCCGCCTGCGCGATCTCGCGACGCCCTGGCTGATGAAAATCTTCCTGCTGGGCGTCGGCATCGCTGCGATTCAGCAGCTGACCGGCGTCAATACCATCATGTATTACGCGCCGACCATGCTCACCGCCGCCGGGCTGAGCAACGATGCCGCGCTGTTCGCCACCATCGCCAACGGGGTAATTTCAGTGGTGATGACGCTGGCCGGCATCTGGTTAATCGGCAAAACGGGCCGTCGCCCGCTGGTGTTAATCGGACAGATGGGTTGCACCTGCTGCCTCTTCTTTATCGGGCTGGTCTGCTGGCTGATGCCGGAATATCTCAACGGCGCGGTAAACCTGGTTCGGGCTTATCTGGTGCTGGCGGGCATGCTGCTGTTTCTCTGCTTCCAGCAGGGCGCACTGTCACCGGTCACCTGGCTGCTGCTGTCGGAAATCTTCCCGGCCAGGATGCGCGGCATCTGTATGGGCGGCGCGGTCTTCTCGCTGTGGATTGCGAATTTTGCCATCTCCATGGCCTTCCCGCTGTTATTAGCCGCATTTGGTCTGGCTGGTGCCTTCTTTATATTCGCCGCAATCGGCATCGGCGGCTCTGTTTTTGTCGTGAAGTTTATTCCCGAGACCCGGGGAAGAAGTCTTGAGCAGGTCGAGCACTATTTCTATGCGCTCTATAACGGCAACAAATAACCCCTGCTCGCTGTGAATGAAATAAAAAATGTCATGAGGCATGACTACCCGATCGCCTTTAACACCGCACCCATAATTTAAGGAAACTGTTATGAGCCTGAATATTCCCAATGCGCGTTTTTGCGTCAATCGTAAAATAGCGCCCGGCCTGAGCATCCCGCAGTTTTTTAAGCTGGTCAGCCACCTCGGTATTCACAATGTCGAATTGCGCAATGATATGCCCGGCGGACGCGTCACCGACGATCTCAGCGGCGATGAGGTAAAAGCGCTGGCGCGTGAGTCAGGCATCCGGATTGTCACCATCAACGCGCTCTACCCGTTTAACCAGCTGAATGAAGAGGTGCTGCAACGCGCCCGCCAGCTGTTAAGCGATGCGCAGGCCGTCGGCGCAGAATCACTGGTGCTCTGCCCGCTCAATGACGGCACACCCTTCAGCGCCGCCGACACCATTAGCGCGCTGAAAACGCTGGCCCCGCTGTTCGCCGACGCAGGCATTCAGGGGCTGGTTGAGCCGCTCGGCTTTCCACAAAGCTCACTGCGTTCAGCAACCCAGGCGCAGACGCTCATCCGCGAAGCGGGCGTGCCGTTCCGCTTGCTGATCGACACCTTCCATCATCATCTGTTTGAGGATGCGGAGCAGACCTTTGAGCAGGAAATCGACATTCAGCAAATCGGTCTGGTTCACCTCTCCGGCGTCACCGACCCGCGCCCGATCAGCGAACTCACCGACGAAGAGCGCATCATGCTCACCGCAGATGACAGATTGCGCAGCAAACAACAGGTAGAGCGGCTGGAGAAGATGGGCTACACCGGCCTTTATGCCTTTGAGCCGTTCTCCTCCCTGATGAACAGCTGGCAGGAAGCGGACATCACCCGCGAAATTCGCAACAGCATCCAGCTGTTAAACCACTCAGCGTAAGGAATCATTATGACCATTAACATTGGTGTTATCGGCACCGGCGCAATCGGCCGCGAACATATCCGCCGTTGCAGTACCGTTTTACAGAATGCGCGCGTGGTGGCACTCAACGACATCAACCGCGAAAACTGCCAGCAGATTGTTGACGAACTGACGCCGGAAGCGCGCATTTATGACAATGCGATTGATCTGATCAACGACCCGCAGGTTAACGCGGTGCTGGTCACCTCCTGGGGTCCGACGCATGAAGCCTTTGTGCTGGCCTGTATTGAGGCGGGCAAAGCGGTGTTCTGCGAGAAGCCACTGGCCGTTACCGCGCAGGGCTGTATGAATATCGTGGAAGCGGAGATCAAAGCGGGACGTCAGCTGGTGCAGGTCGGCTTTATGCGTCCTTACGACAGTGGCTATCGTGCGCTGAAAGCGGTGATCGACAGCGGCGAGATTGGTGAGCCTTTAATGCTGCACTGCGCGCACCGCAACCCGGAAGTGGGCGACAGCTACACCACCGACATGGCGATCACCGACACGCTGATCCACGAACTCGATGTGCTGCGCTGGCTGCTGAATGATGACTATGCCAGCGTGCAGGTGATCTTCCCGCGTAAAACCCGTAAGGCATCGTCCCACCTGCGTGACCCGCAGATCGTGCTGCTGGAGACCGCCAAAGGCGCGCGCATTGATGTCGAAATTTTCGTGAACTGTGAATATGGTTACGACATTCAGTGTGAAGTGGTGGGTGAAAGCGGCATTGCGCGCCTGCCGGAGCCGGTATCGGTGCAACTGCGCAGCGCGGCAAAGCTCTCGACCACCATTCTGACGGACTGGAAAAAGCGCTTTATCGATGCCTATGACGTGGAGTTACAGGCCTTTATCAACAACGTCATCAGCGGTGAGATGACCGGTCCCTCCGCGTGGGATGGCTATGCCGCTGCCGTAGCCGCCGATGCCTGCGTTGCAGCGCAGACGTCCGGCGGGATCGTGCCGGTTACTATGTCAGCCAGACCAGCCTTCTATCGCTGACAGGAAAAGTGCACGGTGGAATTACACCGTGCACTTCCCTGTCCCGCCCCCTTTTCAGTAACGCTTCCCGCTATGGGTAATCTGCTGACCTGATATGTTAAATGCGGGCCGCAAAATTACGCGGACACTGAATAGTTACGGCGCGGTGATGACAATGGCCACGCGCCGGTTCTGCGCACGACCCTGCGCGCTATTGTTGCTGGCAACCGGTGAACTCATGCCCAGGCCACGCGTCACAATATTCTCACGCGGTATCGCCGCGCCTTCCGCCCACTGAGCCGCGACCGCGTTCGCTCTTTTTAGCGACAGCTGCTGGTTATAATCGGGTTTACCGTAATTATCGGTATGCCCATCAATGCGGACATGTTTAATACCGGTCGACGCCAGATTTTTCGCCATCCCCTGAATGGTGAGCTTGCTGGAGGGGGTCAGCTCTGATTCGTTTACACCAAACAGGATCTTATCGGATAAGCCTAACCCCCAGCCTTCCATATTTTGCGTGAATCCGGCATTTTTCATCGCTGCGATTTGCGCGTCACTGAAACGCGCTTTCGACTGACAACCGACCAGCGCCAGCGTAAGTAATAGCAGGGAAAGGTTTCTCTTCATATTTACGCCCTATTTTTTCGCTTATTTTTGTACATGTTCATATCGGCACGTTCGAGGATCGATTCAACCGTATCACCAGGCTGTGACCACGCGTAGCCAATGGTCACAGAGGTCGTAACCGGCATGCCCTCTGCAATAAGAATGTGTTCCCCGATGGTGTCGTCAATGCGCTGCATAAGCTGCTGTAACTGCGCTTCACTGGTCCGGCTGCTGACCAGCATGGCAAATTCATCCCCACCTAAACGCGCGACTAAATCCTGCTCAGACGCCAGCGATAAAAGACGCGAGCCTATCGCTTTTAATACTTCGTCTCCGGCGGCATGACCCCAGTTATCATTGATGCTCTTGAAGCGATCACCATCCAGAAACAGCAGCGCAAAGCGTTCGTGCTCTTGTGGCTGGTCAAGGCGCTGAGTCAGGCGAGCAGAGAAGGCGCTGCGGTTAGCAAGACCGGTCAGCGGATCGGACAGCGCTTTCGCTGCCAGCGAGCGATTATCACGAAGCAGCGACGCCTTGAGCGACTGCATCTCCATCAGCAGAGAGTTGAGGTCATCGGAAAAGAGCTGAAATTCCCTGATCGGGCCACCCGGAATACGCAGGGAAAAATCACCCGAGTGAATCACATAGTGAATCGAACTGGTAATGGTGCGGAGCGACGCAATAATACCCCGATGCAGAAATTCACTCAGCATCAGTGAAATAATCAGTACGCAGAGCATCCCGACAGAGAGGATCATGAATGAGTATTGAAGGAAACTCACCGCGCCGGTCACGGTGCCTTCCAGCGTCAGGGTGCCGACAACGACGTCAGCATGAATGATATTGACGTTAAGCGGTTTGAGGTAAATCCACTCACGCAGCAACCGTGAAAACCAGCCTGTCTGTTCCCGCTGTGCATTCCACTTAGCCAGAACAATGTTATCGCGGGTAACCAGCTTTGCAGAGTCATACATGCCCTCATTGCCAAACCGTTCAATTTTATTACGCGCATCGTAGCTGTCGGCAAATACGGTTGCCGCAGTGAGCGTGGTGCTCAGCGTCGAGCCGATTAAATCAAGATTACATTTCTCGTAGTTTTTAATAAAAATGAGCGACGTCGATGACAGCAACAGCCAGCACAACAGTAATATCACCGCCGAATTGATGGTGCTTATTTTCCGCAGTTTATTGCGGATGGATGATTTATCGTGCTTGAGTTTATCGAATTTCATTTCATTCACTTCCCTCGCGGGAGAGTAAAAGCACATCCGGATTCACTCTGACACCGCTTCTGGCAAGTGAATCGAGATTAACGGAAAAGTGCGTATGGTCCGGTTGAAAAATCAGGCAAAAAGCGGCACCCACGGTGCATTCCGCATTGTTCTCTGCCAGGGTAAGCACCGCTCTTCCCTTCAGCTGCTCAATCATGTCCACCTGCTGCTGCGGTGTCTGATCGCCGAAATATAGGGCGTCGCAGCGATGCGACGCGAGATCACCAGCACCCGCAAGATAGACAACGGTGAATGTCGCTGCTGCAGCGGCGCTGTTTTCCGGCAAAGAGAGATGGCGCGCTGAAGTAAAAACACATAATTCAGGCGGTTTATTTAAATTTTGCCAGTGGGTAAAACTGAGGATGCCGCTGACGATACGATTAGCCTTGTTATCCTTTATCCCGGCCAGCGCAACAGAGGGATGAAGACTCAGCAGAATAAGTAACATTAAGGCGATCTGGCAGATGCGGCGCAGCAGAAGCAGCACATCGACGTCATGATGAAGGTGATATTTATCGGTCATACTGCGTTCCAGTAATACTACGCACGGCAGGAGAGCTGAATAAGCACACAAATATTAACATAGCGCGGGTTACGCTTGCACACAGAATTTTCTTAGGTATAGATCATTCTGCTTATACTTTCAGACAGGCTTATTCACGGAATAGTCTTCGGTGGTAACGGCCTTTAACAGAGACAGCCGGCAGAGGATTAACGCATTTCACCGGCTATTTGTGGTGCGTAATTACGTCTCTCTTCCGGTGCAGCAATCCGCTCAGCTATTCTTTTTAAGGCACAGACTGGATAAAGAGGTCAGAATAAACGTGATGCTGATAATGCATCGCGCCAGCGATATTCCGCAATTAACCTATGCCCCTTAATACCCTCAGACATACCCCATCATTTTCAGCAGCGACTGCACCTGATTCATCGCTTCGCTGCGATGTGACACGCCCAGTTTCTGATAGAGATTGCGGATATGGGTTTTGATCGTGGTAGACGCCACCGCCAGCTCACCGGCAATCTGATCGTTGCTGTAGCCCGAATAGATTAACCCCAGCACCTGCCATTCGCGCTGCGTCAGCGGGCTGGTGCGGATCAGTTCCGGCACGTCAGGATGGTTAAGCAACCGGCTGACAAAGCCTTCATCGAAATGGGCGAACTTGTGACGGTGATATTTGTTGATCTCCAGCAGGATGCGGCGGGCGCGGTGGCTGTCCAGCTCATTCAGGGTATTAAGCTGTATCAGCTGCCGCAGTTGCTGCGCCATCATCTCGCCTTCAATGACAAAGTGGCTGATAAAGCCGGTGCTGCGCGCCAGTTTCAGCGCCTCGATCAGCACGCGCTGCGCCTCCGCCTTGCGGTCGGTCTGCCAGTAGATCTGATTCAGCAGCAGCAGATTACGGTTCAGGTCGCTCATCAGGCGCAGGGCGCGGGCGTTCTCATTCAGCTCCTCCAGCACCACTTCCGCCTGACTGACATCGCCCAACAGAATCTGCGCGCGGGCAATGTTCCGCCACTGGCCCTGCAGAAAATGGTTGTTGGCGAAGGCGGGTTTAGGTGTCTGCCGCATCCAGTCGCGGGCGTTCTGGCTTTCGCCGGTCATCTGCCAGTAAATCACCCGCACCTTGTCGGCATTGGCGATCCAGTCGCTGTGCCAGTAGCCGTTGTTCAGCAGGTTTTCCAGCCGGTTCAGATAGCTGCGGGCGTTATCGAGATTGCCGCGCGCCAGCGAGCACTGCACCAGTAATCCCAGACACTGGATCTGCTGCTGCGGCTGGTAACCGTTCAGCACCTTGATGCCTTCGCGCGCCGCCTGCTCTGCCTCTTCCAGACGCCCCCAGGCCCAAAGCAGCTGGGCACGTATGCGCAGCAGAAACTCATGCAGCGGGAACTGCGCCAGATGCTGCTCTTCCACCAGCACAAAGGCGCGGCTCTGGATCTCATAAGCCGCCTGCAAAAAGCCCTGCGCAAACAGAATTTCGCTCTGCTGAATCAGGCTCCAGAGCGCGTAGTGCCACACTTCATCGCGACGCGCCATCTGTTCGGTCTGCCGCATCAGTTTAAGTGAATCGTCCAGCTCGCCTTTGCAGTGCATCACCTCACCATGCACCGAGGTTGCCACAATGCGGCTGTAGTGACGGCTGGCTGGCAGGGTATCAAGCGCCACTTTCGCCAGCCGCTCCGCTTCATCAGTCTTGCCATCGTTGATCGCCACCTGAGCGCGCAGCGCATTAAATTCACCGCGCAGTGCCGCGTCAATCTCGCAGTGGCTGGCCTGCTCAAAACGCGCCAGCAGGCTGTCGACTTCTGAGAAGCGATGCTGAGTCTGCATCAGCCACGCCTGCAATAGCACCAGCATCGGGTTGTCGAGCATCATCTCCCACGGCAGCGCTTTTAAAGAGTTCTCCAGCAGCGGCAGCTCACTTTGATTAAACAGCGTCCAGGCGTGTTTCAGCAGCACGTCCCGCAGCATGGTAGCGTCACCCGACGCAAGCGCATGGTGAATCGCCTCGCCAGGAAAGCCCTGCGCCATCCAGCTCTCGGCTGCAGCCCGATGCAGCGCAGGCAGCTCTGCCGCCAGTTCCCACTGACAGCGCTGACGCAGGAAGTTGCCAAACAGCGGATGGTAGCTGAACCAGCAGCCGGAATCGTCCATGCGCTGCAGAAACAGTCCCTGGCGCTCTATCTCCTCCAGCCGCATCTGACCGTTCTCTTCGCGGGTCACGCAGGCGATCAGTTCATCGTTCATTGAGCGCAGCAGCGCGGTTTTCAGCAAGAAATGGCGGGTCGGCAGATCGACGTTATCCAGCACCTCTTCCACCAGATAGTCGGCGAGATGGCTGGCATTAATGCCGGAGAGACGCCGGGCGGAATGCTGCGCCGAACTGGCTCCCTGGCGTGCCGATAGTACAATCAGCTGCAGCGCCGTCGCCCAGCCCGCGACATCATCACAGAGGCGACTGCTCTCTTCGCTTTCCAGCGGGGCCGCCAGACGGCAGTCAAAAAACTGGCGCGCTTCCTGATGGGTGAAAGCCAGCTGCTGACTGCCCAGTTCGATCAGCTGTTCCCGCACCCGCAGGTTAGCGATACCGAGCTGCGGCAGGTTACGAGACATCAGAATCAGGGTCAGATTTTCAGGCTGATGGCGCAGGAAAAAGCGCATCGCGTCATGGATCACCGGATTGGTGATCAGATGGTAGTCATCAACGATCAGCCACAGCGGCTGCTGCCACTCCACCAGCTCGATAAACAGCTGGGAAAACAGCGCATTGAGATTCACATATTGCCGCTTCTGCGCCAGCAGCTCACTGCGGGGACAGCCGCCGTGTGTTGCCTGTTGCAGTGCCGCGATCAGGTAATCGGCGAAGCGTTCCGGCTGATTATCACCCTCATCTAAAGAAACCCAGCCCAGATCGCTTTTTCCCGCCGCCCACTGTGACACCAGTGTGGTTTTACCGTAGCCCGCCGGACTGGTCACCAGCACCAGCCGATAGTTACCGGCAGCGGTGAGCTTTTGCAGCAATCTCTCGCGGATCACGGTGCCTTCAAGACGCACCGGGCGACTGAGTTTGGCGGGTATTAACATGGGCGCGCGTTTCTCCATTTGTCGAGCGCATCATTATTTTACGCTTCGTAATTATTCCTTACACAGGTTCAGCATTTCGTCAGATGAATGCAAGCAAACCCATTAATTAAACTTTACAAAAGCGGGCGCAATCACACTCCTGCGACGATTTCGGATTAGCCTCATCCTCTCCACCCTCCCTATCCTCCTGCCCTAATTCTTTTCAGGAGGATGAGCAATGATTTCGGCGCGGGCAGACTGTCGCCACATTGACCCATTTTCTGTTTTTACAGGACATCAACCATGACACAGCCCGATTTCAACCCGACTCAGTTCCACGCGGCCCTGACCCGTCAGTGGCAGCGTTTTGGCCTGCGCGATGCGCAGGAGATGACCCACGCACAGTGGTGGCAGGCACTCAGCGGTGCGCTGGCCGATATGCTAGCCGCACAGCCTGCTCCCCCGGTCCCGACAGACCTGCGCCATGTTAATTATCTGTCGATGGAGTTTCTGATTGGCCGCCTGACCGGCAACAACCTGCTGAACCTGGGCTGGTATGACGCGGTTAACGACGCGCTCTCGGCCTGGAACATTTCACTGACCGACGTGCTGGAAAACGAAACGGATCCGGCGCTGGGAAACGGCGGCCTGGGTCGGCTGGCGGCCTGCTTCCTGGATTCCATGGCGAACGTGGGTCAGCCTGCGACGGGCTACGGTCTGAACTATCAGTACGGACTGTTCCGCCAGCGCTTTGAACAGGGCGCACAGATTGAAGGCCCGGATGACTGGCAGCGCGATCGTTACCCGTGGTTTAACCACAACGCCGCGCTGAATGTGCGGGTCGGGCTGGGCGGTAAAGTGGTGACCGTTGACGGGAATCCGCAATGGCAACCGGCGTTTGAACTGGTTGGTGAAGCCTGGGATCTGCCGGTGGTCGGTTATGAGAATGGTATCAGTCAGCCACTGCGTCTGTGGCAGGCGAAACATGCGCAGCCGTTTAATCTGGGTCGCTTCAATGACGGTGACTTTCTGCGCGCGGAACAACAGGGCATTGATGCAGAAAAACTGACCAAAGTGCTCTATCCCAATGACAATCACCAGAACGGTAAAAAGCTGCGTCTGATGCAGCAATATTTCCAGTGCGCCTGCGCGCTGGCTGACATTCTGCGTCGCCATCATCTGGCCGGACGCAGCATTGAAACCCTGGCCGATTACGAAGTGATCCAGCTGAACGACACCCATCCGACGCTGGCGATTCCGGAGCTGATGCGTCTGCTGCTGGACGAGCATCAGCTGAGCTGGGATCGCGCGTGGCAGATCACGCAGCACACCTTCGCCTACACCAACCACACCCTGATGCCGGAAGCGCTGGAGTGCTGGGATGTCCGGCTGGTGCGCAGCCTGTTGCCGCGCCATATGATGATTATCAACACCCTGAACGCGCAGCTGAAAACGGCTGTCACGGCGCGCTGGCCGGACAATGACGCAAAATGGGCAAAACTGGCGCTGGTGCATAACAACCAGCTGCGGATGGCCAATCTCTGCGTCACCAGCGGCTTTGCCGTTAACGGCGTGGCAGCGCTGCATTCGAAACTGGTGGTGCAGGATCTCTTCCCGGAGTATCACCAGCTGTGGCCGGAGAAATTCCATAACGTCACCAACGGCATTACGCCGCGCCGCTGGATTAATCAGTGCAACCCGGCGCTGAGTGCGCTGATCACCCGAACGCTGAACAAGCCGTGGCTGAACGATCTCGATGCCCTGCAGGGACTGGAAGCCTTTGCGGATGACGCCGCCTTCCGCGCGGACTATCGCGCCATCAAGCAGCAGAACAAACAGGCGCTGGTCGGCTGGATCAAAAACCGCACCGGTATCGAAATCGACCCGACCGCGCTGTTTGATGTGCAGATTAAGCGCCTGCATGAGTACAAACGTCAGCATCTGAGCCTGCTGCACATCATTGCGCTGTGGCAGACGCTGGTCACCGATCCGCAGGCGAATCGCGCGCCGCGCGTGGTGCTGTTTGGTGCCAAAGCCGCGCCGGGCTATGCGCTGGCAAAAAATATCATCTACGCCATCAACAAAGTGGCTGAGGTGATTAATCAGGATCCGCGTATTGGCGACCGGCTGAAAGTGGTGTTTATTCCCGATTACAATGTCTCCGTTGCCGAGCGGCTGATTCCCGCCGCCGATCTCTCTGAGCAGATCTCTACCGCCGGTAAAGAAGCCTCCGGCACCGGTAATATGAAGCTGGCGCTTAACGGTGCGCTGACCATCGGCACACTGGATGGCGCCAACGTTGAAATCGCTGAGCAGGTCGGCAACGAGAACATCTTTATCTTCGGGCATACCGTGGAACAGGTGAAGGCGTTAAAAGCAGAGGGCTATGCCCCGGCGCAGTGGCGCAAAAAAGATCCGCAGCTCAATCAGGTGCTACAGGCGCTGGAAGATGGCACCTTCAGCCAGGGCGACCTGCACGCGTTTGACGCGATGCTGCACAGCCTCGGTCCGGAAGGCGGCGATCCTTATCTGGTGCTGGCTGACTTCCAGCCCTACCTGGATGCGCAGGCGCAGGTGGAACTGTTGTGGAGCGATCAGGAGGCCTGGACGCGTGCCACCATCCTCAATACCGCGCGCTGTGGCATGTTCAGCTCCGATCGCGCGATCCGCGATTACCAGCAGCGCATCTGGCAAGCGAAACGCTAAGGAACGCCATGAAAGTTTTGGATGAATTTTCCCTTGCAGGCATCGCTGCTGAGTATATCAATGCACACGGCAAGCCACAGGCGATTCCGACCCTGACCCGCCAGCGGTTGCTGGCGGTGATGCAGCCTTCCCATCCGCTAAGCGCGCCGCTGCCACCGGCGGTTATTTTTCGCAGCGGCGAGTCGCTCAGCCTCTCGCCGCAGCTGAGCGACGATGCCCATTGGCATCTCATCAGCGAGGCGGGTGAGATTAGCTCTGGTCGCTGCCAGCCCGCCCAGCCGCTGCATCTGCCGCCGCTGCCCGAAGGCTATCATCAGCTGACGCTGCAACAGGGCGCGCAGCAGTGGTCATGCCGGGTGATTATTGCCCCCGCCCGCTGTTATGAACCGCCGGCACTGCTGGCGGGGGAATCCTTGTGGGGCGCCTGCGTGCAGCTCTATACCCTGCGCTCGGCCGGGAACTGGGGCATTGGCGACTTTGGCGATCTGCGCCGGATGCTGCCGGAGGTGTCCGCACGCGGCGGCGCGTTTATCGGCCTTAATCCTGTTCATGCGCTGTTTCCCTCCAGCCCGGAGAGCGCCAGTCCTTACAGCCCGTCGTCCCGGCGCTGGCTTAATGTGCTCTACATCGATGTGAGCGCCGTGCCTGATTTCCAACGGAGCGCCGCCGCGCAGGCCTGGTGGCAGTTGTCAGAGACGCAGCAGACGCTGGCGCAGGCTCGCGCAGCCGAATGGGTCGATTATGCGGCGGTGACGCGGCTGAAGATTCAGGCGCTGAGCCTGGCGTGGCCGCAGTTTACCCAGCGTGACGCCATCGATCCTGAGGTGCAGGCGTTTAATGCTTTTGTCAGGGAAGGCGGCGAGAGCCTGCTGCATCAGGCGCTGTTTGATGCGCTGCATGCGGATCAGATGGCGCAGGACAGCGGACGCTGGGGCTGGCCGGTCTGGCCGGAGGCGTTACAGCATCCCGGCAGCCCGGCGGTGCAGACGTTTTTAAATCAGCATCAGGATCAGGTGCGTTTCTGGCTCTGGCTGCAGTGGCTGGCCGCGCAGCAGTTTGAAAGCTGCTGGAACTGTTGCCAGCAGCAGCAGATGCCGATCGGACTCTACCGCGATCTGGCAGTAGGCGTCGCCCAGGGTGGCGCAGAGACCTGGAGCGAGCGCGATCTTTACTGCATGGCGGCCAGCATCGGTGCGCCACCCGATATTCTCGGCCCGCGCGGTCAGGACTGGGGATTGCCGCCCATGGATCCGCAGGTAATGCGTCAGCGCGCGTGGGAGCCGTGGATCGCCCTGCTACGCGCCAGTATGCGCCACTGCGGTGCGCTGCGTATCGATCATGTAATGGCGCTGATGCGGCTGTGGTGGATCCCGGCTGGCGAAAGCGCGATGCATGGGGCTTATGTGCACTATCCCATCGACGATCTGCTGGCGATTCTGGCGCTGGAAAGCCAGCGTCATCGCTGCATGGTGATTGGCGAAGATCTCGGCACCGTGCCAGAGGCGATAGTGGATAAACTGCGGGATGGCGGGGTTTACTCCTACAAAGTGCTCTGGTTCGAACAAACCTCAGAAGCCGGTTTTCGTCCGCCCGCCAGCTGGCCACGTCAGGCGATGGCTGTCGCCACCACGCACGATCTCCCGACGCTGCGCGGCTGGTGGCAAAGTGACGATCTGACGACCGGCGCGCAACTCGGTCTTTATCCCGACAAAGTGGTGCTGGCCGGGCTGTATCAGGATCGACTCCGGGCGAAACAGGCGCTGCTGAACAGTCTGCATCGGGTCGGTGCGCTGCCGAAACGTGCCGGACGCGATGCACGCCGCACCGGGATGAGTAAAGCACTGAACCAGGCGATGCAGCGCTATCTGGCGGACAGCCACAGCGCCCTGCTGGGTCTGCAACCGGAGGACTGGCTGGATATGGCCGCGCCGGTCAACATTCCCGGCACCAGCAACGAATACCCGAACTGGCGACGCAAGCTGAGCGTAACTGTTGAGGCGCTGTTCAGCGATGCGGAAACTGAGGTGTTGTTAAGGGATTTAACGACTCGCCGTAAGCGACTGCTGCGGGGTTAAGGCTGGAGTTAAGATTAAAAGAGAAAACCCCGAAATTTTCGGGGTTTGTTCATTTGATAGCAAATCCTGTCGTCATCATTTCCAGACGAAAACCTGCTCCCGGATTATTACTTTTAGTCTGAGAAAATTTCAAACATGCAGGGCTGACAACAAAAATGACTCTTACGGAGACAAAAACGATAATCGCCGCAATACAGCAGCAATGACCTCAGTCGTAGCATCACCAGTAGCGGCAGATACCGTTAATTCTTCGAGTTCATTATCTTCATCACGTATAGCTATGCCGTTACGATTCAAAAAAACCATCGTGACGAAAAATGCAGTTCGCTTATTACCATCATTAAAAATGTGTCCCCGGGATATAGCGATGAGGTAGATGGCGGCTAATACAAAAATATCTTCCACACCTTCATAATAGAGCTGGTTCTGTACCCTATAAATGATAGCTTCTGCTCTCTTGGGTTCTGGCATACCCTTGATACCTGGCAGAACAACCAGCAAACGATCATGAAAAGCTATCACCTCCTGGGCGCTAACCCATTTCATCGGTCAGCCAGTGCCTTCACCGTACGTGAATGTCGCCCCATAATGTCGGCAAATTCGGCATCCAGTTTTGCTTCCTGCCAGGCATTAAAATCGTCGCGACTGATAAGCACAGCAGAAGAACCATCGCGCCGGGTTATTTCTACAGGCTCACCGGCCGTTGCTGTGTCCATGACTTCAGCAATGTTTTGTCGGGCCTCAGTGGTGGTGTAACTACGCATATAGCCTCCTGAAATCAGATAATGAAATGTACATCAGTTACGTACAACTCGCAACTTCAGAGCATTATGTTTGCTCACCCGTGTTTATACAGATTGCTCAGCCAGACAACACCAGGGCAAGGGTGCGTGTCGCAACAAAAAAAGGTGCGCCAGAGCGCACCAGATGGAACAACATCAATAGCGTCGGGGCAGCATCACCCCTTGCCTTTAACACTACTGATAAAGGTTTGCCTCGCAGAGGTGGAACCCAGCCGCTCGGCTTCATCCAGCAGTTTCAGCGCCTTGTCGATGTTGCCGCTGTTCACTGCCTGGGTGATCTTCTGATTAAAGTAACGCTCGGTGTCGCTCATGATCGGTTCAGCACGGGCTTTTGGCGCGGCCGCGGCGGCCGGAGCAGGCGCTGCGCTGTAAGCCGTTGTCGCCGGTGCACTGTTACCCACTGTGACCGGGCCTGGCCCGGATGAGCCAAACAGCGGCCCGACCAGAATCGAGGAGCCGGAACTGGTCTGCATTTTCAGCTTAATCGTGCCTTCACGGCTGTGGCTGGCAACAGGATCGGGGATATCCGGTACGGCATGACCGGTGCCCTGGGCATAGGCTTTGGCCGGATCGAGCAGTGTGGTGGTCTGTGTCAGATCGCTGTCGGTGGTGAACACCAGCAGGTAAATCTTTTGCTGGCCCAGCGCTGGCGTGAGTTTCATCACGCCTTCCAGCCGATCCGCCGTCATCACACCCGGCTTCTGATAGGTAAAGTAGCGGCTGGGAAACCAGGCCGCCGGACGCAGATTTTCATCCAGCACCAGCACATTAGGCGCAAAAACCTGACCGTTCTCCACAAGGCTGCTCAGCGTCAGCGTCAGTTCGCCAATCGTGGCGGGCAGACTGTAGGCCGCGACCGGCCCGGCAATGTGCGGCGCGTTCAGCGTCTGGCCGCTGTTCGAAAGTGTAGTGGTCTGGGTCTGAGAGGCCGCCAGCGGCTGCCAGCTCAGGCGTTGTAACGTTTCGGGAGCCACGACAGGTGCAGCGGAGAGATCCTGCGGCACCAGATTAACATCGGCCAGGGCAGGCAGAGCGTGCCCTGTCAGCAGCACCGCACTCAGGCAGAGTGCAGCCAGTTTTTTCATTTTCATATGCGTACCTTATTGCAGGTCGCGGTGTGAACCAGGCAATGGCACACCACGACCAAAGAGATCCCTCAGGCGCGAGGCCGCGCCTGTCAGAAAAGGTTTACCACCAGATTTCCATCTGCGCGCCGAAGGTGACTTCGTCGTTGTTGCCACGACTGTTAGTCAGGATGCCGTTGCCGGTGGAGTCAGCAGAGGCGAAGGTAGTGAGATCGCCAGCGTTGTCTTTGCTGTAGCCCCACTTCTCATCCCATTTGGCGTAGGTTGCGAACAGACGCAGCGCCGGTCGGGACCAGATGCTGTCACCCGCCTGCCACTGCTGCGCCAGCGTCACTTTATACTGTCCATTGCGCTCGCCAGCCTGCTGCGATTTCACGTTGTCGTAGCCCAGTTCCAGCAACGTACTCATGATCGGCGTCCATTTGTACATCGGGCGCACACCGACGGTGTACCACTCGGTGCCGCGGTTGTTGTCCAGATCGATGTTCTGATACATGGCGACGTACATCAGGTCCCAGCGTTCCGCCAGCGAGATCGCGCCGTGATCGAGAATACGATACATGTCACCGTTGTTATTAAGGCTGGTGCCCTGCGGCACGCCTTTGCCCTGCGAGGTCAGCGCATCGGTTGCGTATTGCAGCACAAACTTGTTGTAGCCTTTCAGCATGCTCTGGGTATGTTCAGCCGTGAACATCCAGCCATCTTTCGACGCACCATCTTCAAGACGGTAGTCATCACGGGCATTGGCACGACCGTAATCGACACCCAGTTCCAGCACGCCATCCGTGTTAGTTTCCAGACCGGCCAGACGCACATCAAACACGTCGTTGGCGGTGCTGGTGGCGAAGTCACGGATACGATCGCTGGAGAAGGTGTAAGAGCCGCCAGCTTCAGACGAACGGGTTGCGGCGAAAGAGAGCTTACCAAAGCCGAGATCAACATCTTCCAGACCCGCGCCCGGACCGGAGATATCCCAGTAGTAGAAGTCGATCATATGAACGTCGTGACGCTGATAGAAACGCTTACCGGCCCAGATGGTGGAACCTGGCAGCGCGTCGATCAGGTTTTTACCTTTGACGTTGGCTTCGCGGAAGGCGGGTGAGGTCGCTTCCCAGTCATTCTGCTGCGCCACGGAGTAAGCCACGTTGGTGTCGAAATAGAAGCTTTTGTCGCCCTCTTTCCACACTTCCTGGCCTAATTTCAGTTCGGCGTAAGTTTCACATTCGTTACCCAGACGGTACTTACTTTGAGCGCCGGTGGCCTGGAAACATTGCTGTTCGCCACCGCTGCCGGTCCAGCCAATGCCGGAACGGGCGTAACCGGTAAAATCAACCGCCATCGTCGGGGCGGAGAGGGTTCCCACCGCGACGGCAACGGCAATGGGAAGTTTGCGCAGAGTTAACATTTTCTATCTCCTGAGGTCATTGCTTTTATTGTTTTTGGCAGGGCTATACACCCGGCTCCTGATACAGCCTGCGGCACGCGCTCCCGTCCTCGCGGAACAGGTGACAACGCTCGGGCGGCAGGCCAATACCGAGGATGGCGCCCTCTTTTACCAGCACGACGTCCTCCTGGCGGTAGACCAGGTTCTGACGGATAGCGGGAATCTCGATATGAATCTGTGTTTCATGCCCCAGCTGTTCCACCACCTGCACTTCCCCTTCCAGGGTAACGTCGGCGATATCGCTGGAGAGCAGATGTTCCGGGCGAATACCCAGTGACATATTGCTGCCAACCTGGACCCCGGCGCTGTCCACCGGCAGCCAGACCAGCTGCTGATTCGGCAGCCGCACCTGCACCTGATCGATGGCGGTGGCGGTCACTTTGACCGGCAGGAAATTCATTTTGGGTGAGCCGATAAACCCGGCGACAAAGCGGTTGGCGGGATAGTGATACAACTCAAGCGGCCTGCCGACCTGCGCAATGCGCCCGGCGTCCAGCACCACAATCTTGTCAGCCAGCGTCATCGCTTCGATCTGATCGTGGGTGACGTAAATCATGGTGCGCTTCAGGCGCTTATGCAGACGGGAGATCTCAATGCGCATCTGAACGCGCAGTGCCGCGTCGAGGTTCGACAGCGGTTCATCGAGCAGAAAGACGCGGGGTTCCGCCACCAGCGTGCGACCAATCGCCACGCGCTGACGCTGGCCGCCAGAGAGGGCTTTGGGACGGCGATCAAGCAGGTGAGCCAGCTGCAGAATCTCAGCGACCTGATTGACGCGCTGATGGATCTCCGCTTTTTTCACCCCGGCCAGCTTCAGGCCGAAAGACATATTCTCCGCCACCGACAGATGGGGATAGAGCGCATAAGACTGAAACACCATGCCGATGCCACGTTCGGCTGGCGGCACCTCATTCATGCGCCGGTCGCCGATTAACAGTTCGCCGCTGGTGATGGTTTCCAGTCCGGCAATCATGCGCAGCAGCGTCGATTTGCCACAGCCCGACGGGCCAACGAAAACAACAAATTCCCCTTCACGAATAGTGAGATCGATATCTTTCGACACCACCGTATCGCCCCAGGCTTTTGTGACATTGCGTAGCACAACGCTCGCCATGATCCCTTCCCTCTTAGCTGCACATTCGTGTCTGCCGGGCGGCAGACGGGTTCCGGGGCTCACTATGCGAGAGGAAACAGGGAGTAACATCCTCCGCCGCAACGCAATCTGCTGGGGGAGGAGGCGGGAGGAGGAGAAACGCGGGCTGACGCGGCAGGCCGCGCGGTGCCGCGCTTTTTTGTGATCGCTGACGCAGACCGGCAGGATTTTTTACCGCTTCAGCTCGCGCTTAAGGCGCTTTTTGCCAGTGCGATCACAGCGATTACGCCAGGGGCGTAGAGCGAAGGAGGATGAGATGCCGGTGTGGATACGCAAAATGATGCCGACAGAGCATTCACCACTTCCGCTAACAGGATGGATTTATGACGATGAAAACCGGAGCACGAATTCTGGCCCTTTCTGCCCTCTCTGCCGTGCTCTTTTCGGCAGGCGCGATGGCAAAAATCGAGGAAGGTAAACTGGTCATCTGGATCAACGGTGACAAAGGGTATAACGGCCTTGCCGAAGTAGGTAAGAAGTTTGAGCAGGAGACCGGTATCAAAGTCACGGTCGAACATCCTGACAAAATGGAAGAGAAGTATCCGCAGGTCGCAGCGACCGGCGATGGCCCGGACATTATCTTCTGGGCGCATGACCGTTTTGGCGGCTACGCGCAGTCGGGCCTGCTGGCAGAAGTGTCGCCGGATGCCAGCTTCCGCGAGAAGATTTTCCCGTTCACCTGGGACGCGGTGCGCTTCGACGGCAAGCTTATCGGCTATCCGATTTCCGTTGAGTCGCTGTCACTTATCTACAACAAAAAGCTGCTGCCGACTCCGCCAAAAACCTGGGAGGAGATGGCCGCGCTCGACAAGCAACTGCGGGCCAAGGGCAAAAGCGCCATCATGTTTAACCTGCAGGAGCCCTACTTCACCTGGCCGCTGCTGTCGGCGGGCGGGGCGTACGCCTTTAAGCTCAAAGACGGGCACTATGACGTGACGGATGTCGGCGTCGATAACGCCGGAGCGAAAGCGGGCATGCAGTTCCTGGTCGATCAGGTTAAAGCCAAAACCCTGAATGCGGACACCGATTACTCGATTGCCGAAGCCGCCTTCAACAAGGGCGAAACCGCCATGACCGTCAATGGTCCGTGGGCATGGGGCAATCTGGATAAGAGCGGCATCGACTATGGCGTTACAGAACTGCCGACGCTGAACGGGAAACCGTCCAAAGCCTTTGTCGGCGTACTGAGCGCCGGTATCAACGCCGCCAGTCCGAACAAAGAACTGGCGAAAGAGTTCCTGGAGAACTATCTGCTGACCGATTCCGGGCTGGAAACGGTTAACAAAGACAAGCCGCTGGGTGCCGTGGCGCTGAAATCTTACCAGCAGACGCTGGAGAAAGATCCGCGTATCGCCGCCACCATGAGCAACGCGAAACAGGGCGACATCATGCCAAACATCCCGCAGATGGCGGCCTTCTGGTACGCGATGCGCACCGCAACCCTGAACGCGCTGGGCGGACGTCAGAGCGTTGACGCCGCACTGAAAGATGCCCAGGCCCGTCTGAAGAAGTAATTCTCCCTTTTGCAGCCGGGGCAACCCGGCTTGAGTGATCGTTAAGGAAAACCGCATCATGTCAGGAAAACCGAAAACGCGCAGTCTGCTGCTGAAAAGCGTTCTCATCGGGCTCTGTTGTCTGCTGGTCGGCTATCTGCTGGTGCTGATGTACGCGCAGGGCGAATATCTGTTTGCGCTGCTGACGCTGATCCTCAGCGCGACCGGACTGTGGATTTTTGCCAACCGTCGTGCCTATGCGTGGCGCTATGTCTATCCCGGCGTCGCCGGCATGGCGCTGTTTGTGCTGTTCCCTCTCGCCTGCACTATCGCCATCGCCTTTACCAACTACAGCAGCAGTAACCAGCTTACCTTCGAGCGGGCGCAGCAGGTGCTGCTGAGCCGCACCTTCCAGTCGGGTGAGGCGGTGAATTTTTCACTCTTCCCGGCGGGCGATCGCTGGCAGCTGGTGCTGAACGATGGCAAAGACAATTTTGTCTCTCCGCCATTTGCATTTGGCGCAGATCAGACACTAAAAATGGCCCCCGCGGCACTCCCTGCAGCCGAACGTGCCACCTTCAGGGTGATCACAACCCACCGTCAGGCGCTGAGCCAGCTCCGCGCCGAGCTGCCGGATGGCCGTCAGCTGCGGATGAGTTCGCTGCGCCAGTTCTCCGGCACCCAGCCACTTTATCGGGCTGGCGCGCAGGACGAGCTGATTAACCAGCAGAGCGGCACGCATTACCGCGCCAATCCGCAGACCGGTTTTTATCAGGCCGTGAACGCAGACAATAACTGGGACAACGAAACGCTTAGTCCTGGTTTTACCGTGAATACCGGCTGGAAAAACTTCGTGCGGGTCTTTACCGATGAAGGGATTCAGAAGCCGTTCCTGGCGATATTTGGCTGGACGCTGCTCTTCTCGCTGATCACAGTGGTGCTGACCGTGGCTGTGGGCATGGTGCTGGCCTGTCTGGTGCAGTGGGAAGCGCTGCGCGGCAAAGCGGTCTATCGGGTGATGCTGATTCTGCCCTATGCCGTGCCGGCCTTTATCTCGATCCTGATTTTCAAGGGGCTGTTTAACCAGAGCTTTGGTGAGATCAACGTGATGCTGAGCGCGCTGTTTGGCGTGAAGCCTGCCTGGTTCAGCGATCCGACGCTGGCGCGCACCATGCTGATTATCGTCAACACCTGGCTCGGCTACCCCTACATGATGATCCTCTGCATGGGGCTGCTGAAAGCCATTCCCGACGACCTCTATGAAGCCTCGGCGATGGACGGTGCGGGACCGCTACAGAACTTCTTCCTGATTACGCTGCCGCTGCTGCTGAAGCCGCTGATGCCACTGATGATTGCCAGCTTTGCCTTTAACTTTAATAACTTTGTGCTGGTGCAGCTGCTGACCAACGGCGGGCCGGATCGCCTGGGCACTACCACGCCAGCCGGTTATACCGACCTGCTGGTGAACTACACCTGGCGTATCGCCTTCGAAGGCGGCGGCGGGCAGGACTTTGGTCTGGCGGCCGCCATTGCCACGCTGATCTTCCTGCTGGTGGGTGCGCTGGCGGTGATTAACCTGAAAGCCTCGCGGATGAAATTCGATTAATAGCCTGATGGACCAGGCGCTAAGGAGTTGTTATGGCTATGGTACAACCCAAATCGCAACGGCTGCGTCTGCTGACCACGCATCTGCTGCTGCTGTTATTTATCGCGGCGATTCTGTTTCCGCTGCTGATGGTGATCGCGATTTCACTGCGAGCCGGTAACTTCGCTACCGGCAGCCTGATCCCGGAGCAGATTTCCTGGGAGCACTGGCGGCTGGCGCTGGGCTTTAGCGTTGAACATGCCGACGGACGCGTGACGCCGCCGCCCTTCCCGGTGCTGCTGTGGTTATGGAATTCGATCAAAATTGCGGCTATCAGCGCGCTGGGCATCGTGGCGCTCTCCACCACCTGCGCCTATGCGTTTGCCCGTATGCGCTTTACCGGTCGCGCCAGCCTGCTGAAAGGGATGCTGATTTTCCAGATGTTCCCTGCGGTGCTGTCGCTGGTAGCGCTTTATGCGCTGTTTGATCGTCTCGGCCAGTATCTGCCCTTTATCGGGCTGAATACCCACGGTGGGGTGATCTTCGCCTATCTGGGCGGCATTGCGCTGCATGTCTGGACGATTAAGGGCTATTTCGAAACCATCGATGGGTCACTGGAAGAGGCCGCCGCGCTGGATGGCGCAACGCCGTGGCAGGCGTTCCGGCTGGTGCTGCTGCCGCTGTCGGTGCCAATTCTGGCGGTGGTGTTTATTCTGGCGTTTATCGCCGCGGTAACTGAAGTGCCGGTCGCCTCGCTGCTGCTGCGCGACGTCAACAGTTATACCCTGGCGGTGGGGATGCAGCAGTACCTCAATCCGCAGAACTACCTGTGGGGGGATTTTGCCGCGGCGGCGGTGCTCTCCGCGATTCCGATCACCCTGGTTTTCCTGCTGGCACAGCGCTGGCTGGTCAGCGGATTAACCGCGGGCGGGGTGAAAGGCTAAACGATCATCATTGTACGTTGCCACTGCTTACACAACGCCTGTTGTGGTTGAATGATTCGGCGGCCTGCGGGCCGCCTTTTTTATCCTAATCCGCTTCTGACGCCAGACTGCCCGCCACCAGCGCCATCACCATAGCCGCTATCGCCTGCTGACCTTCCGGCTTACTGATATCGCCGCGTGCCACTGCGCCTGCGATGGCATCCGCGCCCCCCAGCAGACCCCACATGCCGGCTTCCGCAATACCACTGCTGCCAGCAAAAGGCGCAAGCCAGCGCTGACAGCGGGCAATAAAGTCGAGCTGATAATGGCGTTTGACGGCGGCCAGTTCCGGTGAGGTACTGAGCGCGGACAACAGTTCGGGGATTTCGCGCCCCTCCGTCATCACACAGTCGACATAACAGGCCGCGAGCACGTCCGCTTTTTGTGGTAATTGCATCGGCGCGGCATCCATCGCCGCATTCATCCGCTCGCTCTGGCGGCGATCAAAATCGTCATACAACGCCGCCAGCAGCCCATGACGGGTAGTGAAATGATCATACACCACCGGTTTACTGACTCCCGCGGCGTCGCCGACCCGTGCCAGCGTCAGCGCCTCGCTGCCTTCCGTCTGCATTATCTGCCACGCGACGTCTGACAACTGCCTGCGTCGGGCCTCGCGTGACAAACGCTTACGGGGTGTTTTCTCTGCGGTCATGTTTTTCCTGATGGGCGAACAGACGCTGGCCCAGAGCCTGCGCCAGCTGATAGTGCGACTCAGGATAACCTTCATCGCCGATCAGTAACAGCTCACTGGTCACCACCGGCGCACCGCAATAGTCAAAGATGCCGTTTTCAATCTGATTACGCATGCTGGTGAAATAGCCGCGCCGCAGAAAGGTTCGGGTGTCCGCCGCGCCAATCGCCAGCAGATGCACAGGCAGATGGCCAAGGCGTTTAATTACCCGACCATCCTGTTCGCTGAAGGCCCAGTCCTGGATAAACACCCGGTCGATCCAGCCTTTGAGCTGTGCCGGGAATGACCACCAGTAAATCGGATAGACCAGTACCAGCGCATCGGCGCGGTCCAGTCGCTGCTGTTCCGCCAGCACATCGGGCGATGCCACAACCTGACCGTTGAAACGTCGATGATCATCGAGCGTGAAGCGTGGATCAAACCCTTCTGCCGCCAGATCGGCCTTTTCAACCGTATGGTGCCCTGTCGAGATTATGCCCTGCGCCAGCTGGTCCGCCACGTGGTGGGAATGCGCATCCTGCTTAGGATGGGAAGTCACTATGAGTGCATGCATCGTTGTCACCTTACCTGATTAGCCAATAAGCTACTAAAGGTAAGTTACTATTGGTAGGTTAGCAAGCAGCAACGTCTGTTCTTCTGACTAACCGCATTTACGGTTTAAACGCAGCCGTCGCCAGCAGAGCCTGCTCCAGTTGATGAGGGTCAAACGTAAAGGGAAGATGCGCCAGGCTGGCGGCGGGAAAGTGGATTTGCTGCGCGATTTGACGCACGGTGTCGGCGTCGATAGCCGCGGGCAGCGTCAGGGGCGAGTGGAAACGGCGCAGCAGCGACAGCAGTTCCGGCTCGACCTGTTTGCCCTGCTGTTCAATCCAGGACTGGATCAGCAGGCTGAAACCGACCTTTTCGCCGTGCAGCCAGTGATGCAGTTCCGGCTGGTGCGTCAGACGATCATGGATGACATGGGCAAAGCCGGGCGTCGCCATTGCGTCCTGAATACTGTTCGCCAGCCCCGCCAGCACAATATTGGCTTCAATCACCTTCTCCAGCGCTGGGGTCACCTGCTGCGCAAGGTTATCGGCCACCGCCGTTTCACCCCACTGTCTCAGCACCGTCACCGCCTGCCAGGCGGCGGCAACTTTAAGATTCAGCGCCATCCGGTGCGGCGTCTGTCGCTGATAAGGTTCAAACTCAAACCATTTTGCCAGCGCGTCAACAATACCAGACCGCAGGTAGCGGACGTCGCTATGGGCAATCACTTCGCTGTCCACCAGAATCCACTCCGGCATGGCGTTAAGGGGTTGACTGCGAAGATGCCCGCCCTGCTCGTTATAGATAATTGCCAGCGGAGACCAGGCGGCGCAGGTGGCAGCCAGCGTAGCGAAGTTGACCAGCCGCACATCCGGCAGGGCATCGTTGACCGCTTTGGCACAGTCCACCACCCGCCCGCCCCCGACAGCCAGAATCAGGGTGGCTCCGTGCGTCTGCACCTGCTCTTGCAGTGCAGCTATCGCCGCATCGGTGCATTCACCGGTCAGCATGTCGAGCTGCCAGCGGATACCTGCCTGTTCCAGGCTGATGGTCAGTGCCGGATTCACCGCCTGCCAGGCGTTTGGCGAGGTGAGGATATGAATATGCGAGGCCAGCGGCCGGATAATCTCACCCACTTCAGACCGGAGTCCTGGCCGTTGCAGATAGCCTTTTGGCGACATTACACGAAACATCGCTGCCCCTTAACGCCGATAAGCCAGCGAACGCACCAGGCGGTCACCGAGTTTCTGAATCAGCATCACCAGCGCCAGCAGCACCACAATGGTGGCCGCCATGATCTGGTTATCGAAGCGCTGATAGCCATAGCGAATAGCCAGATCGCCCAGTCCGCCACCGCCGACCACACCCGCCATCGCCGAGAAGCCAATCAGCATCACAATCGTCAGGGTAATGCCCGCCACCAGCGCAGGGAGTGCTTCCGGCAGCAATACGCGGCTGACAATATGCCATAACGTGCCGCCCATTGAGACCACTGCCTCAATGCGGCCGCGATCGACCTCATCCAGCGCGTTCTCTACAATGCGGGCAAAGAAGGGAAAGGCGCCCAGCGTAATCGGGACAATCGCGGCGGTGCTGCCGAGCGTGGTGCCGACCAGCAGGCGGGTAAAAGGGATCAGTGCGATCAGCAGCACCACAAACGGCAGCGCGCGCCCGGTATTAACCAGCGCATTGAGCAGCAGTGAAATCGCGCGGTTAGGCAGAATGCCCTGGGGACGGGTCAGGAACAGCAGCACGCCCACCGGTAAACCTATCGCAACCGTAAAGAGTGCCGCCAGCAGCACCATATATAACGTTTCGCCTGTGGCGTTCAACAGCAGTTCCTGAAACCGATCGCTACTCATGCTACGCATCGGGTTAATGCCTCTCGCTGATATTTTTCAATAAACGCCCGGTCCGCTTCGCCATCCTTCAGCAGCATTTTGCGCAGGCGTCCCTCTTCGCGTCCCATGATCTGGCTCAGCGTGCCGCTCTCGACCAGCTGCCCATTCTCCAGCAGCGCCGCACCGTCACAGATACGTTTTACTACCGCCATTTCATGCGTAATCAACACAACTGTGATATTGAGCTGCTGCTGAATATCGGCCAGCAAATCAAGAATCGAGGTGGTGGTTTCGGGGTCCAGCGCGCTGGTCGCCTCATCGCACAGCAGATAACGCGGTCGGGCGGCCAGCGCGCGGGCGATGCCGACGCGCTGTTTCTGTCCACCAGAGAGCTGCGACGACCAGGCGGCCGCAAAGGACTCCAGCCCCACCAGTTTCAGCAGCGAGGCGACCCGCTGGCGGCGCTCCGCCCTGGGCACACCGGCAATCTCCAGCGCCAGATCGACATTGTCCTGCACGTTACGGGAATGCAGCAGATTGAAGTGCTGGAAGATCATCCCCATCTGCTGGCGCTGCTGACGCAGCTGCGCCAGGCTCAATGTGGCGAGATCCTGACCATCTAACTCAATCCGCCCGCTGGAGGGACTCTCCAGCCGGTTCAGGCAGCGCAGCAGCGTACTTTTGCCCGCCCCGCTCCGGCCCAGGATACCAAAGATGGTGCCCTCTTCGATGGTCAGAGAGATATCGTCTAACGCTGGCGCAGGTGCGCCAGCGTAGTGTTTGCTGAGATGACTGAGCTTAATCATGCTGCTGGTCCGCGACCGGAATCACAGAGCCCTGATAGGTTTTACGGATGAACTCCGCCACCTGCGGCGAGCGCAGATCTTTCGCCAGCTGCACCACACGCGGATCTTTCGCCAGTTCAGGCGTGGTCACCAGCAGGTTGGCGTAAGGGTTATGCGCCGCGGACTCCAGCCCCAGTGCATCTTTCGCCGGATTCAGACCCGCTTCCAGGGCATAGTTGCCGTTGATAATGGCGGCATCAACGTCGTCCAGTGACCTTGGCAGCTGCGGTGATTCGATCTCAACAATTTTAATTTTCTTCGGGTTTTCACTGATATCTTTCGGCGTCACCAGCGTCGAACCCGCCTCGCCCTGCGCGTTAAGTTTAATCACCCCTTTGTCCTGCAACAGCCACAGCGCGCGGCTCAGGTTGGTGGTGTTGTTCGGCACGGCAATGCTCGCGCCCTCTGGCAACGCTGCCAGCGATTTCACCTTACGCGAGTAGATCCCCAGCGGCTCAATATGCACACTGGCGACCACGGCAAAGGTTTTACCCAGCGCTTTCTCCTGATCTTTTAAATAAGGCAGATGCTGGAAGTAGTTGGCATCGACATCCCCTGATGCCAGCAGTTCATTGGCATTCACGCCCCCGCTCAGCTCAACAATTTTGATATCCAGTTTTGGATCCAGAGTTTTGACATACTCAAGGATTTCCGCATGCGGCAGCGGATCGGCAGCCACGCGCAGTGGTGCAGCCTGTAAACTTTGGGCAATCAGCAGTGAAAGACCAGCCAGAACCAGAAAGCGCTTTTTAATCATCATCATTTATCTCTTATCGTTATCAGTCGTAGTTTTAGTGGGTGTTGTGTTCGGGATAGAAACGCTGGGCAACTTCCGGATGCGAACGCAGCCGGCCTTTGAGGTAGTTCCAGCCCACTTCACGCAGGAGCGGATTAAGCGGATCGCTGCTCGGTCCCTGCGCCAGCTCAGCCAGCTGCGGGGGAAGCTGATAGATTGGCACAACGGCGTCGAGCTGTGCGCCAAGGAAGAAGGCGATGGATAAGCGCTCATTGTTCTGCTGCGGCGACACCACGCGGTGTACCGTCGCGCGCAGATAGCCGTTGGTCGCCAGCTCCAGCAGTTCGCCAATGTTGACCACAAACGCGCCCGGCAAAGGTGAGGCATCGATCCAGTTGTCCGGCGTCACTTCAACCTGCAAGCCCGGCTGGTCGTCCTGTAATAGCATGGTCAGGAAACCCGAATCCTTGTGTGCACCTACACCCTGGCGTGATTCACCCTCAGTGCGGCCCGGATAGCGGATCAGTTTGATGTGTTCGTTGGGATAGTCGCCGTAAAGGTTATCGAAGGCGTTACGTGGCAGGTTCAGCGCTTCGGCAAAGGCGCGCAGTAGCTCCAGCGCCACGGCAGTCATCTGCTGCTGCCAGCGGGTCACCACCGTCTGCAATTCAGGCAAGGTTTCAGGCCACTGGTTCGGCCCCTGCATGCGTTGCCAGGTCGGGGAATCGGCAGTGACGGGCAGCGCTTCGCGCTCTGCGCCAATATCGAACTGCTCACGATAGTCGGGCTGGCTGCGGGTGATTTCCACGCCCGCCAGGTTGTAACCACGAAAATGCGGTGAGTTGGCCATGGCGACCGCCGTTTTGTCCGCCTGCGGCAGAGCAAAAAACGTCCGTGCGACCCGCTGAACCTCATCCAGTAATTCACGGTCGATACCGTGATTAATTAAGTAGAAGAAACCGACATCACGCGCGGCCTGGCTTAATTTTTCCAGAACCTGTCGCTGCTGCTGTTGATTACCTGACAATAATGCGAAATCAATGACCGGCAATTCTGATGGGGTTAACGCACTCATGATTAACACTCTGTTGGCATAGAATCGTTTTACCTTGCCATTTCAGTTATGCGTTAACTACCAACTAATCCTGCTATGGATATGCGGCGGATGGGAATATCCCACCGCCCCTTAAGTCCCCGCCCGCAGATTACTCTGTGGTCGGGATCACAAATTCCGGTGGCGACCACGCTGTGATTTCAGGCAGGGTCTCGTGATAAAGCGCAATCTCTACAAAACAGGTCTGCGCGCTGCACCCCTGGCCCAGTCGTGAACTGCCGCGATCCTGGGTCAGCACATTAGGGTTGCCATGTTTATCCAGCGGCTTGCCCTCCTGCTGTTCGAGCGGGTCATACCAGGCCCCGGTCGACATCTGCACCACCCCCGGCAGGATATCCTGCGTCAGATGCACGCCCGCCAGCAGCGCGCCGCGTTCATTGAACACTTTCACGATGCTGTTCTCCTCAATACCACGCGCAGCCGCATCCTCAGGGTGCATCCAGAGCGGCTCGCGCCCGGCAATTTTGGTGGCCCGGCTGACCCGGCCATGATCGTACTGGCTGTGTAGCCGGGTTCGCGGCTGGCTGGAGAGCAGATGCAACGGCCACTGCTGCTTCTCCTGCTGCTGAGCCTGATATTCCGGCGGATACCAGAAGGCAAAACCGGGTGCTTCTTCATAGTCAAAGTCAGCCACCCGCTGCGAAAAGAGCTCAATTTTTCCCGACGGTGTGCTGAGCGGGGCCGACTCCGGGTTATCGCGGAAGGCTTTGAGCAGGATCTGTGGTGTGTCAGGCGCGGGATATTCCACCATGCCCTGTGACCAGAAGGCCTCAAAGGGCGGCAGCTCAATGCCCTGCGCCGCTGCGCGTGGCCGGGAGTCTTCGTAGATGGCTTCAAGCCACTGGCGCTCATCGCATCCCTGAGTAAAGGCGTCAGCAAATCCGAGCCGCTGCGCCAGCTCAGCAAAGATGGCGTAATCCGATTTTGCCGCCCCAAACGGTGGCAGATGCTGCGGCATGGCGATAATAAAGCCGTCGTTGCTGGCGCTGCCAATATCCTCACGCTCCAGCGAGGTAGTGGCGGGCAGCACGATATCGGCAAATCTGGCCTGCGCCGTCCAGAACTGCTCATGCACAATCACGGTATCCGGCTGCTGCCATGCGCGTATCAGCTTGTTGATATCCTGATGATGATGGAAGACGTTTCCGCCAGCCCAGTAGACCAGCCGGATGTCGGGATAGGCCCGCTGCTGGCCGTTAAACGCGTAGAGACCGCCGGGATTAAGCAGCATGTCAGCGATACGTGCCACCGGTATAGTCTGCTGTACTACATTATGGCCGGCAGGCAGCCGGGGGCCGGAGAACTGTCGCCGGGCGGCACCCGCCAGATTGGTTGAGGCATAACCAAACCCCAGCCCGCCGCCGGGCGTGCCAATCTGCCCCAGTAGCGCAGTGGTGGCGACGGTGGCCCAGAACGCCTGCTCGCCCTGCCGCGCACGCTGCACTGACCAGGCAATATTGACCATCGTTTTGTGAGCCGCCATCTGTCGTGCTAACCCGCGGATCTGATCGGCGGCCAGCCCGGTCAGCGGCGCGGCCCATTCGGGCGTTTTGACGAGACCGTCATGCTCACCCTGCAGATAAGCCGCGTAGATTTCAAAACCCACGGTATAGCGCGACACAAAGGCCGCGTCATACAGGGACTCCGCAATCAATACCTGCCCGATGGCCAGCAACAATGCCGTATCAGAGCCGGGCTTTATCGCCAGCCACTCCGCGTCGGCCACCCCGGCGAGATCGTTTCTGACCGGACTGATGTTGATAAAACGGGTGCCATTCTGCCGCAGTGTGGTCAGCCAGTCGGCCAGCGCATGATCGTTAGCCCCACCGCCATTGACCTGGGCATTGCGCAGCGGCAATCCGCCAATCGCCACGAACAGTTCACAATGCTCCGCCAGTACCGGCCAGTGAGTATGGTGACGTTGTAACTCATCCAGATTACCGATGATGTGCGGCAGCGTGCGTTCACCGGCCGCAATACTGTAAGTATTGGTGCTGGCGGTGTAGCCGCCGTAGTGGTTAAAGAAGCGGTGCAGCTGGCTCTGGGCATGATGGAATCGTCCGGCGCTGGACCAGCCATATGAGCCGGCATAGATCGCTTCATTGCCGTGCCCGGTTTTCACCCGCGCCAGCTCGTCCGCCACCAGCTGCAGCGCCACTTCCCAGCTGACCTCGACAAACGGCTCTTTGCCGCGTCCGCTGCGTGAAGCGCTTCTGTTCTGCAGATAGCCGAGCCTGACAGCCGGATTTCTGACCCGGGTTTCACTCTGCACCGCGCCCGGCAGCGACTGCCCGATGGCAGAAGGATTACGGTCCCACGCCACCGGCCTGACCGACGTCAGAGTGTCACCGTCGGTGGTGACGTGATAGGTGCCCCAGTGCATTACCGCTAAATCATTCTTCTTCATGGTTTACTCGCGTCGGATACGGCGTGAAATACGCGTCCCCAGGGTTTGCAGAAGCTGGACAATAATAATGAGAACCAGCGCAGTCGAAATCGTGGCAAAGGCGTCAAAGCGCTGATAACCGTAGGTAATGGCGAGGTCACCGATGCCGCCGCCACCCACCGTGCCCGCCATCGCCGTGGCGCCCAGCAGTCCAATGGTGGCGGTGGTCAGCGCCAGCACCAGTGAAGAAGCGGCCTCCGGTAACATGAAATACCAGATAGTCTGCAGCGTGGTAGCCCCCATCGCGTTGGCTGACTCCAGAATGCCTTCGTCGACCTCCAGCAGGGCACTTTCCACCAGCCGCGAGATATAAGGCGCAATAAAGATCACCAGCGGCACAATGGCACCCGCCGTGCCAATCGTCGTGTTCACCAGCAGGCGCGTCAGCGGCAGGATAGTGATCAGCAGAATAATGAACGGCAGCGAACGGATGATATTCACAATGGGGTTCAGCAGCTGATGCACCAGACGCTGCGGCTGTATCCCGCCTGGACGGCAGACCACCAGAATAATGCCCAGCGGCAGCCCCAGCAGCGAACCAAAGCCCAGCGACAGCCCCACCATAATCAGCGTGTCCTGCATCGCCGTCAGGAACTGATCGCCGGTTACAGCCGTTTTAAAGAGTTCAGACATCACTGATTTTTACTCCGGTCGCGGTGAGAAACTGAATCGCCGCCTCGCGCTGCGCGGGTTCACCTTTAATCTGCACAATCATGAAACCCAGAATGGTGCGCTGCACCTCAGTCATGCTGGCGAACAGAATATTCACCTCCACCTCATAGTTACGGATCAGCTGATTGATCACCGGCTGCTGTGCCGTGCTGCCGACAAACTCCAGCCGCAACGCGTTGGCTGCCGGATGCTCGCTGAGCAACTGAAGCGTCTGCTGTGGCAGGCGATCGTGAATGACCGACTGCACAAAGCTGGCGCTCACCGCCTGCTGCGGTTCGGCGAACAGCGTCAGGACATCGCCCTGTTCAACAATGTGCCCGTGCGCCATCACCGCCATCCGGTTGCAGATCTTCTGCACTACCGACATCTCGTGGGTGATCAGCACAATGGTGATGCCGTAACGCTGATTGATTTCCTGTAACAACAGCAGAATCTGCACCGTGGTCTGAGGATCCAGCGCCGACGTCGCCTCATCGCACAGCAGAATGGCAGGATTGGTCGCCAGCGCGCGGGCAATCCCGACGCGCTGTTTCTGACCGCCGGAGAGTTCGTCCGGGTAGCTGTGGGCTTTGTCGCTGAGGTTCACAAACGCCAGCAGTTCCGCTACGCGGGTGGCGATAAAATCTTTACTCCGCCCCTGCAATATCAGCGGGATGGCCACGTTGTGAAATACGGTACGGGCATTGAGCAGATTAAAGTGCTGAAAGATCATCCCAATCTGCTTTTTGACTTCAATTAACCGCTTTTTGCTGATCCCCTGTAACGCTTCACCCTGCACCTCTACCGTGCCGGTCGTCGGCGTTTCCAGATGATTAATCAGGCGCAGCAGCGTGCTTTTTCCGGCACCGCTGGTGCCGATAACGCCAAAAATATCGCCCTGGTTGATGCGCAGATTAATATCCTGCAGCGCCTGCACTTCTGACCCGTTACGTGCGAAAGTTTTGCTGACCTGCTGAAACGCGATAGCCGCCTGACTCATTTGAAATAGTCTGGCAACAGATAGCCCGCATATTGCGCATTACCGGTGATATACGCTTTGAATTCCTTCGAGTGATAGCCGGCAATAATGTCACGGGCAAACTGAGCCTGCTTATTTTTACCCGCTACCGTTACTACGTTAATAAACTGGCTGGTTGGTGCCTCCAGTTTCAGCGCGGAATTGAGTTTCAGGCCACTGGAGACCGCGAAGTTACCCTGAATGACACCATAATCCACATCAGGTAGTGCACGCACCTGCTGGGCGTTATCCATCTCTTTCAGCACGATTTTGTAGGGGTTCTCCGTAATGTTTTTCTGCGAGAAGGTTGCGGCGTCGCTGTCAGGGCTGATTTTCAGCCAGCCGATACTCTGAAGTAGCAGCGCCGCACGATACTCATTGGAGGGCTGGTTCGGCACAGAGACCGTGCTGCCTGTCGTAGGCTGCGTTAGCGTTTTTGCGCGTTCAGAATAGAGCCCCATTGGCGGGGTCGGCACCTGCACAATACCGACGTTATCGATGCCAAGCCGATCGTTAACCGACTTCAGATAGACCGGATGCTGCATGATATTGGCGTCAATCGTGCCGCGATGCACAGCATCATTAACCTGAATGCCATCGCTGAAATCTTTATATTCCAGCGTATAACCCTGCTTAATTAACAGAGGTGCCACGCCTTTTTCAAACTGCTCTTTATACGGACCCGGATTAAAACCAATGCGTATTTTTTTCTGGTCTGCGGCTTGCGCAGCAGAGATAAAAATTGAAACAGCCGTCAGTGAAAAAATAATTCCCCGTGATGTAATGCGCATAGTACTTCCTGATTCATTATTGTGAGAGCAATCGATTTAATCACAGCCCTTACAATCAGGAACAGGCAAAACCGGTCCCGACTTTGGCTTATTTATGCTAACGATAGCCACAGGCTGAATATCCAGATAGCGGCAATCTTCAGCGTTATTTCTGCTAAAGAAATGAAACCCGGCTGTGTCATTCTTTTCCGCTTCACACTCTTTATTGCGGGACGGTTATGGCGGAGTTTGCAGCTTCAGATTTGGTCGCAGGGCTGGAAGAGAATCTTTTCAGCTTACTCGAGAAGCAGGCAGCAGAACTGGATGCATCGCAGTTACCGCTTATCGATCTCTCATCGGGCAGCCCACGTCAGCCTACGCCGCCTGCGGTCATCGCCTCCTTTCAGGCTGCGGCGGCGCAGCCTGAAAATCATGAGTATCCCTCCTTCTGGGGAAAGCCCGCCCTGCGTCAGGCTATCGCTGACTTTTACCAGCGTCACTATGGGGTCACGCTCAATCCCGATACCGAAGTTGCGCTGTTTCAGGGCGCGCACATTGGCGTCAACGGCTTTCCACGCGCCCTGCTCAACCCGGGCCAGGTGTTGATCTCCACCGATCCCTGTTATCCAATCTATCGCTCAGCAGCACGCCAGGCCGGTGCCGATTTTTATGGCATCCCGCTGGAGGCGCGTAACGCTTTCCTGCCCGATTTTACTCAAGTGCCGGATGAGATTGCCGAGCGCGCCGGTGGGATTATGCTCAACTATCCCCATAATCCCACCGGCGCACTGGCGACACCCGCGCTGTTCGCCGACGCGCTGGCTTTCGCCCGCCAGCACCATATTCCGCTGATCCATGACTTCGCCTACGCCACGCTGGGCAGTGAGTCGGGCGAACAGCCGCTGAGTCTGCTGGTCCAGCCCGATGCTAAAGAGTGGGGCGTGGAAATTTACACCCTGTCGAAAAGCGCGTTGATGGCAGGCTGGCGTGTGGGCTTTGCTGTGGGAAACGCCTCGATTATTACGGCTTTTAAAAAACTGCATACTCACAGCTACAGCACGGTGTCTGGTGCGGTGCAGGATGCCGCCATCACCGCCTTGTCGCTCTCTGCTGAGCAACTTAACCGTCTGGCTGATCCTTATCACCAGCGGCGTCGCGTGGTACTCGCCAGGCTGGCAGCGATGCACTGGCCGGTGCGCGCTCGTCAGGGCACCTTTTTCCTCTGGCTGCCTGCGCCACCCGGTTTTACCGGCGAGGAGTTCGCCAGCCTGTTACTGCGAGAGTGTCATCTGCTGGTGGCACCAGGTCACGGCTTTGGCCCCGCCGGGCGGGATTATATCCGTATCAGCCTGACCGCCAGCACGGAACAGCTGCTTCAGGCGCTGGATCGTATTGACGGCCTGAAGCTGATTAATGAGCGCAGGCGTAGCTGATGAAATCAGAGCCAGACAGCATCTGAGCCATAAACGCGGGATATGACCAAATGTTTATGAGCGTAAGCAGGCATGATTAAGTGCAGTGTGCTGGTTTTGTCAGCAAAGCCAGTTATTTCGGCTGAAAACTTGCAAAACCTTACATTCGTAGTCTAAGGTTTACCGGCTGCGGTTTCTGCCGCTTCACTTAAAAATTATTCGGCTTCTTATAGCTTTCATTTCCACGGTTTCTTCTGAACATTATTTGCGGCTGCGAAAGCTATAAGACTCCTTCATTGAAGTACCTGAGGAGAATATGGACACCAGAAACACATCGTCTGAACACCCAAAGAAACATTTCTGGAACAGGAAGCCCAAAGAGCTGACTGTTGACGACATTACCGTTATTGATAACGACATGCTGAAGCGCGCAGTTGGCGCAGCGGCGCTCGGTAACGCGATGGAATGGTTCGACTTTGGCGTATACAGCTATCTTGCCGTCATCATCGGCAAAGTCTTTTTCCCGGATGCCAACAACGCGGTGCAGCTGATTGCCACCTTTGGTACGTTTGCAGCGGCCTTCCTCGTGCGTCCGATTGGCGGCCTGGTGTTTGGCCCGCTGGGTGACCGCATCGGCCGTCAGAAAGTGCTGGCGATGACGATGATCATGATGTCGATCGGGACATTCTGCATCGGCCTGATCCCGGCCTATTCGTCGATAGGGATTATGGCCCCGATTCTGCTGCTGGTCGCGCGCCTGATTCAGGGCTTCTCGACCGGCGGTGAATATGGTGGTGCAGCGACCTTTATCGCGGAGTACTCCACCGACAAACGCCGTGGCTTTATGGGCAGCTTCCTTGAGTTCGGTACCATTGGCGGTTACCTGCTGGGGGCCAGCCTGGTCACGGTGATGACCACCGTGATGTCGAACGAGGCGATGATGTCCTGGGGCTGGCGCGTGCCGTTCTTTATTGCTGCGCCGCTGGGTCTTTTCGGCCTCTATGTCCGTCTGAAGCTGGAAGAGACGCCGGCATTCCAGCAGCACATGGAAAAGCAGGAAGCGCTGGAGCAGAGCAAACCGCGCCTGACACTGATGCAGATGCTGAGCAAGTATCGTGCGCCCATGCTGAAATGTATCGGTCTGGTGCTGCTGTTCAACGTCTCCAACTACATGCTGACCTCGTATATGCCGAGTTACCTCACCGGCGTACTGGGACTGCCAGAGCTGAGTGGTCTGCTGCTAGTGATGGTGGCGATGTTCGTGATGATGCCGCTGACGCTGCTGTGGGGGCGCTGGACCGATCGCATTGGTCGTCGTCCGGTGATTGGCTTTGGTGCAGTAGGCCTGATTCTGCTCGCCATTCCGAGCTTTATGCTGATCGGGTCAGGTAACATGTGGGCGGTATTTGGCGGCCTGCTGATTCTGGGCGTGCTGCACACCTGTTTCAGCGGCACCATGCCTTCGACGCTGCCAGCGCTGTTTACGACGGATATTCGTTACAGCGCACTGGCTATCGGCTTTAACCTGTCGGTGTCGCTGTTCGGCGGTACCACACCGCTGATTACCGCGTGGCTAGTGGATACCACTAAAAACAACATGATGCCCGCTTATTACATGATGGGCGCAGGCGTGATTGGCCTGCTGACCATTCTGACGGTACGTGAAACGGCGCGTCAGCCGCTGACTGGCTCCTCACCTGCGGTAGCAACCAAAGCGGAAGCCCATCGACTGATTGATAAGCTGCGTAAACGGCAAAAGCCCGCCACGACCGCGGCTAAATAACGCTTCTGACACCCTGCTCTGCAGGGTGTTTTTTTATCTGGCACACGCACACTCTATCCACCCGATTTTACTGCCCTGAAACGCGCGACTTTCGCCCGATTGCCACACAGCGCCATGCTGCACCAGCGGCGGCGATGCCCTTTGGTGCGATCGTAAAACCACAGGGTGCAGTCGGGATGTTCACAGGTACGGACTCTGCTGAAGTCTTCCTGCGTAAGCAGCATTGCAGCCTGTTCTGCAACCTGTCCCAGCCGTTGCTTCACGTTCTGGCTGGCGTAAACGCGCCTGATAGTCAGCGAACCCGACTTCCCTCTCAGTTGCAGGTGACTTGTCGCCTGGCCCAGCCAGGCATTCAGCGCCTCAGTACTCACATTCTCACCTGCTTTATGCTGCTGCACAGCGTCACGAACGATCTGACGTAACTGACATGCGGCCTGCACCAGCGCGCCCGGCTCATACTGCGGCGCAGATCCGTCGGTTAGCAGTCCGGCCTGTTGCAGCCAGGCTTCAACATCGCGATCGCTTTGCCAGAAATCGTGTGGCCGCCCCTCTGCGATAGCTTCGGTGTTGATAAAATCCAGCGCCGGATGATCGGCCAGAAACCACGGCCCCTGGCCGGAGTGTGATTGCGTTTCTGCCATGATGTCGCCCTCATTATTGAAATCTTCTGACGCTACTGTAACCGATAAAAAAGCAGGTGAGTAGTTACAGACTGCCTGATGTAACCACTAGATATCAATTTGACAGGTTACATTATCGCTGCATAATAAGCCTTTGTAACCCTATAAATACCATTTAACCAGTTACAGGAAAATATCATGCACACACACTCCGTTTCTTATCGTTATCAGCAGGCCGACGGCGTTAATGTTTTCTATCGTGAAGCGGGCGATCCATCACTGCCAGTGTTGCTACTGCTGCACGGTTTTCCCACCTCTTCTCATCAGTTTCGCAATCTCATCCCGCTTCTGTCCGATAAGTTCCATATCATCGCGCCCGATCTGCCTGGCTTTGGTTTTACTGACGTCCCCGCCGAACGTAACTATTCATGGACTTTCGACGCGCTCGGCCAGACGCTGACCGCGTTTGTCGATGCAATCGGGCTGAAACGCTACGCAATGTATGTTTTCGACTATGGCGCTCCCGCAGGTCTGCGGCTGGCGCTGGCCTACCCGGATCGCGTCAGCGGACTGATATCGCAAAACGGTAATGCCTATCTGGAGGGACTGGGAGACGCCTGGGCACCGGTTCGCGCATACTGGGCGGAACCCAGCGAGGAAAACGGTGAGGTGATCCGCGACGCCATCCTGACAGCCGAAGGGGTTAAATGGCAGTATCTGCATGGGGTCAGCGATCCGCAGCAGATCGCCCCGGAAAGTTATACTCTGGACACGCTGCTGATGGAGCGTCCCGGAAACAAAGATATTCAGCAGGCACTGTTCCTTGATTACGCCAGCAATCTCAAACGCTACCCGGAATTTCAGGCATTCTTTCGCCAGCAGCAGCTCCCGACGCTGGTGATCTGGGGCAAACACGATCCTTTCTTTATTCCACCCGGCGCCGTGGCCTGGCAGCGCGATAATCCGCAGGCGGTGGTCGAGCTGCTGGATAGCGGTCACTTCGCGCTGGAGACCCATACCGATCACATCGCGATGCGCATCCGTGAGATGTTCAGCGGCGACTGACCCGCTGCGCGCAGAGGCAGGCTACAGGTCGCTGCCTCTGAAAACTCAACGCTTATTCATTGCTGAAGCGGCCAACCGTGCTGGCCGCGCCCAGGGCGTGACCTTTCAGCTGGGCCACCAGCTCTGCCTGAGTTAACCCCGCCTTCAGCTGGCCCACCGGCAAATCAGTGGCGATCAGCACAAAGTTATAGTGATGCAGGCCGCTGCCTTTCGGTGGACAAGGCCCGTAATAGTGCAGTGTCCCGGGGGTATTTTTTCCGCCGGTATAGTCCTTGCCCTCTGTCAGCGCGCCCTGCGCAAACGACGAACGGCTGGCCGGAATGTTATAGGCCACCATATGTGTCACGCCCAGCCCTTTGGCCCCGACCGGATCGGTCATAAGCAGAGCCAGACTACGAGTGCCCGCCGGAATCGCAGACCAGTTAAGCTCGGGAGAAATATTCTCACCGGTGCAGGAAGGATTACTTTTATTGGCACCGGCAAACTTTTTGTCCAGTAGCGCATTATCGCTGAAATCCTGTGATTGCAGCGTAAACACCGACGCTGCCAGCGCGGTTATTGGCAAAACGGCAAGCAACGTTGCACAGAATAATTTTTTCACCAGCCACTCCTTATCAGGTTAGTTCCGGATGCATTGCATCACTGCCTGCTTACTATAACGGCTTTAACACGATTAGCCCGGCTGACCGGCCGTTTAAATATTGCGAAACGGCAGATCTATGATCGCTGTCGCGCTGGCTGAGGGTGCTGACGCGTTGCCCTGAGACGCATTACCCGATATAAGTTAACGCCTGCGGCTGAGTTTTCGCCTGAAACCCCGTCACTGTCACCGATAAGTGGACACTATGCAGATTGAAGATCTCCGGATTTACATCGCCGTGATACATGCTGGTAACTTCACTGCAGCCGCTGAGCAGCTGATGTTATCGAAACAGTATGTCAGCCGCCGCATGGCCGCGCTGGAAGCGTCGTTAGGCGTACGTCTGCTGATACGTAACACCCGCAAGCTGTCAGTGACGGATGCGGGTCTGCTGTTTGCGCAGCATGCTCAGCGCATTCTGGATGAGATTCAGGAAGCCGAACTGGCAGTGTCGGAGCAGCAGCAGACGCTGCGCGGCACTTTCCGCATCAATCTGCCGATGTCGTTTGGCATGAGCCACCTGTCACCGCTGATTGCGGAGTTTCTGAGTCATCATCCGGCACTGCAGTTTCAGATTGAGCTGGCGGATCGCTATGTTGATGTAATTGGCGAAGGCGTCGATATGGCAATCCGTATTGGCACCCTGGCCGATTCCACGCTGATTGCCCGCCCGCTGGGCGAACTGAAGCGGGTGATCTGCTGCAGTCCTGACTACCTGAAACGGGCTGGCACGCCTCAACATCCGGATGAGTTATTGCAACACGCCTGTCTGCGCTATGGACGGGAGGGACAGAATGGCTGGGAACTGCAGGTTAATGGCAAAGCGAAGTGGCTGGCGGTTCAGGGCCCTATGGTAAGTAACAATGGCGAAGTGCTGCGTGATGCCGCCCTGGCGGGACTCGGACTGGTCTTGCTACCCGCTTTTATCGTTGAGTCAGCCCTTCAAAGAGGTGAACTGGTGACGGTGCTGGACGGCTGCCAGCCGCCACCGCTCTCCCTGAATGCGGTTTACCCGCAGCACCGTCAGCGCAGCGAAGTAAACCGCCAATTACTGGCCTTTTTACAGACGCGTTTAGCGCCGTAACTGAGCTAAAGCGTTTTTAATGCCGCAAAAACGCTGGCGACTGCAACCGCACCGGGATCGGGCACGCCATTCAGGTTCGCGCTGTTGAGATAAGATGATCGGCCCGCCTTTGCTTTTCCCATGCTGGCGGTTGCATCACTGCCGTGCTGCGCCGCATCTGCTGCGGCTGCCAGCGATTTGCCCGCCACCAGCGCCTCAATCGCGGGCTGGAGCGCATCAATCAGTGTACGATCGCCCGGTTTAGCCCCGCCATACTGCTTCATTTTTTCCAGACCCTGTTGTAAAGCGATCGGTAAGTCATCTCCATCCGACAAATGCTGCGCGGCGGCGGTGAAGAAGATAGCCATCAACACGCCGCTGGAACCACCCATAACCGTGGCCAGTCGCTCACCCGTTACCGCGAGCAGGTCGGGCAGAACATTCAGCGGCAGCTGGTTATCGGCGCATTCACGCTGGATTTGACGCGCACCAGCAGCAAAGGTCGACCCGGTATCCCCGTCACCCACCTGCGCATCGAGTTTGTTAAGCACGCTTTCACTGGCGATCAGCGTTTCACAGATGCGGTTCACAAAGGCAGCGACCCCCGGGTTTTCGGAGGGTTGCACCGGATCCGCTGTCGCCTCCCGGGTTGCATTAACCGGCTGCAGTGATGTGATCTCAACCGCCGGAACCCAGCCGGTCACGTCGACCGGGGCGCAGATCGCCGCTTCGAACAGCGGCGTCAGCGTCATGCAGGTGACGGAAAAGCCTTTCATGTCCAGTGCGGTCATCAGCGGTGCCGGACCTATCAGATAACGGCTTCCGTGGCTGAGCGGCGACTCAATCAGATCGCGTGTGACCAGACTCATCTCCAGCGCCGACATCCCGCCAAGATTATTCACCAGCAGCGCGCAGGGCTGATCCTTGCCTGGCATCACCTTTTCCAGCAGATGCTGCACAATCTGCTGGCTGTTCTGAGTCGGCAGGACGTCAACGCCCGGCTCGCCGTGAATCCCCAGCCCCATTTCCACACTGCCGTCGGGCACCCGCTGGCCGGTCTGTTCATCCGGCAGATGACAGCTGGAAAGCGCTACCCCCATGGTGGCGATAGCACGACTGGCGGCCTCTGCGGCCTCAGTTACCGCCGCCAGATCATCACCCCGCTCGGCGACAAAACCTGCCACTTTATGCACCAGCAACGTGCCTGCCACGCCGCGTGGCTGAGGATTATCCGGTAAGGCCACATCATCACCAACAATCACCATATTGACGCTGAATCCTGCATTGCGGGCCTTTTCAGCCGCCAGCCCAAAGTTGAGTCGGTCGCCGGTGTAGTTTTTCACAATCAGCAGACATCCCGCGTCACCGGTAAGGTTGATGATGGCGTTATAAACCGCATCAACGCTGGGTGAGGCAAACACATCGCCACAGACGGCCGCCGTCAGCATCCCTTTGCCGATGAAGCCGACATGGGCGGGCTCATGGCCGGAACCGCCACCGGAGATCAGTGCGACCTGCTGTTTTTTCCAGTCTCTGCGCATCACGATGCGAATGTGGGGATCGACCTGCAGCCGCACCAGATTGCGCCACGGACTGGCGTAAATCATGCCATCTAACGCGCTGTCGACGAGATCATCCTTCTTATTCATTACGAATCGGGTCATGTCTTCATTCCTCATGGGCGGACGGGTTTGTGATAAAGAAGTGTTGCACACAACGGACGATGGGCATAATTCACCGCCTCTCATCGCAACCCCATCAGACGAAAGTCGTGTCTGAATGAAATGCGCGCATCACTTTTTACTAATTCATTGATTTTTATCAAATGCCCTTACCTGAAACTGAGAGGTTATGCGCAGAACCTGCACAGCGGATCACGGATCGTAGAAAACCATTTCTTAACAGAGGATGTTTTGATGACCCAACGTATGATTCTGAATGAAACCGCCTGGTTTGGTGCTGGCGCATTACGTCATTTGCCTGAAGAGGTACAGCGTCGCGGGATGCGTAAAGCGCTTATTGTCACTGATAAAGCGCTGGTTGCAGCAGGCGCGCTGAAGCGGGTCACTGACCTGCTGGAACAGCATCAGCTTGCCTGGGCGGTTTATGATGAGGTCGTACCGAATCCGACTATCCGGGTGGTGCAGCAGGGCGTTGCCGTGTTCAGGGAGTCAGGTGCTGACTACCTTATCGCCATCGGCGGTGGCTCACCGCAGGACACCAGCAAAGCGATCGGCATTATTATCAACAACCCTGAATTCGAAGATGTTCGCAGCCTGGAAGGCGTCAGCCCAACCCGTCATCCGTGCGTGCCCATCATCGCCATTCCGACCACGGCAGGCACCGCGGCAGAAGTCACCATTAACTATGTCATTACCGACGAAGAGAATCGTCGCAAGTTTGTCTGCGTCGATCCGCATGACATTCCAAAAGTGGCGATTATTGATGCGGAGATGATGGCGAGCATGCCCGCCTCGCTGAAAGCTGCCACCGGTATTGATGCATTAACTCACGCGATTGAAGGGTACATTACGCGCGGTGCCTGGCCCCTGACTGACATGCTGCACCTCAAAGCCATTGAAATTATCAGCCAGTCACTGCGCGAATCGGTGGCGGGAAATATTGATGCAGTAGAACAGATGGCGCTGGGGCAGTATGTGGCCGGGATGGGCTTCTCCAATGTCGGACTTGGTCTGGTGCATGGTATGGCGCATCCGCTGGGTGCCTTTTATAACGTGCCGCACGGCGTGGCGAACGCCATCCTGCTGCCACAGGTGATGGCGTGGAATGCCCCGTCAACAGGCGAAAAATATCGCGATATCGCTCGCGCCATGGGTGTGAAACAGGTCGACACGCTGACGCTGGATCAGGCGCGGGAAGCGGCTGTCGCTGCGGTTCGTCAGCTCTGCCGCGATGTGGGCATTCCCCGTTCGTTGCGTGAGGTCGGCTTGCAAGAGGCAGATATTCCTGCACTGGCGCAGGCGGCACTGGATGATGTCTGCACCGGCGGCAACCCACGCACGCCGGATCTTGAAGCGGTAATGGCGCTCTATCGTCAGAGTTAAAACACCTCCGCTGTGTCGTTATGCACTGCAATATCAGGCCCGCCCACCATCGCGGGCTTTTTTACGTCATGGCCACGATCAGTCAGCAGTCGTTCGCCAGGGGGTGTTCGGACAGGATCGCGGCATCAGCAAAGGTCCGACCCGCATTTTCCGGCACGGTTTCAGCCTGAAATCGCCTGTTATCTTCATGCAAGTCAGAGAGCAAATCAGCCGCATTAACCGATAATTTCTTTAGATGCTAAACCCTGATTCACTTGATCTGGATCACAAAACTCCGCATCATGCGCAGCGAAAACCATAATGACGCTGCGGAGATATCAATGACACTGTACCAGGGTATGCTAATTTTCTATGCCGTTGTTGCACTGGTCGCGACGCTGATCACCTTCTTCATCGCCAAAGATAAGCTGAGCATCAAACTGCTGAGCGCCTTTCTGGTGGGTGCCACCTGGCCGATGAGTTTTCCTGTGGCGCTGATGTTTGCGCTGTTTTAATTGACAATATCCCCTTAGCGACCACACTCAGGTAAGACGTCCCTGACCTGCCAACCGCCGATCACCGACGTGACCTTGCTCATGACGGTTAATAAGGAGCGGATATGCGCGTAGTCAGTGTGATGATTCTGGTTTATCTTCTCAGTGCCTGTAGTGCCCCGTGGCACGCTGAAAAACCGGTTCCCGCGGCCGAAACCCGGCAGCAGACCTGCCAGCCCGGCTCTAATCCCAGCCAGAACGACTGCGGTCACTTCCCCGAGCCCGAGTTCCACTAATCAGCGATACAGCGATCGCTGTGGCGAGATCGCATTTACGCTATTTCATAACATAACAAGGCTTTACAGGCCGCTAACCGGTCAGTAAAGTAGCGCCCAGACATCAATTCTGATGCGTAAGCGTTAACGTCAACCAACGCCCCCGCAGCACTGCTGCATGTGATGATCCCTGCCATGATGCCTGTACAACAGCAAGCTAAACCCCTCGCTGCGTTTTCCAGCGCCAGCTTTTTTTTGTTCGTCCTGCTGCTCACCGCAGCGAATCTTCGGGCACCGATTACCGCCATCGGCCCGGTGCTGCAGGATATCCGCCAGACTTTTGGCCTCAGCGCCAGCGAAGCAGGCCTGTTTAATTTTATTCCACTGATGCTCTTTGCCCTGCTCGCCCCTCCTGCCGCCTGGCTGGGAAACCGGGTCGGGCTGGCGCGCAGTTTGTGGGGCGCACTGTGCCTGATTACTGCCGGTTCACTGTTGCGCTGGTTGCCTGCTGAAGCGGCATTATGGAGCGGAACGCTGCTGCTGAGCGCAGGCATTGCCGCTGCAAACGTCCTGCTGCCGCCGCTGATTAAGCGCGATTTCACCGCCCATACCGCCAGATACATTGGCCTTTATGCCGCCACCATGTCGATTACTGCCAGCCTCGCGTCCGGCATTGCCGTGCCGCTGAGCCAGCTCTCAACGGCGGGCTGGCGACTCTCACTGGTTGTCTGGGCGCTGCCGGGACTGGTTGCGCTGCTCGCCTGGCTGCCGCTTTTACGTCAGCGGCAGTCAACTTTAGCGCCAGCTGACGAATCGCGTGCACATCATCATGTGTGGCGCTCAGCCGGTGGCTGGCAAATCGCCCTGTTCATGGCACTGCAATCGCTGGCGTTTTATACCCTGATCGACTGGTTTGCCGTATTTGCTCAGGATAATGGCTTCACTCAGGCGCAGGCAGGCTGGCTGCTGTTCTGGTATCAGGCAATTGCGATCGTTGCTAACCTGGGCTGTATGGTTGCGCTGAAGCGGGTAAAAGATGCCCGGCTCACCGCATTCATTGCTTCCTCGGGTATTTTCCTCGGTATGTCAGGACTGCTGCTTAATCCGCAATGGGCGGTGATCTGGCTGACACTGGCCGGACTGGGCGCCGGGGCTTCACTGGTGCTCTGCCTCTCGCTGTTTAATCTGCGCGCCACGCATCATCGTCAGGCCTCACAACTTTCAGGCATGGCGCAATGTGTGGGTTATGCGCTGGCAGCCCTGGGCCCGCTGTTTTTTGGCATTCTCCATGAGCAGAGCGGTAACTGGACGCTGCCCTTCAGCGTGCTGGCACTGCTGAGCCTGTTACAGATGGCATTGGCTCCGCTGGCAGCACAGCCAAAACCCATCAGCTGAAAATGCGGCTCAGCGACTCATAACAGATGACTGGCCGGGCGAAAATGCATAGCGCATTGCCGGTCAGCGAAAACCGACGGGAGAAAAGTGCGTGTCTGAACTGAATAATGCTCTGCTGCAGGAGGTCCTGGATCAGGTGCGTCCGCTGGTCCATCAGGGAAAAGTCGCTGACTATATCCCCGCGCTGGCCGATGTCGCGGCCGACAATCTCGCCATAGCCGTTTGCCTGCGTGACGGCACCCTCTTTCAGGCGGGCGATGCGGAGACGCGCTTTTCGATTCAGTCGATATCCAAAGCGCTATCGCTGACCGTGGCGCTGACCCGCTATGACGACAGTGAAATCTGGCAGCGGGTGGGCAAGGAGCCATCAGGCCAGCCATTTAATTCCCTGGTGCAGCTGGAGCTGGAACAGGGCAAGCCGCGTAATCCGTTTATTAATGCCGGGGCGCTGGTAATCTGCGATCTTCTGGAAACCCGCCTGACCGCGCCGCGCCAGCGAATGCTGGAAATTGTGCGCCAGCTGAGCCTGCAGCCCGATATCAATTATGATCGCCACGTTGCCCGCTCTGAATTTGAACATTCAGCCCGCAACGCCGCGATCGCCTGGCTGATGAAGTCGTTTGGTAATTTCGATAACGATGTCACCAGCGTCATGCAGACCTATTTCCACTATTGCTCTCTATCGATGAACTGCGTTGAACTGGCTCGCACCTTCGTCTATCTGGCTAATCAGGGTAAAACACTGGATGGCAGCCAGATGATTACACCGCGTCAGGCACGGCAGATTAACGCACTGATGATCACCAGCGGGATGTATGATGGCGCAGGCGAATTCGCGTGGCGGGTCGGGATGCCTGCGAAGTCGGGCGTAGGTGGCGGAATTATTGCCGTCATCCCTGGCGAAATGAGCATTGCCGTCTGGTCACCCGGGCTGGATAGCGCAGGTAATTCGCTGGCAGGTACCGCTGTGCTCGAATTGCTGACGGAAAAGCTGGGGCGCTCGATATTTTGATTCTGAGCGCGCAAATAACAGGCTCACCGTGATGAAAAGCGATGGTTTTCCCATGATTCCGGCAAGCTGATTTTATATCTTGAGTGCAGTACGCTGGCGATTTGAGTCGTCAGCGTTAATCAGCGCTCAAAAAATTCTTAGCGCGTAATCTGTGGCAGCTCATCTTCTGTAAGACCAGTCATCTGCATGACGGTATTGCAATCCATCCCACTCTTTAGCATGGTACGGGCAATTCTGAGTTGCATGCTTTTCCTTCCTTGTTGAAGCCCGATCTCTTTGCCTTCTATGCGACCTTGTGCAATGCCTTTCTCAAGCCCTATCTGCTCAAGCTGTTGTGCGATAGTCATAAGTGCGTTCTCGTGTTGGGGCACACGCTGTGCCAGCTCCTGTACAAAGGTTTTAGCGTCTGATACTTCGCCCGCCTGCACAATGTAGTTTACCAGTGATATCACCTGCGATGAAGAGTGATCGCCTGCCATCAAAATGGATACCAGCCTGTCCATCAGTTCTGCCAGATCACGCTGTCGGATATGTTTCTGCAACAGGGTCAGTGCCGCCATGCTGCGGTGTTGCATGATCTCATCGTCAGGAATCGTCGTGACATCGACCAGCGGAAAACTGTGGCTGTAAAGCCTGTCCGCCAGCAACGGGTCGTCGAACTCATCCAGCCACCGGGTCGAATAAGGATAGGGAGTGCGTTTGCCCACGTAAAACAGTATGGGTATCACCAGCGGCAATCTCTTATGCCCAGCGTCAAGATGGCGCTGCATGGCAGCCACTGCATAGCGCATCAGCCGAAATGCCATATGTTTGTCAGGTGATGACTGGTGCTCAATGAGTACATGTATATATCCATTGCCGGCGGCAGTTTTAAGACTGTAAAGCACATCGCTGAAGTACTGCCGAAGGTCATCCTCGACAAACGACCCCGACTCCAGCTTCAATGTGCTGAGATCGCAGCATTCGCGCAGTTCTGGCGGCAGGTGCAGCGCCATGAAATCCCGGGCAATATCCGGCTGAGTCAGAAATTGCCGGAATGTTGCATCATGAGGCGTGGGCGTGCTGTTGTTTTTTTTCACTGACCAGAATCCTTTCTGTTCCTGAAGCGCTGACAACGGCTGATTCAGCCAGTAAATGGCGCTAAATCCTGTAGCGCACGAATGTTTAAAGTACGGATGGAAATAACGAAATGAATACTCTGATGATTGAACCCCGTAAAACGCTTTTCCTGAATTCTACGAGGTTGCTCTGAATATCAATGAATGGCGGGCCATAAAAAGCCATTCCGCCCAGCTTAGCTCACCACATTAATCGGCTCACCCTGAATAAAGGCCGCGATATTGGCCATCACGCCAGTTACCAGATTTTCTACACCGCTGCGGCTCGCCCAGGCAATGTGCGGCGTCAGCAGCAGATTGGGCAAATCTGCCAGTAGCGGGTTATCTGCAGAAGGTGGTTCGCTGCTCAGGACATCCAGCGCCGCGCCGCCAATCAGCCCCTGCTTTAATGCCTCAGCAAGATCGGCCTCGTTAATCAGTCCACCGCGCGCGGTATTAATCAGCAGCGCATGCGGTTTCATTTTCGCCAGCGCCTCACGGTCAATCATCTGACGGGTGCTGTCACTCAACGGGCAGTGCAGCGAAATAATATCGCTGGTGGCCAGCATCTGCTCAAAGCTGACATAGCCCTCACGCACGCTGTCGCTGCCTTTGCGCTCCGCGTACTGCACCTGCATTCCCAGCGCCTGGGCCAGCCTGCCGGCCGCCTGCCCGATATCACCTCTACCCGCGATACCCAGCGTGGCGCCGCCAATATCCCCTATCGGCTGACGATGCAGACAGAAGTGCTGCGCCTGCGGCCAGTCGATGCGGGTATTAACGGCATAGGCCATTATCTGACGACGCAGGGCGAAAATGGCGGCGATCACCGCCTCAGACACGCTCTGGGTAGAGTAGCCGGGCACATTACTGACCACGATGCCGCGGTCACGGCACGCGTTGAGGTCAATACAGTCATAACCTGTCGCCGCAACACAGATAAAGCGCAGTTCGGGAAGCTGCGCCAGGGTATCGGCACGCAACGGCACCTTATTGGTAATCGCAACCGTCGCGCCCGAAAGCGCAGAGACAATGTCACTGACAGGTGTCTGTGCGCGAATCTTCCAGTCAGCCTGTTGTTGCCCGATCGGCAGAGAGACAGGCAGCGTGTCACCATCCAGCATTACAATTTTCATCTTCAATCCTTTTTGGGTTTGGTTTAATGCAACCCACTCATCAATGTTATTTGTATGTATTTAACGAGTAACATCTAAGTTAAATGATGCTGGAATTAAAGTGAATATGTTCAAAGAGTGCGAATTTTTTCGGAACAGATGCCACTTTATTTAACCCTTTTATCCCCTTCGCGTTACACTGCCGCCCGTAATTTTCACCCCTTACGCCCGTTGAAATCATGCACAAATCTTCACTCAGACATCGACTCACTGCCGGTATTGCGATACTGGCCGTGCTGCTGTTGTTTGTTGCCCCGATGATTTCAAAAAATCTGGCTGAGCATCACGAAACGATGCAACGTGCATCTGCCATGAGCGCAGAGATGCCGATGATGCATCATCATAGCGAGATGATGTCGATGGCGGACCATGGGATGATGATGGATCCTGGTTTGGCCTGTGGCTACTGCGATTTACTGGTGCATGTACCGCTGATGCTCTGGGTGTTTATCCCGTTCATCTGGTGGATGAGCGTGATCACCCGCGCCCCGCCGCCCTCTGCGATTAATCCGCCCCCGTGGCGATGGATGTTGCGTCTCCACCGACCACGAGCGCCACCTGCTTTCGCGTCACACTCACTGCTTTCTGATTCGATTGTGTGACAACGTCACCCAGTCGCCTTTGTCTTTTGAAAAGTGTGGAATGCTATGTCCTCTTCTCAGGAAATTATCCCTGCACCGCGCGGCACGCTGTTTAATCTTTTTCGCCGCCTGCATTTTTACATCGGCCTGTTTATCGCGCCGTTTATTTTTGTCGCCGCTCTTACCGGCACGCTCTACGTTCTGACGCCGCAGCTGGAACAGGCGATCTACCAAGATGCCCTGACCAGCGATGCACAGGGCCAGGCGCAGCCATTGTCAGCCCAGATTGCTGCCGCACGTGCGCGAGCGGGTGAGTCAGCACGTATCTATGCCGTGCGTCCCGCGCCGGGTCCGCAGGATACAACCCGCGTACAGTTTGCTGAGCCTCAGCTTGGCCCATCGGAATCGCGATCGCTGTTTATCGATCCCTACACCCTGCAGGTGAAAGGCGATATGACGGTCTATGGCACCAGCGGTGTGCTACCGCTGCGCATGTGGCTGGATCAGCTGCATCGCGGCCTGCTGCTAGGCGATTTTGGCCGTAACTACAGCGAACTGGCAGCCTCCTGGCTGTGGGTCGCCGCGCTGGGCGGGATCGTTTTATGGTCCGGCACCCGGCCACAGCGCACCCGCAGAAAAGTGCGCAGCGGTTTTGCGGCAACGCGTCACTGGCACGTTACGCTGGGCCTGCTGCTGGCTATCGGGCTGGTCTTCTTTTCGGTAACCGGACTGACCTGGTCACAGTGGGCAGGCAACAACATTGAAAAGATGCGCAGCGACTTTGGCTGGAAAACGCCGCAGGTTAATACCGCACTGAACGGTGACGCGCCCGTCGAAGCCGCCGATCCGCATGCCGATCATCGCGGTGCGATGATCGGCATGACGATGTCCGGCATGACCATGCCAGCCAGAACCGCCGCGCCAGTGGTTCCTAATCAACCTAATGCCAGCTGGGATGAGGCACTGGCAGCAGCACGTCAGGCCGGACTGCACGCCGCGAAACTGGAGCTGCGTCAGCCTATGAACGCAGAACAGGCCTGGACAGTTTCGGAGATTGATCGCAGCTGGCCAAGCCAGGTCGATGCGGTTTCCATCAATCCGGCTGATTTCAGCGTGGTCGACCGCGTTGAGTTCGCCAGCTTCCCGCTGGTGGCAAAACTGACCCGCTGGGGCGTGGATGCGCATATGGGTGTACTGTTTGGTCTGCCTAACCAGCTGATTCTGGCCCTGTTCGGATTTGGACTCTGTGCGATGATTGTGCTGGGCTACCGCATGTGGTGGATTCGCCGTCCGGCGGTTCCCCAGCTCAGCCCCTCGCAGACGCTGTTGTCCGCCTGGCTTGCACTGCCGCGCTATGCACAGGGCACCAGCCTGATAGTGATTCTGGCGCTGGGTTATGCGCTGCCTGTTATGGGCATCAGCCTGGTTGTGCTGATCCTGCTGGATATTCAGCGCTGGCGCAGCGCGCAGCGTGCGTCGGTCATCCGGGAAGAAATTGCGCCAGATAAGCAGTCGCCGCTGGCTATCGTCCAGTCACGCTTCGCCGGAAAGCGCAAAGAGATGCGCTATTTTCTCCGCAGCGTCACGGTGCTGGCGCTGATTGTGATTTCAGTGATGGCGAATGCGATGATTGGCGGCGTGATTGACCAGTATCAGATCCCATTCAGCCACTGGTCACTGACCATGTATATCACCCAGGCGATGATGATCCTGCTCTACTCCACGGTCTTTACCGGGCTGTTGTCGATCCCACTCTGGTATTTCTTCCTGGGTGAGAGCGACGAACAGGGCAAATAAGCCGATGGCGCCCCGCGTGTTTATTTAGTCAAAATAACTGACGAAGCCGGGCAAATCATCCGGCTTCTCATTCTGCGCCTGAGGTCTATGATCGTTGTTATGCCTTCCTTTATCTGAGAACAAATCATGAACATTGTGCGAGCTAATCCTGAACAACTCTTTGAGTACGGTCCTTTTACCGTTCGTCGTCAGCGACCTGGCGAGGCGCTTAGCCCGTTGCTCACGGTTGACCTGATGTCGCTGAAACTGGATGCCCGGATCCCGATGCAGCAGCATCAGGATGAAGAAGTGTTCACCTACCTGTGGCGCGGTTCAATGCAGCATCAGGACAGCAACGGCGAGCGTACCCAGCTTTCTGCGAAGAAGGTGATGGTGGTGAATGCCGGTGAGGGTGTTCAGTACGAAGAGTCAGTGCCGCTGTATGAAGCGGAACTGTTGCAGGCCGTTATCCGGCCTTCGCAGCCGGGCGGTGAAGCGATGACTCAGGTGCTGGAGCGCGATCAGGGCATCATGACTAACGGCTGGACCGAACTGGCCGGGCCGGAAGAGTCTGACGCCCCGCTGGAACTGCGCCAGGAAGTCTATATCTACGATACGCTGCTGGAGCGTAATCAGACGGTGGACGTGCCCTCGATGGCGGGCTTTGTGGCTTATCTGACCGTGCTGGAAGGGATTATTCGCATTGGCGATCAGCGACTCAGTCGTGGCGATGCGGTGAGCGGGCTGGATAGCAGCATGGAGATCACGGGCGACAGGGATGCCAATCTGGTCTGCTTCCTGGTCAGGGCAGACAAGGTTGCATAACATAGCGCGGGACGTTTCCCGCGCTTTTTTGTTCCACACAGATTAAAGCGTATGGCGTTGCTGCATCGCCTGTACCCGCTTATAGGCATGATCAAACTGACGTACATCGTCGCGCAGCCAGTGGCGCTGTGTCAGCGGTGCATCATCCAGCGCCTGCGGCAGCGGCACACCCGCAAGCGATCCACGGCAGCAAAAGGCACGTGCCAGCGTCGGTGTAGCGATGCCAATGTAGCGGGCAAACTCGGGCAAGGTCATCAGTGCTGTACTCATTTTCTACCTCCTGTTAACAAAATATTCCCTGCATTTTCAGCCCAAATCTTTACTGCTTTTATTGATCTGAAACATAGATGTGGTACTAATCTTCTGCCTGCTGATGAGATAGCTCGCCTCGCCTGCCGTAAAACGAAAAGAAGTGAGGAACCCGTGCGCCATTATGGATTGATGATTGCCCTGCTGTTTTCCGGTTTTGCCACGGCTCACACGCTGACCACAGGCCAGCCAGTCCCGCCCGTCTATGTTGCCGATAAAGGGGAAATGCTCCTCAATAAGGGCGATATAAATTATCAGCGCTGGAATAGTCAGACACTGACCGGAAAAGTGCGTCTGGTGATTCATGTGGCAGGCCGGCTATCCGCGAAAGATCAGAGTGAGCCCCTAATCAAAGCCATTCAGCAGGCCCAACTGCCGCGCGACCGCTTCCAGACTACCACCATCGTCAATACCGACGATGCCCTGCCCGGCAGTGCCATTTTTGTGGTGCGCAGCATCGCCTCCAGCAAAAAAGCGGCACCCTGGCAGCAATTTATTATCGACAGCAGTGGCGTCACTGCCCATAGCTGGCATCTTCAGCCGGAAAGCGCGTCCGTCGTGGTGATTGATCCGGAAGGGATTGTGCGCTTCGCTAAAGATGGCGCATTATCAGATGAGGATGTCGCCAGCGTGATGAAACAGCTGCGCGCATTGCTGGGCTGATTCAGGCAATATAGTGGTCAGGATGGCACGTCAAAACGCGGAATGCTGCTGAATTCGCCGACATTTTTATCGCTGTAAGCTACGCTTAGTTGTAATGGATTTACCCGCCGTTCTTTGAAAACCTGCCAACTATGCTGTGGCAGTCGGGGACGATTATTGAAGATGGCATCGAATCATTTCGACCTGCTGTGACTTCCTCTGTAGATAAGGACAGCCATGATGACGGTCTGTGCAGAACAACACGTCAATTTCAGCCACAGTGATGCAGCCAGCCTGTTGAACGACATTGAGCAACGGCTTGATAAGCTTTTACCGGTTGAGAGTGAACGTGATTTAGTCGGTGCGGCAATGCGCGAGGGTGCGCTGGCACCGGGAAAGCGTATTCGCCCGCTGCTGCTGCTGCTGGCCGCGCGCGATCTCGGCTGTAGCGCCACCCCTGCCGGGCTGCTGGATCTCGCCTGCGCGGTTGAGATGGTGCACGCCGCCTCCCTGATTCTGGATGACATGCCCTGCATGGATGATGCACAGCTGCGTCGCGGACGACCAACCATTCACTGCCAGTATGGTGAACATGTCGCGATTCTGGCCGCAGTGGCGCTGCTGAGTAAGGCGTTTGGCGTGGTTGCAATGGCTGAAGGCTTAACGGCGGCCGCCAGAGCCGATGCGGTCGCGGAGCTATCCCACGCGGTCGGCATGCAGGGTCTGGTTCAGGGTCAGTTCAAGGATCTTTCAGAAGGCGATAAGCCACGCAGTGCCGACGCGATTCTGATGACCAATCATTACAAAACCAGCACCCTGTTCTGCGCCTCGATGCAGATGGCCTCTATTGTGGCGGAAACCCCAAAAGAGGCGCGTGAACAGCTGCACCGCTTCTCGCTTAATCTCGGTCAGGCCTTTCAGCTGCTGGACGATCTCACCGACGGCATGGCGGATACCGGCAAAGATGCCCATCAGGATGACGGGAAATCGACGCTGGTCAATCTGCTGGGGCCACAGGCGGTTGAAACGCGACTGCGCGATCACCTGCGCTGTGCCAGCGAGCATCTGCTTTCGGCCTGCCAGGACGGTTATGCCACTCATCATTTTGTTCAGGCCTGGTTTGAGAAAAAACTCGCTGCCGTCAGTTAAGGATGCTGCATGAGTCACTTCGCGGTCATTGCACCGCCCTTCTATAGCCATGTGCAGGCGCTTACGCATCTGAGCCAGGCCTTAATCGCACGCGGACACCAGATTACCTTTCTCCAGCAGACGGATGTCAGCGCACTACTGACTGACAGCCGGATCGGCTTTTTCCCGCTGGGTCTCGCCTCGCATCCGGCAGGCAGTCTGGCGCACACCCTGCAGCTGGCGGCGCATCCTCTTGGCCCGTCGATGCTTAAGTTAATCAATGAGATGGCCCGCAGTACAGAGATGCTCTGCCGTGAACTGCCGGTGGTGCTGAAGACGCTGGCGATTGATGGCGTGATCGTCGATCAGATGGAGCCATCCGGTGCATTGGCAGCAGAGTCTCTGAACCTGCCCTACGTCTCTGTGGCCTGTGCGCTGCCACTTAACCGTGAACCCGATTTTCCGCTGGCCGTGATGCCGTTTGACTATGCAAACACCGATCAGGCACGCGAACGCTATCGCGCCAGTGAAAAGATTTATGACTGGCTGATGCGCCGTCACGATCGCGTTATCGCCCGTAACGCCCATGCGATGGGATTAACACCACGGGAAAAGCTGCATCACTGCTTTTCACCCCTGGCGCAGATCAGCCAGCTGATGCCGGAACTTGATTTTCCCCGCCAGGCGCTGCCCGACCATTTTCATTCGGTCGGTCCGCTGCGTGCAGCGGTAACAGCGCCTGCCGCGTCGCAGCCACGCTACTTTCCGCACGGCGACAGACCGCGCATTTTTGCTTCACTTGGCACGCTGCAGGGACATCGGTACGGCCTGTTTAAAACCATCGTTCGCGCGTGTCACGAGATCGACGCGCAGTTGCTGCTGGCGCACTGCGGTCGCCTGTCACCGTTTCAGGCGGAAAAACTGGCGCAGTTCAGCCATGTTCAGGTGGTCGATTTTGCCGATCAGGCTGCTGCACTGGCGCAGGCCGATCTGGCGATTACCCACGGCGGCATGAATACCGTGCTGGATGCCGTTAACCATCTGACGCCATTGCTGGTGATTCCGCTGGCCTTTGATCAGCCAGGCGTCGCGGCCAGAGTGGTCTGGCACGGTATCGGACGTCGCGCTTCACGCTTCACCACCAGCCACGCGATGGCCCGTCAGCTTCAGACCCTGCTGGCTGATGAAAGCTACGGCCAGCAGATGAAAACGCTGCGCACTGCGCTCTGTCAGGCGGGCGGCACAACGTTGGCGGCGGATATCGTCGAGCAGGCGATGCAGACCCGCAAACCGGTCATCACCAGGAGAGATTATGCCGCGGTATGATCTGATTCTGGTGGGCGCAGGGCTGGCTAATGGCTTAATCGCCCTGCGTTTACGCCAGCAGCGCCCTTCACTGCGCATTCTGCTGATTGATGCAGAAAGTGAGCCTGGCGCGCATCATACCTGGTCGTTTCATGCGGACGATCTCACTGACACGCAGCATCACTGGATTGCTCCGCTGGTGGTTCACCACTGGCCCGGTTATGAGGTGCGCTTTCCGCAACGAAACCGTTCCCTTAACAGCGGCTATTTTTGTGTCACCGCTGAGCGCTTCGCGGAGGTCATTCGCGACCGGTTTGCGCCGGATCTGCTGCTGAACACTCGCGTGGCGAGCATTGCTTCACGCTCGGTCACGCTGGAGGATGGCCGGGTACTGGAAACTGACGCAGTGATCGATGGACGCGGCTATCAGCCCGATGGTGCGCTGCGCATGGGCTTCCAGGCGTTTGTGGGTCAGGAGTGGCAGCTCAGTGCGCCCCACGGCCTGACCGCGCCGATCATCATGGACGCGACCGTGGATCAGCAGTCAGGCTATCGCTTTGTCTACAGCCTGCCCTTTTCGGCGGATACGCTGCTGATTGAAGATACCCACTATATTGATAACGCCACGCTGGAAGGCGATCGTGCCCGTCAGAATATCCGTGACTATGCCGCTCAGCAGGGCTGGCAATTAAAGCAGCTATTGCGTGAAGAACAGGGTGCGTTGCCGATTACGCTGACTGGCGACGTGGAGGCCTTCTGGCAGACACGCGATCTGCCCTGCAGCGGTCTGCGTGCCGGGTTATTCCATCCTACCACCGGCTACTCGCTGCCGCTGGCGGTCGCACTGGCTGACCGGCTGGCGCAGATGCAGTCGTTCACCTCAGAGACCCTGCACGCCACCATTGAGCAGTTTGCCGGTCACACCTGGCAGCAGCAGCGCTTCTTCCGCATGCTGAACCGGATGCTGTTTCTGGCGGGTCCGGCTGACCAGCGCTGGCAGGTTATGCAACGTTTTTACGGCCTTCCCGAAGGTCTGATTGCCCGTTTTTATGCGGGAAAACTCACTGTGTCTGATCGGCTGCGCATCTTAAGCGGCAAGCCGCCGGTTCCCGTACTGGCTGCGCTACAGGCTATTATGACTCCTCACCGTCAACAGGCGATGCAATGAACAGAACGACAGTAATTGGTGCAGGCTTTGGTGGTCTGGCGCTGGCCATTCGCCTTCAGGCGTCAGGGATCCCTACGCGACTGCTGGAGCAGCGTGACAAGCCTGGCGGCCGCGCTTATGTCTTCGAAGATCAGGGCTTTACCTTTGATGCCGGCCCCACGGTGATTACCGATCCCAGCGCTATTGAAGAGCTGTTCACCCTCGCAGGCAAAAAGCTCTCTGACTATGTCGAACTCCTGCCGGTGAAGCCTTTTTATCGCCTCTGCTGGGAGTCCGGCAGGGTATTCAGTTATGACAACGATCAGCCCGCGCTGGAGGCGCAGATCAGCGCATTTAATCCGCGCGACGTTGAAGGCTATCGTCGCTTTCTGGCCTATTCCCGAGCGGTGTTTGCGGAAGGTTATCTGAAGCTTGGGACCGTGCCGTTTCTGTCGTTCCGCGACATGCTGCGTGCCGCGCCTCAGCTGGCTAAACTGCAGGCGTGGCGCAGCGTCTATAGCAAAGTGGCGAGCTATATTGAAGATGAGCATCTGCGTCAGGCATTTTCCTTCCATTCGCTGCTGGTAGGCGGAAACCCGTTTGCCACCTCGTCAATCTATACCCTGATTCATGCGCTGGAACGTGAATGGGGCGTCTGGTTCCCGCGTGGCGGTACGGGCGCTTTGGTACAGGGCATGGTGAAGCTGTTTGAAGATCTGGGCGGCGAAGTGGAGCTGAATGCCAGCGTTGCCCGGCTGGAGACGCAGGAAAATAAAATCACCGCTGTGCACCTGAAAGATGGCCGGGTATTCCCGACCCGCGCGGTGGCCTCTAATGCGGACGTGGTTCATACCTACCGCGAACTGCTGAGTCAGCATCCGGCCGCAGTGGCCAGGGGAAAATCCCTGCAGAACAAGCGCATGAGCAACTCGCTGTTTGTGCTCTATTTTGGCCTTAATCATCATCACGATCAGCTCGCGCATCACACGGTCTGCTTTGGCCCGCGCTACCGTGAACTGATTGATGAGATCTTTAACAAAGATGCCCTGGCAGAGGACTTCTCGCTTTACCTTCACGCGCCCTGCGTGACCGATCCGTCACTGGCACCCGAAGGCTGCGGCAGTTATTACGTGCTGGCACCGGTGCCGCACCTCGGCACCGCCGATATCGACTGGGCCGTGGAAGGACCACGCCTGCGCGATCGCATCTTCGACTATCTGGAACAGCACTACATGCCGGGCCTGCGCAGTCAGCTGGTGACGCACCGCATGTTCACGCCGTTTGATTTCCGCGATGAACTGAATGCGTATCAGGGCTCGGCGTTTTCGGTCGAGCCGATTCTGACGCAAAGCGCCTGGTTCCGGCCCCACAACCGCGATAAAAATATTAATAATCTCTATCTGGTCGGCGCGGGCACCCATCCTGGCGCGGGCATTCCAGGGGTGATTGGTTCGGCCAAAGCCACCGCAGGATTGATGCTGGAGGATCTGGCTTGAATAGTCCGTCACTGCTCGATCATGCTGTTGAAACCATGGAAGTGGGTTCGAAAAGCTTTGCCACGGCATCAAAACTGTTTGATGCCAAAACCCGACGCAGTGTGCTGATGCTCTACTCGTGGTGTCGTCACTGTGATGATGTGATTGACGATCAGGTGCTGGGATTCAGCAACGATACGCCGTCACTGCAATCCGCCGAACAGCGCCTGGCGCAGCTGGAGATGAAAACCCGCCAGGCCTACGCCGGATCGCAGATGCATGAGCCTGCCTTTGCCGCCTTTCAGGAGGTCGCGATGGCGCACGATATTCTGCCGGCTTACGCTTTTGATCATCTGGCAGGCTTTGCGATGGATGTCCATGAGACCCGCTATCAGACGCTGGATGATACTCTGCGCTATTGCTATCACGTGGCGGGCGTGGTGGGCCTGATGATGGCGCAGATTATGGGCGTGCGCGACAATGCGACGCTGGATCGCGCCTGCGATCTCGGTCTGGCGTTTCAGCTGACCAATATTGCCCGCGATATCGTTGAAGATGCTGAAACGGGACGCTGTTATCTGCCCGCAGAGTGGCTGGCTGAAGAGGGACTGACGCGGGAGACGCTGGCCGACCCGCGCAATCGTCAGGCACTCAGCCGCGTTGCCCGCCGGCTGGTGGAGACGGCAGAGCCCTATTATCGATCGGCATCGGCTGGGTTACCCGGTTTACCGCTGCGTTCAGCGTGGGCCATTGCAACAGCAAAACAGGTCTATCGTAAGATTGGGATGAAAGTGGTTGAGGCGGGTGCACAGGCGTGGGATCAACGTCAGTCCACCAGCACGCCAGAGAAACTGGTCATGCTGGTGGCGGCATCCGGTCAGGCGGTTACTTCCCGGATGGCGCGTCCTGCTCCGCGCCCGGCTTATCTCTGGCAGCGCCCCGTTTAACGCCGTGACGTTCCCTGAGCGTCGCCTGCAGTTTTGACAGCGGCGGCGCGTAGAGAAAACCAAACGAAACACAGTCCTCTTTGCCGCGTACGGCATGATGCAGGCGGTGTGCCATATAAAGCCGGCGCAGATAACCCCGGCGTGGCACATAGCGGAATGGCCAGCGCTGATGGACCAGACCGTCATGGACGATAAAATAGAGCAGGCCATAGAGCGTCATCCCTGCGCCGATCCACTGCAACGGCCAGATGCCCGTGCTGCCCAGATAAATAAGTAAAATCGACAGGCCCGCGAACACCACCGCATAGAGGTCGTTAACCTCGAACCAGCCCTTATGTGGTTCATGATGTGACAGATGCCAGCCCCAACCCCAGCCATGCATGATGTATTTGTGCGCCAGCGCAGCCGTTATCTCCATGCCGATAACGGTGACCAGAACAATCAGGGCATTCCAAATCCACAACATAGCTTCTCCCGAACATGCATCCTGCAAAGTGGCGCAGAGGGGTAATTTTAACAGAGATTAGGGGAAACCGTGGGCCGGGGTTGCCGGGTTTTAACGATTGCTGCAGGAGACGCGCCGGATAGCGATGCTAAGCAGGGGAAATGTGCAGGGTAGAAGAGACATGCAGCCAGCATCACGCGACATTAGCCGGTGATGCACAGCCTGTGCCTGTTAATTATAAACGAGATTGAACGTCACCGTGCCGTCCGCTTTTCCCGCCATCACCTGCTCGTCAGTCTGAATATATTGCGCGTTAAACGCCATCGACGCCGCCTGATTGGGAGAAGAGACTGTCGTCAGCACCGGTAGTTGGTCGGTCGAGACATTCAGCGGCACGCGCTGACCTTCCGGAACCTGCAGACCCGGCCCATAAGTCAGAGCAATGCCCACGCCGGACGCTGAGTTGCTCTGCGGCGTCAGGCTGATGGCATCTTTATCGCCTGATGTAGCCATCCCAAAGAAGCCGACTTTGACGGCTGCGCTGTGCTCACACATCACCTGAATCTGAAAGCCTTTTTCGCTTCCTGCCCGGCTGCCGATGCCAGTGAACTCCGCCTTACTCACTTTTCCCATATCCACATTAATGGCGGACTGGGAAGTGACAACAGCACAGCTGCCATACTGCACGGTAAAGCTGGAGAGGAAAATCTGCGGCTTGTCATTGATCGGCTGGCTGCTGGCGGCACTGTCGCCCACCTTCATGCTGGCATTGCCTATGTTTACTTCACCAACGCTCGCTGGCTGATTGCCAGGATTCAGCGGTGAACGCTGCCCCGGGATTTTATAGAACACGACATAGGACTGAAGCGTAATGTCGTGGGCGGAATTGAACTGCGGGCTGGTCTGGGAGTTACAAATCGAGCTGGTTTTGCCCTTACCGGTGGTATCAGCGAAACCGCCGCCGCAATAAGACGGCTCTTTGAAACCAATAGCGAATCCGATGCTCTCAATGCCTGGAACACGGTATATCGGCGTATTGTGTCCGCCCACAATATTGGTTTGCAAGCCGGACTCTTCAGCATTAATCTCAAATCCCATATCTTTGTAGTTATAGCCCTGCTCGCCGCTGTTTTTATTACAGGTAAAGGCATTGGCACTCTGCAGCGGCATCTGTGCTGAAATGGGGGTGCCATCAGCCGCGCCCGGCACATAATTGACGTTATGCACCTGAACCACCACCTGGCTGACGCCCTGACAGGACTCCTGCCCCAGTGCAGGTAAAGCACATAATGTCGGGATAATCATCATCATCCCTTTCGCTAAACGCAGAACTGATTTCATCTTACATTCCTGTGAATTACTGGCAAACCGCAGAGACCAGTCTGACCGGATTGGTGCCGCTGACGGCAGGCAGGCGGAACGGCGCGCGGCAGCTTTTCTCCACCCCCTCTTCCTGCCATTTCACCTCGATAACACCCTGAGCGGGTACACCATTCAGATAAAGTTCGCCTTTTTCAGCGACGATACCGCTCGTGCTGCCCTCTTTACCCTCAGCGTCGCGGGCAATCTGACCTGCCGCGCCAAATGGCGGGAAGGCATCCTGCCAGGTTAGCGTGAACAGCACCCGGTTACCCACATGGGTGGCATAGTCTGCCATCACAATCGCTCCGCGGGTCGGGATGGCCGTTTGCCCATCCAGTTCCACATCAACGTTGTCAGGCAGCGTGTCAGTTGCCAGTTCGATAGCGTTTTCATGGTAAGGCGAAAGAGAAGGCACAATCGCATAGCCGCGACTATCGGTGACCACATTGCTGCTGCTCTGAATGCCCACATCGGCCGTATCCGGCACACGAACGATCGCGAAGGTATCGCCCAGCGGCTGGCTCAGCGTAATGCCGTGTGCATGCGCGACGATGCCGCCCGACAGACCATAGTTAAACTGCGTGCTGTGCCGATCGTGACTGACTCCGGCACTGACGCTGCCGCGACTGCCGCGATAATCCAGCGAGCCGTTGCTGTTCACATTCTGTCCCTGGCTGTCGTGGCCCTGCTGCAGGTTGTAGTGCAGGTTATTGTCCTGCAACGCGCTGCCCGACAGGCTGACCTGCTGCGAGACATCCCCATCGTTGCTGGCATTCATGCTGTAGCTGACGGAGCTGTCTGGCAGCAGCGCGCTGAAGGGAATGGAGACATTAAAAGAGACAGCGCGGTCAGCCTTTCGGGCGCTGGTCGAGTCGGTGTAAAACCAGGCGACGCCCCAGGAAATGGCTTTGTAATTGCTGTAAAAGCCCAGATGCAGGGTGCGATCTTCACTATTTGATCGCCAGTAGCGCTGCACATAGGCAGAAGCGCTAAGGCTGCCATAATCACCCATCCCCTGCGAGATCGAAATCTCCGAGCGACTGCGCTTGTTAGCCACGTAGCTTGCCGGGCTGGTCATCGCGTTGGCTTCGCTGAAGGCATAGAAGCCGCTGGAGGAGTAGCGATAGCTTGCCATGCTGAAGGTGGTATTCGTCGAGGCGAAATTTTTCTGATACTGTGCGCGGACTGACTGACCACTGCTACTCTGACCCTCCGGTAAGCGGGTTTTGGCTACCGTCACATCGGTTCCCAGCGAACCAAAATCGCCCAGACTTTTACCCAGACCGATCGCTACAGCGTGATAATTCTGCGCCATCTGAACACCACCAAAGGCGGTAAAGTCATGCGGCAGTCCGTAAAACAGCGTGGATTGCACAAACTCAGGCGAACGCAGATTGTTACTGCCTGAGTAATGATAACGACCGCCGCTGACGCTGTACTTCAGATGCCCCTCACGCAGCATAAAGGGCACCGCAGAATAAGGCTGGGTGAAGGTACGCACCGACCCATCGCTTTCATGGATAGTGATGTCGAGGTCACCGCTCTGCGCAGTGGGATAGAGATCTTTGATTTCAAATGCACCCGGTGCGACCACGGTTTCATAAATCACGTAGCCATGCTGACTCACCGTTACCCGTGCGTTGCTGTGGGCGATGCCGTGGATCACCGGGGCAAAGCCGCGCTGGCTCTCAGGAAGCATGGTGTCATCAGACATAATCTGTGCACCGCGAAACTGCACGCTGTCAAAAACATCGCCGGAGGTGTAGGTATCCCCTACCCTGAACTGGCTTTTCAGTGTCTTAAGATCCCGCTCCAGATAGGTGGTCTGGGATTGCCAGTGGCTGACCAGATCGTAGCGCCAGGTGGCCGTGTTACGCAGTCGCCATGCGCCAAAATTGGCTCCGCTGCGCAGGCTGAGCAGCGTTGAATTCCACCGGTCGCTCTCATTACGACTGCTGCTTCCAGTGAGGTTATAGTTTACAAAAGCAGCCGATACGCCCTCATCCCAGCTCGCAGGATCGACATAATCGCGATCTTTCACCAGCAGTGCGATCTGTGGAATCGAGAGGTTTAACTGCTGGTGTGCAAAATCAAAGTCGGCCGCAGCATCGGGTATGAATTCACTCAACTCGTCAATGGTCTCACCGTTCTTTAAGCGGCTGAAGGCGGAAAAGCCATCAACGTTGACGCCCATTGCGGAAAGCTCTGCAACCGTCAGTTGCGGAACCAGCCCGTTTCTGCCCTGCACAAAAGTCACATCGCGGCTATCAATCACCCGGTTGTTGAGCAACAGCGTGACATGATAGGTACCCGGTTGCTGGCCGCCTTCACGGGCGAAATAGTGAAGATCGGCGGCGTTATGCTGATCGGATGAAAATTCCAGCGCCGCAGGATTAAAGTAGTCATCCGCGCGGGCACCACGCAGCGGGCAGAACATGAGCAGCATCAGACCCGGAACGCCTGCAAGCCAGGGAGAGGCATAAAACGATTTCGCGTGCCTTTTCTTGCCTGTCTCAGCCTGTGGAGTGACTTTCACTGTTAGTGCCCCGGATTCAAATCAAAAAAACAGTTAGCGCGTACGTTGTTCGGTGATGCCGCCGTAATCGTTAATCGCAGACCAGGTCACTGCGCCGGAATCGGCGACGGTCCACTGACGATCCTCACCCGGGCCAATCATGCCTGGGTCCTGAATTGTGTGATGATTAACGCTGAGCGAATAAAAAGAGACAAAGTAAGGGGTTGGGTTATGCGCAATAAGCTGCCTGCCTTCATGGCGAAACGAGAGTTGTTGCCAGGCGTCAGCCGGATTTCCCGCCAGGCCTTTAGGCCGGTAAAAAAGCTTAAATTTCGATTTGATATTAACCTGCAGCTGATTACTTTTATCGCGTGGCGCAGGCGAAATAGATTTAACATTCAGCCAGAACACGGATTCACGATCTTTCGGCAGCGGCATTCCCAGATAATTTATTCTTAGCAGATTCTCTTTTCCCGCATCGAGACGGAACAGCGGTGGCGTAACAATAAAAGGCACCCGAGCCGGGTTGTCTGAATGATAATTCTCGATCCAGGATTCAATCAGGTAGGGAATATTTTTATCCTGATTAGTGACCGATAGCGTTGCCTCCTTTTTTCCTTCCGAAAAAATAACACGTGTCCCTCCCATCACAACACCTGCATGAGCAGCCATGCTCAGTATACACGCAGAGAAAAGCGAAATAAGTCTTATTACCTTTAACATAGTCATTTACGCCGTTGGTATTTGAGAGGGAAGCAGGGTTGCCCCTGCTTTTAATCAGTTATAAACCATCACAAAATTTGAAACTGAGTTGGCAGGACCGACTGCAATTTCAGCACCATCACTTTTATAATCGGCAAAGAAATTGAGATCAGCAGAGCCGCCTTTTGTGTTCTCTACGAGGCTGACCGGTTTAGAGATGGCACCGATAGCAATTGGCGTGCTGCGGTCAGCTTCGTAAAGTTTGATGCCCACGCCGGTTGCGCCACCGTCGGCTACTTTCAGCAGCGTATTGTCACCGGTATCTTTATCACCATCGAACAGCACAGCTACGGTATTAACCGATGAAGGGCAATCCTTAACAGAAATAGTGAATGGTGTTTCCGTGGTTTCGCTGCGGCTCTCGAAATAGGATTTCGCCCACTTACCTAAATCAACGGTCTGGCTTTTACTGGCAGTAGAAACGTCACAGGAAACATCGGTAATTTCACCGGTAAATTTCACTTCGCCACCTGCACCCTGAGTGCCGGCTGACGCTCCCGGATTTGTATTCATCGGTGAGGGGCCATCTGTTGCTGCTGCTAATGCCGATCCGGAAATCATAAGGCCAGCCAGTGCCACTGGCAGAATACGTTTTCTGATATTCATCAAACCTGTCTCTTTTCAATACATGCAAAGTGACTGGAATCAGCCACCTGATGGATAGATATGCATTTATACAATGCGCCAACATAACAACCCGGTGTTTATTATGTTGCCAGCATATTAATGACGCATAACTATATAAAAGATAAACAGACGATTTCATTGTCCCTACAGGAAATATAACGACCCCTTTTATTGTTCTGGATCAAACTGTGACAATTTAAGAAAAGTATTAACTGAACTTTTTACTGCACTCATCAGATATTATATTCACTTCTGTAGCGCATTCTATTTACATTGAAAAAATACAGATTCCAGAATGAGAATATACTTAAAGATTAATCACAATAAAGTCATGGATGGACGTCCTGAATAGTAGCCCGCCACGATCATTACGAGGCTCAGATCCCTGCTCCAAAACTAACCTGAGATGAATGTCTGGCTCGCCCGTCGCCGGTCTTGAAAACTCAAAGCCGATCATGATCCATCGGCGTGCGAAAAGCGTGACGTGCGGCAACCATCAACTGACTGGCTGTTACGGTGGTGGGAAGTCGAAGCAGAATTTTACTCGCCTGCCAGTAACAGAGCACCATGACCTCATCCTCCTCTTTTTCAGCCAGCTCATGCAGCCGGGCACGCAGTGATAACACGTCAATACTCTGCTGATCATCCAGCATGTCAGAGATTGTCTTGTTAATGACGCGATGGAGAATTTTCCAGGTAAGATCGGTATGCAAAATTAACCTCTTCTAACGCTTATCGGCCCCAGGCAGACGATTAGCATGCAGTTAACAGAACTGGCGTTCTCATTCGGGCGAGCTAATTCTGCAGCTAACTATAGCTGCTCGCAAGCGACGTTGCAGGGCCAGCAGTTGAGAATGCCAAAGCCGATAATTCTAACGATTAATGGCTCTGGCTGTCGCCTGTTACGCGCGTCTCAGCTGCTGACTGCTGTTTTTTGTAACAATTACGGCTGATTCTCAACTGGCTGATGTGATGCGGATTTGCCAGGGTAATGACACTTCCCGTTCCGTTTACCCTTAAGGAGTTTTTGATGAGTCAGCATGCTGATGTCCTGATCTGGGGCCACGGTCCCGCAATCTTTGAAATCTTTCTGGAACCCACCTGCCCTTTTTCGGTACGCGCGTTCAATAAATTCGACGCGTTACTGGCGCACGTGGGTGAAGAGAAGATGACCCTGAAGATTCGCCTGCAATCACAGCCGTGGCACCTCTACTCCGGCGTGATTGTGCGTTATATCCTTGCCGCCGCCAGCGACAGTAAAGAGGCGGCGAAGACGGTGATGCAGGCCGTCGCCGATCATCGCGAAGAGTTTGAGTTTACCGATCACTGTTCCGGCCCGAATCGCGATGCGACGCCGAACCAGATTCTGGCCCGCCTGAAAGAGTACAGCGGCGTGGATGCCAGCGCCGCATTTGATCAGCCCGATCTGCAGAATGCGATTAAATGGCACTGCAAATATGCCCGCCAGAATGGTATCCATGTTTCACCCACCTTTATGGTGAACGGTCTGGTGCAACCTGACATCAGCAGCGGTGACGACATTGAACACTGGGCGAGCTTTCTGATGCGTTAGTTTTTGTGCGCGGCCGTAGCTGGCCGCGCCAGACTCTATCTCTCCTCTGCAATCCCGCACGCACGCAAACCCAATTTCCTGAAAATTAAGCCTGTTTTCCCATGAGCAGGCCGGGTAAGCTGTAGCGCTATCAGCAGCATTTACACCGCTGCACCATCATCTTAACGGCGACGCTGACCTGCATTTATGCCGGTCAGACGCTTATTTTATTAAGGATTTTCGGATGTCGATGACGCTGGAACAACTGCAGGACAAATATCCGGGTGCCTTCACAGATGCATTCGGTGATTCCCCGGAATTAGCCAGCGAGCTGGCGACGCTGATTATTGCCGGAAAGAAAGTTGCAAGCTGCGGTTCGTTGCAGAGCTGGCAGGATCAGGAAGTCCTGCCACAGCCGGGCGGCTACACCATTGTTCTGAACGGCGAAAAACGGCCCGTCTGCGTGATCCGCACCACCGGACTGTTCCTGACGCGTTTTGACCGCGTCACGCCAGAGATGGCGATGCTGGAGGGTGAAGGCGATCTCAGCCTCGACCACTGGCGGCAGGAGCATCAGCGCTACTTTGAACGTGAAGGCTATTTCCATAAGGAAATGGAGCTGATTTTCGAGACGTTCCAGCTGGTCGAGGTTGTATAGACCGGCAGGCTACAGCGTGTTTGCCGCCATCAGCGCCATCCGCGTGATCCCCCGTGCGGCAAGGTTCTCTGCCGCCTGAGCTGCACGCATGCCACTGGCACACACCAGCACCACGCGCCGATCGGACGGCGGCTGCCAGGACGCTATCTGCGGCGGCAGAATGCGTAGCACCCGTTCGGCCACACTGACCGGCGCTTCTTCGGGACTGCGCAGTTCCACAATGCAATCGTCCTCACTGAGCATCGGCTTATCGATAAACGGGATACCCGGCGCGTCGGATTCAGGCGCGTCATCAAAGCGGAATTGCCTGACGTGCCAGTCCACAAAGTCGCAGTGGATCATGCAGCCGAGCGGCGACGGCGTCAGTTTCAGTAACACGCTCAGCACCATCTGCGCCTGCATCGCGCCCAGCGTCGCCACCGCAGGCCCCATCACGCCAGCCGTGTTGCAGTTACCCGAAGCCATCGGCAGCTGAGGAAACAGCGCACGATAACCGGGCGCACCGCCGCAGAATCCACCGACGTAACCTTTACGACCCAGCACCGAGGCGCAGATCAGCGGCAGACCACGTGGAGAGCAGGCGTCGGAGAGTTGATAGGTGATGGCGAAGTTATCCGCCGCATCTACCACCAGATCGATTCCCTCCAGGGCCTGCGGCAGCTGACTGGCACTGAGCGGGTATGAATGCGCCTCGACATGGCAGTCAGGATTTCGCTGCGCCAGCGCGCGCTGCGCGCAGATTGCTTTCGGCTGACCCACATCGTCGACATTAAACAACGTCTGCCGGTGGAGGTTATGCAGCTCGACCCGATCGCCATCGTAAAGACGAATAAACCCGACGCCCGCGCCTGCCAGTAACGGCAGCAGCGTCGCGCTAAGGCCGCCCGCGCCCACTACCAGCACACGTGCCCCGCTCAGCCACTGCTGTCCCGCTGCGCCAATCTCCGGCAACATAGTCTGTCGCTGATAACGCTCCATTGCCGCTCCTTAAAACTCTGCCAGACCGAAAATGGGCGTAGAGGCAGACGCCATGTCGCGCTGCTCCATCAATCCCGCATGAAACGCCTCGTGCCCGCCGTGAATCGCGGCCGCAAATGCCCCGGCCATGCGCACCGGATCGCGCGCTTTTGCCACCGCCGTGTTAAGCAGCACGCCATCAAAACCCATCTCCATCGCCTGCGACGCCTGGCCTGGCGCACCGATGCCCGCATCAATAATCAGCGGCACATCTTTAAACCACGCACGCATGGCGCGCAGCCCTTCGATGTTGCGCAGCCCCTGGCCGGAACCAATTGGCGCGCCCCAGGGCATCAGCACTTCACAACCCGCTTCCAGCAGCTTCTCGCCGACAATCAGATCTTCGGTGGTGTAGGGAAAAACCTGGAAGCCGTCAGCGCAGAGGATCCGGGCGGCTTCAACCAGCGCAAAGGGATCGGGCTGCAGCGTGTCGGCATGACCAATGACTTCCAGCTTGATCCACGGCGTATCGAACAGTTCACGCGCCATCTGCGCCGTCGTCACTGCCTCTTTCACCGTATGGCAGCCCGCGGTATTCGGCAGAATGCGTTTGTTGAGCTGTTGCAGCAGCGTGCGAAAGGCACCGCCTTCACTGCCTTCACGACGCAGGCTGACGGTAATAATCTCCGCACCTGATGCGTCGATCGCCTGATGCAGAATGTCGGGTGACGGATATCCGGCGGTGCCAAGCAGAAAACGGGATTGCGGAATGAATTGATAGAACATGGTTAACCTCCCTGCATCGGTGACAGGATTTCCAGCTGGCTGCCCGCTTCAAGCTGCTGGCTGGCATAACGGCTGCGCGGCACAAACTCACCATTCAGTGCGGTGGCGACGGTGCGCGGGTCGATCTGCTGCTCCGCCATAAGCTCTGCCAGCGTGCCAGCATCGGTTTCAATCGTGCGACCATTAAGTTGAACTCGCATGAGTCATCTCCTGTGTGAGTTGCAGCATGAGTTTTTCAGCCATGATCGGCGCCAGCAAAAAGCCGTGGCGGTAAAGCCCATTGAGTGAGAAACGGCCATTTTCATAGCGGACTTCCGGCAGGTTCTGTCGGTAGGCGGGACGCAGACCGGTGCCGCTCTCCACAATGCGCGCTTCAGCCAGCGCCGGATGCAGACTGTAAGCCGCGCTCAGCAACTCCATCATCGCCCTGGCGCTGATCGGGCTGCTGTCGTGACTTTCGACCATGGTGGCTCCGAGCATGAAGTGGCCTCCGGCACGCGGCACCAGATAGCAGGGAAAGCGCGGATGCAGCAGACGGACCGGACGGGAGAGCTGAACGTCATGCGTGTGCAGGATCAGCATTTCGCCCCGAACGGCGCGCAGAGCGGGCTGCTGATCAAGAGCGTGGATGCCGCGGCAGTCGATGATTTTGCCGCCGGGTTTGCCGCTGTGAATGGGTACGCCAGCCTCCTGCAGTGTGATGCGCAGTTGCTGCAGTGCGCGGCGCGGATCAAGATGCGTCTCTGCAGCAAAGAACAGGCCACGCGCAAAGCGATTTTCCAGCGCCGGTTCGATGTCACCGGGCGCGACCCACTGATGCTGCTGCGTCATGCTGGCGAAGCGCGTCAGTTCGCGGCTATCACGCGGCGGCGCAACCACCAGCGTGCCCTGCTTCTCCACGCCGTCGACGCGTTTCGCCCACCATCCGGCAGCGTGCTGGCCCCATTCGATGACCTGGGGCGGCGCGCTTTCTGCTTCGCACCAGGGCGCAAGCATGCCCCCCGCCCAGTGCGAGGCGGCACGACAGTCAGGCTGCGTAATGACTTCAACGGCTTCTCCCCGTTCCAGCAGTAGCGTGGCGACACACAGCCCGGCAACGCCGCTGCCGAGCACCGACCAGCGGCTCATGGTGTCCACCGGAGAGGAAGAGAGTGATTAAGAATGAGATGTTTCACTTTGGCCTCGTTATCGGTTAACGAAGACCCGTGATACAGAGGGAATAGGCAAAGACGTCGCGAACACGCGCCTGCGGCAAGTATCGGATGCGATACCCGTCTTCCTACGCCAGTATCAACTGGGTCAGGTTCTAAGGGTCGCTAAGCCGCGCACTGCGCTATTAGCCTCTCAGTCTCTCTGGCGAGACTCCCCTGACGGCTTTAGTTGTAAGTTAAGCGGGCAGCTTCGTCAAGCCGCGTGCGTGAAGACAAGTCAGAAATCCGGGGGATAGGTGCAGGCGTTCACTGTAAGTGCAAAGACTCAGCATTCGCAGATGAGATAACAGAGAAGTGCTGAAACGGCAGGCGCCCTAAAGCGCCTGCAGCGATTGTGTCACCACGTCGGTTATTTCACGAATACGTGGTTCAGCGCGGCGATAATAGGTCCACTTCCCGACTTTACTGGCTTCAACCAGTCCCGCATTGTGCAGAGCTTTCATACATAACGAAGTAGCGGGCTGTGATAAGCCCGCCTTGTCCTGGATGAGGGTGGCACAGACGCCATACTGAGCGAAGGGATAGAGCTGAGAATAGCCCGCAAACGCTTCGTCAGGATTTTTAAGCCACTTCAGCACTGCCACCCGGGTTGGGTTGGACAGTAACTTCAGGGCATTTTCGGGGGACATGCCGCCTCACATAAGATCAGGATTGAAAAACAGGATAGTCAGTATAGCCTTTCTCAGTGCCGCCATACAGCGAGGCGTGATCAACGGGATTCAGCGGATGACCTGCTTTAATACGTGCCGGCAAATCGGGATTCGCAATAAACGAGCGGCCAAAACCCGCCAGATCGCCCCAGCCTTTATCCAGCATACGCTGTGCTTTTTCCGCCGTGTAGCGACCAGAATAGATGATCGGAGAGCGGAATGTTTCACGCAGCGCAACCCGGAAACTCTCTGGCATATCCGGGCTATTATCCCAGTCCGCTTCGGCAATAGAGAGATAGCCAACTTCCAGCTCATTCAGCAGCTGCGCGGCGTGGATATAGGTCGCATGGGGATCGCGTTCAACCAGGCCAAGATAGACGCGCTCTTCGTCGGTACTCGAAAACAATGGCGCAAACCGCACGCCAACACGGTGGCTGCCAAATACCGCGCTGACCGCCTCAACAACTTCACGCAGGAAGCGCAGACGATTATCTGCTGAGCCGCCATATTCATCCGTGCGGAAGTTAGTGTGCTCCGAAATAAACTGGTTAATCAGATAACCGTTGGCAGAATGCAGTTCCACACCGTCAAAACCCGCCTCTTTTGCATTTTCTGCCGCACGTCGGTAAAGCGCCACGATCTCTTTTACTTCCGCGTTGGTCAGTGCCCGTGGTTCGCTGGGTGCAGTTAATATCCCCGCACCGGGTCCGGTTTCGATAAACACCCGGACGTTATCGGCGGCGATGGCTGAAGGGGCGACCGGTGCCTGTTTACCCGGCTGAAGTTCATTGTGAGAGACGCGACCAACGTGCCAGAGCTGGCAGAAAATCGTAGCGCCTTCCTGATGTACCGCCTCTGTGACCTTTTTCCAGCCGGCGATCTGGGCGTCGCTGTGGATCCCCGGCGTCCATGCATAACCCTGCCCGCGAGGTTCAATCTGGGTGCCTTCGGTGATCATCAGTCCCGCGCTGGCACGCTGACGGTAATACTCCACCATCAACTCGCCGGGAATATTGCCCGGCTGCTCACTGCGGCATCGCGTCAGTGGCGGCAATACAATGCGGTTACGAAGCGTGAGATCGCCCAGGTTCAGGGGGGTAAACAGTGACGGCATGACAAAAATTCCTCTGATGTGTAAGAGGCGCCATTATATTTACACATTTAAATTTGTAAATGTGTAATGAGTACTTTTTGTTTCAAGCCGGGTTTATGAGAGTGTTTCATCTGACTAAAGTGTCCCATCGTAGTAATCCTGCAGACGCGGCTCTCAGACTGGCCTTTATTGCCACGAGAGAGCCGTCAGCCGCAGGATCATCACTGTTTAAGCGATGTATTTATCAGCGAACGTCTGCCACTGCTGGCGATAAACCTCCAGCTGTTTAAGGGCGTCATCGATTGAGGGTTGTGCTTTGTTGCCGGGATTCGGCGTGGAACGAATCACATCGGCAAACACGCTGAAGATGGCGTTCATGTCACTACCCGATTTTGTCGCTTCGAACATTCTGGTCAGCTCATTCTGTGGCCGCGCGGTGCCGCTCTTTACCTGGTTAAGATAATCACGTGCATCCGCAACGATTTCACGGGTGCCATATTGATGCGCGATATCCAGCATCTGCTGTGCGCCCAGCAGCGTGCGCTCTTCGCGGAATGCCACTTTACTGTCGGTCATCTCATCAACAATGCCTGTCGCCTGCTCCCGCTTGTCCTCCGGAACATATTTCTCAATAAGTTTGTGCAGTTTCACCTGCGTTAACGTTATTGCCATCGCTTCAGAGGTATCGCTGTTATCGTATTGATTTTGCCCCACCTGTCCTTCAGCGAGCACCTGATGAAGTGCGCCCGCAAACTCATCCATACTGGCCTGGGTGTTATCTGTCGTCATGTCCACCAGGGGCCGGAATGTCCTTGCATCCCAGTTAGTGTAGGGATCATTGAAAAGCGCATAGCCAAGGTTAAACGTGGGTCCCTGATTAGCGGATCGACTTGCCAGCAGACCTTTCAGATTTACAACCTGCTGTTCAGCGGAGACAGGTTCAGCAACGACCTGCATCAGGCGGTCTCTTGCCGCCTGAGAGATGATAACTACAGAGTCGGGAAGCGTTTTTCTAGTAATAGATTCGGTGTTGACGCCTGAAGATGGTTTGCTTGCGCCGGAAGCAGCATAGCTATTTGCCACGCCGTCTGTAAGTCCATTGATTAACACCATAATGCCCTCTACGGTTTGATTAATTGAGTAATTAATCGGCAGGATGTAACAAATCTTTACCGTAAAAAATACAATCCGTGAGGTGGATAGGCTTCTTTGAAAATCAGATCATCAGATACGCTTTGACATGACTATGATTCATAATGCCTTCAGAAGCCCTTATTTGCGCCTCCCGCAAGTCAACATATTCCAGTTGAGATTTAAACCTTGCAAGTTGCATAGAAAAGCATCATGTCAGCAGGCCGTTATTCATTAAAGGCGGGGCAAATTCAAAGGAAATATAGTGAATAGTGCACTTACTTTAGAGGCGCTCGGACCACGCATTTGTATTATGGGTCCTTCAAACAGCGGTAAATCTACCTTAGCTGAGGCTATTTCCCGCAAAACGAATTTACCTGTTGTTCATCTTGATCAACTTCACCATCTTCCGAACAGTCAATGGATTCCAAGAGCACCGGAAGCATTTCGCGATTTGCATGCAGATGCAGTGAGTCAGGAAAAATGGGTGATGGAGGGGAATTATACAAAGTGTATTGAGGAACGATTTGCTCATGCCACGGGATTGATTCTTCTGGATGTAAAAGTGACCGTGGCACTGCTGCGTTATATTCGCAGGTGTTATTCATCGACACCGCGAATAGGTGGGCTCGGGATGAGCAGAGAGTCCGTAACCCTGGCGATGCTGAAATATATTATCCGTACTGCCCCGCAGAATCGTAAGTACCATCAGACGCTTTACGACCAGGTCAGCTTGCCAAAAGTTCTGCTTGATTCTCCGCACAAGATTAAAGCCTGTTCTGGATACTGGGGCTTAAAGTTAAAAAATAAGTAACCTACACCGCTGCGATTAATCAACGAGCTTCAGGTTCGTCAGCAGTGCATCCAGCGACGCTACTGGCCCCGCATGATTAGTCTCTGAACGGGTATGGTCCCACGGCATAGCGTCATCGGTACAATAATCTCCTATGCAGTGCATCGCGACTGCGGTATTCAGTAAGCCGATCGGAAGCCAGATGTAAGGCCGCTCGCGCAACCGGTTTGGAACGGCAGAACCACAGGTGGCGCAAAAGTCAGTGCGATAACCTGTCGGTTTACGCCACGACGCGATCTTGCTTTCGCCTGCTATCCAGGCAAAATCACGCTCTTTTATCAGCGTTGCCAGGTTATAACCGGTTCCGGTCTGCTTTCTGCACAGAGAGCAGTGACAACGATAATAGAGCGTGGGGGTAACCGAAATCTCAAAAACAACGGTTTCACACAGACATGAGCCTTTCATTTTTAGCCTTTTGAATCAGGATCCTGGGTTGGGCTATCGGAGTTGCATCGCAAGCTGCCGTTTCGACTCATCACCTGTTCGTTCCGGGTGATGAGTCAAAACGGATGAAGCTCCGCCATCATTAGACGTAATTAATTGCGGCTGAAGACCAGTTTCAATCCTGCCAGCGCAAAGCAACAGGCTAACAGTACATCCAGCCCGCGACGAATGCGGCGGTAAAAAGCGCTCATTACAGCCGTCGAGAACAGCAAAGCATAGCCACCGAATACAACCATACAGATCGCCGCACAGCCGCAGATGATCATCGGTAACGTCGAGGCGACCGCATCCGGTTTAAGGGCAAATGACATAATCGCCACCCAGGTCAGAATCGCTTTGGGGTTGCCGATATGCATCAGGATACCCTGACGGAACAGGCTGCCATAGGCGATCCGGGCATCGCTGGTTTTAAATTCACTGGCTTCCGTGCGGCGTAACGCAGATTTCCCGGCTTTAAACGCCAGCCAGAGCAGATATAATCCGCCGCCAATTTTTAACGCAATCAGCAGTTGAGCAAAGGTTGTCAGCACGGTCAGCACACCGCAGGCTGCCAGCAGCGCCCAGATCATTGAACCACTCACGACACCCGCAGCCAGCGCCAGCGCGGCACCTCTGCCCTTTTTCATCGCTGTCCCCATTATCGCCATATTGCTCGGTCCAGGGCTGGCCGTAGCGACAAAATAGGTCGTGAAAATCAGGATTAACTCGTGTGAAAGCGCCATATTTTCCTCTGCGATGCGGGGTTATCAATATGTTATATCCGCTGGCAAAGAAATTTACTATTCATTCACATATTGCAGGTTTTACGAATGAGGCTTAATAAAAAACGGCAGGCAGCAGGTATGGCGGCGATGGGCTGTCCTTACAGAGTGGCAGGTGCGCGTTAATGGCTACTCAGGCGTCGCTTTCCGCGAATGCTGGAGCAACATCGATCAGCCTGACATCACCCACAATCAGTGACCCAATCAAATAATGGTCACGTCCTGTCAATCAGGGTCACTGACGTTAAGGGGGCAAACTATGCCGATGCCGATCTCCTGAGCATTCACAAATGCACTGTGCCTGCCGCCCAAAAAATGCAAGGCGTCCAGGAACCGCTCTCTTTCCCCTCCTCCCCTGATATCACCCCTCTTCAGTTGCCATGACCCTTTTAACAACCCCTTCACGATGACATATCTTGCTCTGTTCATGACAAAAATTCCGCCATTTGTGACCATTGACTTATTTGGTCACAAGAATGAGAATGCGCAAACTATCCTGTTACCGCTTTAAGGGAACTCATGCTCAGGCTTAAATCCGCCACCCTTGCTGTTTACGTGTTGCCGCTGGCCCTGGTGGCCTGCGGTGAACCCTCCACCCGCGACGATCCCCGTACCCAGGCTCCTCTGGTGCGGACTGCAACCGTGGTAAGCGCGAGAGATCGAACCCACGCTTTTACCGGGGTTGTGGTCGCCCGGATTCAAAGCGATCTCAGTTTCAGAGTACAGGGCAAAATCCTTGAACGTCTGGTGGATACCGGTCAGACGGTTAAACGCGGTCAGCCGCTGATGCGTCTGGATCCGATTGACCTGACGCTGCAGTCTCAGGCTCAGCAACAGGTTGTGGAGGCAGCGCGGGCACGGGCTAAGCAAGCAACGCAGGATGAAGCGCGCTATCGCGGCCTTGTCGCGACGGGTGCCGTGTCGGCATCAGCCTACGACCAGATAAAGGCCGCCGCCGATACATCCAGAGCCGATCTCAAAGCCGCACAGGCCCAGGCCAGCGTCGCGCAGAATGCAACGGGTTATGCGGTGCTGCTGGCCGACGCCGATGGCGTTGTCGTGGATACGCTGGCAGAACCGGGTCAGGTGGTCAGTGCCGGACAGGCCGTTATCCGCCTCGCCAGAGTCGGTCAGCGCGAGGCCATTGTGCAATTACCAGAGACGCTCAGGCCTGCGCCGGACAGCGATGCTCAGGCTACGCTTTATGGCTCCGGCGATAAACAGGTGCCCGCCAGATTACGCCTGCTATCCGATGCCGCTGATCCGGTGACGCGAACCTTTGAAGCGAGATATGTCCTGCAAGGTTCACTGGCTAATGCACCGCTCGGCTCGACCGTCACGCTTAACATCGCGGAAAACGCCAGCAAAGCTTCGGTCATGAACGTGCCCTTAGCCGCGCTCTACGATCCGGGGAAAGGGCTGGGCGTCTGGGGCATTTCAGGTCAGCCCACAACCGTCTCATGGCGACCGGTGCAGGTGATCAACCTTGGGGATGACAATGCCGGCGTTGTCGGAAACCTCAAGCCGGGTGAGCAGGTCGTTGCGCTTGGCGCGCACCTGCTTCATGAGGGTGAAAAAGTGCGCACGGCACCGCAAGGCAACGAGCGCAGCGCGGGGAGTCATCCATGAGCAAGGAACGTTTCAATCTCTCGGCGCTGGCTGTGCGCGAGCGCTCGATTACCCTCTTCCTGATCATTCTGATTACTGTCGCCGGTATCCTGTCGTTCTTCGAACTGGGGCGAGCGGAAGACCCGCCTTTTACCGTCAAGCAGATGACCCTTATCACAGCCTGGCCGGGTGCTACAGCGCAGGAGATGCAGGATCAGGTTGCTGAGCCGCTGGAGAAGCGGCTGCAGGAGCTTAAGTGGTACGACCGCAGTGAGACCTATACCCGTCCGGGTCTGGCGTTTACCATGCTGTCATTGCAGGACAGCACGCCGCCTTCACAGGTACAGGAAGAGTTCTATCAGGCGCGCAAGAAAGTCGGTGATGCAGCCAGCAGCCTGCCCGCGGGCGTCATCGGACCGATGGTTAATGACGAGTTCTCTGATGTGACTTTTGCCTTATTTGCGCTTAAGGCCAAAGGTGAGCCGCAGCGTCTGCTGGCAAGGGATGCTGAATCCCTGCGCCAGCAGCTTCTGCATGTGCCCGGCGTTAAAAAGGTCAACATTATTGGTGAGCAGAGTGAGCGAATTTTTATCTCGTTCTCTCATGACAGGCTGGCCACGCTCGGCATTTCCCCCCAGGATATCTTTTCTGCCCTGAACAGTCAGAACGTGCTGACCCCGGCCGGTTCGATAGATGCCAGCGGCCCCCAGATCTTTATCCGTCTTGATGGCGCCTTCGACACCCTGGAGAAGATTCGCCAGACGCCTGTCGTGGCCGGAGGCAGAACACTTCGCCTTTCAGACGTCGCGACGGTGGAGCGAGGCTATGAAGATCCGGCGACCTTTATCGTGCGTAATCAGGGCGAACCGGCGCTGTTGTTAGGCGTCGTTATGCGTGATGGCTGGAATGGTCTTGATCTCGGTAAGGCACTGGACGAGGAAACGGCCAGAATTAATGACGGCATGCCGCTGGGTATGACGCTGACGAAAGTCACCGATCAGGCTATCAATATCAGTTCAGCCGTAGACGAATTCATGATCAAGTTTTTTGTCGCCCTGCTGGTGGTCATGGTGGTCTGCTTTGTCAGTATGGGCTGGCGGGTAGGTGTGGTGGTCGCCGCAGCCGTGCCACTGACGCTGGCTATCGTGTTTGTTGTGATGGAGGCTTCCGGCAAGAATTTCGATCGCATCACGCTGGGTTCGCTGATCCTTGCCCTGGGTTTGCTGGTCGATGACGCCATCATCGCGATTGAAATGATGGTGGTCAAAATGGAAGAAGGCTATGACCGCATCAAAGCTTCTGCCTATGCCTGGAGTCATACGGCGGCACCGATGCTGGCGGGAACGCTGGTTACCGCTGTGGGCTTTATGCCCAACGGTTTTGCACAGTCTACCGCCGGTGAGTACACCAGCAATATGTTCTGGATTGTCGGTATCGCCCTGATCGCCTCGTGGATAGTCGCGGTGGTCTTTACGCCTTATCTTGGCGTGAAAATGCTGCCGGAGATCAAAACGGTGGCGGGAGGACATACCGCGATTTATAACACCCGCCATTACAACCGATTCCGTTATATTCTGGGCCGCGTCATTGCAGGTAAATGGCTGGTAGCCGGTTCGGTAGTTGCCCTTTTTACGCTTGCCGTGCTCGGCATGGGGATAGTTAACGCACAATTTTTCCCCACCTCTGACCGCCCGGAAATGCTGGTCGAAGTCCAGATGCCTTATGGCACCGCTATTGAGGAGACCAGCAACGCGACGGCAAAAATCGAAGCCTGGCTGCAGAAGCAGCCGGAGGCAAAAATCGTCACATCGTATATCGGACAAGGGTCACCGCGTTTTTATCTGGCCATGGCTCCCGAGCTGCCCGACCCCTCGTTTGCGAAAATTGTTGTGCTGACGGACAGCCAGGAAGCGCGCGAAGCACTTAAGCAGCGGTTACGCGAAGCGGCAGCTCATGGACTTGCAGCAGAGGCGCGCATCCGCGTGACTCAACTGGTGTTTGGTCCCTACTCGCCCTATCCGGTGGCATATCGCATCATGGGGCCGGATGCCGACACGTTGCGCACCATCGCAGCCGACGTAGAGGCAGTGCTACAGGCCAGTCCGCTGATGAGAACAGTTAATACAGATTGGGGTCCAAAGGTGCCGACGCTGCATTTCACGCTTAATCAGGATCGCCTGCAGGCCGTGGGGCTGACAACGAATGCGGTGGCAGAGCAGCTTCAGTTCCTGCTTTCTGGCGTTCCGATTACCTCAGTGCGTGAAGACATCCGCTCCGTGCAGGTTATGGGACGCGCAGCGGGTAACATCCGCCTCGATCCAGCCAGAATAGCGGGCTTTACCCTGGTCGGTTCCTCAGGTCAGCGTATTCCGCTCTCTCAGATAGGCGACGTTGACGTACGCATGGAAGATCCGATTCTGCGTCGCCGCGATCGCACCCCGACGCTGACGGTGCGCGGTGATATTGCTGAGCATCTGCAGCCGCCGGATGTCTCAAAGCAGATGCTCAACGCGTTGCAGCCCATCATCGATTCACTGCCAGCGGGCTACTGCATTGAACAGGCGGGCTCGATTGAAGAATCTGGTAAAGCGACTAAAGCAATGGCACCGCTGTTCCCGATTATGATCGCCATGACGCTGCTGATTATCATTCTGCAGGTGCGTTCGATGTCGGCGATGGTGATGGTCTTTCTGACGTCGCCTCTGGGACTAGTTGGTGTGGTGCCGACGCTACTTCTCTTTAACCAGCCGTTTGGCATCAATGCACTGGTTGGACTGATAGCGCTATCGGGCATCCTGATGCGTAACACGCTCATCCTGATAGGGCAGATTCACCATAATGAACATGAAGGACTCTCGCCTTTTGATGCGGTGGTGGAAGCAACGGTACAACGTGCGCGTCCGGTGCTGCTGACGGCAATGGCTGCCATTCTGGCCTTCATTCCGCTGACGCACTCCGTATTCTGGGGAACGCTGGCCTATACCCTGATTGGCGGTACGTTAGGCGGTACCCTGATTACGCTGGTATTCCTGCCGGCAATGTACGCGATCTGGTTCAGAATCCGCCCGGATCAACCCCGCTCCGCTGACGAAACGCTGAGCTGAACGCAATCCGCAATGGGCGTGATCGCAGACCAGGTGATTCACGCCCGACAGCATAGCGGATTACGTTACTGAGGTTTCAGAACAGGAAATTTGATCGTGATTTAAAAGGAGTGTGATGAAGAACCTACAGAAAAGGATAGCGGGACAGATAAAGCAAAAGTAAGGGCAGCTCAGTCCGGCTTCCAGGCATCTGAAGTCGGACTGAGGCTGCTCAGGGAAAGATTATTTTCCCAGAATTTCTCTGCGGACAATCTCGGCACCCGCACTCAACGCATGCAGTTTGCCATTGGCAACCTGACGCGGCAGAGGAATCATGCCGCAGTTGGTTGAAGGATAGAGATTTTCAGCATCCACGAACTGCAGCGCTTTGCGCAGGGTGTTTGCGACTGCTTCCGGCGTCTCAATCTCATGAGTCGCCACGTCGATAGCACCGACCATGACTTTTTTACCGCGAATCAGCTCGATCAGATCCATCGGCACGCGCGAGTTCTGGCACTCCAGTGAAACGATGTCGATAGCCGAACGCTGCAGTTTCGGGAAGACTTCTTCGTACTGACGCCACTCTGTGCCCAGCGTTTTCTTCCAGTCGGTATTCGCTTTAATGCCGTAGCCGTAGCAGATGTGAACGGCGGTTTCACACTTCAGCCCTTCGATGGCTCGCTCTAACGCGGCGATACCCCAGTCATTCACTTCATCGAAGAAGACGTTAAAGGCTGGTTCGTCGAACTGAATAATATCAACGCCCGCGGCTTCTAACTCTTTCGCTTCCTGGTTGAGGATTTTTGCAAATTCCCAGGCCAGCTTTTCACGACTTTTATAGTGATTGTCATAGAGGGTATCGATCATCGTCATCGGACCCGGCAACGCCCACTTAATAGGACGATCGGTCAGCTTGCGCAGGATTTTTGCATCTTCAACAAACACCGGCTTCTGACGTGAGACTTCACCCACCACGGTCGGCACGCTGGCGTCATAACGATTACGGATGCGGACCACTTCACGCTTCTCAAAATCCACGCCGCTGAGATGTTCAATAAACGTCGTCACAAAGTGCTGACGGGTCTGCTCACCATCACTGACGATATCAATGCCGGCGCGAACCTGGTCGTCCAGACAGAGACGCAGTGCATCTCTTTTACCGTCAACTAACTCTTCATCCTGCAGTTTCCAGGGTGACCAGAGCACCTCTGGCTGCGCGATCCAGGACGGTTTAGGCAGGCTGCCCGCAGTGGATGTCGGTAATAAAGTTTTCATAGCAGGTGACCTTTTGTTTTTAATTAATCAAAGAACGAATTCAGCAGACCATTGTGCGAGAAGTGTCTGATTCGGCTTGATGAAATGCGCCTCAGTAAACTTACCCTGCTCAACGGCCAGACGGCTGCGCTCTTCGCGATCGTAAACGATGCGGGTTAATGAATAATCCTGATGCTGCAGCGTTGGCTGATAGCACTGTCCGGCTGCAGAATTCGCGTTGTAAATTTCCGGGCGATAGATCTTCTGGAACGTTTCCATGGTGCTGATCGTGCTGATCAGCTCAAGATTGGTGTAATCGCTGAGCAGGTCGCCGTGGAAGTAGAAGGCCAGCGGCGCAACACTGCCCTGCGGCATAAAGAAACGCACTTTCAGGCCCATTTTTCCAAAATAAAAATCAGTCAGCGAAGGCGCATCCTGCTGGTATTCGATGCCCAGCACCGGATGCATATTACCGATGCGCACATAGGTATTTTTGCTCGACACACTCAGGCAGATGACCGGAGACTTATTGAAGTTTTCTTTATAGGCCGCTGAGTTGACGAAGCTTTTAAAAATGTTGCCGTGCAGCTGGCCGAAATCATCCGGCAGACTGAATTCAGTCTGGCCTTTATTGTGCTCTGTCAGCACCACGCTGAAATCATAATCACGCACGTAGGATGAGAAGTTATTGCCGACAATCCCCTCGAAACGTTCACCGGTTTTGTGATCGACGATATGGGTTTTCAGAATCTCAATCGCCGGGAACGATTCGTCGTTGCTGCCTGGACGAAGATTCAGCTCAGCAGAAATAATCTCAAGTTCGACAGCGTAACGGTCGCTTTTTGGGTTATCCCAGTGCGCCAGCGCGTTGAACCGGTTGTCGATCATCGCCAGCGCGTTATGCAGGTTTTCCTGGCGTTTTTCGCCACGCGCCAGATTCGCGAAGTTAGTCGTCGCCCGCGTATTTTTCGAAGGGTTATAGTTTTCGTCGAAACGAATGCGCTTGAGGGTAAAGGCTAAGTTGTTCATCGCTATCGGGTATCCTGGTCGCTGATATGATTTGTTGCTTCAGGGTTATGCAGCTTTGCTATCCCTTAACACGCCGTCATATGACTCAAAGTTATTAACAATTCTTACTTTATGCCTCAACATCCGGTTGAAAAAAAGTGATTAAATTTCAACGAACATGAAGTAAATTCATGTTGAGTCGGGAAAGTGGGGGGGTTTTCATGAGGCCAGCGTGCCTTCAAACATCTGACGTTAAATCAGGATCTTTAAAGGCGTACCGGAAGCAAATAATTATGATAAATATCAATAAATTAAAATCACCCCACCACAGCGGCGGGGCTTTTGACGGTTTAGTACTCAGACACGCCAGACATCATTTTATTCACCTTAACGGAAATCAATCGATTCCAGCCTGTAAAAAATTGCTGCTCTGTACGAGCACGGCGCTGACATGGGATCACCAGTGCCCTGCACATCTGCTAAATCTTGTAAAAATTATCGCATGTCACTTTATGCGCGCCTGATTTAACCGAAAGCCGGCTGGCCGCTTCTTTCATCAGTTTCCCCAGTCCGCTTTCACACTTCGCCTGCGTCAGACGTGACGATGGCCCGGTCAGTGCCAGCGCAGCGAGCAGCCTGTCACCTTCCCCAAACACCGGTACGGAAAATGCCGCAATGTGCGGATCGCGCATCCCGGAGGTAAACAGCGGTAGTTCAGGTACAGCCTCAAACAGGGGTTCGTTCTTTCCCCAGTAGCGAAGCACCTGTCCGATGGCAGAGTTATCCAGCGGCAGAAAGGTGCCGGGCAGACGCGTTTCACGCAGTCCTTCAGAAGGCTCAGCTCTGAACAGACAGAGTCGCTGATCGTTTTCTATCACATACCATGAGGCGCTTTCGCCCGTCGCGGTCGCCAGAGCGTGAAGCTCAGGCTGAACAATGCTGGCCAGATGAAAGGATTGCTCATAGAGCTTGCCCAGATAGAGCAGCCTCGGCCCCAGGGTATAGACGCCATTGTCGCGGCGAATCACATAATTCATGCGCTCAAGTGAGTTCATCAGGCGATAGACCGTCGTTTTGTGGTAACCCGACAGCTGCGCCAGCGCGGTAAGCGTCAGCGACTCCTCGCCAGGTTTAAAACAATCCAGCAGCGCCAGCGCTTTTTCTACGGCAATTACGCCTTCATTCCCCATTCGTACGTCCTCCTGTATGCGACGGCAGGCAGTTTACCGCGCAATTTGTGATTCACATCGTATTTACATCACAAATGAGTGCTTAACACTGGTGCGATGCGAATTAACATCGATATAGTAGTTTTATATTGTACAACTAAGTTGTACCTGGTAAAACGAAAGAGGAATGATCTATGCCACATGCAGAGAATACCTTCATCAATCGCGACATTATCCGTGTCGCACCAGAACTTGTTAAACAGGCGGCTCAGTTTCAGGCTGCAATACTGGCTGATGTCGCCGGTCGACGCGGAACGCTGCATGGTCGCGTCAAACCGGTTGCCTCCACGATGAAAGTCGCTGGTCCCGCTATCACCGTCGAGGTGCGGCCAGGCGATAATCTGGCGATCCATGCCGCACTGGCTATCGCCCAGCCAGGCGACGTGATTGTGGTTGATGGCAAAGGCGATATCAGCTGTGCCTTAATCGGAGAGATTATGTCGACCCAGGCTGAAGCCTCCGGCATCGCGGGGATCATCATCGATGGCGCGGTGCGTGACGCCGATGCACTGAGCGCGAACGGCTTCCCGGTGTTTGCCGCGGGCCTGAATCCCTGCGGCCCGACCAAGTCTGTTGCGGGACGGGTCAACTATCCGGTTTCTGTCGCGGGTGCTGCCATTCAGCCGGGCGACCTGGTCATCGGTGATATTGATGGCGTAGTGATTCTGCCGCGTGAAGAGATCCCTGCTCTGCTCGAGCTGGCGCAGAAAAAACTGGATTTCGAGACCGGGCGTATTGCGGCCATTCGTGATGGCGACCTTCGCGCGCCGTGGCTGGAGAAAGCCCTTCTTACCGCTGGCATGCTTTCGAATGGGGAGACGCTCTGATGACAACCCAGCTTCCCGTCATTCTGGTCACGGCCAGCGATCTGGCTCCGCAGGCGGTCAGCCTGCTGAACGCGTTCAGCCTGGTTTATGCAGGTAAACAGCCCGACGAAGATACCCTGTTCAGACTCTGCCAGCAGCATAATCCGGTGGCGATAATTGTCCGTTACGGAAAAATTAATGCCCGCATCATGGATGCTGCGCCTGCCCTGCGCGTGATTTCCAAACACGGCAGCGGCATTGACGTTATCGATCAACAGGCAGCCGCGGCACGCGATATCCGCGTTCAGTCTGCGCCGGGTGCCAACGCAGCCGCTGTAGCCGAGCATACCTGGGCGATGATTTTAGCCTGTGCGAAATCCGTGATAACGTTGGATCAGCGCATGCGTCAGGGGCACTGGGACAAATCCACCCATAAATCTGTGGAGCTGGAAGGCAGAACGCTGGGTCTGGTGGGGCTTGGTGCAATTGGTGGTCGCGTTGCCCGCATTGGGCGGGCGTTTGGCATGAAGGTGCTCGCCTATGATCCTTTTGCAAAGACCTTTCCTGATGAGTGTGAGTCCGCTTCACTTGACGACCTGCTGCAGCAGGCGGACATCATTTCTCTGCACTGTCCGCTGACCGAACAGACCCGCCAGATGATCAATGCAGAGAAACTGGCGTTGTTTAAAAAAGGCGCCATTCTGGTAAATACGGCACGCGGCGGTCTTATTGATGACGATGCGCTTTTAGCGGCGCTGAATGATGGCACCGTCGCCTGGGCCGCACTAGACAGTTTCCCCACTGAACCTCTGACGGCGCCGCATATCTGGCAGCATGTTGAAAATGTGATTCTGTCGCCACACATTGGCGGCGTCAGTGACAACTCCTACGTGAAGATGGGTACGGTGGCGGCCAGTAATATTCTGAACGTTCTGGAGTCCGTGAAAAACGAAAGTGCGGTATCCTGAGCCATCTCTGTAGCCGGCTGGATAAGATTTATCGCTATTCAGTCGGCATTTTTATGGGTTTGAGTCTCTGCAATCACTAAAGGCGCTGAAGAGGCTATCATCGAGGCACGTGGGTTATGAATAATGCGTGTCTGCTTTTAGTAAGCAGCTGAAGTCAGACTGATGAGAAAGGCTTTCTCATTGTTTAAATCATCACATCCGTTCTGAGCCTCATATTCCTGAAGGCAGGCGTGCGAAATGCATTTTCATGCTGTCGGTCAGCTCAAAAATGCAATCGAGATGCCTGCATTTTTTCACGACCTGACTGCTTAAATGTGAATTGCCGCAACTGCTGAAAAACTCAGTCATTCGTTTCACATCAAACAGCTCATCCTGTTCAGCAAGCAGAATTGTGACCGGAAAAGAGAGCTTTTTTAGTTGCCCTGAAGGATTTTTTGGTGTCAGAGCATTTGCCATGTTTACGCTGTACACCCCAACAAAATCAGGTCTTAAGCGAATAACCTCACTGGGGAAATTAAGCCTCACACCAGCGCGATGCCCTCCTGTAAAATCCGCACTCAGTGCGTTAAAGATAAAAGCCCAGCGGTTAACTGACGCAAAAGGAGTAGACAACTTCTTGTGTAAAGCTTGCGGTGTAAAAGGCCCCAGTTCAGGCGACAGCAGGAGCAGACTGTCAACTTTTCGCGATAAGACATGTCGGGTAAAGTAATTAATCAGCATGCCGCCCCCGCTGGAGTGGCCGAGCACGTGAATCCGCGCATTCTTGTAAATGTTGCGGGCATAATCAATGATAGTATCCACATCCTGCCATATTTGTTCAGGGCTTAATGCATCTCCTCTGAGTCCACCTGAACGACCGTGTCCGCGAATATCTGTGAGACACACGCAGACGGATAAAGCGCAGCTCAGTTGCCGTGCAGGAATATCGTAACCTGCATCAGAATTGACTCCACCACCGTGGTATACGATCAGGACTTCATTTACCCATTTTTCAGGCTCGTAAATCCTGATATATAACCCGTTGACGTCAACTTCGCGGACTTTTTCCGGATGAGGTGTTAAGTCGTCGAGCTGCTAGTAGCGCTCACTGAAGTGCATGAAGTCAATCACGTCACAAATTCCTTTTTTAATGAGTTCCACAGGCTGAGAGTCTGAATCATTTAGCATGCCCTGATTTTATGGCACGTGACAGTTTTAACGAAAATGCCTGTTGAAACTGAGAGTTAGCTATCAAATTCGATCCTGCCGCGAGCCATTCACTCTGGGCAGGCTAATCTCAGTACGGGTCACTGCCGGGAATAACGATAAAAGGATGCCACATCCAGATGAAAAACAATAAACCGCCTCATGAGGGATAACTATCAGAGCCTGAATTATTTTCCTCGTTAACGAGTCATGGTTTTTAAGCATGATATTAAGTTACGCTTAATTTAGCTGGTGAGCCAACGCAGTATGAATTTGATGGAAACGTCGATGGCCGCATTAAGGATGAATACCTGTAAGAAAATAGGTCCAGAGATATTTTTCATGTGCGGAAAATAGTGAATAATTGTCAGCAGGCTGATAATTTTTGCAGAGCCGGGTGATCTCAGAATCGCCGAAAGCGTTCTTAAAACCTGGCAAATTATATAAACTGAAAATCAGAAGTTAAAAATTCTATATTACCAACTGATCATTACTTATAATATCGCTGGCAGGTTAACCGCTGAAGTGCTTTAAGGCAGACTGACTGCATTGGCTATCAAATGAACAGCAATGTTGCTCGCTCAATGCGTAATTTTACATTCATTATTTGACTGGATTAACTGAACAGGAAATTTTGCCCCTTAAAAAATCAAGGGGCAATAAATTAATGATGGTTATTTGACTTTTTTCGTATTCTGGTATTTTTATTATTTGAATGCTTTTTGCACTCTGTACGCGAGACTTTGAATATCACATAATCTCGTCTGGTTTTCCCTGGTGTTGCATTGGTCTTTGACCGCCTGATCGCCGGGCAATGAAAGTGCTCAGTGGTCAGGTACATTTTTATTATAAGACCTGTACGATATAATAAAAGCTGTCCTAAAGGGCAGGGGCAATAGTTTCATCATGTGATTATTGAGGGCGAGTAAATGAGTTCTGCTGTTGATTTTTTTTTGCGTGATTATGATCAATTGTCGGTTGAACAGGCGAATGAGTTATACCGGCTCAGAAGAAAAACATTTCGGGATCGACTCGACTGGGAAGTCGAATGCATTGACGGTATGGAAAAGGACCTTTTTGACAACAAAAACACAACTTACTTACTGGGTGTGCACGACGGACAGTTGCTATGCGGTGCACGATTCATAGACTCTACCCAGCCGACGATGATGAGCGAAATTTTCCATAAGTACTTTTCAGGTGTTTGTCGTCTTCCTACCGATATTCCCTGCTGTGAAATTACTCGCCTTTTTTTAGACAAAGAAAGACGTGATGCTGCAAAACTGGATGGTTTACCCGCCAGTAAAGCATTATTTATTGCAATGATTATTTTTTGCATGAAGAAGAAGTATTCAGGGATGTACGCAGTAGTCAGTCGCGGCATGTATGCCATATTTCGCCACGCCAACTGGAAAACAGAGGTAATACAAAAAGGGATTTCCGAAAAGGGAGAAGATATCTACTACATTTTTATGCCTGCTAACAGTGACGTCATTGAGGATATCATCATCAAGGATAAACACTCTGACTGGCTTCGTGAGAATCTACAGCACTTACGCCATCTTTAAATTATTGTCTGGCTCAGTTTTCCAGTAAGCGGAGTTCTGCGCCAAGTTTTATCGCGTGTCTTGCGTTATTAACACCGAGTTTTTTCATTACATTACCCATATGGAATTTTACCGTGCGCTCTGCAATAGATAAAATAATAGCAATCTCAGCATATGTTTTGCCGTCGCTGACCCACTTAAGAATCTGTCGCTCACGCGGTGATAAAAAGGCATTCTTTTTCTGCTGATGTTGACTATACAGATTGAGCGTCTTCTGATGCAGATGAATAAGGAAACTCATGAATTTTGCACGATGTTTATCAATATCAAAATCGAATTCCTCTTTCCCTATAACAGATAACACAACCAGATTATTCAGGTAGTCATGCAGAGGAAATGTCTGTCCCCGATAAATGTTATATTGAAAACTTTCGTTGAAAATTCTGGTGAGATTGTAACCTTCTGACAAGATAACTTCATTCTCCCAAAAGTAGTCTTCAACGCAGCGCAAACCACGGATAATGACGGGATCGATAAACTGATATTTTCTTTCAAGGTAAACATCAAACCACGCCGGATTATTATTGATAATCTGCATCTGCGAAGGGTCTTTCTTATTCATAATAGCGTATGCATAGATGACACCCTGGTAATCCTCAAAGAACGCATCCAGTTCATCCTTGATTAACGAATTTATCTTTTGGTCGTTGTAGTAGGTATCCTTCACGTCAGTTGCTACCTTCAGGTTTAGTGGCTTACAAGTATAATTGGGTTCATAAACTACATTGAATCGTCTGTTCACCCAACTCACATATCTGAAGGACGACATCATACAGCAATATTCCACTCATTTCTGCCTTAAGAAAGCGAGGACTGGATGGGCTCATGGGATTGCTGGCAGTTATCGGGACGTTGACAGAACACCATGGTCGATGGATATAGCCGAATAAGTGTTGAGGGTTCGGGATAATGCAGGCCTGTCTGAAGCGACAACAGCAACCTTTCTGGTAAATCCTAAGTAAGGAAATGTCGCAGGATAGTGTACGGATAATAGTTTTAAGAACCGTAACCATTTGATAATCAGCAATTGTTTTGTGCATATACATCATTTCTTTACGCATTATCATTCCATCCCCGGTTTCAGGCATTCTCTGTAGGGTGTAAACGCCTGTTAATGTCAGTTGAAGACACCATACGCTGTGTTGATCTGTTTCATAGCATGTATACATGCTTCAGGACGTTAATGCCTGTAGCCCGCATATTAACCAGCGCCCGACTGGTCAGGATGAACAGAGCGATTAACGTTGTGGTTTTGTTATGCCTGATTGTGGCGAACATAACTCAGCAGGCGTGTTATTCTGCCAGACTGACAAAATGAGTTTTTTCAGAGCGTTGTATCAGAACGGTTCCCTGATGTTCGGATATGGCTCTGTCTTCAACTGGCGGGGGATTTGGATCATGAATTTTCCAGCAGATATTGACGCCTGGCACACGCTTTTTAAGCAAAGTGCTTCCTGGATTGCATCCTGTTTTTCTGATCCTAAGCTACTGCTGAACTTTTTTGTTAACCCTTGCCAACTTTGTAAAACAAGAATTATATAAATTGCCCCATCAAATATATCTATTTCCTGATCGCTATAATATTAACGCTTCAGCCCAAAGGAGTTTGTTTCTTCGCTCCAGCCTGATGCAGGCTTTGAGCGTTAGCTTTTACATGGTGCGAGGCTTTAAATTCACTTGTATGGTCACATCACCGCTTAAAGTGAGAACCTGAAACACAAAGCCTGATCTCGTATCTGCTGAATGAGTCTATCGACGTTTTAATATCTTTGGAGGAACGTTTATAAGATATGCCCTGAGTTTTCTGGCAGTTAAAACAGTGTTCTTGTGGCAGTAAAAGCTGAAAGGACTCACCTGCAGACGCAATGCTCAGCATCTGCAGGTGCTATTACGTTATTTACTGACTGGTGAAGCGTGAGTGTCAACTTCGATGTTTAACGCTTTTTTGCGCCCCATGACCAGCACCGCAATACCGCCAATGCCACAGAGAATAGCCAGAGGCATCATCGCCAGCGTATGGCTGCCGGTCGCCTGATTAATGATGCCGTAAACGTTGACCATTAATCCTCCACCTATCAGGTTCGCCATCGCACCGATAGCGGCCAGACCTGCAGCAGCGGTAGTGGATGACATCCATCCTGACGCCAGCGCCCAGAAAGGCCCTTTCATTGAGTAGGCACCGATTAATACCAGTGACAGGATGACGACACTGCCGGTCAGGCTGTTGGTGATAAAGGCGGAGAGCAGACCACCCGCAATCAGGAACAGCGTTAACGCGGTATGCCAGCGACGCTCGCCGCTCCGGTCAGAACTTCTTCCCCATACAATCATCAGAATGGATGCCAGACCGTAAGGAATCGCATTGACTAAACCGGTGGTGAAGTTATCCAGCCCGAACGATTTCAGCAGTTGCGGAGACCAGACGCTCAGGGTTGATCCCGCCGCAGAAGCCCCCGCATAAATCAGTGCCATCACCCAGATATGCTTGTGACGCAGTAACTGCCATAGCGAGATATGACCAATCGCTTTTTTCTTCTCGTTTTCTGCCTGAATAGTCGTGCTTAGCCAAGCTTTTTGTTCCTGATTTAACCAGCTGGCATCGGTCGGACGATTACTGAGTAAGAAGAAAGCGGCAATCCCCAGAATCACCGCCGGAATACCTTCCAGGATGAATAACCAGTGCCAGCCACGCATGCCTAACCAGCCGTCGAGCGACAAAATCAGACCGGAAACAGGCGATCCTATAAAGTTTGCCGCCGGGATTGCCACCATGAAGGTCGCAATCACACGCGCACGGTACTTGCCCGGGATCCAGTAAGTCAGATAAAGAATTACGCCAGGGAAAAATCCTGCTTCGGCTGCACCCAGTAAAAAGCGCAATACATAGAGCGTATTGGCACTTTCAACAAAAGCAGTACAGACCGAAATAATGCCCCACGACACCATGATGCGAGAGATCCAGATCTTTGCCCCAATTTTCTGCATGGCAAGGTTACTGGGAACTTCAAACAGGAAGTAACCCACGAAAAACAGGCTGCTTGCAAAACCAAATACGGCTTTCGACAACCCTAAATCTTCGTTCATCTGTAACGAAGCCATTCCAATGTTGCCGCGATCGATGATGGCAATCAGATAACAGACAATCAGAAAGGGCAAAATGCGCCAGACCACTTTCTTAACGGTCTGCTGCTCAATATCAGCAGAGAATGTCGTGATGTGCTGTTTTTCAGACATGATGATCCTCACAATTTTGTCATCGGCTTATGGGCAGTGGAGAAACCGGATGGTTGTACTCTGTAAAACAGTAATGTACTGAGTAAAACCATTATCACGATAAAATCTTACCCCTGCCTGAGGATGTAATGAGGTTGTGTGATTTGTCACAAAAAAGTACATAGCAGTTTTGTTTTATGTGACGGATATGTCGTTAACGGAGTGGCGTTCAGGGAATTTTTTACATGTGTTCAGAGAGGCGCGATGGGCAGAAAGGTGAAGGCAATTTGACGGCAGTCGCGGATGGAGAGGCATCAACAGCCGTAAAAGTTTGTCATGAGAGAGGTTGTCAAAGCTGGTTGAGAGGGGAACACATCCAGTGCAACTCCCTGACCGTTTCGTTCCCAAAAATCCCTGACCGAAAACGGCGAGTCTCGCCACACGATATCCGATAACGTCATTCTTCACTGCTGAAAACGACAGGCGATATCATGAATTTTAAAATCTCAGGCCTGGATGCCGGGCCATTTACTCATCTTTTTGGACAGAGCGATCGCTATCTGAAAAAACACAACGCAATACGTCAAAAGGTGGAGTGCTATCCTGGTTATCCCGACAGAGTCTCATTGTGTGATATTCCTGCGGGTGAAACCGCCCTTCTGATCAATCATATTTATCAGCCTGCAGACAAACCCTATTTTGGTACGCATGCGATCTATATCTGGGAGGGATGCACCCGACAAGGCATTTACGTTAATGAATTACCTGAAGTCCTGCACAACAGAGTGCTGTCGTTACGTGCTTATGATGAAAAACACTTTTTAATAGCGGCAGACATAGCTGAGGGGAAACTTACTAAAAATCTCTTAGGACGTTTATTTAGCGATTCACAGGTGAGTTATATCCAGATACACAATGCGAAACGAGGATGCTATTCCTGTTGCGCTGTGCGTTGTAAATGAATATTCAGAACCGGGCTTCTATTTACGCTGAAAACTGTCAGGGCAAGATATCGTGAAGCACCCTGCCCTGACATCAAAGATTAAGCACGTGCAGGATTAATTTTAAACACGCTTACGCTGGCAAGCAGCATTTCAGCCTGCGCCTGTAAAGCCTGCGCCGCAGCGGTGGACTGCTGAGAAAGCGCGGCGTTTTGCTGCGTGGCTGCGTCCATATGGGTGACCGCCAGATTAACCTGATCGATACCGACACTCTGCTCATTACTGGCCGACGAAACGTTTTCAATCAGCTCACTGACCTGATGAATGCGAAAAATAATCTCTTCCATTGTCGTACCGGCATGTTTAACCAGTTCGTTGCCCTGCCCGATTGAATTCACAGAACGTTCGATCAGGATACGCACATCTTTCGCCGCTTTTGCTGAGCGCTGTGCCAAAGCACGGACTTCCGCCGCGACTACTGCAAAACCACGACCTTCGGCGCCCGCACGCGCCGCTTCGACCGCAGCATTCAGCGCCAGAATATTGGTCTGGAAAGCGATACCATCAATGACTGTAATGATCTGGTTAATTTCGTTTGAGAACTGCTGGATTTCGCTCATGGTGTGGACGACTTTTTCCACCACGTTGCCGCCCTGACCCGCAATGGAGCGGGCATCATGTGCAATGCTGCTGGCATGAGAAGCGTTCTGCGCGTTATTTTTCACCACCGAGGTCAGTTCCTCCATGGAGGCTGCAGTTTCTTCAAGCGCGCCTGCCTGCGCTTCATTACGCGAGGAGAGTTCCTGGCTGCCTTGGGCAATCTGAACAGATGCTGAGGCGATGTTCTCCGTGCCGGTGCGAACACCAGAGACGATGGAAGTCAGGCTGATATTCATTTCTCGCAACGCTGTCATCAGCTCTGCGGTTTCGTCGCGTCCACTGGGGCGAATCACAGTCTGCAGATCGCCTGAAGCAACAGTGCGCGCAATATTGACGGCTTCACGTAATGGATAAGTAATGCTGCGGATTAACCAGACGGTAATTAATACACCGGAAAGCAAAATACCCGCCATCGCCACCCACAAGATCATGCGGGTTTCACGGTACTGGGCCAGGTTCTGCGCTGCCAGCTGCTGATTGAGGCTTTGGGCATGGGCCAGCGTAAGATGGACCACGTTATCAATCATTTTGGTCGGCTCACGATCGATGCCATTGACCTGGCTGTCAACCAGCTGGGCGCTGGCGAGGTTTTGGATGTCGTAGTTTTGCAGCGCAACCAGGTATTTTTGTCTGAGCTGAGCGTGTAGCTCGATCGTCTGTTTCACCTGGGTCGTATCCATCCCCAGTTCGGGTTGCAGTATCAGCAGTTGATGGAGTAGCGCCTGAGTTTTATCACTCTGCGCCAGAAAGGCCGCTTTGTATTTTTCAAAAACACGCATGCCCTGTGTGCCGCGTAACAGGGTGTTTTTCCACTCCTGTACCTGAATTTTAAACTGAACCTGTGCATTACGTGCAGTATCAATGCTCTCCGCGACACGCGTTTCGCTTGCCATGATGTCGGTATTTTTCTGCAAAGCCTGAGTATTCAGGGTAATGCCTCGCAAACCGACAAGCAGGGTCGCCAGTAGCAGGATGGCGGCCATCACACTGAGTCTTTGCCCTATCGTAAAATGATTAAGTTTCATATTTTTTTCCGTGGTGAAAACAATAATGCACCGGCAAATCCCGGTACAAGAGTTATCGACCCGGTAAAGCATGGACTTTATGGCTGAGCAGGTCCTGAGGGCTTTATTTATGCAGTAAAATTCTTCTAATGCTGATGTAACTGACATCTGGACTATTAACTAAAAATTTAGCCGCGGCCTGTCCCGGCGGCGTTAGTCTACTCAGCGATTTTCTTAATAGGATAAGAAACGAGGGGTTTGATCTCTTTAAGCACAAACATGCTCTGCATTTCTTTAATGCCTGGCAATCTGCGTACCACTGACATTGCGAAATCAGCATAGGAGTCCAGATCCGATGCTACAACCTGTAGCAGAAAGTCGGCATCTCCACCGATGCTATAGCAGGCCACCACGTCCTCCAGCGCAGTCACTTCTTCTTCGAATTTTCTGGCCTCGGCCTCACTATGACTGTCAATGACGACCCGAATGAAAACCATCACGCCCAGACCGATTTTCTTGCGGTCAAGAACAGCTCGATAGCCCTGAATCACTTCTTCTTCCTCAAGCCTGCGCACTTTGCGCCAGCAGGGAGAAGCTGAGAGGTTTATCTTTTCTGCCAGAACCTGGTTAGTGACGCGAGCATCGTCCTGTAAAATCTCGAGAATTTTCATATCTGTCGGACTTAGGGCCATAGGCGGAAATTCCTTTCTTTATAGTACTGATAAAGGGTAATTATTACCTTAAATTTAGTATTGAGTAAATGACATAGGTAACAATTTTCCCGCTTAATGCGACATAATATATTTACTTTTTCAAAGTGTTATTACGAATAGCAAAAGTGGAAAACTGAATTCAGATTGAGTGTATGTCGTGATCTTATTTTAAATAAATCACGGAAAGGCCATTTTTTTAAAGCATTAAACCTCCTCTCTCTGCAAATAATATTATGGAAGGAAGAATTATGTCAGATATTGCGCTGATAATATCTTATATGACTGCACTCGGTTTAGCTGCCGCAATTCCGGGGCCGGGAATGACCGCATTAGTCGCTCGCAGCCTGAGTGGTGGTGCGGTAGCTGGCTTTACCATGCTGGCTGGCCTTATTCTCGGGGATTTAATTTATTTATCTGTTGCGGTGTTTGGCCTGGCAGTGATGTCTCATAGCTATACCGCCGTCTTAAAGATGATTAACTGGGCTGCCTCACTCTATTTATTCATGCTTGCATGGCAATTCTGGTGCCACCAGCCTCGGGCAATAAATATTGACCAGAAAGCGACAAAACGAGAACTGGCGTCAGCCTGGTTTTCAGGGCTGACCATCACGCTTGGGAATCCTAAAACCATCGCTTTCTATCTGGCGATACTGCCTCTGGTTATCTCTCTGGATAATGTTTCGCTACAGATTTGGGGAGGGATTCTGGTCCCACTTACCGTGTTCGTGCTGTTAAGTGTTGGCGCGGTTTTTATTATGGCCGCGCTCAGAATTCGTCATTTTCTGACCAGTGCAAAAGCGCAGAGACTCGTTTTTCGTTCAGCCGGAGCCATTATGATGCTGGCTGCGGCTGGGATGGTGGTAAAAACGCTTTAAGTTCATTACCACCTGTTATGGATCAACTCTTTTCGACCCTGCATGTCAGGCAAACCCACGGGCAACCCTGCACTTCGCATCTATAATTCAGTGACTCAGGCCTATGCACTCGTCCAGGTTAATACGCTCATCATTCACAGAATTAAGGAAGCCTCATGATCTTATCACTCGAAAATCAGGTTGCGCTGGTTACCGGCGCCAGCTCAGGTCTGGGCTATGCCTGCGCAGAAGCCCTCGCCAAAGCAGGTGCCGGTGTGGTGGTTAACTACCACAGCCAGGCGGAACCTGCCGAAGAATTGGTTGATAAAATCCGTGCAGACGGTGGACGCGCCATTGCGGTAAAGGGTGATGTCTCAAAGGAAGCTGATGTAGAAAATCTCTTTGCTCAGACGATTGCTGAATTTGGCAGGCTGGATATTCTGGTGGCGAACTCAGGGCTGCAGAAAGATGCGCCTTCCATCGAGATGTCGCTTGCAGACTGGAATACCGTCCTGGATGTGAACCTGACCGGGCAGTTCCTTTGCGCTCGGGCTGCGCTGCGTCAGTTTCGTGACCAGGCGCACCGCCCGGAGATCAGCCGGGCTGTAGGTAAGATCATTCACATGAGCTCGGTGCATCAGCTCATTCCCTGGGCCGGACATGTTAACTATGCTGCCTCAAAAGGCGGGGTTGATTTGCTGATGAAAAGCCTGGCACAGGAAGTGGGTGAAGATCGCATACGCGTCAACTCAGTCGCACCTGGCGCTATTGCAACCGCCATTAATGAAGAAACCACTCAGGGCGAAGCGGGCAAAGCGCTGTTAAAACTCATCCCTTACGGACGTATCGGTGCGGCGGAAGATGTGGCGAATGCGGTGGTCTGGCTGGCCAGTGACCTTTCCGACTATGTTCACGGCACCACACTGTTTATTGATGGCGGAATGAGTCTTTATCCCGGATTCCGCGACAACGGCTGAGTCATGCAGTACTTTACAAGCCTGGCGGCCGACTGATTGGTAACCTGTATGCCAGAAATATATCCGGAACGGGAAGTCCGGATTACGCGCTCCCGCTGCCGCAATTGAGACGCCAGCAGGCTGGGCAGTCCAGCCTGTGTCGCATTGGCTTCATTCCAGTTAAACGGAAAAGCACCGCTCAAATCCCACTGGCATCCGGACAGAGCAAATGCGCACGGCAGACCTCCAGAATCTCATCAGCGAGTCCGGAACCATCCGGACAGGCTCGCGAAAGCATCAATGCACCAACAAGCTGCGCAATGGTATTTATCAGCTCTGCCCGCGTGATATTTTGGGATTCCAGGATGGCAATCTGTCGTTCAATCCCGGCCGCAAATGTCTCGCGGATTGATTCAGACTGCCGGGCTGCATCGGTGCCCAGAGCCGACATCACGCACCCCTTTCCCATGTCATCACGATGCTGACGGGAAAGGTAGTACTCCATAAACGCTTCCCGACTTACCCCTCTGGTTTTTTCTGCCGACTGCTTAAAACCACAACTTATCGCTTCAGCTAACAAATCCGCTTTCGACCCAAAATGCTTGTAAAAACCGCCATGTGTTAATCCGGCGGCTGACATCAGTTCAGCGACGCCTACCCCATCGTAACCACGCTCACGAAAAAGCTCTGACGCCGTTTCAACGATCCGCAACCGGTTCTCGCGAACCTGCTCTTTAGACACTTTCATGTTTTTTCCTCCTGAAACAGAACCCAAGCATACATTGATGATGATCATAATCAAACCAGTTGACTTTAATGATTATGATCATCATCATTAAATCAGTTATTCCTTCGAACCCTATTACAAGAGCGTACACAGAATGAGCCAAAAACGTGTAGCACTGGTGACCGGCGCCTCTTCTGGCATTGGTGAAGCCTCTGCGAACAAACTTATAGCAGCGGGTTATAAAGTGTATGGCACCAGCCGTCGTGGCCCACAGGCGAATAAACAGCCCTTTCCATTACTCACTCTTAATGTGACTGACGACGCTTCGGTGGAGGGTGCTATTAACGAATTGATGCAGCTTGAGGGTCGAATAGACCTGCTGGTGAACAACGCAGGCTTTGGCGTCGCTCCGGCAGCGGCGGAAGAGAATTCTGTCGAACAGGCGCAGCATATCTTCGACACAAACTTCATGGGCATCGTCAGGCTGACACGCGCCGTACTGCCTTACATGCGTCGCCAGGGCAGCGGGCGCATCATCAATATCGGTTCCATTCTGGGGGTTGTGCCACTGCCCTATGTCGCACTCTATGCGGCCAGTAAGCATGCGGTCGAGGGGTATACAGGCGCACTTGATCATGAACTGCGCACCCAGGGCATCAGGGTTTCTGTCATTGAGCCGGCATACATAAAAACGCAGTTTGAAGTCCACAATATCGAACCGGATGCGAAGCTTGAAGAGTATGAACTCATCCGGGCTAAGTTGAAGAAAGTGGTTGGTAAGGCAATGGCTGAAGCGGAAAGTCCGGAGGTCGTGGCCGCGGTGGTGCTTAAAGCGGCCCAATCCTCACGGCCAAAAATACGCTACACGGCGGGAACGCTCGCAGCAAAACTGAATTTCGTCCTACGCTTTGCGCCTGCAACCCTGCTGGATAAGGTCGTGCGGAACAGCCTTCAGCTCGATACGAGAATCTGAAAATGAAATTTTTGGGACGGGCTACGGTGTGGGTGTTATTGCACAGGATGAATAAATGAAAACCAGGATGATGAAAGCCTTTACGTTTAAACGCTACGGAAAATCACCTGAGCTGGGATTTGATAATGTGGATTACCCTAGCCCCGGTCCCAATGAAATCCTGGTGAAAGTTTATGCTGTGGGTCTGAATCCCATAGACAACATGATCCCTACGGGAATATTCAAACCGGTTTTACATTTTAAACTTCCAGCGACTCTGGGCAGTGATCTGGCGGGTGTGGTTATTGCAACAGGAAGTCGGGTAACGCGTTTTAGTCCGGGTGATGAAGTGTTCGCCAGCATTTTCGACAGGGGCAACGGCTCACTGGCCGAGTTTGCCCGGGTTCCTGAAAGTCTCGCGTCCATCAAACCTGAAAATCTGGATTTCGTTCAGGCTGCTTCGCTCCCGATGGTCAGCCTCACCGCCTGGCAGGCTTTCACAGAGCGAGCCCGTCTGCGGCCAGGGCAGAGGGTGTTCATTCCGGCAGGTTCGGGAGGAATTGGCAGCTTTGCGATTCAGCTGGCGAAATATCTTGGCGCAAAGGTCGCGACGACGACCAGTTCAGCTAATGTGGAGTGGGTCAGTCAGCTGGGCGCAGATCAAGTCGTTGACTATAAAAAGCAGGAATTCGAAAACGTGCTGAGTGGCTTTGATCTTGTCCTCGGCACGCTTCGGGGTGATTCGATTGAGAAATCTATGAACATCCTCAAGCCAGGCGGAAAAATAGTCTCTCTGATCGGGCCTTTAGACGTTAATTTTGCGCGTACCAGACAACTCAATATCGTCCTGCGGATGATATTTGGCCTGATGAGCCGCAGGATTTTGCGACTGTCAAAAAAGCGCGGTCTGGATTATTCCTTTCTTTTTGTTCGTCCTGATGGCAACCAGCTGGGCCAGATGAGCAATTTAATTGAAGCTGGAAAAATCAGGCCAGTGATCGACCGTGTGTTCCCTTTTGCAGAAACTCAGGATGCTCTTAACTGGCTTCAACAGGGACATGCAAAAGGTAAGGTCGTGGTTAAAATTCATCATGAATAACAACCAGGATTTACATCAGAAGCGGAAATAATCATCAGCGCCTGGCGATAACGTCTGAAATCCGGATGCCGGGCATTCTCACTCAGTACCTGCTCTCCATGTTCCACTTTCCTCATGTGCTCTGTGCTAATGTTGGCGTAAAACAGTTTCCGCACTGAGGATTACAACATGTCTCCCTTTTATAAACTCACGGCCACCAGCCTGAACGGCCAGCCTGTACCGATGTCCGACTTCGCTGGCAAAATCGTGCTGGTCGTTAACACCGCCAGTCACTGTGGATTCACGCCACAATACGCCGGCCTTGAAACCCTCTACAAAAAATATGCCGATCAGGGGCTGGTGGTACTGGGTTTTCCCTGCAATCAGTTTGGGAATCAGGAACCTGGCGGAGCCGACGAAATTGCGCAGACATGCCACATCAACTACGGGGTAAGTTTTCCGATGTTTGGCAAAGTGGATGTCAATGGCACCTCAACGCACCCGATTTTTCATTACCTGAAAGATGAATTACCCGGCGTTTTGGGTGGTCGTATTAAGTGGAATTTCACTAAGTTTCTGATCGGGCGCGACGGCAAACCGATTAAACGATTTGCCCCAACCACCAAGCCGGAGAAAATGGAAGCCGCCATTCTTGCTGCCCTTTGAGGGCATGGCTGTGGCTGGTGACCATCAACCAGGAGGATGAATTAACAATGTTCAGGCTCCGACATTTATTATCCCTCGTCTCCTTCTCGCTCGGGATATTTTGCCTGCCGGTATCAGCGAATACTCAGATCCTACTCACTCCGCAACTCACTGCCTGCGAAAGCCAGAATGGTCTGGATGGTCAAAGCGATTCCCCTGATGGTCAGAATGGCAGGAATGGCGTTTCTGGCACCGATTGTCTGAATGGCGGCAACGGCGGCAATGGAGCTTCAAATGGAGGCCGTGGCGGGAATGCGGGCCCTGGAGGTCTGGGTGGTCACGGAGGCAGTTATAGAGGCCAGAACGCATCTTGCCGTGCCTGAAAGAGCGGAAGATGTGCGATCCAGGTATGAGCCGGATTGACGCGGATTTGGGAAATAGCCTCGCCTGCTTCATCTCTGATGGGAATCCATCAGGTCAGATTAATACAATCAGCGCAATGCCTTTGAGAAACAGACAGCTTCTGACCTGCCTATGTAGGGGCCGTAATTTTCAATAGAAATATAACCATTTTTCTTGTAGAAATTTACAGCCCGATAGTTGATGTGTCGGGTTTCCAGCCTAAGCTCGGTATATCCCATCTCTTTTGCAGATTGTTCAAGAAAAGTGAGTAAAGCACAGCCAATCCCAGCCACACTTCGGTCTGAAAACATTCTCTTAAGCTCGGCTATATTTTGCGTTAAAGGCCGTATAGCACCGCATCCCACCGCTTTACCTTCAGAATTCTTTGCTAATGCCCATAAAGCTTTATCATCACTCATTGCTTCAACGAGGAAATTGCTTTTGCCGTTATCACCTGTAATAGCGGCAAGTTCTGCTGATAGCAATTCGATTAAGTGATTAGACTCTGAAGAAAATGGAACTGATTTCTCTACTGTTATCATGGTCATACCCTTCTCAGGATGAGTGTGACCAGCATAAAGCATCCGGCTAAGGAAAGCAGCAGTCCAAAAAGGATGATGGTAAAACACTATTCCCACACCATCCCCGGGGTGGCATGTCTGCAACTCACTCAAACCGAAGTGAGTCTGACCCGTTTTATATTTGATATTCCGTAAATATAAACCCTGATGCTACCGAAGCCAGATAGACCTCCTCTTTCGGCTAGACTTCCTCTTTCTTGAGTGTGCATGATTTATAGAGGAGGAATACAGATTACCCTGTTGCTATCCCTGCCAACCCACTAAGCCATCACACATCACCCGGCCAAAATCCCCTATGCAGTCATGCCGCCATCAATCACCAGTTCGGTGCCGCTGACATAACTGCTTTCATCGGACGCCAGAAACAGGACTGCAGCCGCCACTTCATCAGGATTACCCAGCCGCTTTGCCGGGATCCGGGCGGTCAGCGTCTGCCTGATTTCATCGCTGGCCTGGCTAAACATCGGTGTGTCGGTGGGGCCAGGGCTGAGTGTGTTAACTCTGATGCCGCGCGATGCCAGCTCGCTGTTCCAGGTGCGCGCATACGAACGCACTGCAGCCTTGCTGGCGGAATAGGCAGCATAGCCGGGATTCGCGATGCTTCCCGCAATCGAACCCACCAGCACAACGCTGCTGCCCTCACTCATGAGTCGCACCGCATGCTGCACCGTCAACACCATGGCGCGTACATTCAGATTAAAGATGCGATCAAAATGCTCCTCCGTGGTCTCTTCCAGGCTGGCAGGTTCTGACACGCCAGACGAGTTGACGAGGATGTCGAGTCGGCCAGCCCTGGCATTGAGGGTTTCAAACAGACGCTCAAGGTCGCTTGTGCGGGTGATGTCAGCTGCAATCGCCTCGACGTCTCCGCCAATCAGCGCAACGGCTTCTGCCAGCTGAGCTTCACGTCGGCCCGTTATAAAAACCTGTGCACCTTCCTGAACAAAACGGCGAGCGACAGCAAGACCAATACCGCTATTACCCCCGGTGACAAGGGCGATTTTTCCACTCAGTTTCATCATTGCGACTCCGGTTAAAGACTAGAAACCTGATGGTATATTTATTATATTTAGTGTCAATTACGCACCTGATGTACACCAGATATCCTTAAGGAAACCTCATGGCAACTGATATCACCCAGCTACTGGCCGAGATCAACAGCACGCGCCCTGTCCTGGAACAGGTAGCGAATAAGTGGTCAGTCTTAATCCTCACCGTTTTATGCTCTCAGCCCTCGCGTTTTAATGCCATCAAGCGCAGGCTCGACCCCATCACCCATAAATCTCTGACAGAAGCATTACGCCGTCTGGAACGCAATGGACTGGTGAGCCGCCGCGTGATTGCTTCATCGCCAGTGGCGGTCGAATATGCGATCACGCCGTTGGGCCGGACATTGCAGGACCCTTTTGTCACGCTGGTAAACTGGGCAAAGCAACATGGAGGCGCCATGGAGCAGGCGCAGGCGGGTTATGATGAAGGGCGGAAAAACGAAGAATCTGCATGAACTTAGTCTGAGCACCGTTCCTGCATATGGATAACGCAGGTTGATGCGCAGATAAGTTCAGGATATGCACGACAGGAGTGAAAGCGGAGACGCGCCATCATATACAACGGTTACTCCGCTGCTGGCTCAAAAAACTGATAAGAACCATCACGTCGTGCTTTAGCCTGGTACATCGCCTTGTCTGCGTTTTCGAATAACATTTTGGCCGTTGCTGTCCCGAAGCGGGCAAGGCTGATACCAATCGCCGCGCCGATGCGTACATCCATGTTATCGATGGCGAAAGGTGCCTGCAGACTGTCAATAATCCGCAGGGCAATAGCGGACGCGGCCTCGTGATTGCTGCACTTAGCAGCCACGACAAACTCATCGCCACCCAGACGCGCAACGGAGTCGCCCGGACGCATACAGTGCTGCAGCCGTTCACTGACCTGTTGCAGCAGGGCATCGCCTGTTGCGTGACCCATCAGATCGTTCACCGCCTTGAAGCCATTAAGATCAATAAACATCACCGTGGTGTAGACCTGATCGTCTGCCTGCGCCAGCATGAATCCCACCTTCTCGTTAATCCAGGCACGATTGTGCAGTCCGGTCAGCGTGTCCAGAGTTGCCAGCTTCTCAAGATTACGCATCCGCTCTTTGTCACGCGTGATATCGCGCGATACCAGCACAGCACCAATATTTTTTCCTGAATTAGGATTGATGACGCCACAGGCTTTGGTACCCAGTGAGATGTAATGGCCGTCGCGATGCAGTTTGCGCACCTCAACAACATCCGGCAGTACCCCGCCGCTGAAGATGCATCCCAGCGCTTCGGTGGCTAATTCGCGGTCATCGGGATGCAGGAAATCCACCACCAGTTGCCCCACAACCTCCTCGGTTGTCCAGCCTATGATTTCGCTGTAAGAGGGAGAGATTGATACGTATCTGCCTTCCGCGTCGCAATGGGCAATCAGATCGGTACTGTTTTCAATCAGAAGACGATATTCTGCCGCCGTGCGAAACGCATCTTCCAGCGCTTTACGCTGCCCGGTCACATCCAGAATAAAGCCGTTGTACTGCAGATGGGAGTTGCCAGGCTGGCAATCCGGCAGGCCGGATACAAGGACCCGGCGCGTCTTGCCATCCAGACAATGGATCGGCACTTCAATATGGAAAGGGGTCAGCAATTCCAGGGCCGCAGTCAGTTGCAGCGCGATCTTTGCATCGTCGTCAGCCTGCGCCAGTCTCAGCCATGAACTCAGCGTCACGCCCTTGAGTTCAGGCATCAGACCCGCAGGACTTTCCTGACTGGCGATGCAGATCCCCTGGGCATCCGTAGACCAAACAGCGGTAAAAGAAGGTTTGATCACTGGGTTCATGGTGGCCGACTCCGACGTTGCTGACGATGTTAAATAAGTTCAATACACGTCGCTACAGACCTGATTATAACCGTTAATGCCTGCCTGTAGCGTGGGGAGGCTATGGATAAGGGTTCAGTATCGCGGGCCGTGATAAATGCGGGGGGAAACTGAGGCCTTACCGCCAGCAGTATCTGAGGTCCCCTCTCCTGTGGCATTACGCAAAGCTGTCAGGTTGCAGTGTCAGAAGTATGAGCCTGTGTATATCGGCTCATCGGGCCATAATCTTTAATCACGGCTTGTTGTCTCAGGGCTTTGAAGCCTGAAACCGGCAGAACATCGCTGCGTCAGAAAAGCTCTGCGGGTTATGGGGCGTCACTCAGTGACGTTATTCCGGCTGGCTGAATGACAGAGGAACAGCTAGCCGGAATGACAAAGACTACGCTGCTGGCAATTAATTACGCCTCACAATTTGTTAATTTTTTTACTCATAGATAATGTGCTGTCAGAGAGAGCCATTTGAGCCATTCTGAAAATTTCATCAGGACAGTAACGATTTAATTCCCACGGGGATGTATAAAAACGCTTTTAATACAGCTCGGTGAGCATACTAAGCCTGTAAAAAATTGCACATCATGGCGCAGTTCTACCCTCAAGGCTTCAGTAAAAAGACGGTCAGAAATTTCTCTCCCCCCACTTCAGCTTAATCTTTACTTAAGATTAATCCCATAACATCGCCGCTGTATGAGCCCATGTTGGGCTTTTCCGGAGTATCACCCTATGCAAAATAACCACACAGCTTCTCATGCTCTGAGTAAAGTTCCGGCCGTTACCGCGGCGTTCTGGTTGACCAAAATCGCTGCAACCACCCTGGGTGAAACCGGCGGCGATGCGGTGACGATGTCGATGAATCTCGGTTACCTGACCGGAACACTGATCTTCGCCATCATCTTTCTGGTCGCTGTCGTGGTACAGATCAATCGCAACAGCTTTAACAAATGGATCTACTGGTTCACCGTCGTGGCAACGACCACCGTCGGCACAACAATGGCGGACTTTGCCGATCGCTCGCTGAACATGGGTTATCTGGGCGGTACGCTGCTGCTGAGCACTCTGCTGATCCTCTCTCTTTTTCTCTGGAAAATGACCTGTGGAACGGTCGCAGTGAGTTCGATAAACAACGGTGTTACTGAGAGTTTTTACTGGGTAACCATTATGTTTTCTCAGACACTGGGCACAGCATTGGGTGACTGGACGGCAGACAGCGAAGGGCTGGGTTATGATGGCGGGATCCTGCTGTTTGTCGGCGCACTAGCGATCATCTGGGCGGCAAGTCGCTTTACCTCTCTTTCACGCACCGCGCTGTTCTGGGCAGCCTTTATCCTGACCCGACCACTGGGTGCCGTTGTCGGTGACTTCCTGGACAAACCACTTGCTTCGGGCGGACTGGCGCTGAGTCGCTATAGTGCCTCGCTGACGCTGGCACTGATCATCATCGCTTTTCTGGTGATGCTGCCTCAGCGCCCGGCAACGAAGACCGCTCCCGCAAATTAAAAAGCCTCACCGGCAGATTTACCGGCAACGCTTACATAAAAATCATCAGGGCCGCCAGCAATGGCGGCTATTCTTGTCCGGGTGAATGCAGGTTTATCACGCCGGGTTGTATCGATAAAAAGGCGGGCTACTCCAGCCTACTGGCAATCAGCCGCAGTTGTTCTGCAATCTGCTTTAAATCTCGCTGCTGTTGTCCGGCGATACCGGTCGAGCTGCGCACCACCAGCTTTGCCGGCAGAATCGAGGAGGAACGCTGCTCGTCCTGCTCACTGGCCAGCAACAGACGGGCAACCGCCTCTTTGCCCTGCAAATCGAGATCCAGCGACACCGTGGTCAGCGCCGGATGGAAAAAGGCACTTTCATAGGTGTCATCGTAGCCAATCACCGAAATCTGCCCTGGCACGGCCACACCGCGCTGATGCAGCGCACTCAGCACACCCAGCGCCATCTGATCGTTGCCGACCAGTAGCGCACTGAACTCCGGTGCTTCACGCAGCAGTTGCAGCACGCCATTGTAACCACTCTGCGCATCCCAGTTACCGTGACTGATGCTGACCGGCTTCAGACGGTAGCTTTCCAGCGTGTCGAGCCAGCTCTTTAACCGCAGATTGGCGGAGACCGACTGCTCTGGCCCGGCCAGCAGCGCGAATTCGCGATGCCCCTGCTCATAGAGATATTTAACACTGGCGCGGGTGCCGTCAGCCGGGTTAAACGAAACGTTAAACACTGCGCTGTAGGGATCAACATCCAGGAACAGACAGAGAATATCGTCGTTCTCCTGGACGACCTGCTCAGCAGCGCTGCTCTCCAGCGGGACATTAATGATCACTTTATCCACCCGCTGAGACTTCAGCTCATTGATGCAATCCTGCAGACTTTGATTGACGTTCTCATCAATCATGGCGATCAGCACCTGATAGTCCGCTGCATTCGCATAACGTTTAACCGCAGCGGCCACCTGCGAGGGCGCATGCAATGCCAGCGACGTCGTTACCAGACCCAGGGTTGTGCTCTGCTTGCCCACCAGTTGCTGTGCCAGCCGGTTAGGCACGTAGCGCAGCGTCTCAATTGCATGTTCTACCTTGCGCCGCGTTGATTCCGAGACGTTTGCCGACTTATTCAGGACCCTTGATACCGTCTGATACGACACGCCAGCCTGACGGGCGACATCCTCTAAGGTGGCATTTTTTGATTTCATAATTCGCATCCCTGATTACAGATGGCGGAATGTTATCACAGCCCTGATGTCAGCCAGACTACCGCAGTCACATTGCGCGAATAAAAAGTAAAAGTAATACCTTCACATTGTGAAATTTGGTGATCTGATTCACTAATCGTTACATATTGCGGCATTTTATTTGCAGTACTTCACACATTATCGCGATTTTATTTGTCACCCCTCTGGCAAAAGGCGTTTACTGCCTCTGTCATGTGAACGTATTACAAATAAAATCGAGGATAACATGGAAACAAGGTTACGTACTGCTGCTGTGGCGCTTGCTGCGGCCCTGACCTCCCCGACGCTTTATGCCGCCATCGACAACATCGATTTCCATGGCTATCTGCGTGGTGGCGTTGGTGTCTCGCAGGATGGCGGTATTGAAGAGTATCAAAAGAATAAGGTTGGCCGTCTCGGCAACGAAGCCGACACGTATGGCGAGGTTGAGCTGGGCAGCGAAGTCTACAAAAAGGATGACGTCAGTTTCTACGTTGACACCATGGTCAGTATGTTCTCCGACGGCTCAAACGATAACGAAACCACCTTCGGCGACGATGCGCAGTTTGGCCTGCGTCAGCTCAACCTGCAGATCAAAGGACTGGTGCCGGGTGATAAAGATGCGGTGATCTGGGGCGGTAAACGCTACTACCAGCGTCACGATCTGCACATCATTGATACCAAGTACTGGAACATCTCGGGGTCGGGTGCCGGTATCGAAAATTACACGCTCGGTCCGGGCGCTATCTCCTTTGCCTGGATTCGTGGCGATGCGAATGACGTGGATTACCGTGTCGATGGCGACAACGACGTCAACATTAACTACCTCGATCTTCGCTATGCCGGCTGGAAACCCTGGAACGGTGCCTGGACCGAGTTTGGTATCGATTACGCCATGCCAAACACCACCAACAAACAGAAAGAATATGGTGGCCTCTATGACGCAGATAACGGCGTCATGTTCACCAGTGAAATCAGTCAGGACATGTGGGGCGGCTACCAGAAGCTGGTGTTCCAGTACGCCAACAAAGGTCTGGCGCAGAACATGATTTCGCAGGGCGGCGGCTGGTATGACATGTGGAATGATACTCAAAACGCCACTGGCTACCGCGTGATTAACACCGGTCTGCTCCCAATCACCGATAAGTTCTCCCTGAATCAGGTCTTTACCTGGGGATCGGCGGACGATATCACCGCGCAGACCAGCAAAAGCACCCTGCTGTCGCTGGTGGGTCGTGGTCAGTATCAGTTTACGCAGTATGTTCGCGGCATCGGTGAAGTTGGTAGCTTCTGGCAGAAAGATGAAAACAAAGTGGGCAGCGACTACAAAGCGGCGGGACAGAAATATACGCTGGCGCTGGGTCTGGCAGCCGGTCCCGAATTTATGTCTCGTCCGGAACTGCGACTGTTTGCCTCTTACCTGAATGACTCAGAGGATGGACACAGCTTCAAAGACAACACCAGTAATAACACCTGGAACTTCGGCGTACAGGTCGAAGCCTGGTGGTAACCGCGCAATCTCCTCATTGTGATCATTATTGAGTCCTTATGCAGGGGCTTATTTGGATAACCGGCGACGGTTATCCATTTTTTTATGCGTATTTCCAGGGCGGCTGTTACTCCGGTTTAAAGAAACGTTCTTCCAGCAACTGACGCAGCTGGTCGGACTGCTTACCAAAGATCGCATGCACCTCATGCCCCAGGATCACCACACCAATCGCCCCGGCTTTCTGTAATCCCGCCGTGTCTACGGCTTTCAGCGATGTCACCTTCACCCGCAGCCGGGTTATACAGGCGTCCACCTGCTGAATATTGTCACGCCCGCCAAAACACCCGACAAGCCGCTCCAGTAATGCGTTGTCTATCTCAACCTCTTCTGCCGTTATCGGCTGTCGGCTGAAATATTGCTTAAACGATTTCAGACTCACCATGTTGTTCTCCTTCAGATGATAAAAAGGCGGGCTGCTGCCCGCCACTCACGACTGATAAATGAAAACGAGGGATACATGCCCGGGGCTGCTCACAAAATATACACGACTCCTGCGATCAGCCTCTAAAAAACCTGCCGTACATCAACAGTAAAACCCAGCTCTTCCTACAGACAATGGCCAAACCCAAAGCGATGGGGGCATATGCTTCCCTTACTACAGCGGCCCACTCAACACCCGACATCCCCAGGGCGCAAGCATCAGCGACCCTCCTGATGGCGTGCCATCAATCAAATCACTCAGCCCGGCGGGCAACGACACCCGCTGCGTCTGACCGGTAAAATTCTGCACAAAAAGAAACGCCTGTTCACCATCAGTTCGCCGCTGAACGACAACGCCTGGCGGCAGCTCAGTCGCCAGCGCACGCGGTAATTCCAGTTGCTTAATCAGCGCACCATAAAAATCCCGATGGAACGGCAGATCATTACGCGACGCGATATACCAGGCTTTACCCTGACCGACCCGATTCACCGTCACCGCCGGGGTTCCGGCATAAAAATCACTCTCGTAACTGGCCAGCGCCGTGGCCCCTTCCAGATGAATATGCTCGCAAAGCTCCCGCGCCTGATAGGGCCCACTCAGACCCAGCTCATTGCCGCGTACACCGCGCACACCGTTAAACTCCTCATCGGTCAGACTGTCGATCTCTTCTGACCAGATGCCGAGCAGCGGCCGCAGCGGACCCGGGAATCCTCCCAGATAACAAAGATCGCTCTCATTCACGATGCCGCTCCAGTAGCTGGCCACAAAATGCCCGCCCCGCTCAACATGCGCTTCTGCTCGCGCGGCAAAACCGTCGCGCACCATATAGAGCATCGGCGCTATCACCAGATCGTAACCGCTGAGATCGCTATCGCCGTTAATCACCTCTACCGCAATACCCTGCTCCCAGAAAGCCCGGTAGTGCTCGTTCACCGTACGCTCATAATGCAGACCAAGATTGCGTGGACCCTGCGCATTATCCATCGCCCAGCGACTCTCCCAGTCGAAAATAATCGCGACGCGCGCCTCAACCCGACTGCCCATCACCGGCGTCATCGCTGCCAGCATCCGGCCCAGCTCACTCACTTCACGCCCGGTTCGCGTATCAATATGACCGACATGATCGACCACCGCGCCGTGAAACTTCTCGACCGACCCCCGACTCTTGCGCCACTGGAAATACTGCACCGCGTCCGCACCATGCGCCACTGCCTGAAGTGAAGAGAGAATATGCATCCCCGGCTTCTTCAGCTTACTGGTTGGCTGCCAGTTCGTTGAGCCCGGCGTCGATTCCATCAATACAAACGGTTTACCCTGCTTCAGAGTGCGCATCAAATCGTGGTACATCGCGGTGTAACAGGCGAGCGTGGTCTCATCCTTCTCGTTGTGCCACATCGGGTAGCTGTCCCAGGAAATAAAATCGAGCGCCGATGCCAGCTTCCAGTAATCGTAGTCGTAGAAATACTCCATAAAATTGGTGGTCGCGGGCAGATCGGGATTCGCCTGTTTCAGCGGTTTAATCTCCTCACGACAGAAGTCAGTCACCTGATCGGTCATAAATCGCCGCCAGTCCAGATTCAGACCATGAATCGACATCTCGCCCTGCGGTGCAGGCGACGCAATCTGTGACCAGTCTGTGTAGGTATGACTCCAGAAATCACTCCACCAGGCGAGATTCAGCGTCTCCAGCGTCTCGTAGCGACGCTGCAGCCAGCCGCGAAAGGCCTGCTGACAGCGATCGCAATGACATTCGCCACCATACTCATTAGAGATATGCCAGCCGACCACCGCCGGATGATGCGCGTAACGCGCGGCCAGGCGGCTATTCATCGCCTGTACTTTCTGGCGATAAACCGGCGAGGTCATACAGTGGTTATGGCGGCCACCGTGCAGGGCGGGAACGCGATCGCGCCCCACACGCAACACCTCCGGATACGCCTGCGACATCCAGGCAGGCCTGGCCCCACTCGGTGTGGCGAGAAACACGGAAATCCCCTGCAACCACAGCGTATCGATCACCTCATCCAGCCAGCCAAACTCATAGCGCCCCTCTTCCGGCTCCAGCTTCGCCCAGCTGAAAATACCTACTGACATCACGTTGCAGTTCGCCTGCTTCATCATCGCGACATCGTCATCAATAATGCCCGGCTGGTGCGCCCACTGTTCCGGATTGTAGTCAGCACCATGCAGCAACCGGTTAACCCGGGCGCTCAGCGGGGGAAATTTATTCATACCTGTTCCTCAGAGGAAAAGATCAGCGTGAGTGCTGATAGTTAATGAAAAACCTGTAGCGAAGGCAGCGCCTTGCCGTGACAGTCAAACAGCGCCTGGTTCTCGCGGGCGTTACCCTGTTTCCATTCGTCGTGGATATATTTCATGCCGGCGGGCGTAGACCAGGTATTGCCGGGCGCGGGGATCCACGCCGGTTCCCAGTAGACCACGCCCTTGCCGCGATGGTCCGGCACTGCCAGCACCGCTTTAATCAGGTCATGCAGATAGGCCGCCTGCCCCGCGACCGTGCCGGGATAGCCGCCGGCTTTCTCCTCTTTCGCCTGGAAACTGTTCTCAGCACTGTCACAGTTTTCCAGCGTGTAGCCATAGGCGGCTTCCACCACCATCACGTCTTTGTCATAGCGCCGGGAGATATCATCCATGTTGGCTTTAAGGGCACTGATGGGACCATTCCAGTAGGTGTACATCGACAGGCCAATCACATCGAACGGCACATCACGCTTAACGATCTCATCGAACCACCAGCGGAAGGTATCGTTTTTAGTCCCCTCAGCCAGATGCAGCATGATCTTCACCTGATGCGGATCGCTGAGGTTCTCGCGCAGCCCGCTGATGCCCGCCTTCAGCAGGCCCGCCAGCCGATCAAACTCGCCGCCGTTCTGGCCCCAGCTCTTGCCTTCCGGCCAGAGCATGCCGCCGTTAAGTTCGTTGCCAATCTGCACGATATCCGGCATAACGCCCTCCGCTTTAAAGCGGCTGATGGTGTCTCGGGTATAGTCATGCACCCGCGTTTCCAGCTGCGGAAAGGTCAGTGACTGCCAGGCTTTGGGCTTGAACTGCTTGCCAGGATCGGTCCAGAAGTCGCTGTAATGAATATCCAGCAGCAGCTTAAGTCCCGCCGCTTTCACGCGCTTCGCCAGCGCCAGTGTGGTCGCCAGGTCATTGCCGCCACCGCCGTAGGTGTGACCGCTGCCGTCGGTGGGATCGACCCACAGCCGCAGCCGGATAGTGTTGATGCCGCTGGCTTTCAGAATGGCGATAGCATCCTGCTGCTGATTATCCGCGTTGTAGAATTTCGCACCCTGCTTCTCGAGTTCAGCCAGTGAAGAGATGTCCGCACCTTTGATAAAATCGGCGGGCCACGGCCCGGCAGAGGCGATGACAGGCTGAGCGGCGGCGAGCAGCGGCGTCGCCCAGGCCAGCGCCAGGGCGAGAATCAATGTTTTGGGCGTCATGATTTATCCTTTAGTGCTGCCTGAAGCCAGGCCAGAGACGAAGTATTTTTGCAAAGCCAGATAAAACACGGCTACCGGCACAGCGATCAGTACGGCTCCGGCCGCATAGGTGGTGTAACTGGCACCCATTTTTTGCGACACCAGGTTGTAGAGGCCAATCGGCAGCGTGAACTGTTCCGGCGTGCGCAGAATGGTGCTGGAGAGAATGAAATCGCCCAGCGGCCCCGTGAACGAGAACAGCGCAACGACCGCCAGAATCGGCTTCGACAGCGGCATGATGATCTCAACAAAGATGCGGAAGTTGCCCGCACCATCCATGCGCGCTGACTCATCCAGATCTTTGGGAATCGAGTCGAGATAGCCCTTCATCAGATACGTGTTCATCGGGATCATCCCGCCGACATAGATCAGTACCAGCGCCAGGTGGCTGTTAATCAATCCCAGCAGTTGCGACAGGACGAAGATCGCGATCAGCGCCGAAAATTGCGGGATCATCTGCAGCAGCAGAAACAGCATCAGTCCGTTCTGCCGTCCCTTAAACCGAAAACGGGAAAAGGCATAGGCGGTACAGCTGACGCTGATGAGCGTCAGCACCATGGTCAGGAAACTGATTTTCATCGAATTCCAGTACCAGGTCAGGTAAGGCACCGTACCGTTGAACAGGTCGCGATAATGCTGAAGCGACGCATTCTCCGGAATGATCGAACTGCTGAGCAGACTGTTGCCCGCATTCAGTGATGCCCCTACCGTCCAGACCAGCGGATAAATGATGATGGTCGAGACGGCCAGCACCACCAGCCAGGTCAGCGACAGGCGTATCCACCTTTCGCGTTTAATACTGCCGGACTTAGCCATAACTGCTCCCTTACGCCATCTCATCTTGTTTAAACGACCGGGTCGCGCGGAACTGCCATAGCGCCAGACCTACCACGAAAATCGACAGCAGAATGGTGATCGTGGCGGCGATAGCATATTGCGACGACGACATGGTGAGCTTGTAGATCCATGACACCAGGATATCCGTGCCTCCGGCATTCGATCCCGCCACCGCCGGACCGCCGTTGTTAAACAGATAAATGATGTTGAAATTGTTAAAGTTGAAGGTGTATTGCGTGATAATGATCGGCGCAATGGCGTAGAGCACCAGCGGCAGCGTAATGGTTTTCAGCCGCGTCCAGGCGCTGGCGCCATCCATGATGGCCGCCTCATAGAGGTCGTCCGGGATCGCCTGCAGCACCCCGGTGGTCATCGCAAAGACAAACGGGAAGCCGAGCCAGGTCTGCATCATAATCAGCGCAGTTTTGGTCCAGAACGGATCGGTCATCCAGGCTTTCGGTGCGATGCCAAAGAAGTCGAGAATCGCGTTATTGATCACCCCAAAGCTGTCGTTGAACATCCCGGCAAACACCAGAATGGTGACAAAACCCGGCACTGCCCACGGCAGGATAAAGATAGTGCGGATCAGCGGTTTAAAGCGCAGGTCTTTCTGATTGACCAGAATCGCCAGCATCACGCCGACGGTGCACTGCAGCGTGGTCGCCAGCAGCGTCCAGACCACCGTCCACTGCAGCACATCGAAGAAGGTGGAGCGCCAGATCGACAGCGTGAAAATGTTGATGAAGTTTTTGAATCCTACCCAGTCCACCAGCTTCGCCGGCGGCGTGTGATAGAGGTTGTAGTTGGTGAAGGCGATGGCAAAACCAAACAGAATCGGAAACACCACCACGAACACCAGCAGAATAAAGCCCGGCGAAATCATCAGGTAGGGGAAGCCGTCGCGCAGCAGCAACTGATACTGCTGACGCACGCTGTTAAGCGGTTGCCCCCTGTCGCGCTTAACGCCATTGACCCAGGCATCGCGCACCGACAATCCCCAGACCGCCACGCCGAAGGCGGCGATCAGCACGCTGATAATTCCCTCCGCCAGCAGGAAAATGGAGTTATCGCGCGGCACCGATTCACCCAGCGTGTATAGCCCCCAGAATCCCTCACGCAGAAAATCGTGGAAGACGCCGGTAAAACTGCTGAGCAGAATCAGAAAGCACAGGCCTTTCGCCCACTGGCGGTGATAAAACTGGCCGAAGCCAGGCAGCAGTGCCAGCAACGCACCAGTCGTCGCATGACGACGTGGACGCTTAGCGGTCACCAGATGTTCATCGGAAGATATAGCCACACTCTGATCCTTATCCTGTACGGTTATCCCGTGAACCGGCATTACTGGTTGCTGGCCTGCATCGCTTCAATCTGCATGGTGATCTGTTTCACCGCGTTATCCAGCGCCGCTTTTGGCTCCTGCTTGCCGGAAACGCTCAGCTCCAGCGCCGCATTGGCCGGACCCCACACTTCCTGCATCTCCGGCACGCCCGGCATGGCTGAGGCTCGCGCCGCCTGCACCGCGACCGCGTTGGCTTTCTCATCATCTTTGATAATCGGATCGTTCATCAGCGCAGTAACCGGTGGGATCTCCTGGGTTTTCTGATAGCGCGCTTTCACGTACTGCGGCTGGTTGATAAAGGTAAGGAACTTCTGCGCCAGCGGCTGATCTTTGCTCCAGGTCGATACCACATAGCCTTTCACACCCAGGAAGGAACTCATCGGCTTGCCGTTTGGCAGCAGCGGCAGGGGCGCCACGCCGTAGTTGATCCCGGCCGCCTGATAAGGCTGGAACGCCCACGGCCCGTTGATCACCGCTGCCGCTTTTTTCTCGGTAAACAGCGAGTCGATAGCGTTAAGGCCGTTGTCACCCATGATGCCGCCAGGCAGCAATCCTTCGTTGAAGAAGCGCTTAAGGTACGTCACCGCCTCCACGCTGCCTGGGGTGTTCAGCCCGATATCCTGCGTGTTAATCACGCCTTTTGCGTCTTTACCAAAAATGTAAGACCCCATTGGCGCCATCACGCCCCAGCTGTAGTAAATCTGGTCGAACTTCGCCAGCAGGCCATACTGTTTTGCCTCGCGCTGCTTCTGCGAGAACGCGCGATACTCATCCAGGGTTTTCAGCGGTGCGGGCAGCAGTTCTTTGTTGTAGATCAGCACCAGGGTTTCAACCGCCTTAGGCAGGCCGTAGACCACGTTATTCTGTGTGAACGCGGCCATTGCCGAAGGCGTATAAGCACTCTGCTCTGCCGCATCGATTTTCAGTGGAGCCAGCAAGCCCTGCACCACCGCACTGCCGAGCTGGTCGTTGGGGATCACCAGCACATCCGGGCCGATACCTGCCGGACCATCCAGACGCAGCTTCTCAATCTGCTGCGCAAAGGGCATCTCCTGCACTTTCACTTCAACGCCGAACTGTTTCTGAAAATCGGCGATCGCCGTTTTGATGCCGTCCGATTTTTTAATGTCTTCCCAGACGGTGAGTTGCTGAGCGGCCCAGACGGATTGATTAAGCATCATGGCTGACAGGAGTAGCGTAACGCTGATTTTGATTTTCATTACCGGCCTCGTGTGAAGGTATGACATTTTTAGCTGCCATTTGCTGATGTTCTTTTTATAAACATATGCTGATAGTGCATATGAAGTATGAGTAACGTATCGCATTTAAGTCATACGCTACGCGGAACAGGTGCTGCGCTCCAGCCCGTTTGCACCAATGTGTGATCGGTATTACAGAAATCAAAAACAGCGATAGGGCGTGCCCTGACGGAACGTTATAGTCAACGCAGGCACCATCAGGGCTGACGTGGAAACTGACCAACTGTTATACGTCATACATTTTAGCCGCCAAACTCCTTGCCATGAGGTTCAGCATGTCCAGCATCAGATTGAGAAATGTCACCAAACGCTTTGGTAAAACAGAAACGCTGAAAAATATCGCACTTGATATTGAAGCTGGTGAGTTTGCAGTATTTGTCGGTCCATCAGGCTGCGGAAAATCCACGCTATTGCGGCTGATTGCCGGGCTGGAAGAGATCAGTGACGGTGAGATTCTGATTGGCGATGAGGTGATGAATGATGTGGCACCTTCGCACCGGGGCGTGGCGATGGTGTTCCAGAGTTATGCGCTCTATCCCCATATGACGGTGGCGGAGAATATCGGCTACGGCCTGAAGGTCAACGGGCTGCCCAAGGCGCAGATTCAGCATCAGGTGGAGATGGTGGCGAAGACGCTGCAGCTGGCGCACTTGCTGGATCGCAAACCTAAACAGCTTTCCGGCGGACAGCGTCAGCGTGTCGCCATTGGTCGCGCCATCGTGCGTAATCCCCGGGTATTTATGTTTGATGAGCCATTATCGAACCTGGATGCAGAGCTGCGCGTCGATATGCGTCTGCACATCGCTAAGCTTCATCAGGAGCTGAAAACCACCATGGTTTATGTGACGCACGATCAGACGGAAGCGATGACGCTGGCCGACAAGATTGTGGTGATGAACTACGGCAAGGTGGAACAGGTAGGTTCGCCCATGGAACTCTACTACAACCCGATCAACCGCTTCGTTGCGGGCTTTATCGGTTCACCGAAGATGAACTTCCTGCCCGCACGTGTGGAGCAGTGTGGCCCTGGCGGGCTGGTCGCCCTGATCAACGACGGCGAACACCGGCTGCAACTCCCCTCGCCCATCCGCCCGTTGCAGCCAGGAGATGAAATCACCCTGGGTATCCGACCGGAACAGTTGCAGATAAACGGCGATGCGCCTCTGAATATCGACTTCCACTGCGAAGTCGTTGAGCGACTCGGCAATAATACGTATCTGTTTGGTCAGAGCCACGGCCACGATGGCTTTAAGATGCTGCTGCCGGGCGATGTGCATTTCCGCCCTTACCAGACACTGCGGCCCAGCTTCCATCCGCACCACTGCATGGTGTTTGATGCCGACGGCGCACGTATCAGCGCAGATATTGCGATGCCGCAGGTGCGCGCGGCCTGAGGTTATATGAATCTGGCAGGCTGGATAAGACATCGACAGCCTGCCCCTGGCAAATAAAGGTCTGGTCTGCCAGTTCCTGCAGGATTATCCCGTTCACAGGTAGCTGGCTGGTATTACTGATGGCCAAAGCGGACACTGACATCCGGCTTTACCCGCTAACGGAGCGGACATTAATTAAACGGAACCCTCTTTTTCAATGACCAGCACGCGGGCGGCACCTTGCGGACGCGCTATATGTTCTGTCCCTTCGCTGGCATAGAAAATATCACCTGTGTTGAGTGTCCTGCTTTTGATCTCACCGTTTTCTTTGTATTGCATCTCAACACACCCATCCATCACAGCAAAAACCTCCTGTCCGTCATTGATGTGCCATTTATAGGGCTGATCGGTCCAGTGAAGTTTCACGCTGATATTATCGAAGCTGGTAATGTGTTGAGCATCCCAGGCTTTAGAGCCGGTAAATGCTTTACTGCGATAAAAGTTCATCTTTTCTCTCTCAACAGACGTGATTTAACGTCATGAATAGCAGAGAGCGTTGATGGGTTCTACACGCTCGCCGTCTGTTGTCCTGATTTGTCCCTGGGTTGTCCGTTTGATAGCAAAGCTGGGAGGTAGGATCAGAGAACGAGGGCGGGAAATCAGGTGCTCTTCGAATCAGGGTGCTTCGAAGTCTGAACCTTTTTCTTTATCAGATCACGGCCTGATGATCTCTGTGTATGGCTAAGGCTCTCTAATGGAAGATCCCAGACCCGGAACGGAGCCGATGTCCTCTTTGTGCCAGAAGCGGACATTGCTAATCCCCTGGCACACGCTAAACAGTTTGCGGTGCAGCTTATTTCTGTTCCCATGTAAAAAGGCATTAACTGAAAGATGTCACTTAACTTCCTCATGTATATCTACATCCACATATAGTCATCAGGAAAAGGATGAATGAAGATGCTGAGAGGTAAAAGAGCTGTTATTACCGGTGGCGGCGGGGGATTTGGCCAGGTGCTGTGCGTGTGGCTGGCACGAGAGGGCGTCGAGGTGGATTTTTGCGCACGGCGGGCTGAAGATATTCAAAAAACCTGCAGCATCATCACTGCTGAAAGCGGCATTGCAAAAGGGTATATCTGTGATTTAACACGCCCTGAATCCCTTTCTCAGTTTTCCTCACAGCTGTTAATTTCAGACAAGCCTATAGACATTTTAATCCTGAATGCTGCTCAGTGGTTATCAGGGAGATTAGACGATCAGCCTGACACAGAAATTATCAATACCGTCAGTTCAGGTCTGACAGGTTCGATTCTGCTGACTCAGGCTCTGCTGCCCGGGTTAAGACGTTCAGACAATGCTGATATCATCTCAATTATATCTTCATGTGGGATCCCGAATTTTACGGATTCAATTGCGCATCCTGCTTTTTTCGCCAGTAAACATGGGCTTAGCGGGTTTATCACCAAACTGTCACAGCAGTTGTCCGAAGAAAACATACGTGTGACCGGGTTGTATCCACCGGATTTCGAACTTACAGGGTTAGATACGCTTGTCGACAGTGAATCCAGAATGGGGGAACGTCTGATGAATGGGCGCTCAGTCTGGGAAACAATTCGTTTTGTGCTGACTCAGCCACGTAGTTGCCATATAAGCAGTATCTACTTTCAAGGTCCAACTCGCGAAGACCTGGGATAAGAGTGGCTAAAAGCCAATAGAGTTAAACAAACATTCATACTTCCGCTTCTCGCTCTTTGCAGACAATATGTCCATCAGAAATTGCCTGTATCAGCAGTGAAGACACAGGCGCACTGTTATAGTCTTTGAAACGTCCGGCATGATCATTTGAGGGTAAGCAGAATGCTTCTGGAAAAGCTCAGATTACTTGAGTGCAGCCTTCATGGTGACAGGCGAAACGATCGGGAGTGGCTTGAGCTGATTCTTCATCCTGCGTTCCGGGAAATCACCCGATCAGGTGTAATGGTCAACCGATCAGAGACTATTACGGCGCTGCTTAGAGAGAAGGATGCCCCCTTTATTCTCAGCAGCGATTTCCGGCTCACAAAGATGGGCTGCGATTGCGCTCTGCTTCACTATCGGACGTTTTACGCTGATGGCAGCCATCCGGCATTACGTTCCTCTTACTGGATTTGTTCAGATGAAGGCCAGTGGACGCTTTTTTTTCACCAGGGAACGCCGGCAGCAGGCACAGAGGTTCAGGGATGAATTGCATATTCAGGGCTGACGAGGTGTATTGATGCGGACGGTTATAGTTGTGCCATACGATGATAAATGGCCTGAGATGTTTGAAGCGGAAAGTTTACTGATAAAGACACTGCTCGGTGGAGTGGCTAAAGATGTCCATCACATTGGCAGCACATCCGTGCCTGGTCTCTCAGCAAAGCCCATTATCGACATACTGCTGGAAGTCTCCGACATCCATGAACTGGATAGATACAATAGTGCAATGGCCCACGCCGGTTATGTTATCCGCGGTGAGAACGGGATTTCAGGGCGCAGATATTTCATTAAGGGTGGCGATCAGCGTAGCCATCAGGTGCATGCATTTGCTAGTGGCGATAGGCAGATACTAAGACATCTTGTTTTCCGCGATTACTTACGAAAAAACACTCACATCGTAAGGATGTATGCTGAGCTGAAACACTCAGCAGCACGACTCAGCAGGAACGATGCTCATCGCTACAGCGCGCTCAAAGCGAACTTTATAGCGCATCATTTACGTCTGGCCCAGGCTGAGTCAGAACGATAAGGAATGAGTTCACTGCAGGATGTCATGTCTCCTTTTATCCTTCAGCAGACTTCACCATGCTGGTATCTCCGCTTTGTGCCAGAATCGCACTGCGCCAGCCGTATACTGAATTAAGATTTCTCACCGTTAACGCAGAAATTCACGGCTGACTTAGTCACCGCTTAAATCGTGAAATTTTATCAATGGGATGACTACTGTTCATCTGTGTAGTTATCTGCTTCAGGAGAATAACCCCGACAAACGCATGCCAGCTTATGCCCGTCAGGATCGCGCAGGTAGGCAACATAAAAGTCGGGGCCGTATGCGGTTCGTGTGCCTGGAGCGCCTTCATTCTCTCCACCCGCAAGAAGGCCAGCTGCATGAAAGCGTCTGACAAGCTCTGCGTTATCTGCACTGAATGCGAACATGGTTCCGTTCCCGGCCGTCGCGGTATGTCCGTCAAAAGGGGGGCAAATACAAAAGCTGAACCCCTCATCCGGATTATCATCATCTCCCCACATTGCCCAGCCCTCTGTCCAGGCTGGCTGTCGCGAATAGCCGAGGACGTTAAAAATAGCGTCATAAAAGTCCACGGAGCGCTGAAGGTCATTTGTACCAGTCGTGATATACGTAAGCATTTGATTACAACCTCTCGCCGTTTGTCTGAACAGATACTATACCGTTCACAGCAGCAATGAATATTTACCTGATGCGCCAGTTTCCGCTTCAGATCATCGACCGGTTATTAAAAGCACCATTATTAATGGTTGCCACTGGCATTCTGCTCCATGCAGAAAAGCCCGCTGTGTGTACACAGATATTCAGCCGCATTTTTCTCTTTCCCAAACCTGACAACCCCCGTGCCGAGGCGTCTTCTTAACATTCTGATACGTCTGTTCTGAGGGAAAAATCACAGGAAATTTAATAAACCGCCGGACGCTGCCGATAACCTCAGTTATCGACACTTCGTACGCAGGAAACAGCATCCATGTCACCATCCGACACCCATAGTAAGCAGCAGGAAATTACCGAGATTACGGCACGTGCTGGCTACATCCTGCGGCAGCTTCGCGACAGTCTGCAACAGCTGGGCCTTGATAAAACCATTGCCGATGTGGCGGGAAGTATCCCGAACGCCCGTGAAAGACTGGGTTATGTGGTCACAATGACCCGTGAAGCCGCAGAAGGCGTCATCAACAGCGTGGAGATCACGCAGCCTCTGCAAACCGAACTGGGCGAAAAAGCGGAGAAACTCACACAACGCTGGGATGCCGCTTCCGGGAATCCGTCGGACAAAGAACAGGCTCAGGTATTAGCAGTGGATACCGCTGCCTTGCTGGATGAAGTCCCCCGTATCACGGGTCTGACACAACAGCAGCTGCACGCGATTATGATGTCACAGGGCTTCCAGGATCTCACCGGACAGATAGTCCAGGCGATGATGGCCGTGCTGAATCAGGCTGAGCAACAGCTGATACAGGTTATCCGTGATAACACCGGCTCACATGGCACGGCCAGTGCGCCGTCTAAACCCGCTTCCTCATCAGAAACTCCTGCCAGTCAGGATGATGTAGACGACCTGCTGGCCAGTCTGGGAATGTAAACCGAACGAACGAGGCCCGGATAGCACTGACAACAAATATCAGGGTAATCCGGCATTCTTCCTGAAAACAGATGTGTTATTAAACGTCCGCTCGTAGCGGCCGCCTGTTTTCGTAACCCGTTAAGATGCCGACACCCGTCGGCTACATGGGCAGACCTGACTGCGACCACCTCAACCCATTGCCTTTTCGGAATAGCACTGCACCTGAATACCCGTTTGCATCGCTCCACACCCGTCATCTGCATTCGTTCAACCCTCCTGCGTCATCCTGTTCCCGCCTTCAGCTCAGCCTGCGTTGAGATGCTGTACCGACCAGATGGACTGCCAGAATATTTACCTAACAAATGTTAGGTAGGCATTGACGTAGGTCGATCTGGCAGCTAAGGTTTATCTACCTAACAATTGTTAGGCAACTCAGCCACCAACCCACAGGATTGACCATGACCGCTAAACTTCAGCTTTTCACCTCGCCTTCGGCCTTTCCGAACCCACAGCGTCTGCGTCTGTTCATGCACGAAAAGGGCATCGCTGATCAGTTTGCCGAGACCATCTATGACATGTCTCCCGGAGGAGAACAGCGTGGCTGGCGTCATTTGAATATGAACCCGTGGGGTGAAACGCCTACCCTTCAACTGGCTGACGGTAGTTATATTTCCGAAACGGCTGCTATCGTTCGTTATCTTGATCAGGCGTATCCGGGGCGCAGGATTATGGGAGAGACCGCGCTGGAACAGGGTCTGGATAATATGTGGGATAACCGGGTGTGGGTACATATCCTGTACCGCATCGTTACCGCGTTCCACGTGTTGCACACCGGGCTTGGCTTCAAGCTGGAACTGACCAAAAATGAGGCCTGGGGCGAACACTGCCGTAAGGAAGCGTTGTCTCACGCCGCTCTGGTCAATCGTCACCTGTCAGACGGTCGCGAATGGCTGCTCGGCGGAGATGCTCCGACCTTCTCGGACATTACGCTGGCAACCGCGATCGCTTTCTCGAAATTCCCGGTCAATGCCACCCCACTGGACGAGCGTTTTGAGTTCTTAGATGCGTACTGGCAGCGCTGGACTAAACGTCCCGCTTTCCAGGCAGCCTACGCCGATGGCAATAGCGGCATTCCTGAGCTGGATTCGCCGGCCCGGTAATCCGCTCTTACTGGAAACGCTGGTACACTGGGATCGTTATCTGCTGACTTTCCCGGTGAGCACGGTTTTCCGGAAAGCGTCGGCTGTCGATGTCGCTTGCTGAATCTTAATGAAGTGACATCTGCCTGAGCATCCTGGACGCATCGAACTCATTGCGCTTACTGACAATCTGCCTGTCACCCGGTAAGCGTTTACTGTAAATTAGCGTTCCCAGTTTAAGAAAGTATCCCAATACCTAAGGCATCAAGATGAGCGTCAACGCCAGGGAAGCCATTTTGTTGGCGGCCAAAAAAATTGCCCAATCCCAGGGTTACAATGGTCTGAATTTCCGCGACCTCGCCCAGGAAGTGGGTATTAAAGCGGCGAGTATTTATTACCATTTTCCAGGTAAGGCCGCTCTGGGCACTGCGGTTGCCAGACGATACTGGGAGGACGGTGTGCTCGCGCTGGAAACAATCGAATCAGAAAGTCCCACTCCGATTGATGCTCTGCATCGCTTTCCTGAAATATTCCGCAGATCGCTGGAGGCCGACAATCGTCTCTGCCTGGGCAGTTTCATGGGTGCGGAAAAAGATACTTTACCCCCTGAGATGAGCGAAGAGATTCAGAAGTTTGCTGATGTCAACATTGCATGGCTGAACAGGCTTCTGGTGGCGGCAAAGGTGTGCGAATCAGAGGAGAGTGAATCAAGAGCACGAGCAATTTTCACGGCCATTGCCGGTGCCCAGCTTATTGCCAGAAGTCGCTCTGATATCTCGCTTTTCGATTCACTGGTGGATTCATACCGCGCCTTCGGACCTCTGCCGGCATTGCCGCTTTCAGCAACTCACTTCAGCTAACATCCAGCTTACTAAATGCGCGCCAATGCGAAGCGGCGGCCGGTAGCGCCTGTACTTTTCCACTCAGGATTCTCCCCTTTGGCTCAATGCGCGACGGGCAAGAGCAAATGTATTACGCCGTGTCTCATCATCACCTGCGCTAAAGGGGTGAAGCCCCGAATCAGAAAAGCATTTATTTCAGCGATTCCGCCAGCGTGATAATCCACAACTCACTGTCTGACTCCGGTTTTTTCAGCGGCTTCAGACCAATCGTCGTGGCAACCGGCTTGTCATCCACCGTAAGTGTCCCCTGCTCCGTCACCCGATAATCCTTACGCTTCTTACCTTCAACCGGATTCTGCATCACCGCTTTCACGCCAAAGTCATTGTCATTAGTGACCGCGAGCGTTTTATTGTCGATCAGCGCCAGCCCTTCGGCTTTCTCCTGCTGCCAGCCCAGCTGACGTAAATCAACCACCCGCTTTTTAGCGGCGAACTTTATGCCACGATTCAGCAGCGTTTTCTCGTCGTCAGACTCGGGATATTCACCGGGCTTATCATATGCTGAAAGCTCGGTAGCGGGGCTGAGATCCACCTTATAAACAAGGTTGCGCATCGCATCGTTTTTGTCGGTGCCCTGCTCTATCAGCAGGATATGCTGATTGTCGATCGCCACGATATCGCCAATTTTTGCGTCACTGTTTTTACTGTAAGCCTCGCTGTCGATCGGGTACCCATACATTGCGGTTTTCCCGGTCGCCGGATCGAAACTCACCAGGCGGGTAAAGCGCGCCTGCTTTTTACTTTTACCGTCGATATCCAGCGTGCTCTGCACCGCGGCGAGGATACGCCCATCAGGCATGCGGGTAATCCCCTCAAAACCACGGTTTGGCTGACGCCATTTGAGTATGTTCGGCAGACCGCCCGCGATGGATTTCTCCCCTTCGGCTGCCTGCGGCCCGTGAATCGCCAGGATTTTACCTCGCTCATCTACGTTAATCAGGAACGGACCATACTCATCGCACAGCCAGTATCCGCCCTTGCCATCCGGCGTAATGCCTTCCGTATCCAGACCACGGTTGTCACCCTGCAGCGCTTTCAGCGTATCGCTTAGCGCGACTTCATTGGTTGATCCGATGACGCCATCCTGCAACGGCAATCCGTTAACGTTTCCCTTATCGTCATGCAATGGTCGGACATCTGTGGCCTCGGCTTTGCCGTTCTGTACCCGAATATTCATCAGTAGTGGCGCGAAGCCTGGCGTGACGAATATTTTTGCCTCTTTCTTACCCACATCAGGCGAGTCGGCATTGGGCCCGCGATCGGTGACGGTAACAAAGGTCAGCGCATCTCCCTGCTTACCGGTAAACAGCAAACCGGAGCCGATACCCATCGGCAGACCCTGAGGAAATGCGCTGGCGAACGCACCGTTGTAGCTCACGCGCGTTCCTTCGGGGAAACTGACGATGTAGCTTTCGACCTTCGACTGTGCCGCCAGCGTTGATAACGAGAGTGCGCAACCGACAACCAGAGAAATCGCTTTTATTTTCATATTTTTATATCCGTTGAGCAAAGACACGAGCCTAGAGAATAAAAATGACAGAAAAATGAAATCACCGGGAAACACTGGCGGTTAACAGAGTGATTATTTTCCCGTGAATTAAGAGAGATGAAACTGTCTGTTCAGACAAAATGGTCCGTGTCAGGACATCAGTAAACGGAGGTACTTCTGGTTAACGATGCTCACGATCATAACAATGCGACAGATCGCGCAGCGTTCACTCCCCGCCTTTGATTTACGCTGTTATATCCCGGAAAAGATGTTTACATTTGTTCAGCAAAATTATCTGCCGCTCATCAAAGCGCCATCACAGGGAAGAACCGTGGTTAACATCGTCAAAGTCACACCGCAAACAGAGGCACGGAAAATATGAGGGGGATTACGGCCGATAAGATAACCGGGATGCCATCACGAACGGCAGCGTATGTTTGCCGTCAAATCGGGCATCTGGTCAAAGCAGGAAGCCTGAGCCCAGAGACCTGCCAGCGCATCTTTGCTTTCTGTGGTATCAGACCCTCAGATTCGCAGTGGCGTCAGTTTCTTATCCCGGTACTTTGCTTTCTGGGATTACTGTCACTGGTTGCAGGTGCGGTGTTTTTTATTGCCTGGAACTGGGCCAGGATGCCGAAGATGGCGAAATTTGCCCTCACCGAACTGCTGATCGTCGCACTGGCAGTAGTGGTCTGGTGGCGCTGGTACAGCACGCTGGCACGCAGCGCATTGCTGGCAGCAGGATTAAGTTTCGGTGCCCTGTTTGCGCTTTACGGGCAGATTTATCAGACGGGTGCGGATAGCTGGGAGCTCTTCCGGGCCTGGTTATGCGTTCTTCTGCCGCTGGCGCTGATTGCCCGGCAAAACAGCCTGTGGTTTTGCAGCTGGCTGGTCGCTAACCTGGCGTTCCAGCTCTATTACACCGCCATGTTACCGACGTCACTGCTGGACCTTGCCGTGTCTGACAGCTTTTTCTGGCTCCCGACGACAGTGCTGCACGGCTATCTGGCGCTGCTGGCAGCCTGCCTGATTATCAGGGAAGTTCTGGCCTGGCGGGCAATAACACATCATCCTGAGAGCTGGCTGGCAAGCCGTTGGTTCTCACGCGTCATGGCCGGATATTTACTGCTGCTGCTGACCGCCATCATGGCCGGAAATATCTCTGACTGGCACGGTGCTAACCACTTTACGTTAGTGACGGGCGGCTGGGTGGTTACCCTGCTGGCAGGCTATTACCTGTACCGCTATCGCCATGTGGATCTCTGCATACTGACGCTGGGCATCGCCAGCCTGACGGTTGTGGGCTGCGCGCTGATCATGCAGTTATTTCTGGTGGCCAATGTTACGGCTGACCTGTACCTGACCGGCGTCCTGATGATTTTCTGGGTAGCGGCAAATGGTTCGATCCTGCTGATGTGGCAGCGCAAACTGGCTGAAAAGGGACCGATCGATCTGGCTCCGGCCAGACTGACCTTACTGACAGACGGACTTCGTCAGCAGGGCCTGCTGAGCGACGCACAGATTAGGGAGATTCAGCAACGTGGTCACGCATCGGACCTGCCCTGGTATCTGAGGCTTGCGCTGAGCGTCGGAGGCTGGGTCGCCGCGATTATCACTCTGTTACTGATGGCACTGGTGCTCTATTCCACTGACCTGCTCGATGACCAGAATGCTGTCACCCTTATCCTGCCTTCACTGGTCCTCGCCGTAATTGCCCGCGGCCTGTTACGCAGCGATCGTGACGGTAAGTATCACCTCGGGCTGGCATGGGCCATTGCGGCGACGTGCGGTCTGGTTTTCGGCGTTGTGTTACAAATCCAGAGCAATGACGTCAGCTTTATGATGCTGAGCTCACTGTGCGCATTACCGATTCTTACGGCGATGACGGTGGCGATGCCTGACCGCACTTACCGCTTTATGGCCATCACTGCCCTGACTTTTTTTCTGGTGCTGGCAGGCTATTTACTTTCCCTGCACTACCTGTCGCCAATGGCAGGCCGCGTTGCTGTTTCCCTGCTGGTGGCAGCGGTGATGTTTTTGTGGCTGTGGATTGTCAGCCATCAGCTGGAATTACTGGCAGGATCCTATGCTGACGCCGTACATCCGCTGCTGTATGGCATTCCGGCGGGTCTGATGCTGCTGAGTTTCCTCGGAATAAACGCGGCGGTTCTCATGGATTTTTTCTGGTCTTCTGCGCAGTTTTCGATGCTTCAGTCTGCGACAGGCACCGGTATTGCGGCAGGTTTAGTGCTGAGTGCGCTCAGTCAGAAAAGAAGCGGGCAGCCGCTGTTTTCGATAATTACACTGCCCGCCGCCGTGATCTGCGGGGCTGCCGCCCTTTATGCCCCAGGTATCGGGCTGGGCTTATGGTTGATTCTGATGTCGCGTTATCTGGGAAGTCCGGGGTTGCTGGTGGTCAGTGGCGGGTTCGTGGTGCTCTATGTCATTGGCTGGTATTACTTCCTGGAGGTGATGCTGCTGCATAAAGCGCTGTTGCTGCTGGCTGGCGGTCTGGTTTTGCTGGGGCTGGCGTGGGGCGTCACAAAAGCGTTACCCGCACAAACCGGAGGTGCGAGTGAGAATGCGTAATAAGAGCCGATGGCTTGCAGGCGCGGTGATAGCGCTGGCGCTGGTGACCGTTAATATCAGCATCTGGCAAAAAGAGCAGTTGCTGAAACAGGGTGCGGTCATGATTTTACCCCTTGCGCCGGTTGACCCGCGATCCCTGATGCAGGGTGATTACATGGCCCTGAATTATGCCCTCACCCGATCGCTGGAGCAGACGCTGTATCAACAGGTGGTGGCCTGCGGCGCGACCCGGTCATCGCCATGCCTGCCCACCAGCAGGACCCTGGTTGTGGATCTCGATGCGCAGCGTCATGCAACTCAGGCCCGGTTTGATCAGGGTGAGCCGCTACATACGAATCAGCTACGGGTGAAATACCATCAACACTCCGGATCGCTGACCGTCGGCACCAACGCTTATTTCTTTCAGGAAGGTCATGGCGAGCGTTTCGCGCAGGCACGCTACGGGGCATTCCGCGTGGGAGAGGATGGCACAGCTCTCCTGACAGATCTGCTTGATGAGCAGGGAAAGGTGATTCAGCCTTAGCTATGAAAGACGCTCGCTGACCTGCACAAAACAGACTGACAGGCGGGCTTAATAGTTTTACTGAAAGGATTTCTGTAGCAGCGCATCACGATGCCTTCGCAGGTTTTTGGCCAGCGTTCTGGCTTGTGTAATCGCTTAACCCTTCATAGCCTCAGCTGAAAAACGGGCAATACTCTTTCAAAGTGCCATTCGTTAAATAATATCTATCAGAACATCCCTTTTAATGTTCAGCATAATTATACAGAAATGACATTTTCGCCTTTTTTCTTAAATTTATATACGCCACTTTTTGTTTATTGATAGAAAAACCACTTTAATAATAGTGTAATGTGTGTATATTCATGAAAAAAGTAAACCATTAGCAGATTAATTATTAGCCTTAAATTTTACCGAAAAAATCAATAACTTAACTAATAATTAACACCTCCGATGCTTCCACTAAAATTCAAACAAAAATATCCCAAGACATCGATATACGTTTCATTACACTCCTGTGATTTTAATTTTTAATGAATTTATCTTTAATCAAATGGCTCATTACTTACGTAATGGGCCGCGATTATCTCATGTATTTCTTACCTTTAAGGATGGATTATGAGACATAAAAAACTAACTCTTGCTTTAGGCCTTTTTGTTCTCTCGGCGGCGCGAATTTCTGTCGCCGCACCGTTAATCAACGAACCGCTTACTGACCGCCCCTCCCATCCCTTCGTACTTATTGGCGATGCTAATGGTGGTGACGGCGGGAACGGCGGCTCTGGAGCCAATTCTCCAGGTGGCCCGGGCGGAGATGGCGGTAATAACAGCGGCAGCGGTAACGGGAACCACAGCGGTAATGGTAACGGCACTGGCAACGGCTCAGCTAACGGCAATGGTTCCGGTGACGGTGACGGCGGCGGTGCGTAATCAGGCTGTTAAATCTTACTAAAAATGGTCGCCTCCGGAAGTCGGCCATTAATTAAAGGATGGAAATTTTATGTCAAAGCTGCTCAACACTCTGATTCTCATGCCGCTTTCGGCAGGACTTCTTTTTTCCCTTCCGGTCTTCAGTCAGACATTGCCGCAGGGCACTATCCAGCTGTCTGACTGTGAAAGTCAGAACGGACAGAATGGGAACGCCACTTCACCCAACGGAGAAAATGGTAAAAATGGCGTACCAGGCACCGGTTGTCTGAACGGAGGTAATGGCGGTAACGGTTCTGCTTCAGGTGGTAACGGCGGAAATGGGGGGAACGGTGCAGGCGCCGGGACTGAAACCCGTCACAAGCACCATAAACATCATAAAAGTACACCCGGTAGCGCCAATGGCGGAAACGGTGGTGATGGCGGATCAACAGATAACGCCCCCGGCGGGGCTGGCGGTGATGGAGGTAACAATGACCAGTCACAACATCTGTAAACGATGCCGAACCTTATTAAGGTGCTCCACTCTGCTGCTGGCGGTTTTAACACATTACGGTTATGCATCTTCGGCATACCCGAGTCTACTTTCTGCTTCTTTATCACTGATTTCGGATGGTGGAAACGGCGGTGACGGTGGTCCGGGTGAAAACGGCGGAAATGGCGGTAACGGCGGTAACGCTGGCACGGGTTCCAACTCAGATGGCGGAAATGGCGGAAATGGAGGCACAAACGGAGCTGATGGAGGGAATGGTGGCAACGGAGGAAGCGGGAATAATTCACCCGGCGGTGATGGTGGTGATGGCGGTGATGGCAGTGGCGGTGATAGTGGTGATGACGGCGGCATATAATTCACAACGCAGGAGATGATATGAAAAACCTTCTCAGGAAAGTTGCATACCTCATTATTCTCACCTCAGCATTACTGAGACCTTTCATTGTCGTATTCACTGTAACGTCCTCACTGGCGGCAGGAATATTCAGCACTGCGGCATTGGCAGACGGCGACGGTGGCGACGGTGGTGACGGTGGCGGTGATGGAAACGGGGGAGACGGAGGGAATGCGGGTTCTGGCAGCAACGGAGACGGCGGCGACGGTGGTAATGGGGGTGAAAACGGCGGTAATGGTGACGGATCAGGTAATGGCGGAAACGGCGGCGATGCGGGTCCAGGCGGCGTCGGCGGTCAGGGTGGCAGCGGCGGGAGTCAGGGAGGACATGATGGTTCTCCCGGGATGAGCGGAGCCAGGGCATCTAAGTAATTATCCGTATGCTGTTAACGCGGTCTGTCGGAGGTTGATTACTCCGGCGGCCTCATGCCTGCAGACTAAACAGACAGCACAGCAATGCTGATACGTTATGCTGCAGGACCTGAACTGTAAAAGCTGATGGAGTTGCCAGCTCAGGCAACTTAAAAAACACCGTATTGTGTCAGCCTGAGCAATGGCAGCTTATTCGGCACCATTCAGCGTTCCGGCTCGTGCGTCATCCCTGTCGATTCCTCTGACAGAAAACCGGCCTCTGCACCGATTCACCATAATGGCTGTCCAGTCATTTCCCATGTACATCTGGCTACCAGGGAAATTCTGGCGTGTTAAAAGCTGATACTGCAATGTGATTCAAATGCCTTTTTGCTTCAGATTACCCACCAGTCTGTAAAAATTGCCACTGTTCGCTATAAGGCCGAGGCGCACGTTTAGCACCTTGTTAAACGCTCGCGATGAGCCACAGAGACACGCCTGATGAGATCCACACTGGATTAACCTTTCACATTTTTTTAATGTCCGAATGATCACTCAAAGATTAATCAGGTAGCCTGAAACGTCAGTAAGAAATATCCTTAGCGACAAACAGATTTAAATGGCAAAAGGTCTGACATGGAATCGATGAATCTGCACAACATTTACCGTTCTGCAAATGAGAATACCGTTGCGATGTGGCGGGAAAATGCAGGCATTGGCGATATCAGGCAAGGAAATTACTACGATCCGGTAAAACTCGCTCTCGCAGCAGGCATACAACCGTCTGTATCCTCTGATGTCTCACGTCTGCTGCGTGAACTGCAGCAACTCACCAGCGATGATCCGCTGGCCGATGTTCTGCCAGCAGACGGTTTTCATTTTACCTTCTTACCTCTGACCCTGCCCCTCTATCACGAAAACGCGCCGTTGCCCGAAAAAGTGGATCAGCTGACGGCTATCTGGACCGGATTTGAGGCGAAGAAAATCGTTATCAGGGATCTCCGGCTCGTTGCGTTGCCCGGTCAGTTGTTGCTCGCAGGGATCCCTGAACGTCCTGCCGTAGCCATGCGTCAGTCATTCTGCGAAAATGTGCTCGATTCTGACTGGAAGAATGAGCTGATGATGCGTCATTCGGGCAGCCCATTACCGGCCCCCTTCTGGCACAGCACCCTGCTGCGCTACAACGCGGCTTTTTTACCCGCAACCTTACGTCACTATTTTCTGGAACGTCAGGCCGTTGATTTTGGGGAGGTCGCCGGAGAACTGACGCTGGCAAAGATCAACTACAACTGGACAAAATGTTACCCGTTGCGGGTTAACTGATGCGATGCGATTCCCTGTCAGAAACGATTTTTAGCCTGCATCTATGTGAGCTGACTTATAGCCGCATACGTTCAGGTCCGTTTTTCTCTCAAACCCTCCGTCAGCAGACTAAATCATGATCTTTTCGTTTACCTGGCTGTTCCCGTAAACTACAGGACGCAGGTTTTAATTCATGAGCACGAAAAGAGGATGATAAAGCCTGCCAGGCAGAGCCGTTCCATTATTGTCTGTGACTACTCCTCGATTTTGTTCTCGCAACCAGGGCCGACGGCTCAGGAAAATACCCGCTTATCACACCAGGAAATAACATGCTTTTGGCGAATGTACCTTTTACTGCAATCCTGACTCAATCGTCCCCCCTGGCATGAGTCGTCAGCTGTTTGTTTCTCTGGATGGCCCCAAGGGAGCCGGTAAAACCACGCTGCTGGAGGCCATCACGCACGTGCTGAGGGCAGACAACATGAAAGTGATCCGACTCAGCGAGAAAAAGAGCGATCCTTTCAGGTCGGAATCCATGGCACTGGTTAACCGGCTCGCCAGAGATCCCTCGGCAGATCTGGAATGGGAAATCTGTCAGCGCTTTGCTGTCAGCCGCGCCTGGATTTCACAGAACGTACTGACTAAACAGCCGCAGGACAGCGTTATCCTGATGGATCGCTGGTATCCATCGGATGCCGCGTTTCGACGGATGGTTTCTTTTACAGAGATTTTGCAGCTAAACCGTGAACACAACGTCCGCGCGCCAGATCTGCATGTCGGGGTCGTCACCGCGCCAGAGGTTTCCTGGGAAAGAGCCGCAGCACGATCGCGTGGCCTGGGAAGTACGGTAATTCATCGGCTGGAAGAACATATCGCCTGCACCCGCGCGTTTGAGCAGGAAGTTGCGAATAACGGCTGGTTTTTATGCCGCAATGAGGGGAGCATTGAAGAGGCAACGATGCAGGTGGTGGCTGAAATTAACAGCGTGATCATCGGACCTGAATAGCAAAACATAAAACTCTGTGGGCGCGTTATCCTCTTTCCTCCGCAAATTCGCACGCATCGGGTTGTGCAGAAAAAACCCTTTATTTTACTTGTCTGAAATCAAGATTAGTCAGATTACCGCTGGCACAGGCATCCCGCTTTCCCCTATAAAATTGCTTTATTTTTCATATAAGGCACAGGGAATTGCGCTACGCATCAATACCATTCAATCATAATCAACCGGGCTGGCCTGCGGGTGAGCACAGTTTTTCGCCACAGCCAGCGTTGCAGGGCGATATCACTGCAGACTCGGTCATCGTCGGGGCAGGATTTGCAGGCGTCGCCTTTGCGCGCCGTCTGGCGGAAATCAATCCGAACCTGAAAATCATCATCGTCGAAGCTCATAGCACACAGCAAAGCGCATCGGCACGTAATTCCGGCTTCGTTATCGGCCTGCCGCATAATATTGGCAGTTCAACTGCCGAATTAAAAAAGGCAAACGCATACCGGAATTTACTTCAGGAAGGCATTCGTCAGCTGGAGCAGGTTATTTCGCAGCATCATCTTCAGTGCGACTGGGAACGGGTCGGCAAATATCACTGTCAGGCTGAACCTGGTAATGACGCTATTTTAAAGGAGTATGCCAGCCATCTCGATCTGATGAACGAGCCGTGGCAGATGTCAGACAGCGAGGAGCTGTACCAGAAACTCGGTACGCGCTTTTACAGCAAAGGGATTTATACACCGGGCTGCGTGCTGGTTAATCCGGCGCAGCTGATTGCCGGCCTGAACGCGTGTTTACCTGAGAATGTTCAGCGCTTCGATAACACACCCGTGCTGGGGATCCGTTACAGCAGCATGGCTGAAGTGCTGACACCATTTGGTATGATCAAAACGCCAAAAGTGATGCTGGCTACCAATGCACTATCGCCGGAGCTGCGTCCGGGGCTTTCGCGTCAGGCTGCCATGGCTACCTTCGCCAGCATCACCGATCCGCTGACGGACGAACAACTGGCTACCCTGCCCCCGATGCAGAGCTGGGGACTCACGCCGGTTAATGCGATTGCCGGAGCGACCTTCCGTTTTACCTCAGATCGCCGTTTCCTGATTCGCCAGCATGTCATACCCGCGCTCAGGGGTCAGGTGAATGCGGCCCGGACTTACGAGGCGACCCGGCTGCATGAGCACTTATTTAAGAAAGTCTATCCGACGCTGGGCAGTGTGAAGATCACCCACACCTGGTCTGGCACCATCAGCGTCACGCGTAACGGCGCGCCAGAATGGGGTATGCTGAACAAATTTCTCTGCACGGCGGGCGGCTGTAACGGCGCAGGCATTTCAAAGCAGACCGTGGCAGGCACGCTGCTGGCGGATTTCATGATGAAACAGGATAACCCGCATATTGCAGATATGCTGTCGCTGGGCAAAGCCAATATCATGCCCCCCTCGCCAGCACTGGATATCGGCATTGCCCTTTCGCTGATGAAAGAGCAATATCTGGGCCGTAAAGAAGTTTAATTTTATACAAACGGGCCTGAACAGACCGCTTACGAGGATATTTATTCAGGCCCGCCTTTTCGTTAAACGGTGGAAGACCTGCAGCATCATCAGGCTATTAACTGGATTAATAGCAGCAGCCGACAAATTATGCCCTGGACATTCACTATTCCCGGAGGTATCGCTGAAATCAGCTCACCGGGTAAACTTGTTGTCGATAACTCAGAAGCTTACGTTGCTGCAGGTCTTGCCGACCTGGGAATCATGCAGGGAATGGATGTCTTCCTGCAACCCTATATTGACCGCGGGCTGTTAACAGAAGTGTTGCCTGCCAATGCTTCTCCTGAACGCAAATTGTCGCTTCTTTATCCGCATCGTCACCTCTCCCATAAAGTGCGTGTCTTTACCGAGTGGCTTGAAATCCTGTTGTGAGAGCTCGCTTAAGGTGAAACGGCTGGAGTGATTTGCAAACTGAGTTTTCAGATCACTTCCTGCTGCCGAAGCTCTTATTTGTCAGCATAAACGGCGATTAAGCCCACAAAGCCTGATAGTCCTGCGAATAAATTGTCAGTCTGAAACGTAATCCCGAGAGAACTGAAACCCTGATCGCAGAAGTAGCAGCGTACGGGCCAGTGGTTTCAACCGCAGGTTTAAGGACAAGCCGGGTTTTTAACATAGATGCTATCTGTGCGGATTCACCCTTCTTAGTCTGGTAATCGCGGCGGCTTACAGATTTATAAAAGAGAATTAAAGACCAGGTAATGTTAACTGAGAGGATAATTCCGGTTCCAGCCCACCGCGATCGCAGCGCTCAAAACGTTCCATTACGCCGCTACCAACACTTAACAAACATCGCCAGGTTAAACGAAACGGCGTGATCAATGTCACATAACTGCCACATAAACCGCACAAATTGTAGCATAAAGTTCATTTTTATTTAACATTAGCGAATAGTGTAAAATGATCCTTCAGGCATACTGAATGTTTAGAATTTCAACAAGTGAGTGTTTTTCGGTGATTATTTCCATGGCAATCGTCCTCGCCTTTCTTTACATCTGGTTCACAGCGCATGATTTTTATTAAAGCCTGTTAATCATTTAAGAAAAATGCCATTGGCGCGATTTCTTCCAGGTCAGGGAATACCTTTATGTCACGATTTAATATCAGTCAGCCCGTACTAACCCGGGTTACCTATATCATATTATTTTCTCTTTATATCGCTGTTTTTCTTAACTTCGCTTTTTACAGACAGGCCTGGTCGCTTATCGCCCCAGACGGGATTAGCAATGTTCTTTTTTTCCTGTCCATGCCCATTGTGGCTTTTAGTGTCATAAATATTGTGGTGACGCTGGCCTCTTTCATCTGGCTGGACAGAATAATCATTGCATTATTTATCATTGTTTCTGCCACGGCTCAGTATTTTATTCAACACTACGGCATCATTCTTGATCGTTCAATGATCACCAACATGGTGGATACTACGCCAGCTGAAAGCATGGCCCTGCTGACGCCAAAAATGATCTTAGTAATATCTTTGACCGGTATCTTTATGGCCGCATTGGCTTTCTGGCCCGCTTTCAAAAAATCACTTCCGGTATGGAAAAGCCTGATTCAGCGCGGTATCAGTCTGGTTGTTTCTGTTGCGTTGATAGCAGTGATAGCCATGTTATTTTATAAAGATTACGCTTCACTGTTTCGTAATAATCACGAACTGGTTAAGTCCCTGAGCCCTTCTAATTTTATTGCTGCCTCGCTCTCTTACTATAATCATCGTGAGCGGGCGAATCTTCCTCTGGTGAAAATAGGTGAAGATGCCCATCAACACCCCCAGATGCTTAACGGCCCGAAAAAGAACCTGACGATTCTGGTCGTAGGCGAAACGTCCCGCGCCGCTAATTTTTCTCTGGGCGGTTACCCACGCCCCACCAACCCTTTGCTGGCAGAAGAAGACGTTGTCTACTTCCCTGACGTCGCATCATGTGGTACCTCTACGGCAGTCTCTGTCCCCTGCATGTTCTCAAATATGCCGCGCAGACACTACGATGATGCGCTGGCCAGTCATCAGGAGGGGTTGCTGGATATCATTCAGCGGGCGGGCCTGAGCGTCTTGTGGCATGAGAATGATGGTGGATGCAAAGGAGCCTGCGACCGGGTGCCTAATCAGGATATGACAGCGCTGAATCTTTCGGAAATGTGCATCAAAGGCGAGTGCTATGACGAGGTGCTTTTCCATGGCCTGGAGGCCTATATCAACCAGCTTCAGGGTAATGGCGTTATTGTGCTGCATACGATTGGCAGCCACGGCCCAACCTATAATCATCGTTATCCCCCGGCGTTTAGTAAATTTACGCCAACCTGTGAGACGAAACAGATACAGGAGTGCTCTCAGGAGCAGCTGATTAATACGTACGACAATACCATTCTCTATGCGGACTATATTGTCGATAAAGCGATTGAATTACTCAAAGCCCATCAGGAGAAGTTTACGACCAGTCTGGTTTATCTGTCAGATCATGGTGAGTCACTGGGCGAGAAAGGCGTCTATCTGCATGGCCTGCCCTATGCTATCGCACCTGAATTTCAGACTCGCGTGCCGCTGCTGATCTGGCTGTCACCCGATTACCAGCAGCGTTATGCCGTTGACTACACATGCCTGAACCGGCTGGCGACTTCGCAAAAATATTCTCAGGATAGTCTTTTTTCAACCATGCTGGGCATGACAGGCGTTCAGACCCGCGAATATGTCGCAGCGGACGATATACTGGCGACATGCCGCAATAAGCCCGCAGAAAAATAAGAGTGATAAAGCCCTTGGTTGAGCTTTTATCTGGCTGGATGCTATCGGTAAAACTGTACATCGCTCAGGTAAAAATTAATTATCTGATCCGGTAATTTATTCCTGAAAATAATCGATATTTACAGGTCATGGGTCAGCGCATCGAGATTATCAGCAAGCATATCCAGCAGGGCGCTGACATAAAGATTATTGTTTCCCTGATGCCACATCGCACTGAGCGGCAGCCCCTCAATGTCTATGACTGGCGAAAAAGTCAGATACTTAACCCCGTCAGCATTCATATTTTTATAGGATGACGGCACCAGAGCAATGCCCAGACCGGCAGCAACAAAGCTCAGGATGGTCTGTTTCTCTTCAGCATACTGTGCAATGACAGGTGTGCAGCCACCCGCTTTGAACACATTCATCGTGAGATCATGGCTGTGAGGCCGGGTACGCCTTTCTGGCATGATCACCGGCTCATGACAAAAATCACGGATGGTGACCTCGGGATAATTAACAAGCCGGTGATGGGCAGGAACAGCGAGCACGCAGGTTTCATTCGCGATGAAACGCGTCGTCAGCATGGCATCAACCTGTTCAGGAGGGCGTATCAGGACCACATCCAGCCACCCCGATAAAAGCCGCGGAATAAGAGTGTGAGATTTATCTTCCGTAATATGGATATCCGCGTCAGGAAACTGCCTGACAAACAGATTAATTAGTTTCGGCAGTAGTCCTCTGGCGGCGCTGTCAATAGCGCCAATTCGTAGCGTTCTTTTCTGCGTTAAGCTGTTTTTAAGGAATCGCAACCGCAGCGCATCGAAATCCGCGATAACGGTTTTGGCCTCATTCAGGAAAGCCGCCCCTTCAGGCGTCAGCGAGACGTTTCTGGTTGAACGGTTCAGCAGCCTTATTCCCAAATCCTCCTCAAGCAGTCTGATGAAACGACTCAGTGACGCAGGCATCATTTCAAGCTTACGGGCAGCCCGTCCAAAGTGAAGCTCATCACCCAGCACAATAAAGCAACGTAACTGATTTATATCCATTTTTTTACCAGAATCTGATTATGCAAATTATTTGTATAAAGCTGTGCCGATGATAAAGCTGCTCAAAACTTCATACTGGGATTATTACAAAACAATAACAACCCTACATGACTGTGGAGCATCGCGAAATGAATAATGACCTCGAAAAAAAGGTTATGCGCAAGGTTACCCTTCGCATCATACCTTTTATCATGCTGCTGTATTTCATCGCATTTCTGGACCGGGTGAACATCGGTTTTGCGGCCCTGACCATGAATCAGGATCTGGGATTTTCACCCACCGTATTCGGGCTGGGCGCTGGCATATTCTTTCTCGGCTATTTTCTGTTTGAGGTCCCGTCAAACTTAATTCTGCATAAAGTTGGTGCCCGCATCTGGATTGCCCGCGTGATGATCACCTGGGGCCTGGTTTCTGGCTGTATGGCCTTTGTGCAGGGCACAACCAGCTTTTATGTTCTGCGTTTTCTGCTCGGCGTGGCAGAGGCCGGTTTTTTCCCCGGCATCATCCTCTATCTCAGCTACTGGTTCCCGGCAGCAAAACGCGCTCAGGTCACGGCGATTTTTATGGCTGCAGCGCCCCTTTCAACGGCACTCGGATCGCCCATCTCGGCGGCACTGCTGGAGATGCATGGCTTTCTGGGTTATGCCGGCTGGCAGTGGATGTTCGTCGTTGAAGCGATACCGGCATTACTGCTCGGCGTGGTTGTCCTGTTCTTTCTTACTGACCGCCCGGCCAAAGCGAAATGGCTGACCGACGAGGAGCGCACCTGGCTGGAAAACACCATGCGCGCCGAGGAGCAGGCACGGGCAGCTAAACAGAGCCACACCAGCGCCTGGCAGGGACTGGCGGATAAACGCGTTCTGGCGCTGGCCCTGGTCTACTTCGGTACATCGGCCGGGTTGTACACGCTTGGCATCTGGTCCCCGCAGATTATCCGCAGCTTCGGCGCAACCTCAATGGAGACTGGCTTCCTGAACGCCTTTCCGGCTGTGATCGGTGTTATCGCTATGATCCTCTGGGCGCGGCACTCTGACCGCACCCGGGAACGCAGTTGGCACGTAATTGGCGCGTGCCTGCTGGCTGCCGTCGGACTCATTTATGCCGGTAACGTCAGCACGCTTTTCACCGTCATCGTCGCCCTGACCCTGGTCACCGCAGGTATCAGTGCCTCCAAGCCCCCACTGTGGAGTATGCCGACGCTCTTCCTCAGCGGGCCGGCGGCAGCGGCGGGCATCGCCACCATCAACTCGATTGGCAACCTCGGCGGATTTGTCGGCCCGATGATGATTGGCGTGATCCGTCAGCAGACGGGTAGCTATACCTGGGGCCTCTACTTTGTCGCCGGATTGCTGGGGCTCTCTGCTCTGGTTGTTCTGATTCTCTCTGCCAGAACGAATAAGCCGCAAACAGCCGAAATTCCTCATCCTCATACTCATTAACTGGAGAAGTTACTATGCGTAATTACAAAATTGCTGCCATCCCTGCCGACGGTATCGGTCCGGAAGTTATTTCAGCGGGTATTGAAGTTCTGCAGGCGCTGACACGCCACAATCCGCAGCTGAAGTTTGAGATTGAGACGTTTGACTGGGGCTCAGACTATTACAAACAGCATGGCGTGATGATGCCGGAAACCGGGCTGAACACGCTGAAGACATTTGATGCTATTTACTTTGGCGCGGTCGGTGCACCGGATGTGCCTGACCACATTACGCTGTGGGGTCTGCGTCTGCCCATCTGCCAGGGTTTCGATCAATACGCCAATGTCAGACCCACCAAAATCCTGCCTGGCGTAACCTCTCCGCTGCGAAACCGCGGTCCGGGCGATCTGGACTGGGTCATTGTGCGTGAAAACTCCGAAGGTGAATATTCCGGGAATGGCGGCCGCGCACATCGTGGTTTACCGGAAGAAGTGGGCACCGAGGTGGCGATCTTTACCCGCGTAGGCGTGACGCGGATTATGCGCTATGCCTTCAGAATGGCGCAGTCCCGTCCGCGCAAACTGCTGACCGTGGTGACTAAATCAAATGCCCAGCGCCACGGGATGGTGATGTGGGATGAAATCGCCGCCGAAGTGGCGCTGGAGTTCCCGGATGTGCAGTGGGACAAAATGCTGGTCGATGCCATGACACACCGTATGACGCTGCATCCGCAGACGCTGGATACCATCGTTGCCACTAACCTGCACGCCGATATCCTTTCAGACCTTGCCGGTGCGCTGGCCGGAAGTCTGGGCGTTGCACCGACCGCCAATATTGATCCTGAACTCCGCTTCCCTTCCATGTTTGAACCGATCCATGGCTCAGCCTTCGACATTACCGGCAAAGGCATCGCAAACCCGATAGCCACGTTCTGGACCGCCGTACAGATGCTGGAGCATCTGGGCGAGCGTGACGCCGCTGCGCTGATTATGGACAGCATCGAATATGTTTGCGAGAAAGGCATTCTGACGCCGGATGTGGGTGGCACTGCCACGACCGCTGACGTCACCCGCGCGGTCGTGCAGTTTATCGAAGCCAGCGCTGACGTTACCGAGACGGCATAACCATGAGAAATGAACAGGCCGCGACGATCCTTCGCGATATTTTTCAGCACGCTGTTGACAGCGCCCGGGCCGGGCCGGTTATCCCGCCGAACCTGCCGGAAAAACCGTGTGGCCGCTGTGTGGTGATCGGTGCCGGTAAAGCCTCAGCGGCGATGGCAGCAGCGGTCGATGCGGCCTGGCCGGATGTGGATGTGTCAGGCGTCGTCGTCACGCGTTACGGGCACGCGGTGCCTGCCGGACGCATCCGAATTATCGAGGCGGCCCACCCGGTGTCAGATGCCATGAGCGAAACGGCGGCGATGCTGATTGTGGAGATGTTGCGCGGGTTAACACCGGCTGATCTGGTGCTGGCGTTGATTTCAGGAGGAGGATCAGCGCTGATGGCGCTGCCTGCACCGGGACTGACGCTGGCAGATAAGCAGAAAATTACCCGCGCACTGCTGCACAGCGGTGCCAGCATCAGGGAGATGAACCTGGTCCGTCGCCATCTTTCTGCAGTAAAAGGCGGCAAGCTGGCACGCCTGGCGCAGCCGGCGCGTATCGTGTCATTGATCATCAGTGATGTGCCGGGCGATAACCCGACGGACGTGGCGTCTGGCCCTACCGTTGCCGATCACAGTACGCCACCCGACGCGCTCAGGATGCTCGAACGTTACGGTATTGCGGTCCCGGAAGCGGTTCGCAAAGTGCTTAACCAGCCCGCCAGTCCAGTGGAAAACGCAGTGAACAGTGAAGTCAGGCTGATCGCGGCACCTGCGCTGGCGTTGCAGGCGGCGGCGCAGGCCGCACGCCTGCACGGGCTGACGCCGCTGATTCTGGGTGACGCAATAGAGGGTGAAAGCCGTGAAGTGGCGGTGGTGATGGCCGGTATCGCCAGGTCGGTGAAGCAGCATGGTCAGCCGGTTCGCGGTCCTGCGCTGCTGCTATCGGGAGGCGAGACTACCGTGACGGTCAGGCAGGGTCAGGCTGGAAAAGGGGGACGTAATACCGAGTTTCTGCTCAGCCTTGCCTGTGCATTGCAGGGTCAGGAGGGTATCTGGGCCATCGCTGGTGACAGTGACGGTATTGATGGCACAGAAGATGCGGCAGGTGCGATCGTCTTTCCCGACACACTCACACGCGGCAAACTGAGCGGCCTTAATGCGCTTCACTCTCTCGATGACCATGACAGTTACAGCTATTTTCACGCGCTGGATGATCTGCTGATAACCGGTCCTACGTTAACAAACGTCAACGATATCCGGGCAATCCTGATTGCGTGAGCGTGTCGCTCTCCCGCGTGCCGGGGGAGCGACGTTTTATCCGTTAACGCAGATTACTGCCCTGGCCATTCACGAACGGGCTGGCTGACGGGGCGACTCATTTCAGCCAAAAATCAAAAAAACAGACTAACCGTCTGGTGCACGTTTTGGACTGGCTACCCCTCTTCCAGGCTAAAACGTGCAATAACGGCCAGGCGGCAGATAAATCCCTGCTGATGAGGGTTAAAGCAGCGTGACTTTGCCCTGGAAAATCACCGGCCCGGACGGCCCGCTGAGTTTAGAACCCCCCACCGGTTCCAGACTTACCGCCAGTATGGTCTTATTATCCAGCTCCCCGGAAGGCAACTTAAAGGCGTTACTGTCACGGTGATCGATCAGTCCCAGTGATTGTGGCGGAGCACTGCCCTTTATCAGCCACAGCTGTAAGTTTTTATTTTCTGGCAGCGTGACGTTCAGTGCAGAGACCTGAATTGATGACGCGCTCTTGTCCAGACTCACCACAAACTGTGCATCAGGCTGCGCGCCGCTGAGTACCGCAATCGGCTGCAGCGCGTGTGTCGCATCTGGCTTCGTCACCCAGCTAAATACGAGGATGCCGGTCATTGCCGCGGCGAGGCCCCAGCCGAGCCAGAATCCGGGAGGCTGCTGTCTGCGTTTTTTTCCGGGGGTGCCAGCTTTCCGATCAAGATCCTGCGCAATCTGCTGCCAGAGTGCAGAAGGCGGTGCGACCTCCTGAGTCGTCAGGTCAATGCCACTGAACGCGTTCTGCCAGCGCACCACCTCTGCGGCAAAGGCTGCATCGTCATTAAAGCGTTTATCCAGCCGTTGCCGGGTGTCAGCGTCCGTTAGCCCAAGCACATATTCCGCGGCAGTGAGATCATCATTTTCCTGACCAGTCATAAGCCTATGCACTCCCGAAGATGGGTTAACGCGCGACGGATCCAGCTTTTTACCGTGCCTTCGGGCTGGCTCATGGAGAGTGCGATCTCACTCTGTGACAGACCACGATAATAGGCGAGCGAAAGGCTTTGTCGCTGTTCTGACGGTAACTGCGCCATACAGTGCTGAAGGCGGCGCGCCTCTGCAGGACTGTCGTCAGAGGGACGTGAACGCTCAAAACCCGCTTCCGCTTCGCTGATTTCCTCTATCGAACAGCATCTGTTCTCGTGTTTACGCAGAAAATCGATCGCCTTGTTTCTTGCAATGTGACTGAGCCAGATGAGCGGTTCACTGCGCTTGTGGTCGTAGTAGTTTGCCGACTGCCAGATTTGAATAAAGGTGTCGTGGAGGATCTCTTCTGCCCAGTCGCGCCGTCTGACCATACGCAGAATAATGCCGTAAAGCCGGGGTGAGAGGACGTGATAGATCTGCGCCAGCGCAGATTTATCGCCGCAGGCAATCTGGTTCATTAAGTCAGCCTGAATATGAGGCACAGTTTTTGTCATCGGCTTCCCTGTTAAAGGTGTAGCCACAGTATCAGTGGCTACACACAGTATAGGTAACGCTTTACGGCATCAGCACGGTATCGATAACGTCAATGACGCCGTTACTCTGATTCACATCATAAGTGGTAATGTTAGCGACATTGCCCTGAGCATCTTTAAGCTGAATGTTGTGCGGGCCGTTTGCCATCACCCACAGGGAGGCGCCATTTACCGTTTTCAGCTCCGCTTTGCCTCCACCCGCTTTGATTTTTTTCTCCAGCGCTTTCATATCCAGTTTTCCTGCGACCACGTGATAGGTCAGAACGCTGGTGAGCTTCTGTTTGTTCTCTGGCTTAAGCAGAGAGTCGACCGTGCCCTGCGGCAATTTTGCAAAGGCAGCATTGGTCGGCGCAAAAACGGTAAATGGCCCCTTCCCTTCGAGCGTCGGAACCAGACCGGCGGCTTTAACAGCCGCGACCAGTGTGGTGTGATCTTTCGAGTTAACAGCATTCTCAACAATATTTTTTGACGGGTACATGGCTGCGCCACCGACCATGACCGTATCGCTGTCCATGGATGCCGCATAGGTGGCACCGCTGAAAACTAATGCAGAAAAAAGCAGAGTTGGCAGGAATGGTTTCATTTTCACTTCCCTCATTGAGTTTGCAGACAGGGCCGATGTGCCCTTATCTGTTAATACGAATGAGTGAAGAAAACGGATGCAAAAATTTTTAATTATTTTCTTCCGGCATCCGTTTACGGCATGAACAGATTATTTTTGTTGTTCCGGAATGCGGGCAATCACCTTGATTTCAAAATCAAATCCCGCCAGCCAGGTGACCCCTACCGCTGTCCAGTTAGGGTAAGGCGGCTGCGGAAAAATGGACTGCTTCACCTGCATGATGGTTTCAAACTGTTTCTCCGGAACGGTGTGGAACGTGGTGACATCGACCAGGTCGTCAAAAGTGCAGCCTGCCGCAGTGAGCGTGGCCGCCAGATTTTCAAACGCCAGCTTAACCTGAGCAGAAAAATCGGGTTCGGGCGTGCCGTCAGCACGGCTGCCCACCTGACCGGAGACAAACAGCAGATCGCCTGATCGGATGGCAGCAGAATAACCATGCTGCTCGTAAAGGGCATGACGGTTAGCGGGGAAAACAGGTTCGCGCGTAATCATAGTGGTTCCTTGCGTTGCGTCAGTCGGGAAAGCAGGATGCGGCGTACACAGGATTGATTTAATATACGCGGCGTATGTCACATTAATCACGCATACGCTGCGTATGTCAAATAATATACGAGGCGTATATGAAAGGAGAGCTTATGGCCGCTAAACGTCGCGCTGAAACAATGGAAGAGAATCGTACAAAGCTGATTGCAGCAGCGCGCAGCGCATTTGCTGAAAAAGGCTTTGCGGCGGCATCTATGGATGAACTGACGGCCAGCGTGGGCCTGACCCGTGGTGCGCTTTACCATAATTTCGGCGATAAAAAGGGGCTGCTGGCGGCGGTCGTGGCTCAGGTTGATGGTGAGATGGCGCAGCGGGCTAAAGCAGCTGCGTCCGGTGTGGAAGATGAGTGGGAGAGGCTGGTGGCAGAAGGCATCGCCTATATTCAGTTAGCCATGGAGGCCGAAGTGCAGCGTATTGTGCTGCGCGATGGCCCGGCATTTCTGGGTGATCCCGCGCAATGGCCCAGCCAGAACAGCTGTCTGGAAGCCACGCGCGAAACGATTGTGAAGCTGACCGAAAGCGGAACCATCAAGCCGGTAGACGCCGATGCCGCCGCGCATCTGCTGAATAGCGCAGCGCTGAATGCCGCACTCTGGGTCGGCTCCAGCAGTGACCCGGAAAAGGCACTGCCAAAGATGATCGAGGTGTTCACCCAGCTGGCGGGCGGCCTGCGCCAGAGTGATTAATCCTGAACATGGCTTCAAACGATAGCTATCAGTGCTGAAGCCAGATTGCATGATCCCGGTTATTCTAGCCTGCATTGCGCTCAAAGTGGCTGTTCACAAAGGCACGGCAGCGCGGCGAGATCGGATCGAGGAACACCTGTTCCGGCGAACCCGACTCCTCAATCATCCCCTGATGCAGAAACACCGCTTTGTTCGACACGTCACGCGCAAAGCCCATTTCATGGGTCACGATAATCATGGTGCGCCCTTCTTCTGCCAGACTGCGGATCACCCGCAGCACTTCACCCACCAGCTCCGGATCCAGCGCTGAGGTCGGTTCGTCAAACAGGATCGCTTTCGGCTGCTGCGCCAGCGCCCGGGCAATCGCCACGCGCTGCTGCTGTCCGCCCGACAACTGTGACGGCCAGGCGTCGCGTTTTGCGTAAAGCCCCACTTTATGCAGCAGCGCTTCGGCTTCTTCAGTCGCCTCTTTATGACTGCGCTTCTGCACATGAACCGGCGCTTCAATGATGTTCTGCATCACCGTTTTATGCGGCCACAGATTGAAGCTCTGAAACACAAAGCCAAGCTGCATCCGCATCAGCTTGATGCGACGGCGCTGCTCACGACTCAGTTTTTCGTCGGCGTTATCCAGCGTGACGTTTACCTCGCCGACCGCAATTTCACCCGCCTGCGGCACTTCAAGAAACGGGATGCAGCGTAGCAGCGTACTTTTGCCTGAGCCGCTGGCACCAATCAGCGAAATCACATCGCCATCCTGCGCGGTCAGGCTGATGTCGTGCAGCACTTCGTGTCCCGCATAACTCTTTCTGAGATGACTCAGCATGATAGTAGGTGCGGTCATGATCGTGCTCCGAAATAGTAAGGTGATAAGCGTCGTTCCAGCATCGATACGCCTTTGCTGACCAGCATGGTCAGTATCAGGTAGATCACCGCCGCGCTCAGGAACACCTCCAGCGCCCGGAACGTGGAGGAAACAATTGAATCGGCAATGCCGGTCATTTCCATCAGGCTGATGGTGCTGACCAGCGACGTCGCTTTAATCATCGAGATGATTTCATTGCTGTAAGCTGGCAGCGCCTGACGAATCGCAATCGGCAGGGTGATGCGGGTAAAGATCTTGTACGACGACATGCCCGAGACTTTAGCCGCCTCCAGCGACTGCTGGCTGACGGCACGCAGCCCGCCGCGCAGAATCTCCGAGGTGTAAGCCGCATCGTTAAGGATCAGCGCCAGCAAACCGCACCAGTAAGGATCGCGCAGCAGCGGCCAGAACAGGCTGTCGCGCACTGCCGGTAAACTGCCGAGGCCGTAATAGACCATAAAAATCTGGATCAGCAATGGCGTACCGCGAAACAGCCAGACGTAGAAACGGCAGAACAGGCTGCCGACGCGCGTCATGCGCAGCAGGTTAAGCAGCAATGCCAGCACGCCGCCCCCCAGCAGCGAGAGCAGCGCCAGATTGATCGTCAGCGGCAATCCTTTCAGCAGCGCCAGCAGCGTCTGCTGTAAAAACATCATATCCACGTGGACTCCTTATCCCTTCACGCGCTGTTGACCGCGTATCGCAAACTTTTCCACGTAGCGGAAAACCATATCGGAACAGGTGGTGATAATCAGGTAGATCACCGCACCCACGCTGTAGAAGAAAAAGGACATCTGGGTAGAGTTGGCTGCGGTCGAGACCTGGTTCATGGTTTCCACCAGCCCGGTGACCGAGACCAGCGCCGACTCTTTGATCACCGATTGCCACTGGTTGCCCATACCCGGCAGCGCGGTGCGTAACGCCTGCGGCACGATGATGCGGCGAAACATCATCAGCCGTCCCATGCCGGTCACGGTCGCCGCTTCCAGCGTACCGCCCGGAATGGCGTAAAACGCGCCGCGAAATACGCCGCTCTGATAAGCACCGGAGATCAGCCCGATGGCGATCGCGCCCGCCACAAAACCGTTCACATCGAACGGCCCCTGGAAGCCCAGCGCGGTGCCCACCGTGGAGACCACCTGACGTCCACCGAAGTAGAAGAGATAGATCACCAGCAGTTCCGGCACGCCGCGAAACAGCGTGATGTACCCCGCCGCCAGCCGCTGCTGCCAGCGCGAACCGGCAATCTGCATCCAGCAGAGCACGCTGCCCAACAGGGCGCCCAGCAGCCAGGCGCAGAGCGACACGCTGACCGTGACGGCGGCGGCGTTAAGCAGCACGCCTCCCCAGCCCTCATCTCCGAAGCCCAGTATCTGCCAGTCAATATTCATCAGCATCAGCGGTTACGCTTTTGGCGCGACATCTTCGCCAAACCATTTCATCGACAGTTTGCTCAGCGTGCCATCTTTGATCATCGAGTCCAGCGCCTGATTCAGCACCTGCTGCAGCTCGCTGTTGCCTTTACGCAGACCAATCGCCGAGCCTGCACCCAGCACACCACCCGAGAAGCCATAACCGCTGCTGCTGATGGCATCGTTGTGTTTTTTCACAAAGGCATTGAGGTTGGTACGTGAAGCCATGACGGCATCCACGCGGCCATTCATCAGATCAGCGAAGGTTTCAGGACCGGCCTGATAGGTGCGGATAGTGGCCACATCGCCCAGGTATTTCTGCAGGAAGTCAGCCTGAATAGTGGCGACCTGCACGGCAATAGTTTTGCCTTTAAACGTAGTTTTCAGATCGTCGATTGCTTTTTTCATGCCGGCGTCGTCATCCGCCGTTACCACCGTGTCGCTGCCTGGCAGCGTGGCGAGCGGGCTTTTTTTGGCGGTCACAAAGCTGGAGACGCTGACGGTGTACTGATGAGTAAAATCGATCGCTTCAGCGCGCTTTGGCGTCACCGTCACCGCATCTATCACCGCATCATATTTACCGTCAAGCAGGCCCGGAATCATGCCTGACCATTTCTGGGCAATGATTTCATATTTAAAACCTGCACGCTTCGCCAGCTCCGCCACCATATCCGGCTCATAGCCGACGATTTTTCCACTCGGGGTCGTCTGGTTAAACGGAGGATAAGCCGCTTCGGTAGCAAATTTCAGGGTGCCGAAATCTTTCGCCTGAATGAAGGCAGAAGTGGCAAGCAGCGCCACGGTCAGAGACGCCTTCAGGAGACGGTTACGCATCATCATATAAACCTCATGTCTTTATTATTAAGAGAGTAAATCAATAGCAAAGCGGGTCAGCGCCTGCGTCCCGGCGGCAATGCTGCGTTCGTCCGGCTGATAGTCGGAGTTATGCAGATGATCGTCACGGCCCGGCGTAGCGGATCCAATATGAATCTGACAACCCGGTACCCGTTCCGTAAACAGTGAAAAATCCTCAGCACCAAAGCTGGCGCTGGGCTGCGCGATGATGGCCTTCTCAAACTGATGCGACAGAATCTGCTCCAGTGAATCGATGAGGCGATCGTCGTTCATTAAGGGTGGAACGCCACGCTGGAAGTTAACTTCTACGCGGACGTTCTGCGCCAGTGCCACCCCTTCGCACATCCGTTTGAATGACGCTTCCATCGCAGCCCGCACGTCCGGCGATTTAGTGCGGATGGTGCCCTGAAACAGACAGCTGTCAGGAATGATGTTGTGGGTGGTGCCGCCCTGAATGTGCCCGATGGTTAACACGGCGGAGTGAGCAGGATCGCGTTCACGCGAGATGATGGTCTGGAGCTGGCTGATGAGATGCACGGTGGCGAGGATCGGATCGGTGCCCATATGCGGACGGGCCGCGTGGGTCGATATGCCGTGCACCGTCACGTCGAATTCGTCGCTGGAGGCGGTACTGGCGCCGCGCGTCAGGGCAACGTCACCCGCCGCCAGTTCAGGTTTGTTATGCAGGGTTACCGCCCAGTCAATGCCGTCGGCCACGCCGTCGGCGATCATCGCCTCAGCACCACTTTCTGGCGTCTCTTCCGCAGGCTGGAAGATCAGCCGGACGCGGCCTTTTAGCTGCTGACGATAGTGCGGCAGGATTGTGGCCACACCCAGCATCGTCGCCGTGTGAATGTCGTGACCACAGGCGTGCATTTTGCCGGGATAGCGGCTGGCAAAGGATAAACCCGTCTGTTCATGTATGGGCAGCGCGTCCATATCAGCACGCAATAGCAGTGTCCTGCCCGGCTCCGCGCCGTCGATATCGACCACGACACCGCTGCGGCCAACACCGGTCCGGGGATTCAATCCCAGCGCCTGCAGATACTCTGTGACCAGACTGGCCGTACGCAGCGTATCAAAGCCTAATTCCGGATGCGCATGGATATCACGCCGAATCGCCACTAATTGCGGTTCAATCTCATTAACTCTGGCTTTTATTTCCCCGGCCAGTTGTTCTTTTTCCTGATTCATCGCAGCCCCGGCAATATGAGGCCGGCAGTCTGGTGCCGGCCCTCTTTTTAATCTCATCCTGACGTTGGATGGTGGTGACCGTTTATTTATTCACAGCACGTGACAGAAAGCAACGCGTTATAACACACGAGGAACCATTAAAAATCAGTAACTTATGTTTATTTATTGGAAAGCCGTATGAGATAGCAGCGGATCAGCAATAATATTAATAATCCACCGCCCCACATTACTTTCCCTACTTTCTGCGCGGTGTTATTCAGCGTATATCCGGAGGTTAAATAAAGAAGTCTGACAGTATTTCCGCTAATTTCTCCGGTTGTTCATCAGGAATAAAATGACCGCAGTTAAGAATAGTTTCACTGTTTACCTGCTGCGCCACAGCGCGTAACGGCTTAGCCATATCAGGTATCGATCCCTGATCAGCACTCACCGCCAGCAGCGGCATTGCCAGCTTACCGTTTAACGCACGCTGACGGTTCTGCTCTGCCGACTGCGAGAAGGCGCGGTAAAAAGCCAGTCCCGCGCGTAACGCGCCGGGCTGCTGAAAAATGCGCAAATATTCGCGACGGGCCGTCGCATCAATGCGACGAGGATTCGCTGCTTTGCGGTTAAAAAACCAGTCAAGGTAGATCGCCTCCCTGCCGGTGATCAGGGCTTCCGGCAGATCATCCACACAGTGAAAGCCGAAATGCCAGGTTTTCCAGGCGCTATCACCGACCATCGGCAGCAGGTCAGGCAGAGTCACACCGGGAATACCGCCATCCAGCAGCGCGAGACGGCTGACCTTATCGGGATGGGCTGCCGCCAGTGACCAGGCGATCCATGCTCCGATATCATGTCCGGCCAGATGAAAGCGTTCAATTCCCAGCTGATTTAGCAACGTCACAATGCATGTCGCTACACTGTCGGTGTCATAGCCACTGACCGGGAAATCTGAATCACCCTGCCCCGGCAAGTCGGGTGCAATGACATGAAAACGACTGGCCAGCCGGGGAATCACCTCCCGCCAGGCGTAACTGCTCTGCGGAAAACCAGCGAGCAACACCACCGTTTCTGCGTGTCCGCTGCCAGCGCTAAGGTAGTGCAGGCGCTTTGTGCCCACGTTGATAAAATGATGCTGATAAGCGGGTTGAGAATACATAAAGCCTCCGGATAATAAGGAAACGATCACTTCCTTAATGGATAAAAAAATTCAGTCGAGTAATTTCAGTGCCAGAGGGATGATGCTGCTATCGGGCCGGGTAGCCGCAACTTTACCGGCGACGCGCATCCCCAGCACGATACAGAGCATCAGCGAAGCGGTGGCTTCACAGTCAAGTGCAGGATTAACTGAACCATCCTGCTGACCCAGCCTGATCATCTGCTGTAAGTTCTGCTGATTGCGCATCAGCGCCGCACTGACCGCGCTGGCCAGCTCCTCATCCAGCGTCTGCAACTCCACGGCACTTACCGCGACCAGACAGCCGCGCTCGCCCTCCACATCGCGCACTGAATCCACGTAAAAATGCAGCAGCGCCGCCAGTTGCTCACGGCCGTTTTCACATTGCGCCAGCCGCGCAGCTAAGCTGCCGTTACGCTGTGAGAGATAGCGAGCAAAGACCGTAGCAAACAGCGTTTGTTTGTCGGTAAAGGCTTTATAAATGCTGCCGGTGGTCAGCTGCATAGCCTGGCCCAAATCGCCGATTGAGGTGGCGTGATAGCCTTTCTGCCGGAAAACCAGCATTGCACTGTCGAGTGCCGCATCGGTGTCAAATGCCCGTGGTCGTCCCCGATCTTTATTACGGTTATCGTGCATTGATAGCACCATTAGGAAATGATTGTTCTCTTAAAGATAGACTGATTTGACTGCGATAAAAAGCATTTCTATGCTGGCATAAAAACAGCAGGGCCAATCTTTCATCTTCCCGCCCCTTCCACACACTCTGACCTGACGCAAAGCACTGAAGCTTAAGCCTCATCTATACTGCAGCTTATCTTTGCTGAAGGAGCCCGAACATGGGACTGAGCTGGTTTACTCTCTGGCAACCGCTGGCACGCGTGCTGTTTATTCTCGCCTCTCTGACCATTATTCTCACCGGCCTTTATCTGGCGGCACCGCTAATCAATCAGGTCCTGCTGGCGGCGTTACTGGCTATCATGCTCGACCCACTGATTACCCGGCTGGATAAAAAGCGCATCCCACGCATTATCTCATCCCTGCTGGTGATTACGCTGATGCTGATGGTCATGGTGGTCACCACGCTCAAGTTAACGGCACTGACGCCCGATTTAATGCAGCTCAGCCGCCAGGCCCCCATGCTGCTGGCGGCACGGCTGGAACAGCTGACGCTGGCTTTTGCCCGGCTTGATATCGGTATTACGCCCGACCAGATGCTCACTTTTGTGGATGCGGGCGCGATAGTGCGCATCGTTACCGCGTTTCTGACGCAAATTCCCGGCGTCATCTCCTGGTGGATCATGGTGTTTCTGATGCTGCTGTTTATGCTCTATGAGATGCCGCTGCTGAAAGCGGCGCTTCAGCAGCGGGTCAGCGGAAAAAATCACGCCTTTTATCTGGCGCTGCAGGAGGGAATTGAGAGCGTGATTGTTTATGCCAGGGTGAAAACACTGACCAGTATTCTTGGCGGGATCATCGTGGGTTTAGGTGCGCACCTGATCGGGCTGAAGTTTGCCTTTTTCTGGGGCGTGCTGATGTTCATCTTTAACTACGTGCCGGTGCTGGGCTCTTTCCTGGCCGCGATTCCGCCGGTGATCCAGAGCTACATCATGTTTGATTTACAGGTTGCGCTGGCGGTCTCAGGCTTCTTTATGGTGCTGAACCTCTGCCTGAGTTCGGTGATTGAACCGCTGCTGATTGGTAAACGACTCAATCTGGCGCTCACCACACAGTTGCTGGCATTTCTCTTCTGGCAGGCGTTACTGGGGATTACGGGCGGGATACTGGCCATTCCTCTGACCTATCTGATTAAGAAGGTCCTGCTGGCGAGCTATCCGCAGCAGGACCCGGAGTCAGAGTTAACTCAGTGACGGCGTCTTCACCCGCCATGCGCGGGTGAGGCGTTTCTCAATCTCTACCACGATGAAGATTGCGATACTGACAAACAGCGAAATCAGCCAGTAGTTAATCGGCAGCGGGCGGGTTCCGAACAGCGTGTTCATCAACGGCACGTAGATAATGATTGCCTGAAGCACAATCAGGACCAGCGTCACCAGCCAGATACCGCGGTTTTTCAGCAAGCCACGGTCCAGGGAGAAACCATCCGTATTGCGGCAGTTAAGCATGTAGACCCATTGCGCCGTAACCAGCATCTGCAACAGCACGGTGCGGATAAATTCAGGACTGTAGCCACGCGGTTGCAGCCAGGCTTCCAGCACAAAGGCACTGATTGAAATCAGCAGGCTGACAAACACCACACGCCAGATGGCATAAGCGTCCATCACGTGTGCTTTGACATTACGGGGCGGCCGGCGCATCGCATTGGGTTCAGCTGGCTCAAATGCCAGACCAAACGACAGCGTGGCGGAGGTCGCCATGTTCATCCACAGGATCTGAACCGGCGTTAACGGCAGCAGATTACCCATCAGAATCGCGATAATAATCAGCAGCCCCTGCGCCATACAGGTTGGCATAACGAACAGAATAGTTTTTTTCAGGTTGTCATAAACCCGACGGCCTTCTTTGATTGCCGCCGCGATGGTAGCAAAGTTGTCGTCGGCCAGAATCATATCGGCCGCCTCTTTTGTAACCTCCGTGCCTTTAATCCCCATCGCGATGCCGACGTTCGCCTGCTTCAGCGCCGGTGCGTCGTTGACGCCGTCGCCGGTCATACCCACGATCTCGCCGCTCGCTTCCAGTGCTTTCACCAGACGCAGTTTATGTTCCGGGCTAGTGCGGGCAAAAATATCATAGGTTTTTGCCGCCTCGGCAAGTTCAGCGTCACTCATATGTTCAAGCTGGTAACCCGTGATGGCCGTCTGGCTGTTGCCTATTCCCAGCATCTGACCAATCGCCATTGCCGTTTCCTGATGGTCGCCGGTGATCATTTTGACGCGGATGCCCGCTTTCTGGCATTCATCAATGGCAGTTATGGCTTCAGGACGCGGCGGATCCATCATGCAGGCAAGCCCCAGCAGCACCATGTCACTTTTCAGATCGGCATGATCCAGCGAAGTAATGGGTGCGGAGGTTTTTTTCCAGGCGGCAGCAACGGTGCGTAATCCTTCGCTCGCATAGGTAGTGATGGCCGCATCCCAGTAAGCACGGTCAATCGGCTCTGCACCGTCTGGCGTTTGTTGCTGCTGACACAGCGTCAGCAGCACATCCGGTGCGCCGGTCAGCAGAACATAAGATTCACCGTCAGCTACACAGCTGACCGACATATATTTATAGAGGGAATCGAACGGCAGCTTGCTCACCACGTCAACCGGCTGAGGCGTCGTCAGACCTTTAGCTGCCAGCACTTTCAGTGCGCCTTCAGTCGGGCCGCCAACAATCGTCCAGAGCCCCTGGCTTTCCTGACGCAGCTGACTTTCATTACAGGTGTCTACCGCATGGAGGAACTGCTGGAACAACGGATCCTGTGCCGCCGAAGCAGCCGCGTTGCCGCCCTGCTCAGCCACAATTTCGCCTTTGGGTTCGTAGCTGTTGCCGCTGACGCGCCAGCGGCTTTTTGCCAGCACCACCGCTTTCACCGTCATCTCATTCATAGTGAGCGTGCCGGTTTTATCAGAACAGATAACGGACATGGCGCCCAGAGTTTCGACCGTCGGCAGTTTGCGGATAATCGCATTGGTGCGCGCCATCGATTGCACACCCAGCGACAGAATAATGGAGATAATGGCGGGCAGACCCTCGGGCACTGTGGCGACGGCCAGGCTGATGACGGACAACAGTAGTTCGCCCAGCGGAATGTCACGCAGCATGAAACCGAAGATAAACAGCACCACCATCATCGCCAGGATGATAAGGAAAATGGCTTTACCCAGTTTGTCGATCTGCACCAGCAGCGGGGTTTTAGCCTCTTTTATGCCGCTGATCATTTCGTTGATATGGCCCAGTTCCGTATCACCCCCGCTGGCGATGACCACACCTGAGGCGGTGCCGGAGCTGACTGTGGTGCCGGAAAACGCCAGATTCAGACGGTCCCCCAGCGACTTTTCACCGCTCAGCGTGTCGATGTTCTTAGACACCACTGTCGATTCGCCGGTGAGAATCGCCTCTTCCACCCGCAGATTGTTGACCTCAAACAGTCTGAGGTCAGCCGGAATTTTATCGCCGGGACGTAACATCACCACGTCGCCGACCACAATATCGCGTGTTGCGACGGTGACCTGTTTGCCATCCCGCACCAGCATCGCTTCACTGGCGAGCATGTTCTGAATGCTCTTCAGCGATTTCTCGGCATTGCTCTCCTGAATAAAGCCGATCAGGGCATTGATAACGGCTACGCCGATAATGACAAAGGTATCCACCCAGTGGCCCATGAGCGCGGTGATCACCGCTGCGGCCAGCAGAATATAAATCAGCACATCTTTAAAATGGGCGATAAATTTGAGCAGCGCTGATTTATCCGCTTTTTGCGGCAGCGCGTTTGGCCCCTGTTTCTGCAGACGTTCCTGTGCGTCAGCAGTCGATAATCCTGCCGGAGAGCTTTGCAGGTCAGAAAATATCTCGGCTACACTACGCTGATACCAGGGGCGCTCAGATAAAGCTAACGCTTTATCCTGCTTATCATTATTTAGCATATATAAACCTCGTGCCATTTAGCGATGAATTAAAGGCGCAATTAAAAGACATGCATTTTGCGGGAAGCCGCTCCCGCCGGTAATGACCGATATCATATTTAGGTAAGAAACGTCTGATGAATAACATAAAATGGCTAAATTAAATCTAACCTATATTATGAGAATAACAACGTTGTTTTTGTTTAGCTAAGGTTTAAGTATGCTGATGCAGTGTGCTTCGGCTTGTACTCTGGCTCGCAAAAGGAAACTCTGATGAAAAAACAGAGCATTATCATGCTTTGCGGTTTCGTTATTCTCGCGGTCACCGCAACCACATTAGTCGGCTTACTGACCTGGCTGGTGGTCTCTCATATGGCGGCGTAACCCGATCCAGGCGAAGCGGCCCTGCCGTCTCGTTAAAATAAGATTACGAATATTAAAAATATTTTTATCCCGGTGGCGATAAGCACCAGGCTAATGACGCCTTAACGCTTATTAAACCGCAGTGAAATAGCTGATGTTAAGGCGAATAAAATGATTAAACGCAAGGTTATTCCCGTTTTTCTCTGTTGCTTATTTATGACAGCGTGCGATGAAAAAAAAGAACCGGACGCGCCACCTCCCCGCGTAATAAAAGTTTTTACCCTTGATCCGGACATTGCGCAGAATATCCGGGTATTTCCTGCACGTATTCAGGCTGGAGACAATACCGACCTGGCTTTCAAAAGGGCGGGCCAGCTGGTACAGCTGGATATACGTGACGGAACGCCCGTGAAAGCGGGGCAAATTCTTGCCATCCTGAACGACGCGGATGCGAAACTGCGGGTACGCGATCGTCAGACGGCGCTGCAGCTGGCGGAGCGGCAATTTCAGCGCTTTAACACGCTGGCACAGCGCAGCGCCGTTTCAAAATCGGAAATGGATGTGCAGCGCGCTAACCGTGATGCCGCCGCTACCGCACTGAAAATCGCGCAGGAAGAGTTGCAGTTTCTGACCCTGCGCGCGCCGTTTGATGGCGTGATTGCCAGAGTACAGGCGCGTAATCATCAGGTGGTGGCCGCAGGACAGCCGATTGCGCTGCTGACCCGGGCCGATTTGCTCGACGTTATCTTCACGCTGCCGGAAACCCTCTTCACCAGCCTGGACATCCAGAATATTCACTATCAGCCGGAGGTGCAGTTTAATGCCCTGCCCGGTCGCTTTTTCACCGCGCAATACAAAGAGCACACCAGCCAGACCGACGCCGCCACGCTGACGTATCAGGTGATGCTGTTCATGCCGCGTCCGGCGGATCTCCCTGGCGTTGCGGGTCTCAGCGGCTCGGTGCGTGTTAAGCTGCATAACCTGCCGAATGCCCCTGCACAGCCGCGTCTGGTAGTGCCTGCGGCTGCGGTGTTCAATCCCGACCGTAGCCCGACTAACCAGCCGCACGTCTGGCTGGTTGAGCAGGATGGCGAGGCGCTGCGCATTAAAGATCGCCCCGTCGAAGTGGGTCGTCTCACCGCGCAGGGTATTGAAATCATCAGCGGGCTGCAGCCGGGCGACCGCATTGTCGCTGCCGGTGTGGGTGAGCTGCGTGACGGTGAAGCGGTGCGCATCTGGCAGCGTGAGCGGGGGTTATAATGCGTATTCAGGAGCACTTTCTTGATAAACCCATTCGCATCTGGATGGTTATTCTGCTGCTGGGCGTGGGCGGCATCTATGCCTTGCTGAACATTGGCCGCCTTGAGGATCCGCTGTTTACTATCAAGTCGGCAGTGATTGTCACTCATTATCCTGGCGCGTCAGCCCAGCAGGTCGAAGAAGAGGTGACCCTGCCGCTGGAGAATGCGTTGCAGCGCCTGCCCTCACTGGACAATGTTACCTCCATTTCAGGCAATGGCCTGTCACAGATTACCGTCAATATCCATACCCGCTATCTTGCCGATCAGCTGCCGCAAATCTGGGATGAGCTACGCCGTCGCGTCGGCGATGCGGCCCGGCAGTTTCCGCCAGGCGTGCAGGCTCCGCTGGTTAACGACGACTTCGGCGATGTTTATGGCTATTTCTTCGTTATTCACGGCAAAGACTTTACGAACAGTGAACTGCGTAACTATGCCGATCAGCTGCGGCGCGATCTGGTGCTGGTGCCCGGCGTAGCAAAAGTCGCGGTAGCGGGCGTGGAGCAGGAGGAGGTCCGCATTGCCCTTTCTGCCAGCAAAATGACCGCCTATGGCATGACACCGCAGCGCGTCGCCGATCTGCTGAACCGGAATAACAGCGTTGCCAGTGCTGGTACGCTGCGGGTCGACAGCGAATCAATCCGTTTTCATCCTACCGGCGAGCTAAAGACGCTCGACGACCTGGCGAATCTGCCCATTCTGCCTGCGGGCAGCCCGCAGAACGTGCATCTGCGCGATATCGCCACCCTGACGCGTGGCGTGACCGATAATCCTGCCAATATCTACTTTGCCGATGGTGAAGCGGCACTGGCAATCGGCATTTCATTTGCGCCTGGCGTCAACGTGATTGATGTCGGCGACGCGCTCTCCGCCCGTATAGCGCACTATCAGCAGGATACCCCTGCCGGGATCAGCCTGAAGGTGTTCTACAACCAGGCGCATGAGGTGAAACAATCTGTTGATGGCTTTATTCTCAACTTCCTGATGGCGCTGGCGATTGTGGTGGGAACGCTGCTGCTGTTTATGGGCCTGCGCAGCGGCATGGTGATTGCCGCGTCACTGGCACTTAACGTGCTCGGCACACTTCTGATCATGTACCTGTTTAAACTGGAACTGCAGCGGGTGTCGCTGGGCGCGCTGATTATTTCGCTCAGTATGCTGGTGGATAATGCCATCGTCGTTGTCGAAGGGGTGAAGATCGACCACCAGCGCGGACATCCTTTACAGCAGGCGATTTCCCGCATGGTGCGCCGCACTGCCCTGCCCCTGCTGGGTGCCACGGTGATCGCGATACTCGCCTTTGCACCGATTGGCCTGTCGCAGGACTCAACCGGCGAATACTGTAAATCGCTGTTCCAGGTGCTGCTGATTTCGCTGATGCTGAGCTGGGTAACCGCCCTGACGCTGACCCCGGTATTTATTAACTGGAGCGAGAAACGTCGTGGCACAGCGAAGCCCGCAAAAACTGACATCTCCGATCCTTATCAGGGCATCGTTTTCCGGCTCTATCGTCAGACGCTGAGCGGCCTTTTTCGTTTTCGCTTGATCACGCTGACGGCGATGGTCGCGCTGCTGGCACTGTCGCTGTATGGCTTTACCCTGGTGAAGCAGAACTTTTTCCCCTCATCCAGCACGCCGGTCTTTTTTACCGATCTCTGGCTGCCCTATGGCACCGATATCCACTACACCGCGGATACCGCAGCGGAAATAGCCCGGTTCATTAATCAGGATCCGGACGTTGCGGCGACGGTCACCACCGTGGGCCAGGGCGCACTGCGCTTTACCCTGACCTATGACGCGGCGCGCCAGTACAGCAACTTCGCCCAGATTATGGTGCGGGTTAAGGATGGCCGACAGCTGGATGCGCTGGCGCTGAAGACCGAGAATTATATTCAGCAGAACTTCCCGCAGGTGAATCAGCGCATCAAACGTATTCAGTTTGGCAGCGCCAGTGACAGCGCAATTGCCCTGCGGGTAACCGGTCCGGACCCGGAGGTGCTGCGGAACATCGGCAGCCAGCTGGATGCGATTTTTCTGGCGGATGGCTCGACGTTCCCGGTACGCAACGACTGGCAGGAGCGCAGCAAAGTGATTCGCCCGGTTTATTCCGCTCTGCGTGGTCAGGAGCTGGGCATTGATAAACGCGATATCGATCAGGCGCTGAGAATGAATTTCAGCGGCGATGCCGTGGGCATTTTCCGGGACGGATCGCGGCTGATGCCGGTGATGCTCTACCCGGCAGATGAAGAGCGGCAAAGTGTTGATCACATCGAAAACATTCAGCTCTGGAGCGCTGCCCTGCAGCACTTTGTGCCGCTGAGCAATGTGATTTCTGACTTCCGGCTGGAGTGGGAGAATCCGCTGATTATGCGTCGTGACCGTACGCGCGTGCTGACGGTGCAGACCGATCCCGATCCCGCCTCAGGATTAACCTCCGCGCAGGTGGTGGCACGGGTTCAGCCGCAGATCGATCAGCTTAAACTTCCGGCGGGCTACAGGCTGGAGTGGGGTGGCGAACTTGAGAGCTCACGTGAAGCACAAAGCGGTCTGCTGAGTTCGCTGCCGGTAGGCTTCCTGGCCATGTTCATCATTACCGTGCTGATGTTCAACTCGCTGCGTGACGCCGTCGCAATCTGGATCACCGTGCCGCTGGCGATGATTGGTGTTACCAGTGGCTTTTTGCTCACCGCTATTCCGTTTGGCTTTATGGCGCTGATTGGGCTGCTCAGCCTGTCAGGAATGTTACTCCGCAACGGGATCGTGCTGATTGAGGAGATCCGACTGTTCCGGCAGGAGAAGCCGTTACAGCTGGCGATTATTGATGCGGCGACGTCACGTCTTCGCCCTATCCTGCTGACGGCCTTTACGACCGTACTGGGCCTGCTGCCGCTGCTGCGCGACGTCTTTTTCCAGAGCATGGCGGTGGTGATTATTTTTGGTCTGGGATTCGCGACGGTGCTGACACTGCTGGTGCTGCCGGTGATCTATCGCTGCTTCCACGGACGGGAGGCGCACGGTGAATAAGACCGGGCTGGCAATGCTGAAGACGCTGGCCTGTATCACCGCCGTGTCGTTTTTCACGCTGTATCAGAGTTACGACAGCTACCATTACGACGTTAATCTGACGCTGAATGTGCTGAGTTTTATCTCGACCATTGCCACACCGCTCTATTTTCTGCTGAGTGGCTATCTCGACGCGGGGGAGCTGCACACGCCCGCGTGGCAGCTCGGCAAAATTCGCCGCATTCTGCTGATTTTTATCTTCTGGTTCAGCTTTTTCTGGTTTGCCGGGATGCACCACAAAGGCTACCTGATCCAGCCGTGGTTTGTGATTGCACTGATTGTCATTTACGTCTCGCATCCGCTAATCGACTGGCTGATTCAGCGGCCTGGCGTAATGGCAGCAGGGATTTTGCTGTTGCTGGTGCTGGCTTTTGCTTATGACCTGCTCGCCAGCCTCTATCCGGGCCAGCGGGCCTTTTCGCTGCTGCCACAATACCGAATCTGGACATGGGTACTTTATTACCTCACCGGCCGGCTGATGGCCGCACCACGTGTGATGCAGTTACTGACATCACCCAGAGTGATAAAGGTAAGCCTGCTTCTGCTGCCCGCGGTGTATCTCTTTACCTGGCTGTATGAGCGCTATTACTTTATTGCGCGCTTTCTGGCGACCCACAACGACGTAGTGCTGACGGGCTCACAGGTCTATCTGCTGGTGGTGCTGATCGTGATCAGCATTAACGCTATCCGGCTGCCGGAAAAAGCCCAATGGCTGACCACATTTCTGACCACCCTCGGCAAAACCATGACCGGCGTTTATATCCTGCATTACCTGATTTTTGGTGTGCTGGCGGCCGTTATCCGCATTCAGACCCTGGGCGACAAACTGCTGGTCATCGCCCTGACGCTGATCTTCTCAATGGCGCTGTCACTGCTGCTGTTGCGTATCCCCGGCGTCAGTAAGCTGATCAGTCTGTAATCGCCGCGCGGCATGCTCCGTTGCTGCACGGCGCGTGGCGATGAACTCAGCCATTTTCGCCCGTGCCTGCTCCACCTCCTCGGGCGGCGCGGTCTGCGGCGAGCCGCAGGAAAAAGGTGGTTCGGGGTCATATTCCATCTGCAGCTGAACGGCTCTGGCGACGACGTCCCCGGCGATTTCCGCCACCAGCGTCAGCGCAAAATCAATGCCGGAAGTGACGCCCGCGCCGCTGATACGGTTGCGGTCACGCACCACCCGCTGATTCACCGGCTCCGCGCCCAGCAAAGCCAGTTGATCGATGGAACTCCAGTGTGAGGTCGCACGGTACCCTTTCAGCAATCCGGCAGCGCCCAGCACCAGCGAACCGGTACAGACCGACGTGACCCACTGCGCCTGCTCAGCCTGCCGTCGCAGAAAATTCAGCGTTTCCTCATCCGACATCAGGGCAATCTGTCCTGGCCCGCCCGGCACACAGATCACCTCCAGCAACGGGCAATCGTCAAAGGTGGTAGTCGGTAATATCGACAGGCCGCGATCGGAGCGCACCGGCTGACGATCTTTCCAGATCAGATGGCACTCCACGCCGGGCGTGCGTGCAAACACTTCCCACGGGCCGGTTAAATCGAGCTGGGTAACATCAGGGAAAAGTAACAGACCAATCTGTAGCGGACGATTCATGCGTAAACTCCGGCGGGTGATGAGTGACCATCATGCCGTGGTGCCCGGTCAGATAGCAATTATGAATGCCGGAGACGCTTTACAGCCTCTCCGGAAGAGAGAGCAGTGGATTGCGTAAACAAGCCTCAGGCCACGCCGAGAAAACGTAGCAGCGCGGTCATCGCTGCCGCCCCCAGAATAATGACAATCAGTGGTGCCCGACGCCATGCCAGTAACAGAGCAAAACCCACGCCAGCCACCCGTGCCACACCGGCAAAATGCTGGCCTTCAAACAGCGTGGTGGTCGCCGCGACGGCCAGCAGTAGCACCGTGGCAGCGTCGGAGAGCATCTGCTGGGTACGCTCGCTGATCGGAAGACGGTTTCCCAGCCTGACCCCGGCAAAGCGCATCAGATACGTTCCGGCGGCCAGCATGGCAATTCCGGCGATGATCATTCCCTGATGCGTCATTTGCGCGATCTCCATGTCAGCAGGCCCAGCAGCGAGAACAGCACCGGCATGCCCGCCGGAACCAGCGGCGTTGCCAGCAATGAGAGCAGCGCGCCGACGGTGGCAGGGATCCGGGTCCGCCGCTGTCGCAGCGCCGGGAAGATCAGGGCAATCAGGATCGCCGGAAACACCGCATCCAGTCCAATCACCGAGACATCGGGAATAAACTGGCCAACCGCCGCCCCAACCATAACGCTCACCGGCCAGATTAAGCCGATACCGATGCCGCACAGCCAGTAGGCGCTGCGACGCTGGGCCAGCTGTGGTTGTGAGATACCAAACACCACGCTTTCATCATTCATGATGTGACAACCAAACCAGCCCCGGGGCCCCTTTCCAACCAGATCTTTGACCGCAATGCCAAAAGGCAGATGACGCGCATTCACCAGCAGGCCCGCGGCGGCGGCGGTAAAAGGACTACCGCCACCGGCCACGATGCCGATAAAAAGAAACTCAGACGCGCCTGCCAGCACCAGCGTTGACAGCGCCAGCGGCACCCAGAGCGGAAACCCGTCGGCGGAGGCCAGCGAACCATAGGATAAACCGACAATCCCATCAGCCAGACAGACCAGGAAAATCGCTTTGATCACCCCTTTGTCCAGCAACTGCATTTGCGGAAAAAGCATCACTCTGTCTCATAATGAACGTATAATCCGATATAATGAACACTGGGGCAGTGTTTTACAAGACGAACAAAGCGTTCGTTATAAAAAACCTTTCGTTTATCAGGAGTGCGTTTGAATACCCCTATCAGCATCATTGCCAATGCCTTAGTGCGTGAACGTCAGCGAGCCGGCCTGTCACTGGCTGAAGTCGCGCGTCGCGCTGGTATCGCCAAATCAACGCTCTCACAGCTGGAGGCGGGTAACGGCAATCCGGGCATTGAGACGCTGTGGTCACTGTGCGTGACGCTGAATATTCCTTTTTCACGGCTGCTGGAGCCGGATGCGCGTCGTCTGCAGGTGATCCGCCGTGGAGAAGGTCTGACGGTGACTGCGGACCTGGCAGACTATCAGGCGGTTCTGCTGGCATCCTGCCCGCCCGGCGTCCGGCGTGATATCTATCTGCTGGAGGTTCAGCCTGGCAGTGAGCGCATTTCACAGCCCCATATCCCCAATACGATTGAGCATATTATTATTGCTAAAGGTCGGGCGCTGGTGGGTCCGGTGGACAGCGCGGTGGAGCTGGATGTGGGTGATTACATTACCTATCCGGGCGACGAGCTGCATATCTTTCGGGCGCTGGAAGCCGATACGCTGGCGCTGCTGGTGATAGAGCACAGCTAGTTACCGCTCAGCAAGTTTCTGCCGGGTTTCTGCGGGTGTGAGGTGCGTAATCAGCTGCACCTCACTGCTCAATCTGATCGCCAGATAGTGCTCGCGCATCCCCTCCAGCAGCACCGTATCCGGCCATTCGTGCTCTTTCCCCAGCTTCGCAGCGACCTCGTTTAAGCGCAGTGTGTCGATCCGCGTCACCCAGACGATCACCGGGTCGGCTTGATCCTGCTGATTCACCAGCCTCAGCGGGCCGGTGACGATATCGCCCTCCTGCCAGCGTATCGTGGAGGTTTTCTCGCCGCGTCTGACGACGGGCATCAGACGCGGAACCAGTGTAAGTTGCTGCATTTCCTCTCCTTTCTTTAAACCCACCTTGAGAACTGCCACAAAACCAGAAATCCGGATTGAAAACAGTGTTATTAATGTTATGTTATAACATAATTATTTAACTCATCTGACAGGTAACAGTATGACACTCTCTTCTCAGACATCCGGCGATCCACGTCTGCCGGTTGCCGTTCTCTCCGGTTTTCTGGGTGCCGGTAAAACCACGCTGCTCAATCATATTCTGAATAACCGTGAAGGACGACGGATCGCAGTCATCGTCAATGACATGTCTGAAATCAACATTGATGCGGCCCTGGTGCGCAACGGCGACGCACAACTGTCACGCACTGATGAAAAACTGGTCGAGATGAGTAACGGCTGCATCTGCTGTACGCTGCGTGAAGATCTGCTGCTGGAGGTGAAACGTCTGGCGCAGGCTGGTCGCTTCGATCATCTGGTCATTGAATCGACCGGCATTTCTGAACCCCTGCCGGTGGCTGAAACCTTTACGTTTGAAGATGAAGCGGGTGAAAGCCTTTCAGCCTATGCCCGGCTGGATAGCATGATTACCGTGGTGGATGGCTTTAACTTCGTGCGCGACTACCGTTCAGTCGATGATCTTCAGTCTCGTGGCGAGTCGCTGGGCGAGCAGGATGAACGATCGGTGGTTGATCTGCTGGTGGATCAGATTGAGTTCTGTGATTTGCTGGTGCTGAACAAAACGGATCTGCTCAGCCCGGCGGAGCTCCATCAGCTGCAGGGTATGCTGCGTGCGCTCAACCCACACGCTCGTATGGTGAACAGCGAATTCGGGCAGGTTCCGCTGGACTGTCTGCTGAATACCGGACGGTTTGATTTTGACCGGGCAGCGCAGGCCCCTGGCTGGCTGCAGACACTGCGCGGCGAGCATCAGCCGGAATCGGAGGAGTATGGCATTCGCAGCGTTGTCTATCGCGCGCGTCGTCCTTTCCATCCTCAGCGTTTCTGGGAGGTTGTAAACCACCAGCTCGACGGCGTGATTCGCTCGAAAGGTTACTTCTGGCTGGCCACCCGGCCCGAATTTGCGGCAATGTGGTCGCAGGCGGGCGCAGTGGCTCGCCAGGGTTACGCCGGGCGCTGGTGGGTCAGCGTGCCGCGAGACAACTGGCCTCAGGATGCAGATTCGCTCAATTTCATCGCTGAGCAGTGGCAGGAAGGCACCGGCGATGCGCGTCAGGAGCTGGTGTTTATCGGCATAGATATGGATGAGCAGCACATTATTGCCGCACTGGATCGCGCACTGCTGACGCCTGATGAGATGGCTGCAGGGCCGGAGCACTGGCTTACGCTGGACGATCCGGTGCCTGTCTGGTTTGATGAGATGACCGCCTGACGCAGCGGTTGACCGCACACTGTCGCTCCGCAATAGTAAAACGTCCCGGCGGGTGGCCATCACCCGCTGAATTCTGTTCAGGAGAAGCCGGATATGCCACAACGTATCGCTGTTATCGGTGCAGGCGTGCTGGGTTTAGCCGTCGCGCAGTCATTGTCCCGCCGGGGCGCACAGGTCACTGTGTTCGACAAAAGCTTGCCTGGCAGTGGCACCAGCCAGATCAGCTACGCCTGGGTCAATGCCAACGGCAAAGAACCCGGCCACTATCATGAACTCAACGCCCAGGCGATAAACGAGCACAAGCGATGGCAGGCGAGCCACCGTGCATGGCCCCGCTGGCTGCTTGAAACCGGCTCGCTGGAGTGGGCTGCCGATGAATCATCCCTGCGCCAGCTAACGCAGCGCGCAGCAAAGCTTGCTACGCTCGATTACCCCGTTGAGAAGCGTAGCCGCGCTGCGTTACTGGACGCCCTGCCCGGACTGCGGCTCGATCCCCGCATTCAGCATGCATGGTTTTTCCCTTCGGAGTGTCTGCTTTATCCCAGCCTGTTCATCGCTTCTCTGCTTGCCGATCTGCGCGCCAGCGGCGGTCAGCTGGTCTGCAACAATGAGGTGACCACGCTGACTGAATCAGGTCGGGATGTGCATCTGACGCTGGCCAGTGGTGATGAATGGCGCGGGGATCAGCTGGTGCTGGCAACCGGTCGCTGGGCACCTGAGCTGATCAGCCAGTGTGGACGTGAACTGGCGATGACCGATGCGAACCGCGCCGATCCTGTTGCGTGCAGTTTTCTGGCGCAGACACAGCCTTTGCCGATTCCGCTTAACTGCAATCTCATTACCCCGGAACTGAATGTGCGGCCGGATGGCGGAGGACGCCTGATGCTGCAGGCTCTGGATCTTGACCAACATGCCGATCCGTCACGCCCCGCTTCTCCGGAGGGGCTGACTGGCAAAGAGATGCTGCGTCGGTTGCGTCGGCTGTTTAACCATGCGGAAGGGGCGAGGATTGAGCGGATTGAAACGGGACAGCGATCGCGCCCGGCAGATGGATTACCCGCACTGGGCTACATTAGTGACTCAGCACGCGTTTATCTGATGGTCAGCCATAGTGGCATGACCCTTGCCCCGTTGCTGGGCAGACTGGTGGCTGAGGAGATGCTGAGCGGTACACCTTCACCGATGCTGAGCGGGTTTGCCCCGCATCGGTTGCTGCGTCCGCTCAGTGAGGTTGTTAAAACTGCGCCTGCCTATCTTCCGGCCGCGCAGTAAAAACTAGCGGCGGTTCTTCCACACGGTCTGCACGTTACAGAATTCGTGAACACCAAAATGTGACAGCTCACGACCATAGCCGCTTTTCTTCACGCCACCGATGGTCACCCGCGGATCGGATGCGCCGTTGCCATTTATAAATACGGCCCCGACTTCCAGCTGCAGCGCCAGCCGATCGGCAGTTTCTTCGTTACCGCTCCAGACGGTAGCACTGAGGCCAAATTCGCTGTCGTTAGCGATCTCCAGCGCATGCTGAGGATCCCGCGCGACGGCAATAGCCGCGACCGGACCAAACAGCTCCTGCTTAAACGCGGTCATGGTGCTGGTAACGTCAGCGAGGATGGTTGGCGCATAGTAGTTACCCTGCCCTGCCACCTTCTCGCCACCCAGCACCAGCCGCGCACCTTCACGCAGTGTTGCTTTTACCTGACTATCCAGTTCATCACGCAGATCGGCGCGCGCCATCGGACCCAGGAAGGTGCTTTCATCCAGCGGATCGCCCATTTTCAGTGCCCGTACCGCTGCTGTGAAGCGCTTTTCAAACTCTTCCGCGATGGGCGCTTCCACAATAAAGCGTTTGGCCGCCATGCAGACCTGCCCGGTATTCTGGAAACGTCCGATTACGGCTGATTTCACCGCTTCATCGAGATCGGCATCAGCCAGCACGATAAAGGGATCGGATCCGCCCAGCTCCAGCACTGTTTTCTTGAGCGCTGCACCTGCCTGTGCCGCGATTGCTGCACCCGCCCGTACGCTGCCGGTTACCGCAACGGCAGCAATGCGGTCATCTTTAATCGCTACCGAAACACCGTCGTTGTCGACATTAATCAGGTTAAAGCCACCCGCAGGCAGATCGGTTGCTGTGAACAGCTCAGCCATCAGTGTGGCGCTTCCCATGACGTTTGGCGCGTGTTTCAGCAGATAGGTGTTACCTGCCAGCAATATGCTGACTGCGCCCCGTAGAACCTGCCACAAGGGGAAATTCCATGGCATGACCGCCAGGATCACCCCAATGGGACGGAATCGCTGCCATGCGTCGGTAATCTGAGTGGGCTGATCGGCCAGCATCGCCGGGCCATGTTCTGCATACCAGTCGCACAAATTTGCGCATTTCAGTACTTCCGCGCGAGCCTGTGCAATGGGTTTACCCATTTCCAGGGTAATCATGAGTGAAAGATCCTGTTCTCTCAGACGGATCTGTTCACCGAGCTGGCGCAATACGCGCACCCGGTCACTCATACTGCTGTGCTGCCATGCTGCAAAAGCGGAAGCGCTTTCTGTCAGAGTCTGTTCCAGTTCGGTGCTGTTCTGCAGAGGATAGCGTGCCAGAATGTCACCTGTTGCAGGGTTACGTGATAGAGCATGTTCAGTCATGGTGCTGTCTTCCTCATTCGTTCAGTGATAGAGAAACGATACGCGCTGTAGTTAATGATGAAAAATGAATAATAGTGAGGAAGTTCTTTATCGATTGAGAATATCGGAATTGCAAAGGCGGTATACAGGAAGCGTGAGGGATTTCGGAGATGATGCTGCGATTACGCCACCTGTCCGTGAGTCTGAAACTGATGCCTGATAAGCAGTTATCCACTTATACAGTGACACGATCCTAAAAAACGATCCTTAATAGATCATAGAGAG
>NZ_AP036009.1:0-173150 GCF_059730595.1 Pantoea sp. X-Soil-YNGN-844
AAAAAATCCAGGTTTTTGGCATTTTCCTAAAAAATTGGCAGGTATGCGCTTTTTGTGTAGTATGCAAAAAACATTAACGCAGAGGGGCTTATGAAGCGCGATTATGGTGGAGTGCTGGAGATGGCAACGCGTGCCAACTCCATGTTACATGGACTCAGTGACCACATTGAGCAGCAGCGTCAGGAATTTAACCAGACAGGTTTTTACCAGACTTTCTCCCGCAATGCTGTTGCTAATATGCCACTGCTGAGTAAGCACGCTGTCGTCGCTGCAATTAGTGATATGGAAGCAGCTGGATATCAGTTTGGTAAAAAGCAAACCGGCAGTACATCGCAATATGCCCTGACCATTCAGAACGTCGTCGACATTTATCAGCATCGTAAAGTACCAAAATACCGCAATCGGCATGATGGCCCCTTTGTCGTATTTGTTGTCAGCCTTAAAGGCGGCGTCTCCAAAACCGTCAGCACCGTGACGCTGGCTCACGGTATGCGCGCCCATCCTTCTATGCTGCACAATGACCTGCGTATACTCGTTATTGACCTGGATCCCCAGGCGTCAAGCACGATGTTTCTGAGCCATACCAACAGTGTCGGTTCAGTACTGGAAACAGCAGCGCAGGCCATGCTCAACGATCTGGATGCAGACCAGCTTCGCGAGCAGTTTATTAAGCCTACCGTCATGCCCGGCGTTGACGTTATCCCGGCCTCAATCGACGATGGCTTCGTTGCCAGCGACTGGGAAGAACTGGTTGCTGAACATCTGCCCGGCGTTGCCCCCTCAGAAGTCCTTCGCCGTAATGTGATTGACCGTCTGGCAGGTGACTACGATTTTATCTTCCTTGATACCGGCCCTCATCTTGATTCCTTTATGCTGAATGCTATCGCGGCCAGCGACGTACTGCTGACACCGACGCCACCAGCACAGGTCGATTTCCACTCCACCATGAAGTATCTGACGCGCCTGCCAGAAATGCTGGAGCGTATTGAGGCCGAAGGTATCGAACCGCGGCTTAAAGCTAATATTGGCTTTATGTCTAAAATGACCTCCAAGCATGATCACCTGACGTCGCAAAGTTATGCCCGAGAAGTATTTACCAAATCGATGCTGGACTGCGGCTTACCGCGTCTTGATGGATTTGAGCGTTGTGGCGAATCCTTTGATACGGTGATCAGTGCCAACCCCGCTTCCTATCCGGGCAGTGCAGACGCCCTGCGTAAAGCCAAATATGAAGCCGAGCAGTTCTCAAGGGCTGTGTTTGATCGCATCGAATATATCAGGAGTACCCTGTGAGCAAACCTATACAGCGCATTGGCCGCAAGTTCGGCGATTCTGCTATTGCGAATATGATCGACAGCAGCAGCCAGTCGCGCACCTTTACGCTGAAGTCAGGTGCGAAGGCGACCTTTGTACGCCAGCTGATCCTGCATGACGATATTGAAAGCCGAACCAGCGTTGACCCGAAAATCAACGGACGTGATCAGAGCACGCTGACGCCGGAATCGCTGCAGGAAATCACCCGTACGATTACACTGCAGCAGTTTTTCCCAGCCATAGGTCGCGTGAACGGTGACCGAATTGAGATCATGGATGGCTCGCGCCGTCGTGCTGCCTGCATTCTTTCCGGGGCCAGTCTGGAAGTGCTGGTCACCGCGGATGAACTGAGCCTGAGCGATGCGCGTCAGCTGGCTGCTGATATACAGACGGCTAAAGAGCATAACCTGCGTGAATTAGGGCTGCGCTTTATGCTGATGAATGAAAGTGGCATGAGCAAATCAGACATTGCTAAAGCGGAAGGTATCTCAAATGCTAAGGTCTCTCGTGCATTTCAGGCCGCATCCGTGCCCGCTGAGTTTATTGAACTCTTCCCGGTCGTTTCTGAACTGACCCTTCAGGATTATCAGCTGCTGCTTGATGTCTGGGAGGAGGCGAAAGCGGAAGCGATTGATGTCGCCGGACTGGTCAGCGAAATCCAGCAAAAGCTGGAGGCAGATGATTCACTGCCAAACTCTAACGCAGATGAGAAGAAGAGCGCTATCCTGAATGGCTTTAAAAGTGCCCGCCGTCAGTTAAAAAAACCTGCACCCGTCAGTAAAACGGTGACGGAAAAGCTGGCAACGTTTACGACGGCCAATACCTATGCGCGTCGTAAAACCAATGACGAGAAGCGCACCGTGCAGTATGAATTCAGTCGTCTGCCAAAAGAGATTGCTGAACAGATTGATGCGTCGATCAGACAGATACTCTCTACGCTTAAATAATCTTCATCACACATTACAGACAATGGAACCGGCTGCTGCGCCGGTTTTTTTATTCCTGCTCTCTGATCATAAAAGTCTTCTGTTAATCACATATCACTTCAGCATGTTAACGCTTGAACCGGACGCCATTTACCGCTATAGCTAAAACGGTTTAGCTTTCAGGTTTAATCAGAGGAGTTTTTTATGTCTGTTCGCGTATGGTGCCTCGGGGATGCCGTGGTCGATTTGCTACCCGAAATGCCGGGCCGCCTCATGCAGTGTCCGGGCGGAGCACCCGCTAATGTCGCCGTTGGCATTGCCCGCCTGCAGGGAAACAGCGGTTTTATCGGACGGGTGGGTGCTGATCCTTTTGGTGAGTTTATGCGGCGGACGCTCAGTGAAGAAAATGTGGATACGGCCTGCATGTTTGCCGATTCACAGCATCGCACGTCAACCGTAGTGGTTGGACTGGATGAGCAGGGCGAGCGCTCCTTTACCTTTATGGTGCGGCCCAGTGCCGACCTGTTTCTTGAACCGTCAGATCTGCCCGAGTTTCATCGTGGCGAGTGGCTACACTGCTGTTCCATTGCCTTAGCGGCAGAACCCTCTCGTACGGCGACGCTGACTGCTATGAAACAAATCCGCGCGGCAGGCGGCTATGTCATCTTCGATTTAAATCTGCGGGAAGATCTCTGGCCCGACACGGCACTCCTGCATGCGGTGGTGAACGAAGCTCTCAGTCATACGGACGTGGTGAAACTCTCCGACGAAGAACTCAATTTTCTCAGTCCGGGTCAGGAAGCCGCTGTCAGCATGCCGCAGCTGGCCGCCAAATTCAGTATTCGCCTGTTACTGGTGACACGGGGCAGGGAAGGGGTGATGGCCTGTTATCAGGGCCAGATCAGCCACCATGCCACCACGCCCGTTGACAGCGTCGATACTACCGGTGCAGGTGATGCCTTTGTGGCCGGACTACTCTGGGAGCTGGCGAAGTCGGGTCTGCCTGTAAACGAATCGCAGCTTGCCAGCTACCTGGTGACCGCGCAGCGCTGTGGCGCACTCGCAACCACGGCGAAAGGAGCCATGACAGCACTTCCCTGGCGCCACCAGCTGGACGATCTGGCCGGCTAATCATCCCTCAATGCCCCCTGTTTTGGGAGCTATCTCACATTCACTAAACCGGTTTAGCTATTTTCATTGCAGAGGGAAATTACCCGTGGCTATGATTTGCGCCTAAACCGGTTTAGCAAAAAATACCGGTGATGATAGCCTCTCCTCAGGGATATAAAAAAATGAAAAAAAGCACGTTAGCCGTCGCCCTCTCTGCAATATTCCTTTCTACATCCGTCTGGGCCGATCCCAGCATGAGCAGCATTGAAGCTCGCCTTGCGGCGATGGAGCAGCGGCTGCAGGCTGCCGAGCAGCGGGCAAATGCCGCTGAAAGCCGCGCAGAGGTCGCTGAAAAACAGGCTCAGATGGCTGCAAGGCAGGCTCAGCAGCTGGCAGCGGTGCAGCAGCAGACCCAGACCTCTGCCGCTGAGGTCGCGCAGCGCTCCGCGAAACCGGAACAAAAATCTGCCGACGAAGGTGGCTTTGAGTTCCATGGTTATGCCCGCTCGGGATTATTGATGAACAGCTCCGCCGCCAGAACGCAGGGCGGTCCGACCGTAACCCCTGCTGGCGAAACCGGCGGTCACGTCGGGCGTCTGGGTAATGAGCCGGATACCTATGTTGAGCTCAATCTCGAACATAAGCAGACGCTGGACAATGGTGCGACAACCCGCTTCAAAGCGATGCTGGCCGATGGACAGCGCACCTACAACGACTGGACGGCCGCCAGCAGCGATCTCAACCTGCGTCAGGCGTTTGTCGAACTCGGCCAGCTTCCGACCTTCACCGGCGCGTTCGATAACGCAACCATATGGGCCGGTAAGCGTTTTGATCGTGATAACTTCGATATTCACTGGATCGACTCCGATGTGGTTTTCCTTGCCGGAACCGGCGCCGGTATTTACGACATGAAATGGGGCGAGCAGGCGCGCAGCAACATCTCACTGTATGGTCGTACCTTTGGTGACATCGAAAACAATGAAAACACCGCACAGAACTACATCCTGTCGCTGAATAATTTTGTCGGCCCGGTGCAGATGATGGTCAGCGGTATGCGGGCGAAAGATAATGACAATCGCCGGGATATCGACGGCCTCCGTGTCAAAAGCGATGCGGCAGAAACCGGCGTCCATGCGCTGCTGGGCCTGCATAACGACAGTTTTTATGGGCTGACAGAAGGCACGTCGAAAACAGCCCTGCTCTATGGTCATGGCCTTGGCGCTGAGGTGAAGTCGATTGGATCTGACGGCGCACTGCTACCGGAAGCGGATACCTGGCGGCTGGCGAGTTACGGTACAACTCCCCTCGGCGGTGGCTGGCACATTGCGCCCGCTTTACTCGCACAGCGCAGTGACGATCGCTACGTCAAAGGTGACAGCTACGACTGGGCGACAGTCAACCTGCGGCTGATTCAGGAAATCACGCAGAACTTCGAGATGCAGTATGAAGGTTCTTATCAGTACATGGATCTGCGTCCGGAAGGCTACAACAACCGTAACGCGGTCAGCGGCAGCTTCACCAAACTCACCGTTGCGCCAACCCTGAAAGCCGGTGATGTCGGCGACTTCCTTAAACGACCGGAAATTCGTCTGTTTGCCACCTGGATGAACTGGGATCACCGGCTGGATAACTATGCCAGTGACGACGCATTCGGCAGCAAAGGCTTCGATGCCGGTGGCGAATGGAATTTCGGCGTACAGATGGAAACCTGGTTCTGAGCGAGCGGCTCCGGCTGCCGGGGCCTGAACGTCACGCGGATAAAAACATAACAAGAGTGAGGTATGTATGGACTATGTAAAAATATCGCGGGCCCTGCTGCCCCTGCTGGGTGGCAAAGAGAACATTGCCAGCGCGGCTCACTGCGCCACCCGACTGCGGCTGGTGCTGGCAGATGATGAGAAAGCGGACACGAAAGCGATTGGCCAGATTGAAGGCGTTAAAGGCTGCTTCCGCAACGCGGGACAGCTTCAGGTTATCTTCGGCACCGGCGTGGTGAATAAGGTCTACGCCGCTTTTATCGCCGAAGCTGGCATTAGCGAATCGAGCAAGTCTGAGGCTGCTGATATTGCCGCCCGCAAGCTCAATCCTTTCCAGCGTATCGCTCGTCTGCTGTCGAACATTTTTGTGCCGATCATTCCGGCTATTGTGGCGTCTGGTCTGTTGATGGGCCTGCTGGGGATGGTTAAAACCTACGGCTGGGTCAATCCGGAAAATGCGCTCTACATCATGCTGGATATGTGCAGCTCAGCGGCCTTTATTATCCTGCCGATCCTGATTGGCTTTACAGCGGCCCGCGAGTTTGGCGGTAACCCGTTTCTGGGCGCGACGCTGGGCGGCATTCTGACGCACCCGGCGCTGACCAACGCCTGGGGCGTCGCCGCCGGTTTCCACACCATGAACTTCTTCGGCATTGAAGTGGCGATGATTGGCTATCAGGGTACGGTATTCCCTGTACTGCTGGCGGTGTGGTTTATGAGCATGCTGGAAAAGCAGCTGCGTCGGATGATCCCGGATGCGCTCGATCTGATCCTGACCCCGTTCCTGACGGTGATTATCTCCGGCTTTATCGCGCTGCTGATTATCGGTCCGGCAGGCCGTATGCTGGGTGATGGGATCTCCTTTGTGCTCAGTACCCTGATTGCGCATGCCGGCTGGCTGGCAGGCCTGGTATTTGGCGGACTCTATTCGGTGATTGTTATTACCGGCGTGCATCACAGTTTCCATGCGATTGAGGCGGGACTGCTGGGTAACCCGTCTATCGGGGTTAACTTTCTGCTGCCTATCTGGGCAATGGCGAATGTGGCTCAGGGCGGGGCCTGTCTGGCGGTGTGGTTTAAAACCCGCGATGCGAAGATCAAAGCAATTTCGCTGCCCTCCGCCTTTTCAGCACTGCTGGGGATCACCGAGGCGGCTATCTTTGGTATCAACCTGCGGTTTGTGAAACCCTTTATCGCGGGTCTGGTGGGCGGCGCGCTGGGCGGTGCCTGGGTGGTGTCGGTCCATGTTTATATGACGGCGGTCGGACTGACCGGTCTGCCGGGCATGGCGATTGTTAAGGCGGGTTCTCTGCTCAATTATGTCATCGGCGTCGCCATCGCGTTCACCACCGCGTTTGTGATCTCTTATCTGCTCAAATACAAAACGGACTCTGAATAATGGCCTCATCAACACGTCTTGCCGCCATTCTGCAGGCGGTGATGCAGGGTATGCCAAAGGCGCTCAGCGACAGCCACTATCCCGGCTGGCATCTGGCCCCAGTTACCGGACTACTAAACGATCCCAACGGCTTCATTCATTTCGACGGTCACTATCATCTCTTCTACCAGTGGAACGCGCTGGGCTGTGCGCATCAGCATAAATGCTGGGGGCACTGGCGCTCAGCCGATCTGCTGAACTGGGAGCATCAGCCCATCGCGCTGATGCCGGATGAGGAGTATGACCGCAGTGGCTGCTATTCCGGCAGCGCAGTCGACGATAACGGCATACTGACACTGGTCTACACCGGCAACGTAAAATTCGACGATGGCTCGCGCACGGCGTGGCAGTGCCTGGCGCAGCAGAACAGTGCGGGCGGTTTTGACAAACTCGGCCCGGTCATCGCCGTGCCGGAGGGTTATACAGGCCACGTTCGCGATCCTAAAGTGTGGCGTCATGACGATTACTGGTACATGGTGCTGGCGGCACAGAATATACAGCGGCAGGGCAGGGTGCTGCTGCTGCGTTCTGACAATCTGCGGGCGTGGCAGAATCTCGGCGAGATCGCGGGCAGTGAACTGGGCGGCCTGGATGCCGCGGGTTATATGTGGGAGTGCCCGGACATGTTCACGCTCGGCGATAGCACCTATCTGATCTGCTGTCCTCAGGGTGTTGCGCCCGAAGAGAAGCGCTTTCTGAACAGTCACGCCTGTGCCTGGCTGAGTGGCGATCTGGATTATCAGCAGCCTGCATACCAGCACGGCCCGCTGAACGAAATGGATGCCGGCTTTGAATTTTATGCTCCACAAACCACGCTGACCGCGGATGGCCGGCGTCTGCTGGTGGGCTGGATGGGGACGCCGGACGGTGAAGAGATGGCCCAGCCAACTGTGGCGCAGGGCTGGATCCATCAGATGACCTGTCTGCGCGAGCTGAGCTCACGTAACGGGCGTCTCTGTCAGCAGCCCATCGCGGAACTGCAGGCGTTGCGCGAGAACGAGCAGCACTATCAGGGCCGCGCCGATGATGCGCCGCCGATTGCCGCGCAGCGGCTGGAGCTTGAGCTTGAGAGTCAGGGCGACATCGAGCTCAATTTCGCCGATACCCTGATCCTGACATGGCAGCACAACGAACTGCGGCTTGCCCGTCGCAGCCTGGTGTCGGGTGAATGGACGACTCGTTACTGGACCGGTGCAGCGCGTCGATTGCAGATCCTGTGTGACCACTCCAGCGTTGAGATCTTCATCAACGACGGGGAAGGGGTGATGAGCAGCCGCTATTTTCCGGACCAGCCGGCGCTGCTGACTCTGCGCGGGCGCGCAGAACTGCAGGCCCGCTACTGGTCGTTACGTCGCTGCATGGTAGAATAAGCTCTTGTTTCACTAACCGATGTCTTGCCGTGAGAAAAACAAAGCGCGTTACCATCAGTGATATCGCCGGGCTGGCCGGGGTTTCAAAAGCCACTGCCAGCCTGGTGCTCAACGGCCGTGGCGAAGAGCTACGGGTCGCGAAGGAGACGCGTGAGCGGGTTCTGACGCTGGCCCGCGAACACCATTATCAGCCCAGTATCCATGCGCGGATGTTGCACGATGCCCGCAGTCATACGCTGGGGCTGGTGGTACCGGAGATCACGAACCACGGTTTTGCAGCTTTCTCTCATGCGCTTGAAAATCTCTGCCGTGCGGCGGGTCTGCAGCTGCTGATTGCCTGTACCGACGAAAATGCCGGTCAGGAACGGGTCGTGGTCAACAATCTGGTGGCGCGTCAGGTCGACGGCCTGATTGTTGCCTCCAGTATGCTGACCGACAGCGACTATGTCAGCCTCAGCGAACAGCTGCCGGTGCTGCTGTTTGACCGGCACATGAACAACACGACGCTGCCGTGGGTCATCACCGACTCCGTAACGCCCACCGCTGAGCTGGTTGAAAAGCTGGCGCACGCCTGTCCGGAGGAGATCTACTTTATGGGCGGACAGTCCGATCTCTCTCCGACTCAGGATCGTCTGGCGGGATTCAGAGAGGGGCTGGCGCGGGCCGGTGTAACGCTGCAGCCGGAGTGGGTAATCCAGGGGAACTACCATCCCGGCAGCGGTTACGAAATGTTTGCCGCACTATGTCAGCGGCTGGGGCGTCCTCCTAAAGCAATGTTCACTGCCGCCTGCGGCCTGCTGGAAGGGGTACTGCGTTACATGAGTGAGCACAATCTGCTGACCAGCGATATCCGCATCGCCAGTTTTGATGACCACTATCTCTATGATTCACTGTCGATTCCTGTCGACACCGTAGAGCAGAACGTTCCGGCGCTCGCGCAGGCCTGTTTTTCTATGCTGACCACGATGATCGCCGGAAATGATCCAGCAGACAGCCAGCTGGTGCTGCCCGCCACGCTGCGCCTGCGCGGCTAATCGCCGGGCGCTTCTGGCCCGGCGGCCTCACCACTCGACCGGCAGGGCGCTGACGCCGCGCAGGTTGGCTCTGTGGTTGCGGCGAACCCCGGCGGTTACCGGCCGCATTGCTGGCAGTCGGGTCAGTAATACTTCCAGCGCCACCTCTATTTCCGCCAGTGCCAGCCGGTAGCCCATACAGTGATGTATCCCGCCACCAAATGCCAGGCAGCGTCCCTCATGTCGCCGGATATTGACCCGCTCCGGCGAGGTAAAGACAAGCGGGTCGTGATTGGCTGCCCCCAGACTCAGAAAGAAGCGCGTTCCTGGCGGAATGAGCTGGCCTGCTACCTCAATTTCTTCCAGCGTCGTGCGGTACAGCATCTGGACAGAACTGTCGTAACGCAGACACTCCGCTATGGCATCAGGTATCAGCGCATGATGCTGTTTCAGGCAAGCCAGTTCCTGCGGATGGTCATGCAGGGCCAGGAGAGTATTGCAGAGCATATTTGACGTGGTCTCATGACCGGCAATAAATAGCAGTATCACATTGGCGATGATCTCATCATGACTTAGCCGGTCGCCATCGCTACTGCTGCGCAGAAAAAGGGACACCAGATCGCTGGCCGTGCTGTCACGGCGGGCGACGATCAGAGCGCTGAAGTAACGCTCCAGTACGGCAAACGCATCGGCGGCTTCCAGCAGATCCGACTGGCTGATTTGCGGGTCGAAAACTTTGACCAGAACTGACGTGAGGCGACCCAGTTCAGGCGCGTCAGACTGGGCGAGATCCAGCATCCTGCAGATAATGCGTACCGGTAACGGAAAGGCGAATGCCTGGGCCAGATCGCAGTCGCGACGACCTGCCAGCGCATCAACCAGGTCATGAGCGACACTCAGCGCCATCTCCCGGAGTGGTTTAATTTCCCGGGCGCTGAATGCCTTCATAACCAGTCCTCTTAACCGGTTGTGATCCGGCGGATTCAGCACCAGAAACATTCTGCTGATGCCCTGAAACAGCGGCATGTCGGCGGCAGCATCACCAAACCTTAGCCTGACACTTTCCATATAATTCTTGCCGACCCGCCGATCGTTCAGCAGTGCTTCCACCACTGCGTGACTCCCGCTGATGATGATCTTATCCCCGGCAGGAATAAGGGGGCCCTGCCGATGCAGTTTTCGATAAAGGAGAAACGGATTGTCTGCGTAGTCGGGGTTCATCAGTTCATGAAGCTGCATAGCTCACTCCACGGCTTAAGGATTAATGCGAGCGCTGAATGCGGGCGAGAGAAGCGAAAAGGTTGTTTTTATCACTTTCGCTGAGGTGGGACGCCGTGAGCTGTGACATCAGAAACGCTTTGTCCTCCTGCGAGAAGCTGCCGGTCATCAGGCGCTGGCTGATCGCAGACAGGAGCTCAGTATCCAGCCGTTCAATCTGCTGCCGGGTCCCGGCCAGATCGGTGACGGGTACGTCACTTTCCGGTGCTGAAAGCCAGTCAGCCCGATAGCGATACTGAATCGCTTTGCTGGCGTTCATCAGAGCATGGACAAAAGGCTCAACCGATTGAGGTTCAAGTCCTGCCTGCTGCGCGTTTTGCAGCATCTTTTCCAGAACAACCTGCTCACGAGGCAGATCCTCAACGGGTAAATGATGCTGCGCTTTATAACCCGCCACAGCCTTCATGACCTGCATGCGTTCATTTAATGCGGCGGAAAGCGCGTCGAGTGATACGGAAGAAACCGAACCTGCGAAAACGTTGCTGCACATGAACAGTGAAGAGAGAAAAACTGCCACATATTGCGTCATTGGCCTGCTCCATAAATGAAAACTGGAACTAATTTATGCATGAAAAAATAACTAAGTGTGATTATTTTGTTTTCAAAATGTGAACAGGCAGGGGGGCTGCTTAGCGTTTACAGGCGTCTGATTCCGATGTGTTTTTTTTACTTTGCGTTCATAAAAAATTCATATCAGAATGGAATGATGGTGGGTTAATTCAGGCTCAGCCTGGCCGTGACAGGCTCTTCTCATCTGTTTTTGAGCGTCCGGGAATAAGTGGGTTTTTTGTCAGGATTCAGGAAAGATCCCGCCGGGCGGCAGCGCCGCCCGAATCGGTTTATGTGTTTTCAGGGCACGAACACGGCACGGACGCAGCCATCTTCTTTGTGTTTGAACATCTCATAGCCTCGCGGGGCCTCTTCCAGTGGAAAACGATGTGTCGCCATAAAAGCCGGATTAAGCTCATTTCTGGCAACATGCTCCAGCAGGCGATGCATGTAGCGTTGCCCGTGCTGCTGGGCGGTACGAATGGTCAGGCTTTTATTGATCATCAGCCCCAGCGGAAACTTATCCATCACGCCATACACCCCCAGAATCGCGATGTTGCCGCCTTTACGGCAGGCATATAACGCCTGGCGCAAGGCTGCACCGACATCCGTTTCCAGATGCAGCATCTGTTTGGTCTTGTCATAGACCTGACTTAATCCTTCACCACGGGCTTCCATGCCGACAGCATCAATACAGCTGTCCGGGCCGCGCCCGCCGGTTAATTCCAGCAGCGCTTCGTTGATATCCACCTCTGTGTAATCCAGCGTTATGCTGCCTGCGAAGTCGCGTGCCATGGCCAGCCGTTCAGGATAGCGATCGATACCGATGACCTGATGCGCGCCCATCAGCCAGGCGCTTTGCTGTGCCATCAGTCCGACACCGCCACAGCCCCAGACCACCACGGTGTCACCGGGATGAATATTACAGAAGTCGGCACCCATATAACCGGTCGGCGTCGCATCGGAGAGGAACAGCGCCTGCTCATCGGTTACGCCTTCGGGCACGACGAAGCAATCATTGTCGGCAAAGGGCACGCGAACATACTCTGCATGTGAGCCGGCATAACCGCCAAACGCGTGGCTGTAAGCGTAAATGCCGCCCGTGGCATGACCGAGCACCGTTTCGCCTTTCTCCCACTGCGGATGCGTATTGTCACAGCAGGAGGGCAACTGATGCTGGCAATACCAGCAGGAGCCACAGGAGATAAAAGAGGGCACCACTACCCGATCGCCGCGCCGGATATTTTTTACCGCATGGCCAACTTCAACGACCTCGCCCATGAATTCATGACCCAGGATATCGCCCTCCCGCATACTCGGGATCAGGCCGTCAATGACGTGCAGATCGGAGCCGCAGGTGGTCGTGAGCCTGACGCGAATAATCGCATCATGAGGATTGAGCAGGCCGGGGTCGGCCACGGTTTCAACGCTTAAATCGTTGACGCCATTCCAGCAGAGTGCGCGCATTTATTTCTCCTTATCCTGACGTCCGCCATGACGACCCGCAGGCTGCCCGTGCAGGGTAGGAATCTCACCGGTTTCAGCCAGACTCTTAAAGCGATGTAACGCTTTGCTGGCCACCTCTTTTGGCAGCAGATCAAATAACGTCGTTACTTTTTTTCCCAGTGCGCCACCCGGCGGCGTGAACTGCAGAGTCAGAGCCAGCTCGGTGCCCCATTCTCCCGGCGCCGGGCGCAGGCGCAGTTCACCTTCGTTAGGAATATCTGCATCCTCAAGCGAGCGCCAGGCAATAACTTCGCCTGGCTGCGCTTCAACAATGCGGGTATCCCAGCGGTAGTGCTTACCCAGTGGACCCTCAATCTGCCAGTGTGCATCGCTTTTATTGACCGGCGTCACGCTGGCAAAGTGGCTCATAATGCGGGGCAGGGTATCTGGCTCAAGCCACAGGTTAAAAAGCTCGGTAGCGGGCAGGCCCACAGTAATCCAGCGCCGTAGCGTGAGGGTATTATCACTGGCGGTAGTCAGGGATGTTGATGTCAAAATGTCCTCCGATAGTTTTCTCAGTGGAACAAAATTACTGAGTTTGAGTTAAGGACAACTGGCGGAATTTTGCGAGCGAAGCCGCGCCCTGCAGGTCATCTCTGCAAGGCTATAAAGCTTCTGCGATGCATGCCGGGTTATGCGCGTAGTAAGACGTCATGCCTGCCGGATAATCGGTATAATACGTGCCGCCGGTTTCATCATTTTTAGCAGCAAAAAGAGTCAGATATGTCTGTAACTGAAACGTCAGCCAGTGGTAAAAATGTCGCGGAACTCGTCGGGATCCTGGAAAAACAGGCGTCAAACCGTGCGGATGCCAACTGGCACAATGGTCTGAAAAGCAGCACCAGAATCGCACTGGAAAAAATTAATCATGCGGTTGAGGCAAAGTGGATCGGCGCAGAAGAGGGTCTGAACCTGAAGCAGCGCGTTTACAGCATTCAGGATGAATTGATAGAGCTGGCGCTGTGGTGATTTAAATGGCCCGGCGCTCCACCCGCAAATCAGCGGGGGTAAAAAAGTGATATTTCAGCATGCAGCGCCGTCCGGCATTTTGCGCGCTTCGCAGAGACGGCGTATTGCCGGGCAGAATGGTGCCGGTCAGCATCGCATCATGACCGCAGTAATGGTGAAGCTGCTGCAGCAAACGCTGCTGAGCGCGTGCAGCGAGTCCACGGCCCTGATACGCCGGCAAAATCACCTCATCCATGATCTGAACTCCCTCAATAAAGGCCAGTCGTCGCGGCACACAAATCATCAGCCCCGCCATCATGCCCTGCCAGAGGATCAGAAACACATGTCCCCCGGCAATATCGTCCCGTAATTCCTGCCTGCTGGTGGCCATCAGCTGATCCCGCAGATGCGGCAGCGTGTGCCAGCTGGCACGATAAGCGCGGTTAATGGCGGAGCTACAGAGGGGATAATCTTTCCGGCAGGCCGTAATCAGCGAAATCTCGTCATCGTCAGACGCGGAGTGTGAGCCTGGAACGCTGAGGTAAATCAGCTGATCGGTTATACCAATATCAGGAGCGGTGGCCGGCAGCAGAATACGCATCTTCAGCGGCCTGATCGTTTGCCACTCATGCATGATGGCGGCTGCGGCTGCGTAATCCAGTACGCCATCACGGGCCACGATCTCAATAAAAGGCTGAGCGGGATCGCCCCCCAGATAGCGCGGGCCGGTGAGAAAACGCTGGCCGTTAATCGTCAGTTCGCGCTGCAAAAGCGTGTGCTGGGGCAGGCCGGTTTCACGCCAGGGAAAGGCGGCAGAGAAGTGATGATCGTGGCACCGGGCCTGCTGCTGCGCCAGCCAGCTGGCAAGCCAGTCGCTGAGACATTCAGATGAGACAGGCACATTACGGTAGAGCGATACCATATAATTCAGCATAAGATTCCTTATTGCCCGCCGTCAGTAATCTCCTGCCTCTCTGCGTACACGACAGAACCGTGCCGATAAGGCTGCTGAGAGTGTAAACGATGCGTTCGCTTTATGACCATCACCATCGCATCGGTCAGCACGAATATTTTGGTGTTTCATAAAGGTTCCGGTCCTGCCGCACACACGTTCTCATGCCTGAAATCCAGTCAGATAAACGGCATCCTCCTGTGCGCTTATTATCGCCGCCGGCTTGCTGATTATAAAAACAAAGAGCATTTTCCCGGCTTTTGGCACGTTACGTAAACATGGTCAAATTAATTGATGCAACAGGGCTAAGTTGCCCGAAAATTAAATGAAAAATAAAATATTCCTTTTTTACGTAAATATGACGGAATCAGATAATCGGCGGCCGGTAAATGTATTATGCTAAACAGGCTGTTCAATAATTATAAAATGCACGATATTTTTAACTCCCGGGGGTCACATGGTCCATATTGATCTATGTACCAAAGAGGGCGTGATGAAGGCTTATGCTTTCCAGACGCCCATGCAGGCAATGAGCCTGCTGGATAAAATTAAAGATGATGAATTTCAGTGGTTTAATCTGGAGTGGGAAGGATGTCGTTTTACCTGCCCGCATCAGTTTATTAAAAGACTCAGCAGCCGTTCTTATATTAAGTCGTTCTGGCGTTAATCCGACCACAATGATTAAGCCTGTGCCTGACTGCGTATTCATAACGCGGATTTAATTTAACTATTTTACGGGCATTTCATTCATGCTGATAAACGGGGCAGATTCTGCCCCGTTATTTTTCGTGCCTGCAGCACCTCAAGCTGGTGCTCAGCGATAATAAGGCGCCTCAACTGAGACAGTCGCAGGTTAAACAGTTTCATTATTACTGCTTAATTATTTTAGGCTGCTGTTTATCAGTGCCTGAGAAATGCTCAACAAGGCCTTATGCAAGTCCGTACGGATTTGTCCTGCGCCCGGCAATGCATCGTGATCCGCTGTAAATCCTCTTCTTTTCTTCCCTTGACGTTAAGCATCAACTGTTACACTCATGTGATACTTGATCCGGATCCCGACTGCAATGCTCCATAAAAAAATGCGCCTTCGTTCGCTGCTGACTTTACTTTCCATTGGGGGCGTCATTCTGACCTCCGGTCTGCTGCTGAGTGCGCTGCTGCTGTTTCAGAAGGCCAATATTGAAGACAGCCTGCTTGAAGGAAACATTGCCTATGCCCGCAAACTGGCCGATACCACCGATCGTTACCTGACGACAGCGCAACGGGAACTGGCCTGGAGTGCATCGCAGATCAAGGGCCTTAGCGATCTGAAGCAGCTAAAAGCAGAAACCGAGCGCCTGCGCATGCAGTCAGGCTTTTTCAACTCGGTGGTAGTGGTTAACCATAATGCCATCATTGCGGCAACCTCACCGGATAGCCTGAATCTGACAGGCATGAAACTTCACTCAGCAGCCAGTCTGCAGGCTATTACAACGCGTAAGCCCTTTATCTCCGCGCCCTTTACCTCTGCCGCCGGAAACTATGTGGTGTTTTTATCTCAGCCGCTGTTCAGCGAAGAGGGGGGCTATCTGGGTTATATCGGCGGCACCATTTATCTAAAAAAACAGAGCATGCTGAGCGAAATCCTGAGCCAGCATTTTTATACCAAAGGATCGACGGTCAGCGTGGTCAGCAATGAGGGGCTGATTATTTTCAGCCATGACCCGACGCTCGTCGGAACGAAGATGCTGCTGAGTCTGGCCCTGCAGAAGCGCCTGTCCACCACGGAAAGTGGACATTTTACCCTGGAAAATGGGGGGCAAAGCTATCTGACCGGCTATGGCACGCTGCAGAAAACCGGCTGGAACGTATTTATTACTGGCACCTCTGAAACGGTCAGGCATATTCTGCTGCGCACGGCGGAAAGCGCCATCTGGTTCGTTCTGGGCATTATTCTCCTGACGGCCAGCGTAATCGCGTTTATGGCTGGTCGGATCGCTTCGCCACTGGAAAAGCTGGCGGACAGAGTGCGGGATGGCGGCAGTGAAGCACAGGCGGAGTCACTCGCTACTGTCAAAACCTGGTATTACGAGGCTGACCGGCTCAAAGAAGCGGTGCAGGAGCATCGCCATGCGGTGGCAGGCCATCTGGCTGCGCTTAACGATGAGGCGATGACCGACCCGCTGACCGGGCTCTGCAACCGTCGCGGATTTTCGGCGCTGGCGGCGCAGGCAGACAGTGAGCATGAACAGTGTGTCATCGCGATTGATATTGACCATTTCAAGAAGATCAATGACTGGTATGGGCATGACGCAGGCGATGCGGTTCTGGTGAGCCTGGCGGCGTTACTGCGTCAGGCCTGCCGCACCGGGGATATCGTCAGCCGGTTTGGTGGCGAGGAGTTTATACTGCTGCTGCCTGACACCACGCTGGCTGATGCCGCCCGCACCGCAGAACGCATCCGCGAGACCGTCTGCGCCACCACCTTCCCGTTTGCCGGAACGATGACCATATCCGCTGGCGTGGCTTCACGGGATGACCAGAGTCGCGATCGCGAGGCACTGCTGCGCCGGGCGGATGAAGCGCTTTACGAGGCGAAAGCGGCCGGGCGCAATACGGTGATCATTGCCGGGCCGGACGGATTCCGTACGCCTGAGTCTGCCAGATAAGATTGCGCAGCAGGGAAGTCAGGATCAGCACTTACTGCGTAATCGCCAGCCGAGCCACTCATCCAGCGCCGCTTCCGGCAGCGGCCTGGAGTAGAAAAATCCCTGAGCCTGGTCGCAGCCGAACTCGGTCAGCGCCGTAACGGTTTCCGCATTCTCCACGCCTTCGGCCAGCACCATGTAATCAAGGTCTTTGAGCATCGCAATGATACTGCGGGCAATGACGCGCGATGCGGTGTCAGACGAAATTTCGCTGATCAGTGAGCGGTCCAGCTTGATCACATCCAGCGGCATGCGCCGCAGATAACTGATATTACTGTAGCCGGTACCGAAGTCATCCAGTGAAATACCAAATCCCCGTAGCTTCAGCATCTCAAGCCCCTGCATCGCGGTCGGGCTTTCCAGAATCCGTTCTGTTTCCAGACACTCAATGCCCAGCAGCGAAACCGGCAGCTTCGCTCTTAGCATCTGTTCTTCCAGTTCATCAGCAAAACCGTCACGGGAAAAATCGCTGCTGCTGACGTTGATGGTGATGGGCAGCTGAATATAGCTGTCGCGAAGACGGGAGAGACGGGCGATGACGTGCTCTGTGACCCAGGCGGTTAGCTCGGTAAGCAGTTGGGTTTGCCCGGCAACGGGCAAAAACTGCGCAGGTGAAAGCTCGCCGCGCTGCGGATGCTGCCAGCGGATCAGCGCTTCCAGTCCTATCGGCTTACCGCTGTGAAGGCAGATTTTCGGCTGCCAGGCGAGCCATAACCCTTTATCCTGGCGTATTGCAGTGGCCAGGTCATGCATCAGGGCGAAATCCTGGGTATGGCGCGTATCAGTGGCTTCACTGAACGGCATTGAGGCAACGTCGCGGGTAATGGCTTCGTGCAGCGCGCTGACTGCCCGCCGCAGAATCTCCTGAGCAGGCATCTCACCCGTGTTGAAACTTGCCTCACCGGTGTGGGTCGTCAGCGCAACCGACAGCCCATCACCCAGATCGGCGCTGATCCCGGCCAGCTTATTGGCCACCCAACTGGCAGTGAGCCTGCTTTCCTGCCGTGTCAGCAGGGCAAAGCGTCCGGTTGCTACGGTGTAAAGCATTTCTCCTGGGGCAGGGCGCAGACGCAGCGGCAGCAGTGTCGCCACATCCTTCAGCAGGCTCTCAACCGGCCCCATGCCCATTGAGCGTGCCAGTTCGTAGGCACGCGGCATATCGATACAGTCAATCAGCACCAGCCGCCGTGGGGTGGTGTCTCCGGAGGTGGCAAGAAACTGCAGGTCGCGGATCAGACGCTGACGATTGGGCAGGCCAGTTACCGGGTCGGCAAAGCCAGCCGAGTACCAGGCGTCAAGAAAGGACATCACCAGCGCTGCGAGCATTTTCAGCATGGTTATCTGATCGTCACTGAAGCGATGAGGTGCCGTGTCGGTCACGCAGAGCGTACCCAGAATCAGACCGGTACTGCTTTTAAGCGGCACGCCAGCATAGAAACGGATAAAAGGCGCGCCGGTAATCAGCTTATGGTCAGCAAAGCGGCTATCAAGCAGGGTATCAGGCACCACCACGGTGCTGTCACTGTCCACGGCGTGCCGACAGAGCGAGTCCTGTCGCGTGGAATGAGTGAGTGTGAAATTGTGTGCCGCTTTAACGTGTTGCATCTCATCATCCAGGACGGAGATAAAGCTGCCGGGAATACCAATGGCCTGGCTGGCCAGCCGGACGAACTGTCGCAACACATCGTCACGACTCTCGTCGTTACTGCGCAGCGCGTGCAGGGTTCGCGTACGGCAATCGTCGCCGCCGCTAAGGCTCATGAGCATGAATTCCTCCGCACCGGCTGGTTACGGAGCGAAATTAAACAGAAAAATTGAAGTTTATAGCGTCATGACTACAGGCTATTTCTGTAAAAAGAAAGAGCCATGACGATTTATTTTTTATTACACCGCCTGCCAGACCTGAACAGAATAGCAAATCCCTTTTCTTTAACGAAATATTTTATGAATGACGATTCTATTATTTTGTCGTTAAAAACTTTTAATTTCTGAAATATCCTGCCAGGATAGTAAGTACAAACATAGCGTGCTATATAATAACGCATTAAAGTAGATGACATAACTTATTTTTGTTTAATTTTAACTACACCAATGACAACATCGGGGAAAACCTCATGAACTCACTCAGGCATTTCACTATTCGCCGCGTTGTGCTGTGGATAATGATCGTCTCACTGGGCGTGGTCGCGCTGGCAGGTGGCTACAGCAGTCAGATTGTGCGGGATATTTATCGTCAGACCAATCGCTCAGCTGTTCTGACCCAGCAGCTGAGTTTTCTTACGCACAGCGCTCTTGTTATGCAGGGCGGAACAGCCGCAGACAAAAACGCCCTGGTCGCCTTAACGCCGGCCAGTGCTGACTGGGATAGCTTTCGCGCAGCACTTACGACCTCACCCTCAGAGTATGCAACGGTTACCCGTGCAAAGCTGGATAGCGTGACGCAGCAGCTGGCGCAAAGTCAGGCCGCTCTTAACGCTGACCGGCGCCAGCTCGGGCACGTACTGCTGGCGGCACTGCTGGCAGCATTCGCGTTGCTGCTGTTTTGCGACCGCTATCTGGTCGTCCATCTGGTGCGTCCGGTGGGTAAAATCCGCGGTCATTTAAAAATTATTGCCGGAGGTGACCTGACGCGCGAGCCGGAAGATCTGGGTCGCAATTGCGTCGGGCAGCTGGTGCCGCTGGTTAAAGAGATGCAGCACAGTCTGTTGCAGACGGTTAGCGCTATTCACGACAACGCAGCCATTCTTCATCGTGAGGCTGGCGACATCGCAGCGGGTAACGCCGATCTCTCTGACCGGACCTCCACTCAGGCCGCTGCGCTGGAGCAGACCGCCGCCAGCATGGAAGAGATCACGGTTGCCGTGCGTCATAATGCACAGAATGCCCGTGAAGCGCGTGAACTGGCCGCCAGCACCACGGATACGACCCATCAGGGCGTGGAGCTGGTTCAGCGGGTATCGGCAGCCATCACCAGCATCGCGCAGGGATCAGAGAAAATCCGGCAGTTCACCGCTACCATCAATGGCATCGCATTTCAGACCAATATTCTGGCGCTCAACGCCGCCGTAGAGGCCGCGCGAGCGGGCGAGCAGGGCCGCGGTTTCGCGGTGGTTGCCAGTGAGGTACGTTCACTGGCCCAGCGAAGTGCTGCGGCCTCCAGAGAGATCGAAGAGCTGATAGCCGATACCGTGGCACGCGTGGATGATGGCCGACGGGCGGCAGAGAGTGCCGGTACGACTATGGAAGCCGTGCTGCGCGGTGTCGGCGGCGTCAATGAACTGATTGGACAGATTGCGCTGGCCTCGGATGAGCAGAGCAAAGGGATTGCCCAGGTCACCGTGGCGGTGGCTGAACTTGACCGCGTGACGCAGCAGAACGCGACGCTGGTCCAGCAGGTTTCGGCAACGGCAGGCAGCCTTAGCGGACAGACTGAAACGCTGGGCAGCGTCATTACCCGCTTCACCCTGCCACCGCAGGTTGTCGGGATAGTGAACTGACATTTGCATCGATTAAACATAGGTGGCCGTGTGGATTCCCCGGTCAGGCATAGCCTGACCGGATATTTTATTCATCTGCAGATAACGGCTCTGCAAAGTAAAATAATGGCTAATAATCACTCTCTTTTATTTCTGAATGAAAAAGGTCATCTTTTTCAGATGTTGATGAATGTTAATCATTACCTGATCATTATCACTATTCAGAAGAACGATGGTTGTTTTCAGCAGTGCAATAATTATCCGGTTCGCGAATTAAAGATAATTACAGTTTATTTCTATGGTTTTACCTGAGCTTTACGCTTTCCTGACGACCAGGGATCGCCGCGCATTTAAAACTTAACTCAAATTTATGTGTTGGCTACAGGCGGATTCGGTTGCCTGACCATCTCACCGGGGCACCGTATGCGGAGCGTTTCATATGGGAAATCAGATTTTACAACGGCCTGTTGCCGTCCAGCATAACGTGCGTGAGCTTCGCCTTGCGGCGGGTCTTTCGCAGGAGATTGCAGCCGAACGTTTCGACCTTAGCCAGCGCGTCTGGCAGACCAAAGAAGCATCAAAAAATCCTGCCCTGCTCAGCCAGGGCGAATATGAACTGCTGATGCTGCTGGCGGGAGAGCATCCGCACTACGAACTGGTCCCAAAGCCTAAAAAGTAAGGCGTTCTGCCACTATTTTTCCTGAAGTTAACGTATTTCAGGCCGATATAAAGAGCTAAGCGAGGCGCATTAATTCGCGCGTCTTATCTGCTCTGGCAGGATTGTCCTGGCACGGTCCGCTATTAACCGCCGAACCGTCACGACCGCACTGCCCGGCATAACGTATTAACCGGCATTTCGCTGTCTGCGATGCCGGCATTATCGGGCTCGTTGCGGCTGGTTTTTGCTGCAGAGTTCACTGACGGGCCTTTCTTCCGGCAGCGGGTCGGCAGCCAGTTCTGCGCGTCCTGTCTGATTGAACGTGTCCTCTTCTTGCTGCGTCATGCCGGCCACAGCAGATAACATCAGAGGGGATTTACGCTGAAACGTCCAGTTTATCATGATGCCGAGGCGGCTCGCCTTGATGCACTTAAGCAGTATCATCTGATGGATTCACCGCCGACCGATGCGCTGGATCGCCTTACCACGCTTGCCGCGCGACTGTTTCGCGTACCGGTGGCGTTTGTATCGCTTATCGATGAGAAGCGACAGTTTTTCGCTTCCCGTTACGGTCTGAATATTTCCGGTACGTCGCGCAATGTCGCCTTCTGCCACCATACGCTGGCGCAGGGCGATATCCTCTGCGTGCCCGATACGCTGAAAGATCCCCGCTTCCGCGACAGTCCGCTGGTTCATGGCTACCCCTTTATCCGCTTTTATGCCGGGATCCCGCTCTCGACGCCGGATGGTCATCACATTGGCACCGTCTGCCTGACCGACAGTCATCCGCGCGAGCCGCTGACTGAAGAGGATCGGAAGCATTTGACCGATATTGCTGCGCTGGTGATGGATCGCATGGAGATGCATCGTCTGGAGTTACTGCGCTACACCAGTCAGCAGCGTCTTCAGGCAATCTCATCCACCTCACCCGACGCCATTGTCTGTACCGACCTGCGGCGCGGCATCACCTTCTGGAATCCGGCCGCCACTGCTCTCTTCGGCTACAGCGCAGAGGAGATGAGAGGTCAGTATGTCAGCGAGCTGATCCCGGCGCGCTGCCAGACTGACTACCGTAACGAGCTGGCCCGGATTACCTCAGACGAAGCGGCTATCTCTCACCCTCGTTCGTTGCAGATATGGGGTGTGACGCGCGATGGCCGTGAATTCCCGGCAGAAGTCTCATTTTCGGGCTGGCGTGAAGAGGGTGAGCGGCTGGTGGGCATGATCATCCGCGACGTCACGGCCCGCTATGAAAGTGAGGCGCGGCTCTGTGAGCTGGCTTCTCTGGATATGCTGACGCGACTCGCCAGCCGTAGCGCGTTCATGGATCAGGTCGGGCAGCTGACCAAAGCGGGCGTTCCCTATACGTTACTGATGACCGATCTTGATGGTTTTAAAGAGGTGAACGATACGCTGGGACATGCAGCTGGCGATGCGCTGCTGTGTCACGTGGCCGAGCAGATTCGTGCGGTGTGCGCCGGTGCCGTGACGGCTGCGCGGCTGGGCGGCGATGAATTTGTGATCCTGCTTGCGGGCGGCAGCGCTGAGGCAGCGATTACGGCGGAAAAACTGATTGTGGCCGTACAGACGCCGTTCCGCTATCACGACTCGCCGGTTGTGGTCGGTGCCAGTACCGGCATCGCTTCCTACCCGGAACACGGTCGCGATCCCTCTGCGGTGATGTCCGCCGCTGATCTGGCACTCTACCGTGCCAAAGCCTCAGGCAAAGGCTGCAGTATCCTGTTTATGCCCGCGTTTCGTGAAGCGGAGCAGCAGCGTCGCCGTTTTGAACGCGAACTGGAAACGGCGGTGCGGCAGCAGCAGTTCACGCTTTACTATCAGCCCCGCTTCGACGTGGAAAGCGGAAAACTGACTGGCTGCGAGACGCTGGTACGCTGGCAGCACCCGACACGCGGGTTGCTGTTGCCTGCCGACTTCATCGGCATGCTGGTTAAAAGCCCGCTTTCCGTAACGCTGGGGGAATGGATCATCCGCAGTGCTCTGGCACAGGTCCGGCAGTGGCAGGTGCGATCGCCTGAGCTTCGTGTCAGCATCAATCTGTTTCCGCGTCAGCTGACAGGGAACAGTCTGGAAACCGTTATACGCGAAAGTGCCGGCGGCGATGCGGGTTTTGTTGAGCTGGAAGTGGATGAGCCTCTGCTGGCTGTGCTGGTGCAGGATATGCCGGTTCAGGTTGAAGCGGTGCGCCGGACCGGTGCCACATTTGTCATCGATCATTACGGACGCACGCTGGGGGCGATTAACCTGCTGCGTCACAGCTTTGTGGCGGGTTTCAAAATCGACAAGTCGCTGACGCACGAGCTGAACGCCAGCATGCGGGTGCGTATGATGTTCCGATCTATCACGGCACTCGGCAAAAGTCTGGGTATTCGGGTGGCTGCTGAAGGGGTTGAAGACAAAGAGCAGATTGCCTTTGTCACGTCAGCCGGATGTCACATTATGCAAGGCAATGGCCTGTGCCGGCCACTGACACCGGCGGACTTTGAAGCAATGCTGTGCGGCGAGCAGCATTCTGCGCCCGCTGTTGCCAGCGGTTACGATGTCACATCCCCGTGAATACTATGACCCTGGCAGCCGAAGAGAGGGGACGATTGATGCCCGTCAGTCTGGCTGTCCGGGTCGGTAATCCTGTTTCAGCAATCCGAAAATCCAGTCATCCTGCCACTGACCATCGAGGAAGAAATTCTGCCGCAGAGTGCCTTCCTGAATAAAGCCCGCGGAGATCAGCGTGCGGCGCGAGGCGACATTGCCTGCCGTCACCGTTGCAGTCATTTTGCGGTAACCCTGTTGCTCAAAGCAGAAGGCGATAATGGCATGCAGCGACTCGCTGCCGTAGCCTTTGCCCTGCGCGTGGGTAGCCAGAATAAAACCAAATTCCGCAATGCCTTCTCCACGATCGATAAACCCGCAGAAGCCCGCCGGAAGACCCGTCGCTTTTTCCTCAATGACCAGGCACAGCCAGTGTGTGCAGCCTTTGTACCAGGCTGGCAGGCGCACGTCGAATGACCGGGTTCGGATCTCTTCAGCGCTGCGCGGATCGCTGATGTACTTCATCACCGATCTATCCTGACTGACTGCAAGATAAAAAGGCCAGTCTTCCTGACTCAGTGGCCGATAGGTCAGGCGCGGCGAGGTGACGTTAACGGGCATTTCTGGCCGAACTTCAGCGGGCTTTTCATCAGACATAGTGCTATTCCCTGCGGGCAAGACGGTAAAGTGATGGCGCAAAAATAGCACAGAGCGGCAGACTGGCGGGACGCGTGTTCGCGACTTTGCGAGGTGTTCTGCAATCCCGCGGCTGTCTCGCTCTTCCGCGGTATTACCCGGCGAGTTGCGGATCATATTTTCCTGCCAGAGCGGGGCCGACAGGCCATCTGCTCACATCATTGCTACGCTTTTAGCCAGATGGCTGACATTGTCCCTGATGAGAGTAATTTCCAATGGATCTGAAAACCTTTGAAACAGCCTGCTGGGCAGCACTGACAGAGGCTGCCGCCGATCCGCAGGCCGGATTTCGTTATCTGACGCTCGCTACCGTGGATGCTGCACAACGGCCTCAGGCGCGCACTGTGGTGCTGCGCGAGTGCCATGACGTTCGCCGGATGCTGACCTTTCATACCGATGTGCGTAGTCCGAAGTGGCTGGAGATGGCAGCGAACCCCCAGGTTACCGTGCTGGGATATTGCCATGAGCGTCGCCTGCAGCTACGGCTGGAGGGACAGGCTGAATGTTATGCAGCGGGAAGTACTGTTGCCCGTGACGCCTGGCGCACGTTACCCCAGCACACGCGCCAGACGTACATCGGCGGGCCGGCGGGAGAAGCGCTGGCTCCCGCTCACGAGACACCGGACGCGTCGACAGCAGAAACGGGCGAATCACGTTTTGGCGTAGTAATTGTGCAGGTCAGCGTGCTGGATGCGTATCAGCTTCAGCGCAATGATAATCAGCGCGCGCTGTTTTACTATTCCGCCCATGGCGAACGGCAGGAAAGCGGATGGATCAACCCGTGAGGTGAAGCATGTCAGACGTGCTCACTGCCCGATTCCTTCTTTTTGGCTCACCTGAAAAAAGAGATTTCACTGCTATTCACCCTGTGATGCTCTTTTTATCTGCCGCATCGCTTATCCGATTTTAGCGCCATGTTATCTTCATATCGCGGCATATTTCTGCTTTTTTCTTCCCTTTGTCAATTTTTGTGCCAGGCTTTAACTAACCGGAAAGCAGTCACTTATGCTCAAGGTCACGGAAAGCACCAATGATCGTTCTGTATCACAGGCAGGTTAACCATGAACAATCAACCTCCTGAAAAACCAGGGTCAGAGGGTAGCGAACAGGTCTTAAATCTGGCGGAGGAAACCGTTCAGGTCTCGAAACAGCGGGTCGTCGACGGTCATGTTAGGGTTACCCGCCAGGTCACTGAACATCAGCAGAAAATTGCGCTGATGCTCCGGCAGCAGACGGCGGACATTCAACGCATTCCTAAATCGGATCGGCTGACTGAGATGCCAGCGATCCGTGAAGAAAATGGTGTCCTGATTATCCCGATTGTCGAAGAAGAGGTCGAGATTGTCCGTCATCTGGTGCTGAAAGAGGAGTGGCACATTCGCAAAGTCGTCAGCGAGGTGGAGACCGAACAGATTGTCTCCCTGCGCCGGCAGCAGGCTCATCTGACCCGAATACCCTATTCAGAGCCGTCCGAATCCATCACCGAGGAACACAACATGGCGCGTGAAACAATCGTAACAATGTTTAGCAATATCTCACTGGCAGAAGGTGCAAAGCGTAACCTGATTAAGGCCGGGTTCCTGGATGATGACATTGATATCATCTCCGGTGAACGGCTGCGTACTGAAGGTCATGAAGCCCGTCATCCGGGATTCTGGCAGCGCCTGTTTGGCAACACGCTGGAAGAGGATCAGGCCGAAGTCTATGAAGATGCGATGCGTACCGGCGGTGTGGTGCTGTCGCTGCGGGCCGATGAGGATGAATTGCCGCGCGCACTGGGCATTCTGGATGCACATGAAGAGCTGACTGAGCGCAGTGCCGCGCTATCTGATGACTATGCGCCCGATGATGGCCTGACAGCGCCCGCCAGCGGAACGCTTCAGGAAAACGGTGCCATCGATCCGCTCCATACCGATCCTGTCCATCGCGGCACGGCGCGTACAGCTCTGACCGGTGATGAGAGTGACGAGGATGTGCTGCGTCTGGCCGAAGAGCGACTGGAAGTAGGTAAACGACTGGTCAGCGAAGGATCAACCCGCGTGCGCCGCTACACTGTCACGGATCGGGTGTCTGAAAATGTTTCTCTGCATGAGCAGCATGCGGAAATCTTCCGTCGTCCGGTGAACGAAGCGGGCTCACCAGATCAGGTTGACTGGTCCGAGAAAACGGTTGAAGTGGAAGAGACGCATGAGCAGCCGGTCGTCAATAAGACTGCGCAGATCATCGAAGAAGTGGTGCTGCGTAAAGAGGCCAGCGATCGGGTCGAAACCATCAATGACTCGGTGCGTCGTCAGGAAGTGGATATTGATCATGCCCGTGCCGACCATCTCAATGCAGATCCGGTGACCGGTAATCCTGCCGCGACCGATCCGCTGCTGGAAAGCACGCGTCAGGCGCGCGCTGACCACGACAGCCGTCCGGTAACGCCAGGCAGCGAACCCGCGCATAAAGAGGGTTTCGTGGAAAAAGCCGGGGATAAAATTGCTGAGGCAAAAGATAAGGTCGAAGACAAGTTTAAAAAGCCGTAACGCTGTCACGGCGACTTTCATCTTTCAGGCCTGAAAAAACCCGTCGCTGACGGGTTTTTTTGCGTGCAGAGTACGTTTTGCATTAAATCTCCGGTGCGGGATCGCCTTTCAGGTTTTTCGCCCGAAATGGCCATTATGTGTGCCGACCTGCCAGCGTAACGTTCATGACTGGATCTGAACACATGTACGCCATTTTTATGCTCATGTGCTTTGTTTCTGCTCAGCGCGCAATGACATAGCCATCATCTTGAGATAAAACGACGTACGACAGGGTAAATGCAAATACGGTGGAAATGTGATGACTTATAAAATCAAACCGATTCACAGTGAAGCAGATTATGAAGCCGCTCTGGCCGCCGTATCTCCCCTGTTCGACAATCAGCCAGAACCGGGAAGTGAAGCCGGTGACTTTCTGGAAGTTATGATCCTGCTTATTGAAAAATATGAGCAGAAACATTATCCGATTGAGGCTCCTGAACCGGTGGAGGCGATTAAATTCCGCATGGAACAGATGGGGCTGACAGCGAAAGACCTGGTGCCGGCAATTGGACGCCCGAACCGCGTCTATGAGGTACTGAATCATAAGCGTGCGCTGACGCTGCCCATGATCCGGAACCTGCACAAAATGTTCAATATTCCGCTCGCGTCACTCTTAGGCGCAGCTCAATCCGAAAGGATAAGCGTCCGGTAACTAAAGCCCGCCCTGTGTAGGCTTTTTTATGTGCTGTTCTTTGCACATCCCTGAATCAGCCGACCCCGCGTTGTGCAGACTGAAATCCCTGACTACCCTTGCTGGTGTTTCTGTCCCGTAATGGGCCGGATAGCCCGAAAGCCGGGTCAGCCTCTGCAACTTTCAGTTATTAACGGCAGGGGATTGTTAATCTGCCGTGCATCATAAAACAGGGACATCATGACAGAACAAGATAACGCCCATACTTATCGTGCTGATGAGCACATTGATCCTTATGTCTCGGTGCAGGGTGCAAGAACACATAATCTCAAAGATGTTTCGCTGCGGTTTCCCCGTAATGCCATGGTGGTGTTCACCGGGGTTTCAGGCTCCGGGAAATCCTCACTCGCCTTTGATACGCTCTATGCAGAAGCCCAGCGCCGGTTTATCGAATCGGTTTCACCCCATGCCCGTCGCCTGATCGAACAGGCCGCTGCGCCGGATGTGGATAACATTGACGGACTCCCGCCTGCGGTGGCGCTTCAGCAGAGCCGGGCTGGCGCGCAGGAGCGTTCAACAGTGGGCAGCCTGACCCAAATTTCTGTCACACTGCGCCTGCTGTTTTCCCGTGCGGGCACAAGGCCTGACGGTGTGCCGTTTATGACCGCCGATTATTTTTCGCCTAACAATCCTGAAGGTGCCTGTCCGCATTGCCAGGGGCTGGGACGGGTTCATACCGTCAGAACCGAGGCGATGGTGCCGGACAGGTCACTGAGTATCCGGCAGGGTGCCATAGCTTCATGGCCGCGGGGCTGGCATAACAAAAATCTGCGCAGCATCCTTGAGACGCTCGGCTACGATGTCGATGCCCCCTGGGATACGCTTTCAGCCCGCGACCAGCAGTGGATACTGCTGACTGACGAGCAGCCATCAGTGCCGATTTTTATGGGTCTGAACGCTGAACAGCGTGAAAAAGCCCTGGCGGCTGGCGAAGAGCCCGCTTATACCGGCACCTACACCAGCGCAGCAAAAATCGTATTGCAGAGCTATTCCGGTGGCAGCGAGACGACAAAAAAACGGCTGGCGCGCTTTGTCACGGTCACCCCCTGTTCAGCGTGTCACGGCAAAAGGTTAAACCGGAACGCGCTGTCCGTGACCTTTGCCGGTTATGACATTGCCAGTCTGAGTGAGCTGTCGGTATCTGAACTTGCTGAACGGCTGAGGCCTTATGCAGACGGTTCATCATCAGATCTGCCTGCCGAGGCGGCGCTGCGGGAAGCTGTCATCCGGATGGCGTCAGATATCTGCATGCGGCTTGAACAGCTTGAGACGCTAGGCCTGGGGCATCTGGCACCGGGACGTCGCACCACGCTGCTCTCATCCGGCGAGTTGCAGCGCGTACGTCTGGCCACGCAGCTGATATCGCGGCTGTTTGGCGTGCTTTACGTGCTGGATGAGCCTTCAGCTGGCCTGCATCCTGAGGATGTCAAAGCGCTGCTCGCGTCTCTGAAAAACCTGGTGCGTGCAGGTAATTCGCTGGTGGTCGTCGAACATAACCTCGACCTCATCGCTGAGGCGGACTGGCTCATCGAGGTCGGCCCCGGTCCGGGAACGCATGGTGGTGAGATCGTCTATAACGGAGAACCGGCAGGCCTTAAAGACGTCAGTGCCTCACCGACATCAGGCTATCTCTTCTCCCGCAGCTATACCGGGCTGCGCCAGCGCCAGCCCGCGGAGAGCTGGCTCAGGCTTGAACAGGTCCATTGCAACAATATTACCGGCGTGGATATCGCCATCCCGCTGGCGAGAATGACGGCGGTTACCGGTGTTTCCGGCTCCGGCAAATCGACGCTGCTGAATCGCGTACTTCCGGAAATGCTCGGACGTTTTGACAAAACATCTGACAGTGAAGAGGGTGAGGAAGAGGACCTGGTGCCGGACGTTAAGGGTCAGGTTGTCAGCGGCAATGACGCCATTGGCCGTCTGGTCAGAATCGATCAGCGTCCTATCGGGCGGACGCCACGCTCCAATCTGGCCACCTATACCGGCTTTTTCGATATCGTCCGCCGGCTGTTTGCAGAGACCCCCGAGGCGAAAGCTCGAGGTTTCAGCGCCAGCCGGTTTTCCTTCAATCTGCCCGCGGGTCGCTGTCCTGCGTGCGAGGGTCAGGGACAGATTTCGATTGAGCTGCTCTTTATGCCCAGCGCCACCGCAACCTGCTCGGTCTGTGCAGGAAGCCGTTACAACCCCGAAACGCTGGAGGTGAAGTGGAACGACCTGACCATAGCGGATGTGCTTGATCTTACCGTAGACGATGCCACCAGGGTGTTTGACGGGTACGACGGGATCCAGCGTTCCCTGTCGGCACTGCGATCTCTGGGGCTGGGATACCTGACGCTGGGTCAGCCCGCCACGGAGCTCTCTGGCGGTGAGTGTCAGCGCATCAAGCTCGCCTGGGAGCTGCAACGCGTCCAGCGCACAGCCACGCTCTATCTGCTTGATGAACCGTCAACCGGGTTGCACCCATCCGACATGGACAAACTGCTGATTGTGCTGAATGAACTGGTAACGCGCGGTCATACCGTCGTGATGGCGGAACACACAATGCGTATTGTGGCAGAGGCGGACTGGGTGATTGATCTGGGGCCCGGTTCGGGGCTGAAGGGCGGAAGGATTGTCTCGTCCGGTACGCCGGAAGCGGTCAGCACATCTGCTGAGAGTCTGACTGCGCCCTGGCTTTCCGCACAGCTGAAAAAGAGGGCAGGCGATCCGGCGTAACTGGATTGCGGTGGATGACGACGCCGCTGAAACAGGCGCACGATAAGGGCGGGCTCAGGGGTAAACTCCTGAGCCCGTCAATAATGATAGCGGCATGAGGCGATTGACAGAGCATCCCACTGACGGCACAGACCAGCCGGGCTTCTGCGGACCAGGACAGTTTTACGCAATCACATTCCTGTCAGTCCCGTCACCGCTTCGCAGGCTTTCGATGGCATCCATCAACCTGCGGGCATTCCTGGGCGATCGCAGTAGCCAGGCCGTCTCTTTCAGTGAGTTATATTCTTCAGTCGACATCAGCACGAAGGACTCACCGTTCCGGCGGATGATCATTACTGGCGCTTTATCTTCTGCCGTCTGAATCATCGTGGCAGAAAGATTCCGTCGGGCTTCGCCGAAAATGATGGCTTTCATAAAGACCTCCGTAGTGAATAAAACAAACGATTGTACAATGAAAAGCCGGGCTTTCGGTTTCACCCAGCCAGGGCGTAAGGAAGAACGTCTATTCAGTTCCGGTCAGAGCAAACTGGCGCATCACATTCGGATTCACGGACGTCGACGCATTCATTCTCAACCGCGAGGATTATCATTGATGGTAATGTTTAAACCGCCACACCCAGGCAGCCTGATAGCGGAATATCTGGAAGATAATGACATCAGTCTGCGCAGTCTGGCTAAACAGCTGGGCGTTTCGGCGGCATCGCTGAGCAAAGTGGCAGGCGGAAAAGCCTCCGTCAGCCCGGAAATGGCTGTACGGCTGGAAGCAGGCCTGGGTATTGCGGCGCGGCTCTGGTTATCCATGCAGGCCGCATGCGACCTGCATAAGGCACGAGAAACGACAGACGTTTCCGGCGTGCCTCTGCATCCGGGGCTCGGAACGTCCCTGTGGCGCGACGGGACGGCATAGTCCTCGCCCTGAGGTGACTGTCCTCATCACTATTACGGAGTTTATCCCATCAGCGCAGCGGCGCATTAACCTGCAACGCATCCAGCTCGCGCGCATCGTGACTGCAGAAAAAGGTGATTTCGCCGCCGCGCTGGCAGGAAAGCTCACGCAGTCGCTGCTGGTTGTTCCGCCTGGCCACATTATCCATGCCCATCATCCACTGGTAAAAGCGCAGTCCCGGCGTGCAGTGGCGCGTCGGCTGCCGCATTTCGCCGCGGTAGAACCAGGCGTCACCGCCGTGCAGCAGCCAGCCCTCAGGTTGCTGAATCGCAATGCCCGCGTGCCCCGGCGTATGGCCCGCCAGCGGCACCAGCAGAATCTCCGGTGGTAAATCCCGCAGGCGATTTACCGCCTCAAAACCAAACCATGTTTCCCCCTGCGGCTGATAGGTTTCCCAGCTGCCGATCCCGCCCCATTGTCCAGGACGATAGCGCTCACGCGACAGCCAGCTATGACGCTGGTGGGCGGTATCGACCTCCTGCTGCAACAGATGGATGCGCGCCTGCGGAAAATCGGTCAGTCCGCCAGCATGATCAAAATCGAGATGGGTCAGAATAATATGCCGCACATCGTCAGCCCGAAAGCCCAGCGCCTTCACCTGTGACAAGGCGGTGAGATCGTCACGCCGCTGAATATTGTTTAAGGCGCGGAAAAAGCCCGAGAGACGACTGCCGGGCGTATGGATATCCTGACGACCAAAGCCGGTATCGACCAGCACCAGCCCGTCGTGGTCTGTCTCAATCAGCAGGCAGTGACAGACCAGGTGCGCCTTCAGGCCTTTACTGAATCCATCATAGAACGCGCCGCCCAGCGGGCACATACAGCCACAGTTAAGGTGGTGAATTTTCATCGGGCCTCCATAGGGTCATCGGCAAAATCTCTGAGAGACTACGGCCTGTCTGGCGCGCAGCACATCAGCCTGGCTATAGAGTGTAGAGTGGGTTGCAACAACAGGCGGAGCGGTGAAGCGGATAACCGGGCAAAAAAGCCGGTTATCCGCCAGAAAGCAGAGAATTAACTGTGGAACAGCGGGAAAGCACCGGTCAGCAGACCGCCCGCCATTAATACCAGACTGACCAGAATGCCCCACTTGATGGCAAAGCGCTGGTGGTCGCCGATATCGACTTTCGCCAGGCCCACCAGCAGGTAGACTGACGGCACCAGCGGGCTCAGCAGGTGGAACGGCTGACCGACGATGGAAGCACGGGCAATCTCTTCTGCGGTAATGCCGTAGCTGGCCGCCGTCTGCGCGATAACCGGCAGAATGCCGAAGTAAAACGCATCATTCGACATAAAGAAGGTGAACGGCAGGCTGACCAGCGCGGTAAACACCGCCAGGTAAGGTCCGAAGCTGGTTGGGATCACGGCCAGCAGACTCTTCGCCATGGCATCCACCATGCCGGTGCCGGAGAGAATACCGGTGAAAATACCGGCGGCAAAAATCAGCGCGGTCACCGCCAGCACGTTACCGGCATGCGAGCTGATACGCGCTTTCTGCTCTTCCAGCGTGGGGTAGTTGAGCATCACCGCAATGGCAAACGCCAGCATAAACAGGATCTGAATCGGCATTAAACCAATTACCAGCAGCACCAGCAGCACGGTGGTCAGGATAAAGTTAGGCCAGAACATCTTCGGACGGCGGTTGGCAGCGCACTCTTCGGCATCGCCCAGACCCAGCTCGATGTTGTCGAGATGGTGATCTTTCATGGTCATCACACCTAACCGTTTACGCTCTCGCAGGCCAAACAGCACCGCCATCGCGACCAGGCTGATGCAGGCGAGCAGCATCGCGGGCAGCATCGGAATAAAGATGTCGAGCGCATCAATGCGCAGTGCTGCGGCGGCTCGTGCCGTCGGGCCACCCCAGGGTGAGAGGTTCATGATGCCGCTGGCGAGGTTGACCAGACAGGTCATCATCAGCACGTTCATGCCCAGCCGATGGTAGAGCGGCAGGAACGCGGCGATAGCGATCATGTAAGTGGTAGAGCTGTCACCATCCAGCGAAACCAGCAGCGTCAGCACCGCGGTGCCGACCAGCACTTTCAGGGGATCGCCACGCACCAGCCGCAGAATAAAGCGTACCAGCGGGTCAAACAGCCCGGCATCGATCATCAGACCAAAATAGAGAATGGAGAAGGTCAGCATCACACCGGTCGGAGCCAGCTTTTTGACGCCATCCAGCATCATGGCACCCAGTCCGGCGTAAAATCCGCCAATCAGCGCAAATATAGTTGGTATCAGGATCAGCGCAATTAAGGCTGACATGCGTTTGGTCATGATCAGATACATGAAGCAAACAACCATGGAAAAACCCAGTATCGTCAGCAAAATAGCAGCCCTCACATTGGCGTAAAAGTAATGAAAAAGTTACATGAAGCCAGGAAAATTCAGGTATTAGTTAGCGTGGTAACGATTAACCTGTTGTTTTATTTAACTCTGCCCTGCAGGATGATAGTAAATAGTTGTCAGGATTTAGCATTTCTTTAACAAAAAAGGGTGATCGCGATCATCTTTAAACGAATCTTAAACGAGTTTGTGTGACTGAGATCAACAGGCGCGAAAGCCTAACCCGGCATTTCGGACCACAGCAGGCCTCAGGCACAAAGAGATTGGTGAGCAGGACAAAAGGAGTAAGGGCTAAGCCAGGCGGCTTAGCCGGTAAGGTATTAGCTGCCGAGCAGCTGGATGATCATCTCAGGGGTTTTATTGGCCATCTTGCTCACGGCTGTCTGTCCCTGCTGGATAATCTGGCTACGCGCCAGCTGACTCGCTTCTTCAGCATAGTCTGCATCCTGAATACGGCTGCGAGCCGCAGAGGTATCCACGCCCTGCTGCGACAACACATTACGGTTTGACTCGTAACGATTTATCTTTGCGCCATAGAGCGACTGATAGCCGCTGATCTTCTCCAGCGCTTTATCCAGCGCCTTCATGGTGGTGGAGATGTCATCACTGGTCAGCAGAGTGGTGTTGTTCAGTCCCAGCGTTTTAGTATCTGACGGCGTAGCGGGGATGCTATCCGACTGGATCGGCTGGCCATAATCGGCGCTGGTGATCACTTCGAGAGGACGACTCTCATGTGGCGGCGTTGCAGGCACGCCTTTGGGTTCCGGCAGGTTTCCCCAGGTCAGACTACCGGTGAAGGAGCCGTTGCCCACCACTACGACAATCAAATCTTCGCTAACGGTGTCCAGCGAGATGCGCTCCAGCCGGGTGCCGGTATTGGTGCCGTTGTTGAAATCGCCGCTGGCGGCATCTTCATAACGGTCGCCGTCACCGCTGTAGGTGATGGTCATCCCGTTGTAGCTGCTGCTGTTACTGCCCGCCAGCGCCCAGCTCGTGCCGCCTTCCAGCAGCTGAGAGCTGTCATAAGTTGCGCCAGTAGCAAAACCGTTTTTACTGGTCAGCAGGCGCGAATCTGCGGTCGCTGCATCCGTAATGCCTTTGCTGGTCCAGGTGTAATCAGGTGCACTGCCGTCCAGCGGTGTTCCCGCCAGATGTTTACCGTCGCGGGTAAACAACTGGAGATCGTCATCCTGACCCAGTGAGTCGATGGTAATGCTTATCGATGTTGAGCCTGCCGGGATATAGGCCAGCGGGATCACACCCGAGGTAAACGAGTAACTCTTGCCCGGCACCGGGAACTTAACGTTGATAGGGTCAACGTTACCCAGTTTCGCCGGCGGCAGATCGGGATTATCCGTTGCCAGCGGATAACGCCCGAAAATCTCGGTGTGATCCGCGACTTCATTGATGCCGGCCAGTATCTGCTGATATGCACCATTGACGCTCTGCCGATCCGCGTCTGACAGCGTGCCGTTAGCGGCCTGCACCGACAGCGTACGCGCCTGGATCAGCAGATCGACGATGGTGCCCAGGCCGCCACTGGCGGTCTGGGAATAGCTGATGGCGTCATTAAGGCCGCGTGCCACTACCGCGTCGGCGTTGACATTGGCCGTCATACGGTTGGCAATCGCCTGACCTGCCGCATCGTCTTTGGCACTGTTAATCCGCATCCCTGATGATAGCCGTTCAACCGTTCGTCCCAGAACGGAGTCAGTACCGTACCGCAATTTGTTCGTAATGGCGGCGGTTTCGTTATGGTTGATCGTTAACATGGTCGCTTCGAACAGGGAGAGGAGTCTCTGTTTTATCGGCAGGGTGATAAGCAGCTTTAATCTCTGCGGCGACAAAAACTGAGCAAAGACGGGGTCAGAAGGGCAACCGGCTGATGGGTAACCGCTTTTCAGATAAAATAAATTAACGGTTGGCCAGGTCAGGAAAGAAACCTGCTGCGCAGAGATGCAGCAGGCGAGGGTAGATCAGTTAAACACCATGCCGCCGTCAATCAACAGCGACTGACCGGTCATATAATCGGAGTCTGGACTGGCGAGGTAAGCGACGCAGGCGGCCACATCCTCCGGCTCGGAAAGCCGTCCCAGCGTAATACGTTTTGCAAACTCTTCGGTGCCGTAACCGGCGGGTTTTCCGGCGGCTTCAGAGATTTGCCGATCGATCTCTTCCCACATAGGGGTTCTGACAATGCCCGGGCAGAAGGCGTTGACCGTGATACCGGCGGGTGCCAGATCGCGCGCGGCGGTCTGCGTCAGGCCGCGCACGGCAAACTTACTGGAGCTGTAGACCGCCAGCTCCGGATTGCCGACGTGACCCGCCTGTGAACAGGCGTTGATGATTTTTCCGCCGTGGCCTTCTGCAGCGAACGCTTTAATTGCGGCCTGCATGCCCCAGATGACCCCTTTGACATTAACGTTATAGACCTTGTCGACCACCGCTTCGGTGATCTCAGCAATCGGCGTGGAGGGTGCAATACCGGCGTTGTTGACGATGACGTCAAAACCACCCAGCGTGCGACGCGCCTCTTCTACGGCATCCATCACCTGATCGCGCTGTGAGACATCGACTTTCAGGGCAATCGCTTTGCCACCCTGCTGGTTAATCTTCTCCGCGACCTGACGGGCGGTCTCCTGATTGAAATCGGCGACGGCCACCGCCAGTCCATCTTTTGCCAGACGCAGGGCGATCGCTTCACCAATGCCCTGGCCTGCGCCGGTTACCAATGCCACTCTGTTTTTCATCCTGATTTCCTTTTTACGAAATTAAAGAAGCTGGCTCAGATGCAGCTGACCCATCAGCAGCGGGTTGTCGGCGTAATCGACCGGCACAGCCACCACGGCAGGACCCTGAACATCCATCGCTTTACGCAGCGTCGGCTCCAGCTCTGCCGCGCTGGTCACCGCAAAGCCCGCAGCGCCAAATGCTTCGGCGTAGGCTTTGAAATCGACCGGGCCAAAATTGACACCTGAGACGCGGTGATATTTTTTCTCTTCCTGCATTGCCACCATGTTGTAGGCGTTATCGACCCAGACGATGTGCAGGATATTGGCTTTTAACCGGACGGCCGTTTCCAGCTCCATGCTGGACTGCAGGAAGCCACCATCTCCTGAAACCGATACCACTTTGCGCTGCGGATCGACCAGCCAGGCACCAATCGCCCACGGCAGCGCCACGCCCATGGTCTGCTGACCGTTGGAGATCATGATCTGGCGGGCACGGAAGCTGTAAAGATAACGGGCGATCCAGATGTGAAAGCTGCCCATATCGACGGTGAGGCTGACGTCGCTGTTAATGATGTCCTGCATGGCGCGCACGATGCGCAGCGGATGCAGGGCAAACTGATTGAGGCTGGCACCCTGCATCGCCAGCAGTTTGCGCTGCTGCTGACGATCTTCAAGAATGCAGGCGGCTTCCGCTGTCAGCTGCAGCGGCGCGGTAATGCGTGCTGCCAGTTTTCGCACCGTGGCGGCGATATCGCCCACCAGCTCGGCGTCCGGCAGGTAGCGGTTGTCGGTCTCTGCCGGAATCACGTCGATGTGAATCAGGGTGGCGTTACCGCTGTTCCACATCGCCGGTTCATATTCTACCGGGCTGTAACCGATGGTGATGATAAGGTCAGCCTGTTGCAGCAGCCGGTCACCTGCCTGGTTGTTAAACAGTCCGACGCGACCGGCGAAGCGTGAGAAGTGATCCTGCCTGATCGCGCCCGCCGCCTGATAGGTGCTGGTGACCGGAATATGACTGCGGCTCAGCAGATCGTGAATCGCTTCGCTGTTTTCCGGCTGGCTCGCCATTAATCCCAGCAGGATGACCGGATTTTTCGCCCCGGCAATTGCCTGGCTGACCGTGTCGATCATCGCGTCTGGCGCGGCACCCAGCACCGGACGGCCCTTGCTGCTCAGTGCCTTGCCGGTCACCGGCTGATCGACAATATCCTGCGGCAGGCTGATAAAGGCGCCGCCGCCGCGGCCATGCTCGGCGTGACGAAACGCATTCGACAGGCATTCAGAGAGCGCAGAAGGATCGGTCACTTCAACCGCATATTTGGTGACCGGGCGAAACATGGACACGGTATCCATGCTCTGGTGAACCTGTTTGGCGCTGTCCGAGCGTTTCACCTGGCCGCCGATGGCGACCACCGGATCGCCTTCGCTGGTGGCGGTGGCCATGCCGGTGATCAGGTTAGAGCAGCCCGGCCCGGACGTAACCAGTGCCACACCGGCATTGCCGGTCAGCCGGCCCACTGCGGCGGCCATAAAGGCGGCGTTGGCTTCATGACGAACCGGGATGGTCTGAATGGAGGAATCCAACAGGGAGTCAAAAACCTTGTCGATCTTTGCGCCAGGGATGCCAAAAACATGTTGCACGCCCTGCGCCTCAAGCTGTGCGACCACCAGGTCAGCGCCGCAGGTCCAGAGTGTGGTATCGGTTGGAGTTTTCATCGTCATTCCTCTGATTAGCTTTCTACCGCACGGATCGCGGCGTCAAGATTGGCGGGGTTCAGGTCGGCATTGAGAAAGTCACTGTCCTGCGGTAAATCCACGACCAGCTTGCTGATGGCACCAAAGGTCAGGGTGCCCTGTTCCAGCGCATAATCGAGAATGTGGCCGCCGCCTTCGCGGTCGTCGGTAATAAAGTGTTCGTGATAGCCCGCTACGTTAATGCCCTGCATATACTGCGGCGTGCGGAAGCCAATCAGCTCGCCCGCGCGCTGGCTGAAGGAAAAGGTCGGCTGATCGCCCAGCACTTCCGGCATGGAGCGGTAGGGACGGCACTGACATGGCACGGTGCGGGTATCGACGCGGCTGAAACGACCGCTGATGCGCAGCGCGCAGAACTGGTTATCGGAGGTGATTTCGCTGTCGATCACCCGATGGATATCCTCGCGCGACATGGGCCGGTCAAACGCAAACAGGTGCTGCGGCCTGAAAAAGGTCATCACCGCAAACGGGGTTTTCTGTGCCGGATCAGCCGGATGCGCGCTGCCATCTGAGTGCAGCTGATAGACCTTGCTGTCGAACGCAATCATCTCGCCATCCAGCCGGTTAAATGTGCCCAGGCCGAAATCCCCTTTGCGCAGCAGGTCGGCAATGCGGACGTTGCCGTCGTAGACGCCGCTCAGCAGCGCACTCATTAAAGAGGTCTGATAGATAACGCTTTCTGGTGCATCCTGGGAAAGCGTTAAGACAGTATGTTTTAGTTGATCCTCACAGGAACAATCAGTTACACAATTGCTCATTTCATGCCTCATCGATTAACCGTTAAGCCGTGTTAACCTAATGGTGAACCGATTCAGTCGGTGGGTCCAATAGCGAAACCTGTTAACTTTGAGACGTTTTTGATATGGAACTGCGCCACCTGCGTTATTTTGTTGCCGTAGCCGAGACGCTTCACTTCACCCGGGCCGCTGAAATTCTTGGGATTTCTCAGCCGCCGCTGAGCCAGCAGATACTGCGGCTGGAGCAGGAGATTGGCACACCGCTGCTGAAGCGGCTGACGCGCGGCGTGGAACTTACTGAAGCGGGGGAAGCGTTTCTGGCCGATGCCCGGCAAATTGTCCAACTGGCCGATCAGGCACTGGAGAACGCGCGCGGTATTGCCCGCGGGATCAGTGGCCAGCTGTCGCTGGGGTTTGCCAGCTCGGTGGCGTTTAATCCACGCATCTTCACCCTGATCCGTCAGTTTACAGAACGCTATCCGGCGATGGAGCTGCTGACGCGTGAAGAGAACATGTCGTTACTGATGCAGGATCTGCAGGAGGGGTTACTGGATGCAGCCTTTATCCGGCTGCCGTGCGAAAGCAGCAAGGCGTTTAATCTGCGCGTGATCTCCACCGAAAAGATGCTGATTGCGCTGCCGCGCTGCCATCCCCTCAGCGGCACGCCGACAGTCGCGTTGTCCGCGCTGGCGGATGAAACCCTGATAATCTTCCCGCGCGACGTTTCGCCCAGTCTCTATGAGCTGATTGTTACGGCCTGTCTGCGGGCGGGCTTTTCACGCCACACCTTCCAGCAGGCGCCACAGATCACCACATCACTGGGTATGGTCGCGGCGGGCTGCGGGATTGCGCTGGTGCCCGAGTCGCTGCGCTGCGTCGATAACCCGGAGGTCAGCTTCTGCGATATCGAAAACAACACCCTGTTTACTGATGTGGCGTTTGCCTGGCGTCGGCATCATCCATCAAAAGCGGTGCTGCATCTGCTGGCGCTGCTGGCCGAACCACCTGCGACGCCAGGCGAAGCGGGTTGATAAGCGCCAGCTATTGAACTGAAAACAACAACCAACTGGCGGCGGCGGGGCCGGGATGCCAATAATCACTGCATGACTACATACCGCGTAAGAGTCGGGTATCACAACCCGTCAGCCCTGACATTCAGGCAACTGGATGAAATTCTGGAGCCGCAGCGATTCTGGAGAACAGATTCGGCGGGCGGCCAGTTCCGCTATTTCATGGAGTATGAGTACCAGTCTGACGTGCGCGACCTCTGTTCGGTCTGCTCGCTGGCCTACAGTCAGGCCTGCAAAGTCAGAAAGTGCCCGTTGATTCTGGTCGAGGTGATGAACTGAACGCATCCGGCGATCCCGCTGTTCTCAGCACGGGATCACCGGGCGTTTTAATACGAACTGCTTTAACCTGAACGTCGCTGCATCAGCAGACTTAACGCGGCGGGCAGCACCGTGAGCGTCACCAGCGTGCCGCTCACCAGACCGCCAATAATCGCCAGCGCCATCGGCCCCCAGAAGACCTGATGAGCGATAGGGGTCATGCCAAGTATCGCGGCACAGGCGGTCAGCAGGATGGGACGCGCACGATGATGGGCGGCCTGCCGGATAGCGTCACCGGCAGGCAGTCCGGCGCGACTGTTCGCATCCACTTCACTGATCATAATCACCGCGTTGCGGATGATGATCCCCGCCAGCGCAATAATCCCCAGCAGCGCCACAAACCCCAGCGGTGTGCCCGCCGGCAGCATCGCGGATACGATGCCGGGCAGGCCAAACGGCGCCATGCTCAGCGCCAGCAGCATGCCGGAGAAGCGTTGCAGCTGAATCATCAGCAGGACCAGCATGGCGCAGAGCGTCACTGGCAGCAGGGCAAATACCGAACCGTTGCCTTTGTCCGATTCCGCCGCTACGCCACCTTCTTCAATACCGTACCCGGCTGGCAGTGAGGCGCGCAGGGCGGCGACATCCGGCGCGAGCTGTTGCGAGACCTGCTCAGCGCGCTGACCGGGGGCAATGTCGGTCTGTACGGTGATGTAAGATAGCCGCTGACGGCGCCAGATCACCGGATCATCCACACCCCAGTTCAGGGTCGCTACCTGGCGCAGCGGAATTTTCTGTCCGCTGGCGTTGGTGATCATCAATCCTTCCAGCGTCTCCGTGTTTTGACGCTCGGCGTCATTGCTGCGTAGCACCACGTCAATCATCCGGTTGCGATCGCGCAGAGTAGTCACCACGCTGCCGGTCATCAGGGTGTTCAGCGCAGAGGCGATGGTGTCGGACGACAGTCCGGCGGCGCGGGCAGCGGTCTGGTTTACGGCCAGCGTCATAACCCGCTCCGGCTCCCCGGCGGTGAGATTGACCTCGCGGGTCAGCGGAGAACGGGCGAGCAGCGCTGCCAGCTCACCGGCAGCCTGCCGCACCCGGCCATTGTCCGGGCCGGTGATACGATATTTCAGCGGCCAGCCCACCGGCGGACCCAGCTCCAGCGGCGAGACCCGCGTCGTGATATCACTGAAATCTGCGGCCAGTTTTTTCTCCAGCCTTCTGCGCAGCCGATCGCGTACCGCCAGATTCTTCGCCACCACCACCAGCTGTGCGATATTTTCATTATCCAGCAACACATCCATCGGCAGATAGAAGCGTATTGCGCCAGAGCCGACGTAACTGGTGAAGTTCGCCACATCCCGATCGTTGCGCAGCATCTGTTCCAGCTGTGCGGTACGGCGCGTGGTTTCCGCCTGGGATGCGCTGGCGGGCAGCGTCAGGCTGACCAGCAGTTCAGGGCGGTCTGACGCCGGGAAAAATTCACCCTGCATAAAGGTGGTGGCGTACAGGCTGACCAGCAGCACCGTCAGCGCTGCGCCAATCGTCATCAGCCGGTGGCGCAGAATGACCTCCAGCAGCCCATGATAGCCGCGCGTCAGTAAGCCCGGCGGCTGGTGGGCTTTGATGCGCTTCGCTGACAGCAGCCAGCAGCCGGTGAGCGGCGAGAAGATGACCGCAACCACCCATGAGCAGAGCAGCGCCAGCGTAATCACCACAAACAGTGAGTAGCAATACTCCCCTGCACTGGAGGCGGCGAATCCGACTGGGATGAACCCGGCGATCATCACCAGCGTACCGGTCAGCATCGGAAAGGCGGTGGTTCTGAATGCATACGTCGCGGCCTGCCACTTACTGTCGCCCGCTTCGAGCCGTGCGACCATCGCCTCGACGGTGATCATGGCGTCATCCACCAGCAGCCCGAGCGCAATAATCAGCGCGCCCAGTGAGATGCGCTGCAGTCCGATGCCCGCCAGCAACATGCCGGTAAAGGTCATCGCCAGTACCAGCGGAATAGCCGCCGCCACCACCAGACCGGCACGCAGTCCCAGCGAAACAAAGGAGACGGCTAACACGATGACAACCGCTTCGCCCAGTATCCGCACAAAGCCGCTGACCGCTTGTTTTACCACGGAAGACTGGTCGGCCACGCGGGTCATGGTGATGCCGTGCGGTAGCTGACCGGCCAGTATCTGCATGCGCTGGTTAAGCTGTTTACCGAAATCGAGCATGTTGCCGCTGGCAGCCATGGAGATTGCCAGCCCGATAGCCGGCACGCCGTTAACCCGAAAGGTGGGTGCCGGCGGTTCAGCAGATTGCAGGCTGATGGTCGCCAGATCGGTCAGTGGGATGAAACGCTCACCGATATGCAGGGTAATCGCCTGCAGGCTTTCGACCGAGGTCAGGGTGCCGCTGACCCGAAGCGCGATATTTTCGCGGTCGGTACGCAGGCTGCCAGCGGGCACCACATCGTTCTGCGCTTTGATGGCGTCGCTGACCTGCTGTAAATCGAGCCCCATGCCGTTCAGCTTGCGTGGGGAAAAGGCAATAACCACCTGCTGCTCCTGCACACCCAGCAGACTGGTTTTGCCAATGTCAGGCAGACTGGCCAGGCTGCGGCGCAGGTTATCAACCCGATCGCGCAGCTCTCTGGCGGTAAAGCCATCCGCCGTGAAGCCGTAAATTGTGCCGAATGTGTCATCAAACTCGTCGTTAACCGCCGGACCCTGCACGCCCTGCGGCAGGGAAGACGTCACATCATGCATTTTTTTCCGCAGCTGATACCAGATACCGGCTACCTGAGAGGGCGGCGTGTCATCGCGCAGGTTGACATAAATGACCGTCTCTCCGGCGCGGGTCTCGCTCTCAACCGCATCCAGCGACGGGATCTCCTGCACCTTCTGTTCCAGCACGTCCGTCAGCAGTTGTACGGTGGTGTTTACGTCAGCGCCGGGCCACCGGGCAGAGATCACGGCGGTTTTGATGGTGAACGCCGGGTCTTCATTACGTGACAGACGTTCATAACTCAGCACACCCGCCGCCATCACCAGCAGCATGAAAAAGATGACCAGCTGCTGATGCGCCAGCGCCCAGCCGGAAAGATTAAAGCCAGTAATTTTTTTCATGAGCCCTCCTGTGCCAGCGACACTTTTTCACCGGGCTGCAGGGTGCCGACACCGGCGGTAACCACGCGCTCGCCTGGCCGGATCCCGGCAGAGACAAAGATTTGCTGTGCGCTGAAGCGGGCCAGCACCACCGGACGAAGCTGCAGGCGTGATGCCGCATCAACCACCAGCAGCGCGGGCTTGTCTGCAAACCGGGTCAGGGCGCTGGCGGGCAGGGCGATAACCGGCGGTTGCGCATCCGGAAGCGTGACGGTGACGGTGGCACCCAGTGCCATCGCCTCGGGTGGCTGATTCATTGAGATGCGCAGCCGCCAGGTACGGGTCTGTGAATCGGCCTGTGGGCTGATGTCACGTATCGTGCCACTGGCCTGGATGTCCGGGTCGGCGAGCAGCGTCACCTTCAGCGGAGTCCGGTCATCAGGACGCAGCAGCGCAGGCGTGGTCAGGTCAAACACCGCATCGCGTGCATCACCGGCTGCCAGCGTCATCACAGTCTGTCCGGCGCTGACCACCTGGCCGGGCTGAACCGGGAGGGCGGTGATCCGGCCTGCTGCGGGCGCAGTCAGCTGGGTCCAGCTGAGATTATCCTGGGTATTTTTCAGTGCCGCTTCGCTGCTGAGACGGCGGGACTGTGCGCTCTGCCAGTCCGCCTGTGCACTGTCCAGCTGGCTGCGGGCGATGGCCCCACCGGGCATCAGCAGCCGCATCCGATGCAGGTTAAGCGCTGCGACCCGTTCGGCGGCGCGGGCGCTGTCGAGATCGGCTTGCGCGCTGCTCAGCTGATTACGTGACTGATCGTTTTCCAGCGCGGCCAGGGGTTGCCCGGCGGTGACGCGATCGCCCAGCTCAACCGCGCGGCTCACCACCCGGCCATCCAGCCTGAAGGCCAGCGCAACCTCTTCATGGGCGCGAATTTCACCGGTCAGCACGCGTGACGCGTCGCTGCTGAGCGGCGGGGCAATCACCGTTTTGACCGGGCGGAGTGGGGCGGCTGGCGGGGCTGCATTGTTGTCCCGGCAGCCGGTCATGATGAATACGCCGAGCAGCACGAACACGAACGGCGCGAAGATATGTACACTGAAGAGATGACGCCACACCTGGCGGGCAGCATCCGATAAGAAGTCTGTCATAACCGGGTTCCTGTAATGAGTTGTGCTCATTGAACCCGGCATGTGTCCAGAAACGTTCCATGAACCATCAAGAAATGGTCAAGCCAGAACAATTTATCCCGCCGGTAGCGTTATCCCAATCAGCAGACCACCCTCGGCAGGCAACGTGGCATTAAGTGACCCGCCGTGCGCCTCGATAATCGCTTTGGCGATCGACAGCCCCAGCCCGCTGCCGCCGGAGTGGCGGGCGCGTGAGGAGTCAGCCCGGGTAAAGCGGTCAAACAGCTGCGGCAGGAAGTCTGGCTCTACGCCCTGACCGTAATCACGGAAAGTCAGCGTGGTCGCCTTATCGTTCTGGCTGGCGGTGATCAACATCGCACCACCGTCGGCGGCGTAGCGCAGCGCATTTTCACAGAGGATGGTTATGACCTGACCCAGGCGAAAGGTATCGGCGCAGAGCAGCAGATCGCCGGGTGCCATTATGCTGATGACGACACCCAACTGTTCTGCCTGTGGCAGCAGCCAGCCTGAACGCTCGCGCAGTAATTCAGAGAGATTAAATCGCTCGCGGTTGAGGGTTAGCTGCCCGGCATCTGCCAGTGACAGCAGGTGCAGTTCATCGGTCAGGCGACTCAGCTGTGTCAGTTGCTTCATGATCATCGCCAGCTGCTGCGGCTCCGCAGGGAAGACGCCATCCAGAATGCCCTGCAGGCGGCCCATTGCCGCCGTCAGTGGCGAGCGAAGTTCGTGTGCCATCGCCACATGCGAGGTGCGCAACTCGCGATCGTAACGCGCCAGTTGCTGCGTCATCTGGTTAAAATCTTCGGTAAAGCGCACCAGCTCCTGCGGCGCTTCTTTTACTACCGTCGCCGTCCGGCCAAATTCGCCTTTCGACACCGCACGCGCCGCCGTCGCCAGCTGGCTGAACTGCGCCGACAGCGGACGGGCGAAACGCAGCGCCATCATCACCATAAACGGGATGGTGACCACCACCAGAACCAGCACGGTCAGCCAGTCAGATGATGCCAGCGAAGGATCGGAAAATTTGATCCCCCACCACTGATCGACAATCTGATGAAAGCGCGCTGGATCGCTGGCAGGATGATGGCGCAGCTGTGTGAACTCATCAAGCAGCGCGGGCGGCATCCGGTAGTAGACCCAGAACGCCTGCACCGCAAAGCGTAGCCACATACAGGCGGCGATCAGGATCACGCTGCCGATGGCCAGAAACAGCACCCGGATGCAGATCCAGCGCCACAGTGAAGTGTGCGTATCGTTCTTCATGGCTGTCTGAACCGGTAACCGACGCTGCGTACTGCCGGTAAGACGTCAGAGATGCCTGCAGCCTCCAGTTTACGGCGCAGGTTATAGACGTGGGTATCGACGACACGCTCCAGAGCATCGCTTTCCGGCAGGCAGTGCTCCAGCAAAAACAGGCGGGTAAAAGGCCGCGTCGGGGCACGCATCAGCGTGACCAGCAGAGAAAATTCGGTAGGCGTCAGATCCAGACGGCGCGGTGCATCACTGTCACTATCAACCACTGCGGTAAGTGCCAATGGATCAACCACCAGACCCGCCCAGCGCAGCGATTCTGCGGCGGGCGCGTGACTCTGGCTGCGGCGCAGCACGGCCTGAACGCGCGCCACGACTTCGCCCGGATGGTAGGGTTTGACCACGTAGTCATCAGCGCCATAGCGCAGTGCGCCAATGCGGTCCGGCGCGTCACCCATCGCCGTCACCATGATTACCGGGGTATCGTCACGCCGCCGCAGCGCAGCCAGCACTTCGGTGCCGTTCATGCCTGGCAGCATGATATCCAGCAGGATCAGATCGGGCTGCCAGCGTCCTGCAGTTTCCAGCCCGCCGGGTCCGTCACCGGCAATCATGACCTCATAGTTTTCACGTTTCAGGTAGGCCTCAAGTACACCCGCCGCATCCGCGTCATCTTCAATAATCAGTACACGTTTTGACTGCATTTTCGGATCACCTTGACTGTTTCTTCATAAATCCCTGGTCGTTCATTGACACTCGCCTCGCATACTCCGGCCAGTGACGCGGCACTGAATCCCTCAGCTCCGCACCTGATGTGATAATGAGGAAACGTGATGATAACCGGAAAAATAACGCTTCACATGGTCTGTTTTTCGCTGGGGTTGAGTGCCGCTACTGCTATGGCTGATGAGAGTGCCACGCCACCGCCCAGCCTGACGCTGGGCATTGCGGGCATTAATGCACCGCGTTATAGCGGCGCAGATAAGCAGCACTGGCAGCTGATGCCGGTTATTCAGGCGCGTGACGGAGCATTCTTTTTCGACTCGCAAAAAGGCATTGGTTATGACCTGCAGGCGGATAACGGGCTGTATCTGGAACATACACTGGGTTATGGGCTGGGTCGCTCTGACCGTAACTCATCGTGGCGCGATGGTGATGACCGGCTCAGAGGCATGGGGAATATAGACGCAACGGTTAACACCGCGCTGGCAGCAGGCTGGTCGGTTACCCCGTGGTTTGTGGTTGAGGGTAAAGCGACGCTGCCATTAAGTAATAGTCAGGGCGTGCAATACCGGACGTCTATAACCCTGATCCCCTGGCAGACCCAGGACGATACGGTGGCATTGCAGGTGGCAGGTCTGGCTGGCGATGCGCGTTATATGAATACCTGGTATGGCGTGAGCAGCGGACAGAGTGCACATAGCAGGTTTGAACGCTATAACGCCGCGGGGGGATTTTATGGCACAGACACCAGCCTGACATGGAGTCATCAGTTCACGTCCGCCTGGGCTGCCAGCGTGATCGGCGATTACACCTGGCTGGATCAGCATGCTTCAGATAGCCCCATCGTCGCCCGGCACAATGGCACCTCGGCCACGCTGGCATTGAGCTACACCTTCTGAATGGCACCATGAAGAAAAGTGAGATGCGTAGCCATCGACGGTTGCTGGCTGCGCTGATTCTGTTCTATCTGCTGGTTTATACCCTTCTCGTCGTGGTGCTGAGTCTGTTTGATGCGCCAGTACGGGGATAGGGACATCATTAATATCCACAGCAGGGCTTAAGTCATTAATTAACCCGGTTACCGAATAAAGCAATGCTGATATAGCGGCTGGCAGGAAATAAGAATACATTGCTAGTGAAAGTGATGCTGCTAATTAACAGGCGTGGTTTATAAATATTAACTGAGCTGATTTATTATCGGTGAGTTATGCTGAAAAAACAGTTAAATTAGATAATAATTGTTTTTTATAATTTATTACCTCTTATTTGCTCCTGTTTAAATATTGTTGGTGGATATGGAAAGATCATAATTCTGTCAGTTTGTCTGCATATATATTGCTGTTTTATAAGTATTTAACTTGTTTTTATCAAGAGGTAACTTATTTTGAATGCATTAATTTTACTTTTAAATATTACAGTTAACGCAGTATGAATGTAGTGCATTTTAATTCACAGATAACACAGCGATAATATTGGCATCCGGCCTGGATAAACTATTTTTCCCTCACCTATCAGTATGTGAACCTTATAGAAAGTAAACCGATGAGAAAGAAAAAGAGCCCTGTACCTCATGATGCGACATTCCGACAGTTTCTGGCAAATCCGGATGTTGCCAGAGATTTTATGCAGCTGCATCTTCCTGAAGAACTGCGTAAAATCTGCGATCTCGGCACACTTAAGCTTGAATCCGGCTCCTTTGTCGAAGACGATTTGCGGCAATATTTTAGTGACGTTCTGTACAGTCTTAAAACCTCAGCCGGGGACGGCTATATACACGTTCTGATTGAACATCAATCTACACCTGACAGACATATGGCGTTTCGCCTGATGCGTTACGCGATTGCGGCTATGCAACAGCATCTTGCAGCGGGTCATAAAAAGCTGCCTCTGGTGATACCTGTATTGTTCTACACAGGTAAGCGCTCGCCCTATCCTTATTCGACCCGCTGGTTCGACGAATTTGATGTTCCGGCTGTGGCAGAACAATTCTATGGAAGTGCTTTTCCGCTGGTGGACGTCACGGTTATTCCTGATGACGAAATCATGAAGCACCGTAGCATGGCCGCACTGATGCAGAAGCATATTCATCAACGTGATATGGCGTCGATCATTGACCGTCTGAGTACCTTACTGATGGCCGATTATCTTTCTTCACCCCAGGTATTGGCGCTGATACACTATTTAATGCAGGCAGCTGAATCAGCTGATCACGAAGCTTTTGTTCGCGAACTGGCACAGAGGGTGCCGCAACACGGAGATGCACTGATGACTATCGCACAGCAGCTTGAGCAAAAAGGTATTGAAATAGGTCGCGCTGAAGGTATTGAGCTGGGCGAACAGCGGGGAATGGAGAAAGGCCGCAGTGAAGGTAAGCGCGAAGCCACGCTGGAAATCGCTCGCGTTATGTTACAGCGCGGCCTTGAACGTAAAACCATTATGGAAATGACAGGTCTTTCCTCAGACGATCTGGCTAACATCCAGCATTAAGCCTCTGCGGATAAGACCTGATGACAACTTTTCACTTCAGGGAAAGTAAAGCTCTCAGGTCTTATTGCCCGCAGGCTGGCGCTGCAGGTAATTCCAGGTTGCGCCCAGCATGCCGGAGTCGTTACCGTAGGTTGCGGCATCTATGCGGATATCAGGATCATATTTTGCCAGCTGCTCTCCCAGTTCCTTGAGGAAGGGTTCGCGCTCAGTAATTCCTCCACCAATAAATACCCTCTGCGGGTCGAACACGCTGAACAGGTTATATAAGCAGGCCGCAAGATCCGCATAAAATTTATTTACCACCTGCTGCGCGGCGTCTTCATTACGATCGTATGCGTCAAAAACATCTTTACCACTGACATCGTCGGCAGGCTTTTCAATAAGCTGGCTGTAATTCTCCCGCAGCGCCGTCATGGTACAGCTCTGGCTCATGGTGTGGCGTTCTATATTGCCGCTGGTGGGACGCGACGTCAGCAGGCAACCAAACTCGCCCGCCCGGTTGCGTCCACCCCGAATCAGTGCGCCATTGCAAAAGGCCGCTCCGCCTAACCCGGTGCCTATCGTCAGCATCAGGAAATCGTTGAGCTTTTTTGCTTTTCCCAGCCACTTTTCCGCCAGTAGCGCACAGTGTGCATCGTTTTCGACGGTAGCAGGCAGGGACGTTTTTTCTGTCAGCCACTGGCTCAGATGAAACTGGTCAAAGTCACGTATGGTGCCGCCCATGGCAATGTAACCGGCGTCTGCATCAATATAACCAGGTGTGCTGACGGCAATACCAGCACAACCGGGATTTTTCTCCAGCCAGGCCAGGATTTCATCAAGTATTTTATCGCGTGCGTTATGGGAAATATCAGCGCTATCGCTGGTCAGAATCTTTCCCTGATCGTCAATCACACCCATTTTTAAAGAGGTACCACCAATATCAAAAGCTGCAATTTTCATCAACGTTCTCTGAAGTTGTTTTCATCCAACTAATTGTAGTGCTGAAAAAAAAGGGCAGACGGCCAGGCGCCGGCAATTTTGTCAGGAAAGGTACAGATTTATAAAGCTGATGCTGAAGGGCTGAAGACTGGTGGCACACAGGAAATAACAGAATGCGCTGTATAGGCTGGATGGTGATGTGATCAGCGACGCTGCCAGTATATCCGGCAGCGCCGATTGAGTCGTCAAAATGCCGACATTACCACTTACGTAGCAGAATACTGGCATTGACGCCGCCAAAACCAAATCCGTTCGACATGGCATAGTTCAGCGCGGCAGGTCGGGCTTTAAGCGCCACCAGGTCAATACTGCCTGCTGCTTCATCGGGATGATAAAGGTTCAGTGTTGGCGGAATAAGCTGATGGCGCAGGGCCAGCAGTGTGAATATCGCCTCAACGCCACCCGCCGCACCCAGCAGATGGCCGGTGGCGGATTTGGTTGATGAGATCGCGACCGGCGAATCATCGCCAAAAACGGCGCGAATAGCGGACAGCTCACCGTGATCGCCGACCTGAGTCGAGGTTGCATGAGCATTGATATGCTGAACGTCATCCGGGCTGATACCCGCCTGTCGCAGAGCTAACCTCATCGCCCGCGCAGCGCCACTGCCATCCTCCGGACCCGCCGTAAGATGGTAAGCATCGGCGCTGGTGCCGTAGCCGACAATCTCCGCCAGCGGCGTCGCTCCGCGTGCCTCTGCATGGGCCAGCGACTCAATGACCAGCAGGCCGGCACCTTCGGCCATGACAAAGCCGCTTCTGTCCCGATCAAACGGACGTGAGGCATGGTGCGGCTCATCTTCATATCCTGCGCATAGTGCGCGCGCGGCTGCGAAACAGCCCAGCGTCACGCGATCCAGCGCCGCTTCGGTGCCGCCACAAATCGCAATATCCGCTTCACCACTTCTGATTAATCTTGCGGCGTCACCAATAGCCTGTACGCCTGCTGCACAGGCAGTAACAGGCGCGCCGAGCGGGCCGGTGAAACCGTGTTTAATTGAGATATGACCGGCTGCCATGTTCGCCAGAAACGAGGGAGCAGTAAAAGGTGAGAGCCTGCGCGGACCACGCGCGTCGGTCGTGCGCACTGCGTCGGCAATCGCACCAAAGCCGCCAACGCCAGAAGCAATGATCGTAGCCGTGCGTTCACGCGCAGACGCATCTTCAGGATGCCAGCCTGCCTGCTTCAGCGCTTCTTCCGCTGCCAGCAGCGCAAACTCAATAAACCGCGACATCTTTTTTCGCTCTTTTGGCGCAATGAACGACTCCGGGTCATATCCGGCCAGCGGGTCGTCTTCAATACCAGGCACGCTGCCCCCCACTGAAATACCGGTTCCTGAGGTGAGCGTATCGGGCAGAACGCGAATACCCGATTCACCCGCCGTTAATCGCTGCCAGACAGTTTCAACGCCACAACCCAGCGGCGAGACGATACCCGCGCCGGTGATGACGATGCGTTGTGATGAGGTTAAATGACTCATGCGGTTGCTCCCGTAGTCAGTCCGGACAGCGAATACAGTACTGCCACAGAAAGTTGATGCGCGCCTGAAGCGCGATTAGCGAGACCCTTAGTAGAAGGGTGCGATGTGCGAATGCAGGTATGAAAGTGAACAGACAAAGATAAGCTTAGCAGCATCAGGATCCTGAGCGAGAATCAGACAGGCCGTTATCTTTGCCTTTGTGACTAATTAAGTCAATAGTCACTTCATTCAGGGGGCAAGACTGCGTAATACCAGTGCGGCCAGTTGCGTGGAAGCGGCCTCAGCCTCATCGAGGCTGTACTGCAGTAGCACAGGGCTGACATAGGGTCTGATTACCCGATAGATAGCTTCTGCCGCGTCGTCAGCCGGAGTTTTACGCTCAAACTCACCCATTTCACGACCCCTGCGAAGGATTTGCTGAATCAGATTCAGAATCCGCTTTTCGTAAGCCATGGCAGAGGGCCAGCGGTCGCGCGACGCGACAGCGGCAATGTCATAGAGTTTACGTTCGTGAAAAAATAGCTCAGTACTGGTGGCGGAAAGCGTCTGAAACAGCCGCCGCAGTTGTTCTGATGCACCTGGAGCATCGGCGATCGCGGTTTCAGCACGCGCCATGATCATCGCCAGCCGGTTTGAACAAATGACTTCGCCAATCGCCTGTTTCGATTCAAAAAACTTGTAGATATAGGCTTTGGAAAAGCCGATAGCCCGGGCGAGATCGGAGACGGTGGTTTTTTCGTAGCCGTAATGCGCAAAGTGCTGCATGGCAGCCTCGACAATCTGGTCACGCACATTGTGATCAGCAGGGCCGCGCGTTCCACTGTCCGTTACGGATTGGGTCATTGTGATAGCCTGACAAATTGAAGGTGGGTGATAAATTCAGTGACCACTGTTATGGGTGGTCACATTTTAAGTCCTGCTGCGGCGAAAAGCTATGAATTGCCGCGTAAGAATTATTTTTGCAGGCCGCCAGGCCAGTTACTGCGTTTTAAGATTAATTTACTGACGCAGCGTGTCGATGGCGATGTTCCATTGATTAAGCTTGTTATAGAGCGCCGTACGTGAAATACCCAGTAGCTTAGCGGACTGGCGCATATTTCCGCCCTGAGCGCGCAGTGTCTGCAGGATGCAGGCTCGCTCATTATCCTGCAGCAGACTGCTGGCAGGCGTATGGTTTTCAGCATCACTGCGGGTCACCATCGCAGGCGGCAAATCGGCGAGGTCGATAATGTGGCTCTGGCAAAGATTGACGATTCGCTCCACCAGATTTTCCAGCTCACGCACGTTGCCAGGCCAGTGCCAGGCCTCAAGAGCGTTCATTGCTTCAGGACTGACCTGCGGAGGCAATTTATTCAGCCGCTGACACAGCGTGCGGATAAAGGTATTCACCAGATCGGGAATATCGCTTTGGCGTTCACGCAGGGCGGGGATGGTCAGCGAAATGACATTCAGGCGATAGAACAGGTCACGCCGGAAGGCACCCTGTTCGACTGCACTTTGCAGATCGCAGTGGGTCGCCGCGATAATACGGACATCCACTTTTACCGGATGCGCCGCCCCGATGCGCAGTACTTCACTCTCCTGCAGCACGCGTAGCAGGCTGGTCTGCGCCTCCAGCGGCATCTCGCCAATCTCGTCCAGAAACAGTGTGCCCGCGTCGGCCAGTTCAAACTTGCCCGCCGACCCACCGCGCCGTGAACCGGTAAAGGCACCATCGACGTAGCCGAACAGCTCGCTCTGTACCAGATCTCGCGGCAGCGCGCCGCAGTTGACGGCCACAAAGGACTCATGTGCCCGGCTACTGGCGTTGTGGATCGCCTGAGCAAACAGTTCTTTGCCGGTTCCGCTTTCACCGGTCAGCAGAACGGTACTGTCACTGCGACTGCTGGCGCGGGCATCCTGAAGTGCCTGCTGAAGCGTGGGGGCCTGACCGCGTATCATATCAAAGGTATAACTGGCGCTGACGCCGAGAACCCGTCGCGTAATGGCGCGAATACGCTGGTTTTCCCGAAGCGAGAGGATACGCCCGCCGTCCGGGGCCGGCATCAGCGAGACCAGACAGGAGACGCTGTGCCTGCCATCAGGGCGGAAAACCATCTCACGGTCATTGCAGCAGGGCAGGGTAAGCAGCGAACCAGACTGGGGTTGCAGAAGTTGGTCAATCGAAGCGTTACCGGCATCAAGACCGGCAAAGATCTGACGAGCATAGCGATTCAGCGTTTTGATACGTCCCTCACGGTCACAGACCACCACGCCTTCATTCAGGTTTTCCAGTATCGACTGCTGCTCGGCCAGCAGGCGGCGCAGCGTCAGCTGCTGGCCGATCGCCTCTGCGGCGGCCTGTACCGTTCCCAGCGTATGAGCATTGAAATTATCAGGAGTGGCGGTCAGCGTCAGCACGCCAGTCATCTGACCGCTGGCATCCCGGATGGGCGCTGCGGCACACTGCCGGTTACGTTTACGCAGTGCGATTTTCCAGTTTTCCCCACTCAGCACGTATACCAGCCGCTGCTCGCGCAGGCAGCGCGCGGTGCAGTTCGTGCCCAGGATTTCCTCACGCAAAACGCTGCCAACCGGCGTCAGGTCGCTGCCGCAGAAGCTCAGCACAATGCCCTGAGCATCGGTCAGATTAATATGTCCATCGGGATTATAGGCCAGCAGATTCTCCATCACGCTATGAGCCACGGCAATCAGCTCGCTGTTATGACTCAGGATAGCGGCCAGCTCTGACGGATCGACCGGGGTGTAACAGAAGTGCGTCGGATCGATGTGATGCTCGCGGGAGCGTGCCCAGGATTGCAGAATACTGCGGCGGATCCAGTGTGGCTTTTCACCCTGGATAAACGTCTGCCAGCCGCGCACCAGCTGTGTTTCCCACTGTGCCGCGTCACTGCCGTCCGGCAGGCTGAATATGGCGTCGCTCTCTTCTTTATTTGGCAATAAATCATGCAGCGATTGCATCTCACTCTCCCGACGTCGATGAAATGTACATTTTAATGACATGTTAAGTTGACATGTACATTTTACTTTCAGTTATGAAGAGGCTTCTGCGAGCGCGTTCACAGAAACACCTGCTTAAAAACTGGCATCCGCTTTGCAACGCTGTTGATAACGCTCACCGGTTAAAAACAACCTGAAAGTTAAGCGGTTATGCGTGAAAAAAATCTGAAGTTACTGCTGTTTATCTGACTTACGGCCTCACGGAACGGCGTGATCTCCGGCTCTGACATCCCGAGGTTGTCCGGCGTCACTGAGTCCTGAACGAAACATTCGGCACTGACGAACCGGCAAAATGGATGGCGCATTTTGCCGGAACATGCTGAGCCAATGATGCGTTCAGAATCCGGTCGTTTTGCTGCTGAAGTGCAGGCGAACTCCGAACCCTACCCAGCTCTGACGGGCTGACAATAAATGACAGGAGCAGTTATGAGACTTAAAACGGTACGAGTGGGATTGATTGGCGCTGGCCGCATGGGGAGTTTTCATGCAGAAAACCTTGCGCTGCGGGTGCCCGGCGCCCGGCTGACAGCCGTTGCCGATCTGCAGCCTGGCGCAGCGCAGCAACTGGCGGATCGGCTGGGAGTGCAGAAAGCCTATACCGATATCCAGGCGTTGCTTAATGATAGTGAAATAGATGCGGTTGCTATTGCTACACCCGCCCGCACGCATGCTGAACTGGTGATCGCCACCGCGCAAGCGGGCAAACATATTTTCTGCGAAAAACCGATGGCGGTGACGCTGCAGGAAGCCGCTCGGGCTATCGCTGCCGCTGAGGACGCGGGCGTCGTGTTGCAGGTCGGGTTCAATCGTCGGTTCAGTACGGGCTTCGCCGCAGCCATTGAAGCGATCAGGGCGGGCAACAATGGCACCACCCAGTTAAGCCGCTCTGTGACCCGCGATCCAGGCCTGCGCGATCCGGCCCCGATCCCGCAATGGACCATCTTTCTTGAAACCCTGATCCATGATTTTGACACTCTGCTGCACTTTAATCCGGGGGCGCGACCTGTCGAAGTCTATGCGCTGGCTGATGCGCTGGTACGGCCTGATTTTAAAGATAAAGGGTTACTTGATACCTCGGTGGTGACAATTCGCTTTGATAACGGAGCGATAGCCACGGCGGAAGCCAGCTTCCAGGCCGTTTACGGCTATGACGTCCGCGGTGAAGTGTTTGGCAGTAAAGGCATGCTGCAGACAGGCAATATTAATCAGGATAACTGCGTACGCTATCACGCCGACGGTATTGCAATAGCGACCTCCCGACTGGATACCGATCTGCTGCGCGAGGCATATGTCGCTGAAATGACAGAGTTTGCGCGCGCAATTCTGCACGGTGATAAACCGCGTGCGACCGGCACCGATGCGCGCAACGCGCTGGAAATTGCGCTGGCCTGCATTGAATCAGTCAGACAACGTAAACCCATTCTGCTGGGAGCACGCTAATGGCCGGTTATCAGCTGTCAGTCTGTGCCGAGATGGTGTTTCTCGATCTGCCCATTATCGCGCGCGTGGAAAAGATCCATGCGCTGGGATTTGGGGTGGAGATCTGGAACTGGGCTAATAAAGATATCGACGCGCTGGTGGCAACAGGCGCGCGTTTTACCTCCATGACAGGCTACCTCAGCGGGAACCTGACTGATGATGATGAGATTGCGCAGCTACTGCAAAGCGCAGAAACCTCACTGGCGGTTGCAGAACGTCTGAACTGCCCGCGCCTGAATCTGCACGGCACCGGACTGGATGCCAGCGGCCAGGCGGTTCGTCCGGTTGAGGTGGTGACCGGCGAGATGTGGCTTAAAGCGGCCGACACCCTGCGCCGTGTGGCTGCACTGGGCGAACAGGCCGGACGGGTTTTTACCCTCGAAAACCTCAATCTGGCGGTGGATCATCCGGGTACGCCCTTTGCGCGAGCTGCCGATACGCTGGCTCTGGTCGAAGCGGTCAGCAGCCCGGCTCTGAAGATGAACCTTGACCTCTATCATGCGCAGATTGGAGAGGGAAATCTGATCGCGCTTATCCGCCGCTGTGGTGACGCCATCGGGGAGATTCAGGTAGCCGATGTGCCGGGCCGGATGCAGCCGGGCACCGGAGAAATTAACTATCGTGCCATCGCCCGTGCGCTGAATCACATGGGCTACAGCGGCGTTATTGCGCTGGAGGGCTGGGCCGCAGGTGACAGCGAAACCGCGCTGGCGCAGTTCCGCGATCATTTTACGTTATAAGCGATTCCACCGGGTATTTGCCTGTTGCCCGGCGGGTTACTCAATAAAAATTACCCTACAGGAATACACGATGAAAACCAGAATGTTAGCACTGTTGCTCAGCCTGCTGATTAGCGTTACTGCCTGGGCGAAAACACCGAAGATCGGGATTGCACTGGCGAATTTCGACCTTAACTTCGTCTCAATTCTGCGAACTCAGATGGTGGGTGAGATAAAGGCGCTGAATATGGAGGGGCAGTTTGTCGATGCCAAAGGTGATGTTGCGCTTCAGGTTCAGCAGGTTGAGGATTTTATCAATCAGGGCGTGGATGCAATTATTCTTAATCCGGTCGATACGCAGGGCGTACTGCCGATGGTGAAAGCGGCAGAAGCCGCAGGCATTCCGCTGGTGTTTGTTAACCGCAAGCCGGAAGTGAAACTGCCGGCCAATATGGCCTATGTCGGTTCGGATTCTGCTCTGGGAGGTGAGATGCAGATGGAGGCGCTGGCAAAACAGATGAACTACCGTGGCAATGTCGCCATTTTAATGGGGGCATTATCGAACGAAGAAGCGCGTGAACGGACACGCGCTGTTGAAGCCGTGATCGCTAAATATAAACAGATGGCGGTGATTGAAAAACAGACCGCACGCTGGCAGCGCAATGAAGCGGTAGACGTGGTGTCGGGATGGCTGCTTAATCAGCGGCCCATTGATGCGATTGCCGCAAATAATGATGAAATGGCCATCGGCGCGATCATGGCGCTGAGTCAGGCGAAAAACAGTCACATTCTGGTCGCCGGAATTGATGGTACGCCCGACGGTCAGCAGTTTGTTAAAAATGGAATGATGACGCTGACAATTTTCCAGGATGCTAAGGGGCAGGCGACGGGAGCGGTTAAGGTTGTTAAGGCGTTGCTGGATAAACAGAAAGTCGACCCGTTGAACTGGATCCCCTACAAGACCATCACGCAGGCTAATTACCCGGCGTTTGCCGCAGAGAATCAGCCCTGAAAGCCGGAATTAATCACGAGAACGATGCGTCAGGCTGCAGATCATCATGCCTGTCGCATTTTAATGCCAGTTAAACGTCACCTCTATGCGCTGCTGATTCAGGACTCATTCGTGCTTCTTGAGAACAGCTGAATTATACTGTCGGAAATGAGCGCAAATTCAGTGATTTCTTAATGATTTACATTATCGATGATCAGGTTACCTACAATTCAGATGACTGTACGCTAAGCCATCTTCCTACCCAGGAAACGCTGAGTCTGAGTATTTCATCGGGTCGGCTGTTTGAGCAGTTACTTAATTCCCAGGGAGAAATACTGTCGCGCGATACCCTGTTGACTGAAGTCTGGGATAAATATGGCCTGCGCGGATCAAACAGCAATCTGAATCAGTATCTGAGCATTCTGCGCAGAGCGCTTGCAGCGTATGGCTGTGAAAACCTGATCATCACCATTCCGAAAATCGGTATCCGGCTCAATACCGAAATCAAAATAGAACGTGAATCCTCTCCGGCTTTTGTTGCGACGCAGGTTCAGGCTGATGAAATGTCAGCGGAGCATGTGGTGTCTGTCGCAGATAGTCAGCCCATGCTACCCAATCCTGTTATCGCAGAGCATGTTGTTGAAAAATCCGCTCTGAATCTCAGAACGGTCCTGTTCGCCCTGATTATGCTGATGCTGCTGGGAAGTGCTTTATGGTACTTCACTGCACGTCAGCCTGCTGATAAGAGCGCCTCTATGATCAACATCAAACTGGAAGGCGGTTGCGAAGCGGTTATTATTCCGGGATTAGATGTGTTCGAACAAAAGTCACTGGAAAAGCAAATTCTTGAAATGCTTAAAGAGAATAATCAATCCTGTGTACCGGGTCGACGCATCTATTTCGATAAAAATACGGCATTCACAACTAAAGATTATGGCCGGACCATTCTTTCCGCCTGTAATCTGAACAGCAGTGGTCACATCGTTTCCTGCGACAACTTCTACTATCTTGACTGGAGAATGTTTTGAAACGGAAAGCCACTCTTACGCTGACGATAACGCTGGCTATGCTGCTGCTGGGGATATTTGCAGGCATTAACTATTTTAAACCCCGAACAAACGAGTTGCCTTTCCGCTGCTCAACATTCAGCCGCTACGATCTTAGTCGCAACGATAATAAAAAAATTGAGTTTGCTGTCTCCCAGGATCTACGTTTTATTAATTCTGATTCAGGATATCTGTTACTGAATGGGCAGATGACTTTTGGTGATGAGGTAACAACGGTTAATCGACGTATTGCGCTTAGTGCCGGTAATAAAATTGATAGTGACACTTACCGCTACAAAATAAGAACGATTATTACTTCGACGAACGATACGACGCCGGATGCCGTGTTTAATCTGCTGCTCGCTGAGATCACTCTCGATCCTGGTTATCTTCAGCTGGATATTACCCAGGTCGATAAAAAGACCTATCTGGTTGGCGGGCCGCTCTCCTATCTCTTCACCTGTCAGCGTTACTGAACGGAGCGACTGATAGCTGAAACGCAAACCGGAAGAGCGCATGCTCTTCCGGTTTGTTTTATCTGTACACTGCAGATTACGAGGTACGGAAGCTTTTCAGGGTATTTGACAAAAGCTGAATATCGGGAGCGGTTATGGGGCTCGCCTTCGACACAGAGAAAATCAATATATCTTCCATGTTAAGTGTGAATACGGCTTGTTTCTGATAAAGACGAAGATTATCCGGCCGCAGGAAGTCATAGCTGATCATGATACCAGTAGTCAGGTTATCCCCCAAAACCACTGGCTGATGAGCCTCCTGTTGCCAGTCTTTCATCTGCTTTTGCAGGATAGAGAGCTGGCTAAGAATATACTCTTCCGGGTTGTTATGATCGCCTAACTTATCACGGGAAATAGTGATTGGTGGCAGAACAGATCTTGTATCAGCCAGCGTATTCAGTGTTCGCTCGCAGTAGCCTTCCGGCAAGGTAATTGTGCCTTCAGTGAAGCGGCAAATAGTCTTATCCATGGGTAATCTCCGTTTCATTATGGGTTGTTGTCTGGCCAAATAACTGCTCTGCCGTGACTTCGCTGAGTGTACCGTTATTTAACAGGACGATTTTATCGGCACTTCGGATTGTTTCCGGACGGTGTGCAATGATGATTCGGGTGATCTTCATCTGCTTAATTGCGTTGTTGATCTGCGCTTCGTTATAGATATCCAGATGACTGGTGGCCTCATCCAGTACCAGGATTTTAGGTTCGCGATAGAGTGCGCGCGCCAGCAGGATACGTTGTAACTGGCCACCTGATAAAAACGAGCCCATATCACCTACCAGGCTTTGATAATTCATCGGCATTTTCATGATATCGCCATGAATCTGAGCCAGACGGGCCACGCGGGTAATTTTTGCGTGATCGGGTTCGTTATCAAAGAAGCTGATGTTCTCGCTGATTGAGCCTGAAAAAAGAATGTCATCCTGCATTACGCAGCCGATGCGATTACGGTGATGTTCAAGTCCGGTTTGAGTGATGTCCATGCCACCCACGGTGATGGTGCCTTCTTCCGGGTGCAGCAGGCCAAGAATAATTTTGGCCATCGTAGTTTTGCCCTGGCCGGATGGCCCCACGATGGCAAGGCTCTCACCCGCTTTAATCTCCAGGTTCGCACCATCGACAACCCAGGGTTCAGTCGGCGCATAGCGAAAACGGATATTGATAAGCTTGATATCCTGCGGTACGTCTGACTCCTTGTCGGTTTCCTTACTAACCAGACCTGGATTGCCCTCAGAACTGGCTTCTGTTTCAGAAAGAACAATATCGGCCAGGCGTTCACCATGCATTCTCAGCATGCGGAAATCGATGATGGCATTGATCAAACCTGAACCACGACTCATGAATTGATCGGAAAAGCTGATAAAGGCGGTCAGCATACCGGCAGAGAAGTTACCATCCAGGACCTGCAGCGCAGCAAGCCAGACCAGAACGACACGGCCCACTGAGGTTAGCAGTCCCTGAGCCGAACCGAACAGGATATTGAGCTTCTGTATCACGATGCCTTTATTGGTGGTATCCACCAGAAAATTCATGTATGCCGAGAGGCGGGGCACCTGTTTATTATTGGTTTTAACCGCCTGGATCCCACGCAGCGTTTCAAGCAGAGACGACTGGGTACGGGCCGAGCTGATGATTTGTTCTTCATTGGCGCGGCGAACCGGATCGTAAGCCATGAAACGTAGCAGTGCATAGGCGAGAAAAAGTCCAATGACCAGCCACGCCAGTTGCGCGTTATAGATGAAAAGCATCACTACCGTGACGATTGACATGACACCGTCCAGTACGGTGCTGATAAAACGGGAAGTCAGCGTACTCTGAATGGTATTAAGCGAACCATAACGAGAGAGAATGTCTCCGACGTGGCGTGATTCGAACCATTCCAGCGGCAGTTTTAACATATGGTGGCAGACGTTTATGGTCCACTGCACACTAAGCTGGCTTGAGAACCAGCTCATTACCCATGAGCGCAACGCTGTAACGATAGTCTGAAACAGCGCGATCATGATAAAGCCCACACCGAGCAGCGACAGCAAAGAATAGTCAGCAGACACCAGCACCATATCCATTACCCACTGCATAAAGAAGGGGCCGAGGACGCCGAATAGCTCCAGTGCAATTGAGAGGATGAGCACCTGAGCAAAGGCAGACTTTACCCCGGTCACGCTGCCCACCAGCTTCATCATTGAGATGCTTTCTTTCTCTTCTTTTACTTCAAAGGTGGAAGAGGGAACCAGCTCCAGCGCGACACCGGTAAAGGCAGTCGACGCTTCTTTAAATGTCAGTTCGCGGATCCCACGCGCGGGATCGTGAACGGTAATCTTATTGCCGCGAACTTTCTTCAATACCACAAAATGGTTCAGTTCCCAGTGCAGAATGCAGGGCATGCGCAGTTTAGACAGCTCTTCCATTTCCACACGCAGTGCGCGGGAAGTCATGTTGAGCTGTTGTGCCATCGCGATGACATCAGCCAGTGTGGCGCCTTTGAGTGATGTGGCGAACTGGCGACGCAATGTGATCATGTCGATCTCGTGGCCGTGATAGTTAGCCACCATGCCAAGACAAGCCAGCCCGCACTCCGCTGCCTGCGATTGTCGAATCATTGGTAAGCGGTTAAACCATTTAAAATTGAGTTTCTCTAATAACAACACAGAACAGACCTTCTAAATCAGAGAGAAATTTTGTGTCCCAGCGCGAAAATCGGCTCCAGTACCCATTCATAGAGACGACGTTTGTCGACAATAAAGTCGGCATCCAGCGCCATACCTGGCTTCAGTTTTTCATTCTGCGAATAAGCAGTAATGGTTTGTTTATCCAGAGAGACCAGTACCCGGTACTGCTGTTCCTGAACATTGTTTTTACCGGTTAAGGTGGTGACTTCCTGAGGAGAGAGGGCGGTTCGCGAGACCTCGATCACTTTGCCATATTGCTGGCCAAATTTTTGATAAGGAAAGGCTTTGTAGCGCAGCACGACACGCTGACCTGGCTGGATAAAGCCAATGGATTGCGTGTTCACCATGATGCGGGCAACAAGATCGGTATTGTTGGGCAAAATCGCCACTGCCGACTGGCCGGCATTCAGCATCTGACCATTTTTAACCATGATCATGCCGACATAGCCGCTTTTTGGTGCACGAAGCTCAATGGATCGGCGTGCTTCATTCTCTGCCATTGATTGACGATTATCTGCCAGTTGCCGTTCGATATCGTTGCGTTTTTTCTCATCATCCAGCGGCTTTTCATGCAGTTGCTGCTCCGCCTGAACAATTTTTTGCGACGTATCGAGCAGCTGACGCTGGTACTCCTGATAGCGTGCCTGGCTGTCGAGCAGATTGGATTCCTGCTCTTCCAGCTGACGGTTTGAGGCGTACCCCTCCAGGTGCATAGCGTTGAGTTTATCCAGTTGCAGTTTCGCTAACGCTACCTGTTTGCGACGGTGGGACAGCTGAAGTCTCAGCTGTTCCTGTTGGAGTTTCAGACTGGCGATGGTATCGGATAGCCCTTTCATTTCGACGTCATGTAATTTGGCAAGCGTCTGAAGATCCTGCTGAAGTCGTTCCCGCTGACCCACCAGATTTTCAGCGATAACCTGACGCGTTTGTCCCATCTGTGTTGAGACTTCTGATGACAACACCATAAGGACGTCATCTTTTTTGACCAGTTGTCCCTCTTTTACCGGAATATCCACCACTGTTGCGCTAACAGGAGGAGGAACGATTAACATGCCATTCTCAGGCAGCAGTTCTCCGGTAGAAGATTCATATTTCGTATAACTGCCAAAAATGAAAAACAGGGCTGTAACGGCAGTAATAAAGACCACCACCGAAATAACAAGCCAGCGATAGGGCGGACAATAAAGTGCCACGATGCCCAGGTTACCCCGGTTAGCGGCATCAAGCGCCTCCTGACGAAAGAGTGATTGTTCCATTTATAGATTCATCATGATTAAGGGATTAACGGCACTGAAAAAAATTCAGCATGTCGAGTGATAACGATCCGGTGCTTTGCGCCAGATTGATCAGGGCATTGAGATAACTTAATCGTGCTTCAGCCTGATCTTTGAGTGCGGTGTAATATTTTTGCTGAGCATCCAGTTCATCATTAACGGTGCGGAAGCCCATTTCACGGCCATACTGGACCGACACCACTTTTTCACGTGCTGAGTCGACGGCATTCTTTTGAGCACTGATTAAAGCTTTGCCATTGGTCAGGCTAAGCCAGGCAGAACGGGTATCGGTTGCCGCTTTGCGCTGTGCTTCCATCGTGGAATACTTTGCTGCCTGACGACGATAAGCTGCTTCAAAAGATTGTGAAACCTGACTGCCACCGGCAAACAACGGAACAGAAACGTTTACGCCATATTGGAGGTTATTACTCTTTGAGTTCGTCCCGAAGATTGCGTCATACAGAATATTGTCGTCGTCGTCATTACGACTCCAGTTCTTGCCGTACCGCGCATAGAGCGAGACTACTGGCATGTGCGCGCCGTCAGCCGCAAGAACATCTGCGTCTGCCTGATCATTCTGAAAAAGCGCAATTTTAATATCAGTATTACGCTGCTGGCTGGCATTAATTGCATCGGTCAGAGAAGAATAGGGCGATGCTTTCAGGCACTGAAAATTCACCGGTTCTACGGTGTCCGGGCTGATACCTGATAAACGGCGAAACGCCTCGCCTGCCAGCAATAGCTGATTGCCAGCTTCTATTTCCTTAGCCTGTGCCAGAGCGTAGTTAGCTTTGGCCTCGTCCAGTTCAGTGCGGGTATTTTGCCCATTGATTAAGCCGGTCTGAAGTTTTTGCTGTTGTTGCTTAAAGTTATGGCTGGCGGCTTTTGCGGCCTGCAAAACTTCCTGCTGATAAAGCACCGTAAAATAAGCATTGCTGATAGCGTTAAGTAACTTTTCTTCAGCCTGTTTTGCCTGCGCTTCAGCGGTGTTGGCAATAGCAACACCTTTACGCCATCCGGCATACTTACTCATATCAAACAGCGGTTGTCTGACGCTGAGATCATAACTGTGGTTGGTTACCCCACTCTGATATTTCTTATCAGGTTGTTCCTGACGATCCCAGTTTCCCTCCAGGGTTAATGTTGGCAGCATTCCGGCCATGCCTTGCCAGTATTTTTGTTTATCTGCCGCACTGGTCATCTGACTGGATTGTAGTGCTGAGTCATAGCTCAATGCAGCCTGAGCAGCTTGCTGCAGGTTAGTTGCAAATGTGCAAAATGGAACACAGGTTAGTGCCAGTATTGCAATATTCAGGTTATGGAATTTCATGGTTTTCGCTGTATATAAAAATTTTGTACCAGGTGATTAAATGAGTTCCTGTGCAAAAACATACTTAATCAAATCTGTATTTGATTGCAGCTGAAGCTTACGCATGGCGTTATATTTCTGTGTTGCAACGGTGCTTATGCTACGTTTACGCGCTTTTGCTATCTCCATCAGGCTATATCCAATGGCAAATAATCGAATGACCTCTACTTCTGAAGGCGATAAAAGTGTTTGTGCCGGATCTGCGGGTGCAGAGAGCATTAAATTCTTCATCTGTTCTGAGTAGTATATTCCTGAATTAGATGAGCAAACCCAATTGAATGCTTTGACCAAATCACGAATGTCATCTCGCTTGTGCACGATGGCATTAACCGGCATTTGTAATATACTTTTCAAAATAGCCTGACTGTTTTGTGCAGTGAAGATAATAATTTTTAAGTCAGGGTTTTGCTTATGTATCTGTTCTATTTTTCTCGCACCATTAACATCATTTCGCTCAAAATTAAAGCAAAAGTCCGTTATTAATATATCTGGCATATCCTCTCTGATAATTGACAGCAAATGATCGGCTTCAACCGGATAAGCAATAATATCAAGTTCTGAAAACTCCTTTACGAGTATGTTCTGAATGGAGTAAAGAATAAATGGACTTTCATCTGATACACCAAGCCTGAGCTTATTTTTTTCCCTGGGTTTATTCACAGACAATCCTTTTCTGTAGATAAAATGTGAAGAAGGGCTCCGCAGAGCCCTGCTGATTACTGGTAACTAAGCGTATACGTTGCTACCGCATTGGCCGTGCCAGGATTTATTTTCGCCGCCGTCTGATAATAACGTGCATAAAGTGGCACCGTGATTAAGGCAGATGAGAGCGGGTAAGTCGCAATGTTAAACGGTGTAGCGAGCGCAATCGGCTGCTGATTCTCATTAAGGATTTGCACGCCGACACCACTGGCCGTTGAGGTGGTGTTGAGCGCTACAACACCGACATCAGACAAGCCACTAGGTGCGTCTCCATCGAACTGCATCATTACGTCAAATGTGCCTGAGAGTAAGGCCTCACAGTTAAGCTGAATGTTAAATGCTGTCGTAGCGCTGGTCTGACCTATTCCTGCTCCTAAACCGCTACTTGTGTTAGTGGTGTAACTGCCCAATGGCACAGGCAGATTGGTATCACCGGCAACTGAACAGGTCTGATCTTTTACGGTGATACCTGTTTTGATATTGGTGAAGTTAAATGTCTCATCCTTCCCTGTGACTAACGAGCCGACATCAAAGGGGTTTACATAGCTTTTAAGATAAGTTGACGGTGTCATAGAGTTAGAGGTTTTGACGATCTGATAAGGCACGCTCAAAGAGACATCTGTATAAGTGCCCACCGTTCCGCCGCTGGTTAAAGCATATGTGCTGATCATTATACCTGTTGGAATATTTGCGACTTCAGTGCTCATCTCCCCGCCATAGCCAGTATATAAGGTCAATCCGTATCCAAGGGCATCCGCGTCAATAGCCTTGCGTTTAAAGTAAACTTCGCCGACTAATCCATCTGCAAATTGCTGCAAATTATCGAGTGCGCATTTAAAATTAGCCGTTGCCGTACCGCTATAAACTATCGTGCCCACAGGTACGGCAGCTGAAATATTGATGCCCAATGACTTAATGTCAACCAGCGTCCTGCTGGTCGTCATTTTACACGTCAATGTCACATCGGTTGATGAGCTCGCTGCATTAACGTTAAAAGTAGCCATAAACATCAGACTTAATGCTAATGAAGCAGAGCCAATAAGGCGCATTATTTTTTTTCCTGAAATTAAAAACATGATGTCACCTCATTAACCCTGATTATCTTTATTGTCGGTGTTAGAAGCATAACGAACCGGTTGCATTTCATCATTGCTGCATGTGGTCGTCAGCCTTGCCAGTGTCTGATTGTCACTGGACTGAACTGCACCAGACTCAAGGTTAACCAGACAACTATCACTTGCTGTTTTTCCCCATGAAACATGCAGTCGGCTGACATCTTTATTCAGCCTTACGTAAATCTGACCGCCTTGTGAAACAGTAGTTACCAGATTGCCATTTTCATCATTAACTGACGCACCAAAAGGCAAGGCATTACCATTAGGCTGATTCGCCCGTATTAAAAGTGGTTTTCCCTTACTGGTTTTATAGTCCAGTCTGACCACAGCACCTTCAACAGGGATAACTCGCTGTTGCGTTGATTCCAGCTCAACATCAAGCGGAATACCTTTCGGATCAATCGCCAGTTCATTTATCCTGTACGGGTTAAGATTAGGTACTATTGCTCTGCCGCTTCCGTCCAGCACTATATTTGGATAACCCAGCACCCGAGCCCCTTCCGCATCAGCGGCACTTACTACAGCATACGTTGTTGACTGATAAGCACTAAAGTTGATGCTATCAGGCAAGGCAACCACAGTTCCGCTGGCACCTGCTGAGGCGGAATAATAGTCCTCTCCCTTAGTATATGACGCTGTCAACATGCTGTAAGGTGAACGATATTGACCACCGATCGAGCCTGATTTTTTATTATCGATATCGCGTGCAGCACCTACGTTATAGCTAAATTGATCATTCTCACCCACAACACCGTTGACTGCAGTTTGAGCAGTCACACCATCTTTATTATGTGTGGCGCTTCCAGTTACATAATTCTTACTTTCACTACCAAGTGGTATAGAGAAGTCGAGTGAGAGTTGCGTGTCATGCCCACCGGTTGAATATAATAATCGGTTTGCTGACAATGTATAGGACACGCGGCCAATTCTATTATTATAGCCTAACTGAAATTGGGTGTTTGTACCGGTGCTGTTCCAGTAATTTTGAACGAAACCAGTAAGATAGATATTCCCATATGACTCCCCAAAATTTTGGCTGGCAGTCAGTGAAAAGCGTTGTTTAGGCCGGGAGAGATAATTTGTCCCGTTAGTTTTATTCTTTTTGTAATAGTTATTAATTTGCAGTGCATTGTCATAGCTGTAATAGCCTGATGATGAAAACCGGTACGCTGCGAGGGTAAAGTTGGTGTCAGTTTGAGAAACTTTTTTACTGTAGGTCGCACGATAGCTCACACCCTGCTTTTTCTCATCGCCATATTTTGTCTGAGCACCAGTGATATCAAGAGAGATCGCGCCGATCGGTAACCCAAATGCACCGCCTAACAGCGCAGAGATATAGTTATCTGATCCCAGGATACCGGTATAACCGGTCAGACTATTGGTAAAGCCATGCTGAATGGTGCCCTGATAAACAGAAGGCGTATAAGCCATGTTGTCTTTACGCGACACACCTCCCGTCACAGAGTAGAACGTCATACCCGGGCGCTTCAGTCTCGTCATAGCTGCATAAGGCACTGAAAAACGCGTTTCGCTGCCGTCAGCTTCTTTTACAGTGACATCTAAGTCACCACCGTAGCCGGTAGGGTAAAGGTCGGAGATGTTAAAGGGTCCTGGCGAAACGGTTGTCTCATAAATTTTACTGCCGTTTTGCGATACAGTTACCTGAGCATTCGTACGCGCAACGCCACGAATTTCTGGTGCGTAACCACGTTGTGAGTCAGGCCACATTTGATCGACAGTCGAAATCTGTGCACCGCGGAATGAGAGCGTATCGAAGAGTTCGCCACTGGTGTTCCCTTCACCTAGCAGTAAGCGTGATTTCAGTTGCGGAATGTCACGCTGAACATAGGTATTGATTGCATTATAATGATGAGACTCCTCACCTTGCTGGCGTCGCCAGCTTAATGAGCCATCATGACGAAACATCCAACCGCCAAGGTTAAAGCCTGCCAGCGCCCTGCCATAAAAGGAGTCATATTCACGACCGTCGTTAACAGAGCGGTAATAGTTGGTGTCATAGTTAAGTGTAAATGCCGTTTCACCTTTATCCCAGAATTCGGGTGCGACATAGCCTCGAGCTGATCGCAGCAGGTAAATCTGTGGAATTGAGATGTCCATCTGCATATCAGCAGAGTTGATCGCGGCATGGCTCTCCTTAATCACATCTTCCAGTGCTATACATTGCTTACCTGAACGTAACTCTTCAGCTTGCTCAGAGCTGAATACTGTATCTTTAATGGAAAGGCTTTTTACCAGATCATAAGAAAGGCAGGCCTTAGTACCTGCTCCCTCACGCACAACCTGAACATTCTCCCGACTAATCTGACGGCCATTTAAAAAGATATCCAGCGTGTAGACGCCGGGATCAATGGGGTTACCTGTTGAATAGCGGGAAACATCTACTTTTACACCAGCTAAGTTTTTTACAAATGATTCATCGAAATCATAAGCAGTTTCAGCAATCGCTGACTGAGTTGTTGCGGTCAGAAAAAGCGCCAAAAAAGAGTGATAAAAAGTTTTGCCAGTTGGTTTATTAAAAAATACCGTCCTTGCCATCATAATTTCCCCTGGATAATTATTAAAAGCTACTCGTTTATTTTGCTTTCAACCTTACGTGCTGCCCCAAAGTCGTCCAGATACTGATAATTAAATGTTGTTTTTATTTGGCTTGTGCTCATGCCTTTCAACGGGAACTCTTTTGTTTCGCCTGGTGCCAGCATTTCCCCTTTTTCACTGACTAATTTATGACCTGCGTTATCTTCTGCATTAATCTGTGAGACGTTAACGTAAAAAGGGGACTTATTAGTGGCAGACAGAGAGTTAGATTTTGAGCCATGGCGCCAGACAAGACCTGAAGCAGCTTTAATAGCCTGCGATTGATCGAGTTGAGCAGGACGATAAAAAATTTTGATACGGTTTCGGATCGCCATTTGCAGCTGATTCTGATTAGTCAGACTTTTATCGCGAGGTGGAATATCCAAGACATTAAGCCAAAAAATAGACTCTTTGTCGGTGGGAAGACTTGTGCCAGTAAAAACAATACGTAACGTTTGCCCTTTATTAGCCTCCATACGGAAGACCGGAGGTAATAAGATGAAAGGAACATTGATTTTGTCTACAGCTTCATTGGGGTTTCCGCTATCAATCCATGCCTGAACAAGCGCGGGCTGGTCACCCCGATTATCCAGACGAACGGTAACTTCTTTCTCAGAAGCTGGGTAGATTACCCGAGTGCCAATGATAGTCACACTGGCAAAGGCAGACGAAGTCATTGCGCAAGTGAGCAAACAGGAGATTAGAAATTTAAACCTTTTTTTTTTCATGATATTAACTGAAGTGATGAAAGGGGAAGAGTGGTGAGGGCATTGCCCTCACCATAATCAATTACAGGTAATTGATTGAATAGTTTACTGTTGATGCAACGGTACCCGCTTCTGCAGCAGCAGTTGCATAGTACTGAGCTGAGTATGACAGGGTGCCAGCCCCTGCTGTCAGAGCCACAGTGGCAGGAGCGGAAGACTGCTCGGTGCTGCCCGCATTGATAGCTTTGTTAGCGCTGTCCAGCAGTTGCAGATCAACACCTGTTGCAGTACCGGTATTGGTCAGACGACCGTTAGCGTTAACACCCGCACCCTGTTCAAAGTAAGCGTAGACATCGCCAGTTGTCGCGGAGCAGTTGCTCAGTGCCAGAGTAAAGCGAGTGTTGCCCGCAACGGCACCTGCCGCATTTAATACACCGGCTGCTACTTTCGGCAGGGTAACGGTGGCAGTACTGCTTCCGCCGTTAACACTTACGGTACAGGTCTGAGATGCAATTGTGCCGGTGAAGTTAATTGTGCCATCTGAAGCTTCTGCTGCGTTTACCTGAGCCGCAGCCAGCAGCAGACCCATAGCAACCATAGATACCTTTTTCATATACTTTCCTTTGTATAAATTAATTAACAGCATGTCATTATGAACGGCTGCGCTTACATTCTGGCAATCGCTCATTCCTTCCCGGAAAAGTTATTCTCTTCCCGGTAAATCAAAACATCAGCAGGCCGAAAACTACTGCTGCAGCAACGCCGACAATACCCATACCAAAAGCGTTACCGCTAACAGGGTTTGCTGCGGGTATTGATTCCGGACGAACCCACTCAGTTTTCTCCGTTGACGTTGAGCTGGCACCTAATCCTTTGAAAAAATCGAGGATTACAGAGGTGAGTGAGCCTCCGCTAACACCTTCAATTTCTCTGATATTTAACTCGCGCATACTATTTCCTTATGCAGTAATTACTGGTGCAGTGGCATCAAACTGGTTTTCAACAATCTGATTGAACCAACCTACAGTTGAATCCCAGCCATTGATGGCACCATAAAGTGCGCCATCAACCAGGCCAACAACTGCGCCAACAATCAGGCCGACGCCAGCAGAGATAATACCTGCACCTACTAAGCCCCCCGTACTACCGCCGCTCATAGCCCATTTCAGACCGAAGGCAGTGATACCGGTAACGCTACCTACAACAACGGAACCAATAAAATCAAAAAAACCTGCGCCTGAAACGTTCTGCATTTCAACAGATGTTAACTCTCTCATTTATATCTCCAATATTAATCAGGTATTCAAATGCTCAGTCATGAATTTCTTAAAATGCCGCTTCAAGCGAACGGCGCTATTAGATTCGGAGGCCATAAAAAATAAAATAGCAAAATATCCATAATTGATATTTGGTGCGGTTCTTACTGACTGTGGAAGTTGTGACTGGATTACATTTTATTTACATCTGTTATAATTTAGGTGGTGCAGATTAACTTATTATCATTATCAATAAATTATTTTCTCTCCTATTTTTTCGAATCTCGTGAATTGTGGTGTTGCTGTCATTTTCAGACGGTGACAATGGTGCGCATTCTGCGGTGTAAAGGTTTAGCAAGTCATTCATAGGGTTTTATCGAGGAGTTTGATTCAGAATAAGTGAGCTTCATATGAAGTCTGAGGTAAAATCCAGGCACTTCTGATTACTTACATACCTAGTTTATTGGTCTGCAAAATAACTAAAAAGCAGTTTTAAAATCTATATGATGATTATTTATCGATTTAAATGTCTGTTATGGGAATGCTATGGTTTAATTTAAGTCATCAGGTGCTGTGTTGCTTTTTTATTTTTACGGAGGGAATTAACAATGATTGCATTATGAATGATCGTGTGAAAATTATTGCAAATGTTTAAGAGGCTACTGCATATTTGTTTGTTTCAATAGCGTGGTTTTATAACATTAATGTTCATATGGTTATGATTGATTCCTTTTTTAAGAAAAAAGTTATAACCCCATCAGTAAGTCTCTACTTTTTAGTTTGAACTACTGATTAATTGACTATAAAGCGGTGAAATATCTGGTTGTGATGCTATTTATTGGCTTAATGCTCTTTCTTTTTGCATCTTTGTGGTGTTGAATTTTATCGCAATGGTTTTACTATAGTGAAACCAATAACGACCTCTTCTATGGCTTATATCTGAGGGAAGGCCAGAAGTCAGAAATACACCAGGCGAAAAAAAGAGACTATAACAAACGGATTTTTACTAATTTTTCTACTAATCACTAACTTCGTGTTAGTTAGATTGAGTTAATTATTATGTATAGAGTGACTGAGAATCATGAGCGGATCATCGATGCGCTAGCCGGGTACACCCAGGTTGCTAATCCAGATGAGATTTCACGCGGTAAGCGTCGTTATCATCTCACTAAAGATAATGTACGCCGGGTAATGTTCATTCTTGATGGTGACTTCTTACTGAAATTAAAAAGCGAAAATAAGGTCTTAAATATCCTGTCTGCTCCCTTTGTTGTCGGTGTCACACCGGCACTCGATGAACCTCCTGTCTATCTGGAAAGAATCGATTATGGGAAGGTCAGTTTCATCGATTACGATGTGTTCTGGCGACTGGTATTTGAGAAAGACCTCTTTAACGATGCCATGTCCATTCTGTCTGGCCAGTACTCAGACCTGATGAACTACATTCAGCTACCCAAGAATAACTCACATGATGAAGTCATCTCTTTGATTGGCCGCTGGGAAAAATTGCCACCACATCTAAAGAAGCGGTTTTCGGCACTTTACCTGATTGAAAACAGCTCTCATCTTTCAAAAAGCTCCATTTGCAGAGTTTTGAAAGAATTAAAAGAGAAAGGTGAACTGACCCTGGTTAATGGCAAGTTTACCTGAGTCTTCATTTATCCAACTTTTGGGATGCTTAAGGGAAAAATGGATTTTAAAGTCGTTTGTACAGATGAGAACTACTTCTTTCGGCTGGGCATCTCCAAAATTATTGAGGGGGCACTGTTATCAGAGACGTCAGTAGAGTTCTTACCCGCCTATGACGCGAAAAATTTATGTCAGGCGGACTTTATACTGGTTAGTGTTGCTCAGTGGCGCCTTTATATGTGTCAGCCTGCCTACCGGGATCGGAAGCCCGGTAGCATTTTAATGGTCTTTGTTGACGATATTGAAGACATCATTACTGAGCATTTGCCTCTCTGCTATCGTTCTTTGATTATTATTTCACGAAACGATTCTGTCCGTGATATTGCTGAAAAAATCATCGGGTTCTGGCTGGAAAATCAGGGGAGCGCCAGAGGATTTGTACCCACGGATTGCTCGCATTGCGATTTCGCGCGTATTACAGTAGTCCAGTTGCAGGTGCTAAGTTTTCTGAAGAAAGGGTATAGCGTGGGGCAGACAGCTAAACGCCTGAATCTTTCCACTAAAACAATTTATGCACATAAATACAATGTCATGAAGAAGTTTTCGCTAAGTGGTGATATGGCCTTTAACGCCTTCATCAATGATCTGACGCTGCTTGAGCTTTATAAGGGTGTTATTGAGTCTGCAAATTTATAACGCCTCATGCATCTCATGCATCTCATGCATCTCATGTGTCCATGATTCTGCAAATTACAGAGCCAATTCTGATGTCCGGATTTTCTGTGATGCATAACGGCCTTTACAGGCTGCTTTCTTGCCGTTAAGGGTTGAGGGGTTTGTGCGAGAAAAGAACCGCGAAAAAATTAATCCATGGCCATCCCTTTTAAAAGGGTAACGGCACTCATGTCAGGGATGGTTATTTATATTTACAGTAACTAAGCCGTTGCTGCATCCGTACTTCATCTCCCCGATGCGTTTCAGTCAGGCGTGGATAGCCGTTGTCCTTCTCAGTCTGCGCCGACACTCAAAGAAACGCACATAAGGACGCAGAATCTTCCGGACAAACTCGTGAATGCTCAGCCGGATGGCTAAACAGCATTTGAAATCAATGGTTTTGAGAAATAATGACGTTCAGGCGTTATCGCTGTCTGGGGATATCGTTGGTGCCAATTACTCTTGCAAAGGGTAAGGAACCTGAAGCTTCCGATAAGTTAAGACAGGTAAAAAAGCCAGCGTTGCCGCTGGCTTTTTTTACAGATTTTTATTTCAGGATATAAACACATTCTACATTGATTTCGCTGTAGCCATCATCCCGGTCGACTTCACCGCTGACCCGTACCTTTTTGCCAATCAGATAACGATTATCGTCATCATCATCGTCTATATCGACACGGATGCGGCCAGTCGGGTCTTTTAACCAGTAGTGATCATCATCGGCCCTGCCAGTGATCGTTCCCGTGAGCGTAACCTGGCGATCGTCGCGCAGGGTTTTCGCCACTGCCACCGTGACCTCTTGCCGGGCATATACCGAGCCTGAACTGATGAGGGCCAGTATCATCCATAATATTTTGTTCATTTACGTCTCCTTTAACACCTATCATTTGTCGGTTTATTTATCAAAAACTAAAACGATAGCCGGCGTTAACCTGGCGCTGGTTGAAGCGATTTCCATTTACCATATCTCCTTCGATAAAAAGGGTATGGTTACTGATTTGCGCACTTACACCGATACCGTTATTCAAGCCATTACCTTTAAATGAGAGGCGCTCATCTGAACCATTCAGAGCAAAAGCAGCATCCCCGCCAAACTCGCGTAAAACACCTGTTTTGACATAAGTATTGAGTTTGTAGTTGCTCTGATTGACTTCATAACCTGCCAGTACGCTGGCTCTTCCCATCATCGATTTGTAACTTGAGAGATCAATGTTGAGGCCATTCGACGCCCTTACTGAGGTTCCATCCTGATGACCTGCAGTCAGCTGAAGCTGTGGTTCCACGTAAAAACCAGTAAGTTCGTCAGAGAAGCTGAACTTCTTCCCGGCTTCGAGTGATCCACTCAGGCCTGATGAAACACCCTGTCCGGATACGCGATTATTCTGTGTATCGCTGACATCGAATTGATTTTTCAGGCGGTTGAATTTCAGTACACCATCCAGATAGAAACCAGCATCATTCAGCCATGTGCCGTAGATACCAAAATGTTCAGATTTGGTCGTGCCATCGCCAGCACGATAATGAGGCGAGCCCTCTGTTGCTCCCATGAACAAACCCAGATAAATCGGCAGATCATCGGACAGGCGTTTATCTATCCCAAACTGATAGCCTGAATAATTCATGCTGAAGTTGCTCAGCTTGCCATTGGCAAAACCACTGAAACGCCCATCCATCCCGCGCAGCCAGACATTGCCGCTCGTCTTTCCCTGGCGCACATCACCCATACGCTGCATCAGAGTCTGCATTTCGGCATAATTCATCAGATAACCGATGTTAAGGAAGTTGGCACCTGCATTCGCTGTGCTGGTGATGGTTGAATTGTGATTTTGTTCTGCTGGCTGTGTAGGATTTCCATTTTCTTTAATGTCTTCATCTGAAGCAGGTTGAATGATGTTATCCGTTGGGACTACGGGGTGTTGGTCTGCTGAGGGGATCTCATCTGAAGCAGGTTGAATGTTGTTATCCGTTGGAATAGCGGGCTGCTCATCTGCAGCAGGCGTTTCAGGTGCTTTTGGCGATGAGAGAACCCAGTTAGTACCCTGTTTGTTGACCGAATAGACATAACCACCCAGTTCAACGTCGGTGTTGCCCCTGAACGTCGCGATACCATCCGTAGTCTCAACAACGGTCAGCACTTCATTACCTGTGGTAATGGCACTGCCGCGGTTCAGAATATTCAGACCGTACTCACCTGTGCTGCTTTCGGTCACCACGATTTTGTCGCCAATATTATTTACCCCTTCACCATCGCCGACCAGATTGGTACGAAGGGTAAAGTTGCCGCTACCGCTCAGGTTAGCAATGGTCAGAGTGGAGTAGGTCGCATCGTCTGTTGCTGCAGAAAGATCTGCCAGTGAGTTATTTAATGTCAGGTTATCAAGATTAGATGTTTGACTAACGTTCCATGTGCTGTTGGTGAGACTGACGTTTAAATGACCGCCATTCACATTATCGCTGGTAGCACTACCGGACCACAGTGAACCCTGCTCTAAATTAAGATCAATCAGGCCCGCCAGCGACACCACGCTGCCGGTAATTTCCGCTTTCCCCTGGGAAGTCACAACGCCTGGTGCAAACCCTTCGGCGTAAAGTGTTGCTATTGCTACTCCGTCCGGAGAGGCCATATCGATAGAGAGATCGCCTGTCAGATTGGTCTGGCCACCATTCCAGGCAACAACACCTATTCCTGTATCAGGGCCGGTGATGCTGATGTCTTCGCCATTAATGACGCCTCCCCCCAGAGACCAAAGGCCTCTGCCGACCATATCTGATTGTCTAAGAACTATATCTGTGTTAGCCAGGTTGATCACTGCACCTGTCGATTGGGCGGATGCGCCATAACCGCCAGACTGAATGGTGTTGCGTTCCTCTTCAGTACCTGAAAAGTTGAGGGTGACATTATTATCCATAGCAACAAGGCCGCCAGTCTGCGCTGAAGAGATTACGCTGCCTGCGCCGACATTTATCAGGCTATTTTCTCTGGCTGAAATGCCAGGAGAAGTCGTGCCAGATGTGCTGATTGTCAGATGATCGGCAGTCAGTTCACCCAGGCTCCAGATGCCTGCAGAAGTCTTACCTGTAGTGATAATGGTTGAGTGGCTGCCCAGATCAACCGAGCCATTATCCTGAATATTGATGCCCTGCGAGGCATCGCCCAGAGTATTAATGGTCAGCGCTTCCGCTTTAAGCGTTGCGGCACCATTAATCGCATCACCGGTCAGTGTATCCACCTGTACACCATGACTGTTGGTTCCGTTGGTCTGTATACTACTGTCACTGCCTAAATCAACGTTTGAGCCGTAACCGCTGACGCGCAGTGCAATACCGTTGGTGCCCTGGGTACTGATACTCGATGCTTCGGCCTGCAACGAGGATTGATTGCTTACAACCACTCCCTCTGCGTAAGCAATACCTGATCCAATCGATGTGACGGAGCTACCGGATCCCAGATTGGCAGTAACCTGTTTTCCACTGAGCTCCATCGCCACTGCGGATATGCCTGAAGCATTGAGAATTAATTTATCAGCAGTAAAGTGACTGTTCGCAGCCTGGATGAAAATTCCCTTAGCGTAATGCTCTGGGTCTTTCACCGTGACTGTGCTGCCCGAACCGGCTGTTACTTCAGCAGCGGTTGCACCTGTTACAAGAATGCCATAATAACCATCGCCAGATGACTGATCGGCGATTAATGTGGTACCATCTGCCAACGTAATATCTCCGCCTCTCAGGCTTCCGACAATAGCCGCCGAACTAACAAGGGGCAACATACCCATTCCTCCGGCCAGCACTATCGCTTTTACGCGTTTATTCAGGTCAGTATTATTATTCATATCTGTAACTCTTCCTTAAGGTTTTATTAAAGGGCTAAGGGGCTCTGAAAGGTGTCAAACAGGCATGCCATTTCGCACTTCATACGCTTCTTTGGCCCGATACGAATTAAGCGTTTTGTTAATTAAATCCATTAATAACAGCGTGTTTACTAAGGGCGTCAGGATTATGCAGGTGAGGCGTTAATTATGTAAAGGGAGTGAAAGTATGCGTCTTTTGACGACAGGTTAAAAGAATCGAGGTACTAAAAAGAATTTTCATTGAAAATTAAGCTTATGTGTTAACTATAACTCGGGAAGTCTTGTTAATTATTATTACAGTCATTCTCTTTTGGGGTTTGTTTATTATGTTTCGCAGGTCAGTAATGAGAATGCCGGCAGTAATAGGTGTTGTTAAGAGAGGGTTTAGCGCGTGGGTGCTATCATTATTAGATGCTCAGATAAACACCCGGTTTTTCCACAAACTGGCCAGAAACGAATCTGAAACGATGGTCTATGAAAAACGCATGACGAAGAGCGAATTAATTAATGCGCTCATCGCTATTACGCTTTGTGCCATAGCATGGTGAGCATGAAAAACGAAGTCTCACTGACCTGAAAATGATGCTGAGAGAGGGTTACATGAAAATCATAAACAGAATAACAGTCGGCTCCCTGATACTGGCCACACTACAAATTAGTGCCTGCACGCCCCATCATGCCGAGCCACAGCGCCTGGTAATGCGGAATCCTGCAAGTCAATGGTGCCTTCAGCGTGGCGGACAGCAGGTAAAGGATGAATTATCGAACACCAGCACACTCTACTGTCTGTTACCTTCAGGAGAAAGGATTGAGCAGTGGGCGTTGTATCATCGCGATCACCCGCAATAATCACTTTCCAATTTCCCTGCCAGCAGGATTATCAAAAGCTATTGAAATAAATGATAATTCTCCTGAGGCTCTGTCTGAGCTCAATGCTGGCTAAATCTTTGCAATACCCCGGATCATTTGTCGCAGTCCTTTTTCTGGACTGCTACCGATTTCTGCTGCCTTTCTTATTTCGGGCTTACTCCAGGAATGGGTTAGCCGCGTTTTTTATGTAAACCATACACAGGATTGGTTAATCCCATTAATGATTTTGAACATTATTCCAACAAAGAAAAATAAGCTTTTAAGATAAAAATTAATCTCACGATAGATAAAAATACTGACTCTGAAATAATAAATTATTTTTTATCATGAAGTGTTTTTTTATATCTATCTTGATCTCATTTGGCACTCGCCCGGCATGTCTTTTAAGAATTATATTAAATAAGACATTTTTAATCCATTTTGGCAATGGGTTTTTATGGCCTTTTAATACAATGAGTTATCAAATATTTTACGCTAACCTGCCTCCTTTGATTGATCTGAATCAATATCTTTATAAAACTCAGATTCTATTACCGATTGTCATAATGATACTATTTCATTAATTAAGGTATTTTTCTTAAATAATAATAGCCTCATGAGGATAATCCATTGAAACACTTTGGAAGCGTAGCGTTATGTTGCACCTTCTTTATCTGCACCAAATCTTATGCAGGCATAATGCGACACGATATTGATGTGCAGGAATATCGCGATTTTGCAGAAAACCTGGGGAGTTATTCGGTTGGTTTGACAAATATACCGGTTTATAAGACAGATGGTACGTTATCGGGGTATCTTGATTTCGCCATGCCTGACTTTGGCGGTGTATCCTCTATGGGATATGCAACACTTATATCTCCTTCTTATGTCGCCAGTGTGAAGCATAATAGTGGTTATAAAAGCGTATCATTTGGCAACGGTGCTCAATATGCCGCAACCTATAACCTGATTAATCGTAATGAGCATAGTACGGTGGATTTCCACCTGCCACGACTGAACAAAGTAGTCACGGATGCCTCTCCTTATACTTACGTAACGAAGTCAGACTTTCTTGCCGATTATAAGACACGTTATTCATGGTTTACCCGCCTTGGAACGGGAACTCAAGAGCAGGTCAGCGATGATGGAACTGAGCGTATCAGACTTACCGGAGCTTACGACTGGAAGTCAGGCGGCACCATAAGTACAGCCAACGTTCGCGACATGTCTAACAACACTTATTTACGTTATTACAATCTGGGGCCTGATGACGCAGATACGACTCCATTGTCCATCGGTGCTAACTCGGGCGACAGTGGCAGCCCGGTATTTGCCTGGGATGATATTAATCAGCAATGGGAGTTGGTTGCAGTGCATGGAGGCTATGACTCTGACGCTGGGATTTACCGGAAACGCGCAGTAGCGGTCTATATTCCGGATGAATTTATTTCTTCAATTCAGGAGGCTAATGTCTCGCCAGATGTTGTGGATACTGATGCCCGCACAACTATTTTCTGGGATAGCACATCACTCTTTCAGGGGCCGAATTCATGGTCGTGGCTGGGACTGGCTGAAAAATATAATAGCCTTTCCCCTTCTCAGGCCACCAATGAAGAGCTCGATGCCACCAAAGATCTCCGCTTCAACGGTGCTGGCGGACTCATTACCCTGAATACACCTATCAACATGGGTGCTGGCAAACTTCAGTTTTCCAGCGATTACACTGTCGCGTCTGCCGACGGCGTCAATGCGACCTGGGCAGGCGGCGGCATCGAAGTTGACGCAGATAAAGAAGTCCTGTGGCAGGTTAATGGATTGGCCAGCGATGCCATGCATAAAATCGGCGCGGGAACACTGCATATCAATGCAACTGGCAAAAATCCGGGTTCACTGAATGTGGGAGAGGGTACGGTTATCCTCGATCAACAGGCTGATGCTTCAGGCAATAAACAGGCGTTTTCTTCAGTCACTTTAGTGAGTGGCCGGCCAACCGTGGTGCTGAATGATGCAAACCAGGTTGCTACTGATCAGATCTTCTTTGGTTATCGTGGTGGTCGTTTAGATTTGAACGGCAATGCACTCAGCTTCAGGAAAATTAATCATACCGACAGTGGCGCTAAGCTGGTCAACCACAGTGATACCGCGGCAACGCTGAATATTACGGGCTACACCGCCGCTGACGTTCCCTTTTATAAATTTACGGGTAGTAACCCTAAGGGAACACCAGGCACAATCTATGTATATAATAATCCTTACACTAAAGATACTGAGTACTTTCAGTTAAATACATCATCTTACTGGTATTTTCCGACCGATAAATCCTCGACGGCGACCTGGACGTATCTTGGTACCGACGCGGATGAAGCCATTAATCATCGGCTGACGCAACTCAACATTCAGGTGTTCCGCGGTTTTCTGGGTGAAACGCTGGAGAATGCGCTGAACGGCGTCATGAACGTTAATATTTTGCCGCGCAACGCCACGGCTATTACCGCACTCACCGGTGGTATGAATCTGAACGGTAATCTGGATGTTGCCAGCGGTACTGTGGTCCTTTCTGGGCAGCCAGTTCCACATGCGGGTGGTGTTGTCGTTGATGACGACTGGAACACTTCACTGTTCAAAGCCGATCAGATCAATGTTGGCTCCGGAGCGCATTTCCAGGTGGGGGAATACGCTGGTGTTAAAGCCAACATTGTTGCTGCGGATTCGTCAACACTCTCTTTTGGCTATAACGATAGCGAGGTGGCAGGCGAGAAAAGCTGGCGTTGCTTTTCTGCCATCTATTCTGATGATGTTTCCTGCAGTCAGCCAGTGCGAAGCGCTGATGCACTGGCACTGCTGCCCGCCAGTGAAGTGGAAGGCGATGTACAGCTGGCTAACAATGCCTCACTTTATCTTGGTAAGGTTAACTATCAGGGGGCCGTGACATCAACAGGCAGCAGCCTAATGACGCTGGATGCCAATGCGAACTGGACGATGACCGGCAACAGTAATGTCAGTTCACTTCTGGCGAAACGTGGTTCGACACTTTCAATGGTGCCTTCAGGCAGCTGGAGCGCCAAAACACTGAATGTCGATACGCTGGATGCGACCGGGTTGAATCTGATGTTAGGCGTAAAACCTTCCACACTGGAAAGCGACAAACTGATTGTAAAAAATTCGGTGAGTGGTGGCGACAACCTGCTGGACGTAAGTCTGCTAATCGGAAGTGAAGAGGAAGTTGCGCTGACCAAGGATCTGGTGATGGTGGATGCACCTGCTGGCATCTCACACAGTTATTTCTCATTCGCCGACAGTTACAGTGGATTCAGCGTTTACACACCCAATTATCAGGTGAAAGACGATAACGATCGGGTTTTATGGGTGCTGGAGAGTAATAAGTCGGCTGAACCTGACCCCATCCCGGAGCCAACACCTGCTCCGGACGTGACGCCTGATCCAGAGCCAACGCCTGTTCCGGACGTGACGCCTGAGCCAGAACCGACGCCTGTCCCGGACGTGACGCCTGAGCCAGAGCCAACGCCTGTTCCGGACGTAACGCCTGAGCCAGTACCGACGCCTGTTCCGGACGTGACGCCCGAGCCAGAGCCGACGCCTGTTCCGGACGTAACGCCTGAGCCAGAGCCGACGCCTGTTCCGGACGTGACGCCCGAGCCAGAGCCAACACCTGTTCCGGACATAACGCCTGATCCAGAGCCAACCCCAGCACCGTCTGCTCCGACAGAGGATACCTCGACTGCCGAACAATCTGCTGCTGAGAAAGCGAAAGCTGAAGAAGAAGCTAAATCCAAAGCGGAGGCTGAAGCAAAGGCCGAAGCTGAAGAAAAAGCGAAAGAGAAAGAGGAAGCCGCGAAAGCAGAAGAGGAAGCCAAAAAACCGGCGTTCAATCCGGATGATTGGTTCTCTGTTTACGACAACCTGCCACTGATCCAGCGCACGCGTGCCTTAATCGCCTCGCGGCAGTACATTTTCAGTGAAGCGGTCAGCCAGTTGCATAACCGCACTGACAGTCTGCGCGCCTCGCCAGAAAGCAGCGGATCATGGGCAACAATAGAGCAGAAAAAAGGGCATTTTCTTGGACTCGACGTCAACCAGCAAACACTAAATGTGGGCTGGGATACCCGCAGCGACACGCAAACAGCTGGTATCAGTGCTAGTTATACGCAGGGTGAGGTAAAAGGGGAGGGTCATGAAAAACATCGACTGGCTACTGTCGGTGCATTTTATTCCTGGCAGGCTGATGGAGGATGGTTCTTTGATGCGGCCAGTCGTTATATGTATCTGAATCAGGAGATAACGCTGGATCCTGCTTTAAATATTAATGGCATGAAAAAGGACAGCCATATGCTGGCAGGCAGCCTGCGCACTGGCTATGAGTTTGCGCTGGCTGACGATACGCTGTTTATCTCACCGTTTGTTGGTGTGACCGCAGGTGTCATGTCCGGCTATACCCTGAAAAGGAAGGATGCGTCAGTTTCGTTAAGTTCATCCACACCTTACTTCACCAGCAGCGGGTTCATGGTGCAGAAACGCGGTCTGGCCGCATTAATGCCGAATATTAACGTCAGTGCCAGTCTGGCCTATCAGTATTCACCTGGTAAAAATGGTTCCACGACCACGCTCTCCGATCGTCAGTCAAACCGGCAATACAGCGCCTGGTCAGATAACCGTTATCGTGGCAGTGTAGGGCTGGAAGGAATTGTCGCGCCTGGCCTTTCACTAAATGCGAAAGTAGAGAGCAGTTTTGGTGGTGAATTTAAAACGGATTACAGTGGTATGATCGGCCTGTCATATCACTTCTGATATCCGTGTCTGAATAATATCAGAGCATCACTGCATAAAGGGGTGATGCTCTGACTTATCGATACATTATCCCTGCTGGAAAGTATCAGTCTGCGGACGTACCTGTAAGACGAAAAAGGATAATCAGCAGTGCAGTAATTTTTCAGCGGATAATGTATTAATGTTAACTTCTTCTGCTTATTTCAGCGTCAGCAAACTAATCGCCAGACTTCCGCAGGCACTTCGTTGTAAGTCTCATTCATTATTAGTTCGGCTTTGCGATGATCGTATGCGCCCTCAAAAGAAGAGAGATCGTCAGAAGGAAGTTTTTTCCGCATATAGCTTGTCACAATATCCAGGATATCGGTTGACGGGCAGTTTCTTAACTTATTCAGATAGTAGATTTTGTTCATAATTTTTTGCTGAAGTTAACCTGTAAAAATGAGCTTATGCGCGGTCTTAACTTTATCAAAGCTGACTCGCTGTGCTATCGATGCTGCCAGGAAAATAAATAAGAACCTGACAACAGATATACGTGTGTCCTTACGCACTGGATGCGTTCAGATGCGCAGTGTCGCCTCTGACGCTTCACTGACCTGGCTAAGCGGAAGGTTAAAAAATCAGTTTTTACCTTAGTGTATTTTTAATTTATTGTTTTTTTTTATTATTTTTTATGTGCAGCCCTGCCGTAATCCCATATCAGATTGAACAGATAAGCATAAACCAGAAAAAACAGCACCAACCCACATTCCAGTTTCAGCGCTGCGAGTAGCGTAATGCCCAGCCACCATGCTGCAAAAGGGATCAATACGAATAACAGACCTGCCTCAAATAAAACAGCATGGAGACATCTTATTCGCCAGTCTTTTTTAAATCCGGTTCGCAGCTGAATGCTGTCAAACATCAGGTTGAACAGATAGTTCCATCCCATCGCCAGCGTCGATGAAACTATGGTCAACAGTGCCGACTGTGAAGGTGCTGCCGAGGCAAAAATAATCAGAATGATGAAAACCAATACATTGGCAACAACTTCGAAAATAACAGCGTGCAGCACTCTTTCTGTGGTGGTGCGCACTGGAGATAAACACTGTTCCAAACCACGCTCTCATTAATCAGTCAGACACCGTTACCGGTGGAGATAAAATTCAGGATGGCCTACTGCTCAGTCTGCTTATATTCAAAGCGCTGGACGTTTTCCTGCCTCAAACCGATGAGAATTTAGCATCGCACTGTCATAAAGTGAAAGCGTAACGGGAAACTACCAATAAAAATCCAGGCAGGCTTGATATTTATCAAACCTTATACAAAACGTGCTTTATCAGTGATGCGCCTTAGCATACCAGCTCCTGAATTACTTTTTCTGTTCAACGACACGGGCCCAGAATGGTTAATCTGGAAAGTTTCTCACTGCATGCGGTGATGCTCTGTCGGATTCGAGGCGATGATAGCAACTCTGAAATTGAGTGGAATATTAAAATAACAAATTGAGTATATATAGATTTATATTTTAATATTTAGGAGGTAAGTAGTTTTAAAAACTGTATGTCGGTGTTATCTGACGTCCTGAGGCGATTGCGATACAGAAGTGCAGAGTAAAAGTGAGGCTGCATGAGGTTAAAAGTGGTTTGTCCGCTGTGCCATTATCAATAGCCTAAACAGATTCAACGGCTGGCATCTATAACGAAAATACGGCCCCCGGTGGAGAGTATGAGGTGATGGTTTGCTTCATAACGCGTTCTCGGCTGTATAAATCATGAAGTCTACTTTTCCACTAGCATACTCATCGGGTTTCACTTTCTGCTCCAGATAATTCAGCATCAGCTGTACCGCCAACTGAGCATGCTGCCGGGTATTCTGATCCAGCGTCAGCGCAACGCTCTGCTGCGCCATCAGCTTGCGTGTCGTGGCGTAAAGTTCATGGGTGACCCAGACGCACTGATTCAGCTGGCGATGCCGTGCCAGCGCCTGTCCGATTTCGGTATTCCCCAGCCCGGTGTTGTAAATTCCCAACAGATTTCCGCTCCGAACCAGCTGTTTCTCCAGCAACTTACTGATTATGTAGCGATTTTCCTGAGCTGCCAGAACTTCACGCAGCTCAAGATGGGGATAGCGTTCAGTCATCAGCGTGCAAAATCCTTCAATGCGCTGACGATGCGCGCTGTAATCCCTGTGACCACTGACCATCAATACCTCACCGGGCTGATGCAGCATTTTACCCATAAGCTGAGCGGCGGTGCGTCCTGCCTGCAACTGGTTGATCCCGACATGACAGAGCCGGGCAGCACCAGGCAAATCGGTGACCAGCGAGATCACAGATACACCACGCACCTGGCAATGTTCCAGCGCCTCATAAATCGCCGGATGCTCATGTGCAAAAACGATCAGTCCATCCCGTGTCTCTGCTCCCTGTCTGATAAGCCTGGCCAGTCGCCCGGGCTGTGCTTCCGGAACAAAGGTGCGATGCAGCGTTAACCGGCGATAGCCCAGATGGGAGGCGATCTCAGTAAAATCCTGAGCCAGTTGCATAAAGAAAAACGAATCGTTGCTGCTCAGCAGCAGTTCTATCTGCCACGGATGACGATGCTCTTCAGGGAGGATACGCTTCAGACCTATTTCCCGTGCTGCCTGCAGTACTCTGTGAACCGTCTCCGGCGCGACGCCGCCACGTTCATTAAGCACCCGATCCACGGTTGCCAGTCCCACACCTGCCCGTCGGGCGACCTCTTTCAGCGACATGCCGCTCTCCTCTGAGGTAAACACCTCAAAACATCATGCCGTAAGTGTAAAACGCCGCGTTATCCTGCCGGTGCAGCTTTCTGCCGGACTATGATGGAGTTCAAATAAATGAATAAAAAGCAACGTGTTGCCCTGCTGGGGTGTGGCTTTATTGGTGAAGTTCATGCCGCGAATCTTCAGGCCCATCCCGGAGTAGAGCTGGTGTGGGTGGCGGATGCGGAACCGTCGCGCGCTGCCGACTTTGCGACCCGCTATGTTGCTCGGGTCGCGTCCGTGACTGAAGCGATAAACGATCCGCAAATTGACATGGTGCTTATCGCCAGTGCGACGCCAACCCATGCGGATTTGCTTGAAGCCGCTGCCCGCGGCGGTAAAGCAATCTACTGCGAAAAGCCGGTCGATCTCTCTCTTGAGCGTGCCCGTAAGGCCGTGGCTAATGTCCTCCCTTACAACGTGCCGGTCACGGTGGGGTTTAATCGCCGTTTTGATGTCAGCCATCAGCAGCTGAAGCAGCAACTCCGCCAGGGGCGGATTGGCGCGGCGGAACTGATTCAGATGGTCTGCCGCTCTTCGGCCATGCCGCCGCTGGCCTATCTTCAGGCATCCGGTGGCCAGATGCGCGATCAGGCTATCCACTTTTTTGACCTCCTGCGCTGGCTGACCGAAGAGGAGGTGACGGAGGTGGCGGCGATGGGGGCCGCGCTGGCACTGCCTTCGATTAGCGAATTCGCCGATGTGGATACCAGCACGCTGCTATTGCGGCTGCAGAGCGGGGCGCTGGCACAGCTCGATAATGCCCGCCGCACCGGCTATGGCTATGACGAACGCATCAGTGTGATGGGGTCAGACGGCATGCTGGAATCGGCCTCTCAGCCGCAGCGCGGCGTCAGCTGTTACCAGGGCGCGCAGGTTCAGCAGCCTGGCCTGCTGCCAGACTGGTTCAGCCGGGTGCAGCCAACCTATTATGCACATCTGGACGCATTTATCCGAACGCTGAACGGAGAGCAGGCTGGGGATCTGCCTGGTCTGGAGGATGGCCTCAGGGCACAGGCGATTGCGGAAGCCGCGGTGATGTCCCTGACAGAAAGGCGCTTCTGTCAGGTGGAAAACGTGCTGATCTGATTCGGCATGGTAGACGGACAAAAAAATAAGTTTATTTTTATTGAATAGAAACCGGTGCTGAGCTGTTTACCGTATAGCGCCGCGCTGGCGGAGTGCCTCTGGCAGGCTTAATCAACTGCGCATAGCGGGTGCTGAACTGAAAATGTTGCGTATCCTGCGCTACGAACAGACGTCAATTGCGCAGATCGCCTGGCTGCACGCGGATTATGGTCCGATGGCGCTCTGTATCTCGCCCGCATCGCACAACACGAACCCAATTGCCCGCCAACAGCGTCACGGCATGCAGCTGGCCTGGTGGACGCGCGACGGTTATCAATATGAGCTGATTGGCCGCAACCCCTCAGCGCAGCTGGCGTCTGCCGCTGAAACATTGCAGGCAGCGCTTACCTAATCCGGCGGCATACGCGCGGTGACGGTCAGCGCGGCTCTCTGACCTGCGCTGCAATCTTAAGCGCAATATTTACCCGATCGTCAACTACCCCGACCAGCCGATCCATACCGAAGGCGGAGCGGGAGATGGCGGTGGAAGCATGCAGTGCCAGCAAGCGAGAGGCAGGAATGAGCGTCTTCCCGCTGTCCAGCGAGGCCAGCATCACCACCGGCCGGCTGACAGCTTTAACCGTCAGCGTGCCAAAAATCCGGTAATTACCGTCACCCAGCGCAGCCACGCGACTGCTGACGAAATGAATCTGCGGATAGCGCTCTGCATCAAAAAACAGATCACTTTTTAGTTGCCAGGTTAACAGGCTGTTCGAGGCGACCAGCGTTCCCACCGGAATATTCACTTCAATACGATCGTCACGATCTTCATCAGGATTAAGCGTAACCATGCCGGTCACGCCCTGCAGTCTGGCCTGCGAAAAGTCATGTCCAAAGGCACGCCACGAAAGCCCAATCGACGTTTTATCGGGGGTAATGGCATAGGTTACCGGCGCGGCACAGAGCACCGGGCTGATCAGGGCAAACAGAGTGCATAAACAGGCGACACGTATCATCACTTTTTCTCTTTCAGAAAGACCAAACGTTAATGCCTGAAACCGCGATCTTATTAGCACTGCTTTTACCACAGAGGCACAAATAATCTGAAAGATATTAACTGACTGTCACATCAGATTCACCAAAATGTAATGATTATTCCGGAGGCGGAACATTAATAACAGGAAATATTAAGAATACATTAAGACGACTTTATTAATCTGTCATTTTACTTAAATCCTGACTGGAGTCAGGTGATGACGTTGAGGCGGCAATTCATCATCTGAAATTAGCATTTTTAATCAGTAAGTTGCGTTTTTATTCTGAACGGGGGTTGTTGTCAGTCAAGCTATATCTGAGCTGGCAACAGGCCGGGCGAGCTGTTTTATAAACAAAATATCAATAAATCAAAAAGAGTTGAGTGCCGGGGAAATATTATTGAAATAATAGTGAACTTTTCAGGAATCCATTAACTGAATCCCTGTTGATTTTATTGTAATTAAACCTATTCATTTAATGTTCAGTTAACTTTCATACGTTAGCTTGTATTAGCAGTCCGGTAACCTTAATTCCATAACGGGAAACCTGTTATGGCTTATCCGCCTGCCAGACATTGATAAATCGCTATTCCAGTTCTTTTCCGGCGTTGTATCCGATTAACAACGCGCGACAGTTTATGGGTTTGATTTGCAGGAGTTTTAGCATGGATTTTTTGCCATTTTCCCGCCCTTCATTCGGTGATGAGGAGCTGGCTGCTGTTAAAGCGGTATTCGACTCCGGATGGATAACAACCGGGGCGAAATGCGCCGAACTGGAGCAGGCCTTTGTTCAGCTGACCGGCAACCAGCATGCCATTGCAGTGAGCTCGGCTACTGCCGGGATGCATGTCACGCTGATGGCGATGGGGATCGGGCCTGGCGATGAGGTGATCACGCCGTCCATGACCTGGGTTTCAACCCTGAACCTGATTACGCTGTTGGGTGCCACGCCCGTCATGATTGATGTCGATCCGGACAACCTGATGGTGACGCCGGAACGGATAGCTCAGGCCATTACGCCACGCACCCGCGCCATTATTCCGGTGCATTACGCCGGTGCGCCCGCCGATATCGCACCGATCTATCAGCTGGCTGAGCAGCATGGCATTGCCATTATTGAAGATGCGGCTCACGCGGTGGGCACGACTTATCACGACAGGCCGGTCGGGCATCGCGGCACGGCAATCTTCTCGTTTCACGCCATCAAAAACATCACCTGCGCGGAAGGCGGCCTGGTCGTGACCGATGACGCCGCTCTCGCCGATCGTATCCGCAGCCTGAAGTTTCATGGCCTTGCTGTGGATGCATTTGATCGTCAGACCCAGGGGCGTCTGCCGCAGGCGGAAGTGATGATGCCGGGCTTCAAATACAATCTGCCCGATATCAGCGCAGCGATTGCGCTGGTTCAGTTACAGAAACTGCCGGGCTTTATTGCACGCCGCCGTGAGATTGCCGAACGCTATCTTGAGGCGCTGCGTTCGCTGCCCTTCACGCCGCTTTCACGGCCAGAGTGGCCACATCAGCATGCGTGGCACCTGTTTATTATCCGTATTGATGAACAACGCTGCGGGCTGTCCCGTGATGCCTTTATGCAGGCACTGAAGTCGCGAGACATCGGCAGCGGCCTGCATTTCCGTGCAGCGCATACCCACAAATATTACCGCGAGCGCTATCCCGATCTGCGTCTGCCTGCCAGTGACCGTAACAGCCAGCAGATGTGTTCAATTCCGCTGTTTCCATCCATGACGGATCAGGATGTAGAACGCGTGATTCAGGCTTTACATGACATTGCCGGAGCCTGAGATGCGCGATATCAAATCGATCAATATGCTCTCCGTGGTGATCCCGGTCTATAACGAGCAGGAGAGTTTGCCGGCGCTGCTGCAGCGCACCAGCGCCGCCTGCGACGCCATCAACCTTGAATATGAAATTCTGCTGGTGGATGACGGCAGCAGTGACCGCTCTGCCGAACTGATTGAACAGGCCGCCACCGTTCCCGGCAGCCGGATAACCGGCGTGCTGCTCAACCGCAACTACGGTCAGCACTCTGCCATCATGGCCGGGTTCAGCCAGGTCCGTGGCGATCTGATTATTACCCTTGATGCCGATCTGCAGAACCCGCCGGAAGAGATTCCGCGGCTGGTCGAGGCTGCACGTCAGGGGTATGACGTGGTGGGCACCGTCCGGCAGCAGCGCCAGGACACCTGGTTCCGTCGCAAGGCCTCGCGCACGCTCAACCACCTGATTCAGCGGGTCACCGGCAAAGCAATGGGGGATTATGGCTGCATGCTGCGCGCCTACCGCCGCCACATCGTCGAGGCGATGCTCAACTGCCACGAACGCAGCACCTTTATTCCGATTCTGGCCAACACCTTTGCCCGAAACACCATTGAGCTGCCGGTGCTCCACGCCGAACGGGCTTTTGGCGATTCGAAATACAGCTTTATGCGCCTGATCAACCTGATGTACGACCTGGTGACCTGCCTGACCACTACGCCGCTGCGACTGCTCAGCGTGGTCGGCAGCCTGATTGCGCTCTCCGGCTTTGCTTTCTCACTGGTGCTAATTGTACTGCGACTCTTCTTTGGTGCGGCCTGGGCGGGTGACGGCGTCTTCGTGTTGTTCGCCGTGCTGTTCATGTTTATCGGCGCCCAGTTTGTGGGTATGGGACTGCTCGGGGAGTACATCGGGCGCATTTATAACGACGTTCGCGCGCGTCCGCGCTATTTCGTTCAACGCATTGTTCAGGCTCCTGAAGAGCCTTCAGTACAGGATACTCAATCATGAAGACCGTTGTTTTCGCCTATCACGACATGGGCTGTGTCGGCATCAATGCCCTGCTGAATGCAGGCTATGAGATCACCGCCATTTTCACGCACAACGACGTGGCGACCGAAAATAACTTTTTCGGCTCGGTAGCCCGCCTGGCGGCAGAGCACGGTATTCCGGTTTATGCACCGGACGAGGCGAATCATCCGATCTGGCTTGACCGCATCCGTACCATGGCACCAGAGATGATCTTCTCCTTCTACTATCGCCATCTGCTGAGCGATGAGATCCTGCAATGCGCTCAGAAGGGGGCCTTTAACCTGCATGGCTCCCTGCTGCCTAAATACCGCGGCCGGGCACCGCTGAACTGGGCGCTGGTCAATGGCGAGCGCGAAACGGGCGTCACGCTGCATCGCATGGTGAAGCGCGCTGATGCCGGTAATATTCTGGCGCAGCAGAAAGTGACCATTGACGATCAGGACAATGCGCTGACGCTGCATCGCAAGCTGACCCTGGCCGCAGAGCAGGTGCTGAGCGACGTATTGCCTCGCCTGCGTCAGGGTGAAGTCAGTGAGTGGCCACAGGATGAGAGCCAGGCAACCCGCGTGGGCGGTCGCACGGCCGAAGATGGCCGCATTGACTGGAATCAGCCTGCTGCGACGATTCACAATCTGGTCAGAGCGGTCACCGATCCCTGGCCTGGCGCATTCGCCTTTGCCGGTTCGGTTAAGTTTATCGTCTGGAAGAGCCGGGTTCATCCGCAGCAGCAGCAGGCGAAACCGGGTACGGTCATCTCTAAACAGCCGTTCCTGATCGCCTGCGGCGAAGGCGCACTGGAAATCCAGACCGGACAGTCTGAGCATGGCGTTTACATGAACGGCAGTCAGCTGGCGCAGAGCCTGGGCATGGTGCCTGGCGCATTGCTCTATTCAAAGCCGCAGTCGGTGCTGCAGCGCCGTACCCGCGTGCTGATCCTGGGTGTTAACGGCTTTATCGGTAACCATCTCACCGAGCGGTTGCTACAGGATGAACTTTTCGAAGTCTACGGCCTGGATATCAGTTCAGACGCTATCAGCCGCTTCCTGGAGCATCCGCGCTTCCATTTTGTCGAAGGGGATATCGCGATCCACTCTGAATGGATTGAGTATCACATCAAAAAATGTGACGTCATCCTGCCGCTGGTGGCGATTGCGACGCCGATTGAGTACACCCGCAACCCACTGCGCGTGTTTGAACTCGATTTCGAAGAGAACCTGAAAATCATTCGCGACTGCGTGAAGTATCAGAAGCGCATCATTTTCCCGTCTACCTCTGAGGTCTACGGCATGTGTACCGATGCCAGCTTCGATGAGGATACCTCTAATCTGGTGGTCGGGCCGATCAACAAACAGCGCTGGATCTACTCCGTATCGAAACAGCTGCTGGACCGCGTGATCTGGGCATATGGTGAAAAAGAGGGGCTGCGTTTTACCCTGTTCCGTCCCTTCAACTGGATGGGACCGCGTCTGGATAACCTCAATGCGGCACGGATCGGCAGTTCCCGTGCAATTACCCAGCTGATCCTCAATCTGGTTGAAGGCTCGCCGATTAAGCTGATCGATGGCGGCAAACAGAAGCGCTGCTTTACCGATATTCAGGATGGCGTGGAAGCGCTGTTCCGCATTATCGAAAACAGGCAGCAGAATTGTGATGGTCAGATCATCAATATCGGTAACCCGGACAACGAAGCCAGCATTAAAGAGCTGGCCGAGCAGCTGCTGGAAAGCTTCGAACGCCATCCGCTGCGCAGCCAGTTCCCGCCGTTTGCCGGTTTCCGGGAAGTGGAGAGCAGCAGCTACTACGGCAAAGGCTATCAGGATGTGGAGCACCGCAAACCCGCTATCCGCAATGCGCGTCGTTTGCTGGGCTGGACACCGACCGTCACGATGGATGTCACTATCGACAACACGCTCGACTTCTTCCTGCGCACCGTCGAGCAACAGGCTGATAAGTGATGAAGAAGATCGGTCTGCGGATTGACGTAGATACCTGGCGCGGCACGAAGCAGGGGGTGCCGGCTCTGCTTGAGCTGTTCCGGCGTCATGCGGTGCGGGGCAGCTTTTTCTTCAGCGTGGGGCCGGACAACATGGGCCGCCATCTCTGGCGGCTGGTGAAACCGGCGTTTCTTATGAAGATGCTGCGTTCCCGCGCCACATCGCTCTATGGCTGGGACATCCTGCTCGCCGGCACGGCCTGGCCGGGGAAGCAGATGGGACGCGGCCTGCGGCAAATCATGCAGGACGCCACACGCCAGCATGAGGTCGGCCTGCACGCCTGGGATCACTTTGCCTGGCAGACCTGGGCGGGCGTCTGGCCGCAGGACAAGCTGGTAGAACAGATAGCCCGCGGCACCGAAACGCTGAGTGAAATCCTCGGTCACCCGGTCAGCTGCTCGGCCGTTGCAGGCTGGCGCGCCGATGGCCGGGTGATCGCCGCCAAGCAGGACTTCGGCTTTCACTACAACAGCGACTGTCGCGGTAGCGGCCCGTTCCGGCCCCTGCTGCCTGATGGGCAGATCGGCACGGTACAGATTCCGGTGACGCTGCCCACATGGGATGAAGTGGTTGGCCGCGAGGTCAGCGCAGAAGGGTATAACGACTACATTCTGGCGAAGATGCTCGCGTCTGATGAGGGCGCGGTTTACACCATACATGCCGAAGTCGAGGGGATCATCGGCTACCCGGACTTTGACCGGCTGCTGGATGCTGCTGAACGTAACGGCATTCAGTTCTGTCCGTTAGGCGAGTTGCTGCCCGACGATCTCAGCACGTTACCGGTGGGCAGGGTCGTCAGAGGCGAAATCCCCGGACGGGAAGGGTGGCTGGGTTGCCAGCAACTGACTGAAGAGGCGAACTAGTGCGGATACGTAACAACACGAAGTGGGTGCTTTTTTTCAGCTTCTTTATTCTCTATTACCTTATCCCGCCAGTGTTCCGCGATCTCTGGCAACCGGATGAGACCCGCTATGCGGAGATCAGCCGGGAGATGCTGGCGACCGGTAACTGGATCACACCGCACTTCTTTGGCCTGCGCTATTTTGAAAAACCAATTGCGGGTTACTGGATTAACTCGCTGGGTCAGTGGCTGTTTGGCCACAACAATTTTGGCGTGCGGGCGGGTTCGATATTCTCCACGGCGATCACCGCTGCGCTGATCTTCTGGCTTGGCCGCCGGCTGTTTGGTTCGGCGCGCACCGCCGCGGTCGGCACCCTGATTTTCCTCAGTTCGCTGCTGGTCTATGGCGTGGGCACCTATGCGGTGCTCGATCCTATGCTGATGCTCTGGCTGGCGGCGGCGATGTGCAGCTTCTGGCTGGCAACAGAGGCTACCGGACGAACTGGCCGTGTGGGCGGTTATCTGCTGCTGGGTCTCGCCTGCGGCATGGGATTTATGACCAAAGGCTTTCTGGCACTGGCGGTTCCGGTGCTGACGATTCTGCCGTGGGCGATCTGGCGCAAGAGACTTCCGGAGCTGCTCTGCTTCGGGCCGCTGGCGGTACTTTCAGCCGCAGCGATCAGCGCGCCCTGGGCGCTGGCGATCTATCATCAGGCTCCCGATTTCTGGCACTACTTCTTCTGGATTGAGCATATCCAGCGCTTTGCGGAAGAGAATGCACAGCACAAGGCGCCTTTCTGGTATTACCTGCCGGTTCTGCTGCTGGGCACACTGCCGTGGCTGGCACTGTTACCGGGCGCGCTAATGACCGGCTGGCGCGAGCGTCAGCAGCATCCCGGTGCGCTCTATCTGCTGAGCTGGACGGTTATGCCGCTGTTGTTTTTCAGCCTGGCAAAGGGCAAGCTGCCGACCTATATCCTGCCCTGTTTTGTGCCGCTGTCGCTGCTGATGGCGCACTATGGGCTGAACGCCGCGCAGCGGGCAGGGCGCGCATTAACCGTTAATGGCTGGCTTAACCTGATTTTCGGCATTCTTACCCTGGCAACGGTGCTGCTGGTGCTGGCGCCCTGGAGCGTGACGCATCATCCGTTGTTCGCCACGCACGAGATGCTGAAGCTGGCGCTGGGGGCACTGGCGTTTCTCATCTGGGGGCTGGTGGGCGCATACAGCTGCCGATCTTCACAGCGCCGCTGGCTGGCGGCCGCGCTTTGCCCGCTGGGCGTCGCACTGCTTATTGGCGCTGCTATCCCGGACAAAATCCGCGACGCTAAACAGCCGCAGCACTTTGTTGCCACGATCAGCGCGCGTCTGGCCTCCAGCCGCTTTATCCTGGCGGACAATCCCGGCGTGGCTTCTGCCGTCGCCTGGCATCTTCAGCGCAGCGATATTGGCTTCTACGACACCAAAGGCGAGCTGGAATATGGGCTGAGCTACCCGGATGCGCAGTCCCGTTTTGTCTCTCAGGCCGACTTCGGCAACTGGCTTGCCGACCATCGCCGTACCGGAAGCGTGTCGCTGCTGTTGCTGGTCGACTCGGTGCACAGCGATATCGGGGAGGATGTGCCCGTGCCCGATGCGGTCTATCGTCAGGGCAGGCTGGTCTGCCTTTACTACGGTCAGATGAAGTAATGCTGCTGCTGATTGTGCTGGTGAGTCTGCTCAGCTGCAGCGCGCAGCTGTGCCAGAAACAGGCGACCCACGCGACTTCACGCCGGATTCGCCTGAGCTGGATTGGGGTGAGCGTGCTGCTGTTAGGCGTTGCGATGCTCCTCTGGCTGCTGGTACTGCAGCGGGTGCCGGTGAGTCAGGCCTATCCCATGCTGAGCCTGAACTTCATTTTCGTTGCGCTGGCCGGCCGTATCCTCTGGCGTGAGCGGTTAACGCTGCGCCAGATTGCCGGCACGCTGCTGGTGGTGACGGGTGTGGCGCTGATGGCGAGCCAGCTATGAAAGGATACGGATGGGTCGCATGCAGCGTGCTGCTGGTCTCAGCAGCACAGCTGATGATGCGCTGGGCAATGCCGCGGCTGCCCGATGCCAGCAGCCTGACGTCGCTGCCAGCTGTTGCCATACTGCCCGCCTTGCTGCTGCTGGCCGGGCTGGGCGCGTATGGTGTCTCGATGCTTTGCTGGATACGGGCGCTGCACTATTTTCCGCTGAACCGGGTCTATCCGCTGCTCAGCCTGAGTTACGTGCTGGTCTGGCTGGTGGCGGTCTGCGTGCCGGTATTTCATGAGGCGTTCAGCTGGCATAGTCTGGCGGGCGTGGCGATTATTGTTATCGGGCTACTGTGCATCGTGGTTAAGACCTGAATAACATAGTTAGCGTTTCCGCATCATAAATCCTGTTTATTACCCTTTTCGGATAGAAATTAATGCTGCCACGATAGCCATATTAGCGTTTTAGTGTTAAAAATCCTTTTTGTTATCGTTTTCGGGCAAAGGATAAAGGGTTCACTATGCTGGTCGGCTTCAGCGCTCTGCGCGAACGTTATGCTATCAGACTGGCGCAGCCATTACGCGTTAAGTCAGCTATCGGAACGGTACGCTCTCATCATGAGAGTCAGGGGCAGGTGGAAAATCATTATCCACCTGGCTATCAGCCGGAAGATGACTTTGCCGGTCACTTTGCCTTTGGTCTTAAATACGAAGAGATTCACCTGGAATTTTTTGCCCGCCTGTTTACCGCTGTCGGCCCGGAGCCTCTGGAGGCGTGGTGCCGTCAGGAGCCGTTCGGACAGTATGCGCGACGGGCTGGATTTTTCTATGAATGGCTGACCGGCAACACGCTGCAGGTACCGGATGTCACCAATGGAGGCTATATTGAGGCCATTTCATCCAAAGCCTGTCTCACCCGAACGACAGTAAAGCGCGTCAGACGCTGGCGCATCAATGATAACCTGCCAGGATCGGTGGATTTCTGCCCGCTGGTGCGCAGAAACGCGGCCGTTGAGCAGGCGCTTACGTTCGATCTCCATGATGCCTTAAACGATCTGGATAACGCCTTTGGCGCAGACATCCTGATGCGCACTGCCAGCTGGCTGACATTTAAAGAGTCGCGCGCAAGTTTTCTGATTGAGAAAGAGTCGGATCAGGGCGACCGCATTCAGCGTTTTGCTCACGTTATTGCGCAGTATTGCGGACAGCTTGACGATCCGCTCAGTGATAGCAGCCTGCATACCATACAGCAGGGCATTCTTGGCCAGGACGCACTGGGACTAGGCCTGCGCCGCTCGCCCGTGTTTGTCGGGCAGTCGACAATGCGTGAAGATATCGTCCACTATATTGCGCCACACTATGATGATGTTCCCCGCTTCATGCAGGGCCTGAAAGCCTTTGACCTGGCGACGCGGGATGCCGCGCCACTGGCCCGTGCCGCGGTTATTGCGTTTGGCTTCGTCTATATCCACCCCATGCGCGATGGCAATGGCCGCATCCATCGATTTTTAATCAATGACACGCTGATTCGTGACGGCGCGATACCGGATGGAGTTATCCTGCCGGTCTCAGCCACCATCACCAGTTCGATGGATTTTCGGGTCGGTTACGATCGCACGCTGGACGTGTTCTCGAAACGGCTGATGCGGCGCTATGCGGGCTGCTATCGGTTTGGCGAACTGAAGACCTATGAAGATGGCACGCTGAGCAACTTCAGTTTCAGCGACTATGAGGATGCCCGGTTCGCCTGGCGCTATCCCGACTTAACCGAGCATGTGCTTTATACCTGCAAAGTTATAGAGCACACCGTCCGAAAAGAGATGGCTGATGAAGCGCGCGTACTGGTGATATTTCAGCGTGCACAGCAGCGCCTGAAGGAAGTCATTGAAATGCCCGATCAGGATGCGAGTCGCATTATTCGTTCGCTAAAGGAAAATGGCTGGCAAATTTCCGGCAAGCTTAAAAAAACGTTCCCGTTGCTGGACGATGCGACACTGTCCGGGCGCATCGTGGAAGCGGTCAGATCGGCATTTGAGACCCAGGCAGACTGACTGCCTGAGTCTCACCGGCAATCACTGCGCACTATGCTCAGCAGAGCGGCTTAAGCTGTGCGGCCAGCGCCTCGATATCGCTGACGATCAAATCAGGTGCAGGTGCCAGCGGATAAGGTAGCTGTCCCTGACGGCTGACAAAGGCAGTTTTCATGCCTGCCTGTTTTGCTCCGCCAACATCCCAGCCATGCGCGGCCACCATCATGCACTCTGCGGCGGGCTTGCCCATCTCTTTCATTGCCCACTGATAGACTCTGAGATCGGGCTTATAAATCTGAACCTGTTCCACGCTAAGGATGCGGGTGAACAGCGGTGCCAGCCCGGCTGAGTTGAGCTGTTTTTCTGCCAGCGCGGCAGAGGAGTTGGTCAGCGCAACCAGCGTAAAACCCTGCTGCTTCAGGGCAGCCAGTCCTGCGGCAACGTCCGGATGGGCGGGCATGGCGGCGATAATGTCAGCCAGCGGCGTCGCGTCAGCTGGCAGAGTGACGCCGTAACGCGCAGCGGTCATCTTCAGTACCGCTTCGGCAATATCACCAAAGCTGTGCCAGCTGCCGGTCACTGACTCGACCAGTGAATGGTGCAACAGCGAGGTAAACCAGGCCTCGGCGCGCTCTGGCCTGTTGCCAAGCCGCTGCGCGACAGCCTGGTTCAGTTCGGTGGTGGACAAAAGGGTTTCATTGACATCGAAAAACAGGGTGCCGCTACAGGGTTTGGGGTTGCTAATGTTGATCATTGGGGCCTCCGGTAGACCTGACGAGTGTGATTTTGAGGCGTTTGGGCGCTGATTGAAGGTAGGACATTGAGTGAGATTGCTCAAGGTGTAGAGGCAGCGATAGGGTTGAAGGTAGATTAGCAAAGCCAGATGTAATTCAAGCCTGAAAATAGAGCGCATAATACTAATTATGTTAAATTAAGTGCACGGACGCGCACCTTATGTTGCGCGATGCAGTCACCTGCACATCAATGATGCTATTGCTTGCAGCTTATTACTATAATCATGCATGTTTTGAAATTTAGAGGTTTAGAATTTGTCACGGGGTTTTGTTGGCACACACAGAACAACATTATCCTTAAGCTTGAGTTCAGCAAGTGTAGGAACTCAGTTAAGAAAAAGCCGCTGATTATGACTTGCGCGACACCCTGTAGCTTCGGCAAGGTTATGTCATACGATATAAAGCCCCAAACCACAGACAGGCGGTGTTAGTTATCCCTGTTATTACAACCTGAATGTGGCTTATGCACTATGGCTCACGATTCAGGGTTTAAGGATAACCTTTGTCCAGCCATTATCACGATCGTCAAAATGCTTATAGCCTTCAGGAGCGTCTGCCAGTGCAAGACGGTGCGAGATGATCTGCGACGGATTGGCTCTGCCCTGATGGATAAGCCTGGCGAGCTGGCGGTTGTAGGCTTTCACATTACACTGGCCGGTCTTCATCGACTGTCCTTTAAACCAGAACGTACCAAAATCGAACGGCACTTTTCCCTCTTTAGCCAGCTCAGTTGCTCCACCAGGATCCTGAGGAACAAAAACACCTACCGTACCAATGCCGCCCGTGGCTTTGGTGGATGCAACAAGGCTGTTCAGCGTGGCGGAGTTATCTTCATGGCCATGTTTATTGCAGCACTGATAACCCACGCACTCACAACCGCAATCCGTGCCGCGCCCATCGGTAAGTTCGAGGATTTTATTTACCGCGTCATCACCCACGCCATTGATCGCCACTGCGCCAAGCTGTTCGGCTAACGCCAGTCTGTCCGGATGAGTATCGACCACAAAGACCTGTGATGCGCCTTTAATCATGGCCGAGTGCGCAGCCATTAAGCCGACCGGGCCAGCGCCGTAAATGGCAACACTCTCGCCAGGGCGCAAGCCTGCCAGTTCAGTGGCATGCCAGCCGGTGGGGAAGATATCAGAAAGCAGAACGTAATCTTCCTCTTTTTCTACCGCATCCGGCGGCAGTATCAGGCAGTTAAAGTCAGCAAAAGGAACACGAAGTAACTCCGCCTGTCCACCCTCCCATTCGCCCATCTCCGCAAAGCCATAGGCGGCACCTGCCGTACCCGGGTTGGCTGTCAGACAGTAACCGGTTAACCCTTTCTCGCAATTTTCACAGAAGCCGCAGCCAACGTTAAAGGGCAGACAGACATAATCACCGACTTTAACGCGCTCCACAGCGCTGCCAGCCTCAATAACCTGTCCCAGGTTCTCATGGCCGAAGATGCGACCCTGCTCGAAGCTGGTTCGCCCTTCGTACATATGTAAGTCAGAACCGCAGATATTGGTGGTGGTGATACGAACAATGACATCGGTGGGACGAACGATCTTCGGATCCGGCACGTCTTTGACTGAAACGTCAAAAGGTCCGTTATAGACAACTGCTTTCATAGTGTTCACCTCTCATGCATGATCAGTTTTGAGGGTAGTGACTGCGTGATGCATTGCTGTCACCACCCTCTTCGTGATGCTGCTTTTTCAGTCAAATGGCGCGACTGAAGGTGTAAGTGTAGAACAGCTTATGGCGCCGCCCGGTGAAATAAATATGGTGTAACTCTTTGAAATATCGGCGCCGCTTCGCTAGAGTCCGGTTTTCTCCCTGCCGGCCAGGCCAGCCTCCGCCGTCCTGCCACACGCTTTTACCTGCGCTGAAGCGCGCAAAGTTTTTTGAGTTCGCTTAACTGTTTTTTATCCATCAGTGAGGCGGCCACTCTTACGGCTATGCCATCCAGCTCCGCAGTCGTTGCCTGCTGAGGCCGGAATATCAGTGAGGAACGGATGCGTAGATGTGAGTATTGAAGAGAGAGTATCAACCCGTAAAGTCTGTTAAATCAGTGTCATATCTGTATCACTCATCCTCTTTAACAAAATGCTGTCTGTTAACCCTTCTGTTGCATTGCATGCAACACATGTTATGATGTTCCACATCAGGCAACACTGGGATACACGGATGATCAAAACCTGGCTACACAAGGGGCTTGAAGAGTTTTACACCACCGGCTCAACCAGAAAAATTAATGCAGCCCATGAAAAACGGTTACGTACTCGCTTAAGAGTTATCGACCTTGCTGAAAATATTGAGGATATGAACCTCAGCGGCTACAGACTGCATCCACTTAAAGGTGACAGACAAGGTATCTGGTCGATCACGGTTACAGGGAACTGGCGCATTACTTTTGAGTTTAAAGATGGGGATGCCTGGATTCTGAATTATGAGGATTATCACTGATGAAAATGCATAACCCCCCGCACGCTGGTGAAGTTATTTCCGATATCATGGAAGACCTCGGTATCGGGATCAGGGAACTGGCTCGTGCTTTGGCAATTGCACCTTCGACTGTTTCCAGAATGGTTTCCGGAACTACTGCTGTCACCCCAGAAATGGCCATCAGATTATCTGCTGTGATCGGCAGTACGCCTGAAATGTGGCTACGCATACAGGCGGCCTATGACCTTGATCGCGCAGCAAAAAAAGTGGATTTAAGCGTGCTGAATAGCCGCTATAAGCCCGATCAGTTGCGGAGCACAAACTAAGCGGATGCTCCCGTCTTTTCTACTGCATCCGCCCGCCTTTCCTTTATTTCTTATCCTGCGACCAGGTTGCGCTGCGAATATCGACTTTCACCGGCAACAGACCAATCCGGTTAAAGGTATCTGCCAGCGCCTGCTGCTGGGTGAAGACTTCTGGCGTCATCCGCTCTGCGCCAAACGGCATCCTTGCCAGCGCGCGCTGCCAGATCGGCTGCGGAAGGCCGGTTGAGGTGGACATGATTTTTGCTGCTTCTTCCTGATTTTGATTAGCCCACTGACTCAGTGAACCCAGCTCATCTACCACCTCAGTGGCGATATGTGGATAAGTCTCTGCGAACTTACGACTGGCAAGATAGAAGGTGTAGTGTGGCACCAGCCCTTCGGCATTTTTAAGCAGCCGCGCGTGGGCATTAGTTTCCACTTCGGCGTAATAGGGATCCCAGATGACCCAGGCATCCACCGCGCCGCGCTGGAAAGCGGCGCGCGCATCAGCAGGGGGCAGATAGACCGGCGTAATGTCTTTATAGGTCAGCCCGGCCTGCTCCAGCGCGGTGACCAGCAGATAGTTAACGTCAGAGCCTTTGTTCAGCGCCACACGCTTGCCTTTAAGATCCGCCACACTTTTAATCGGGGAGTCAGCGGGCACCACAATCGCTTCGGTTTTAGGGTTAGCAGGCGAGTGTCCCAGATAAACCAGATCGGCCTGTGCGGCCTGGGCAAATGTCGGTGGCGCGTCGCCGGTAGCGGCCAGATCGATACTGCCGATGTTTAAGCCCTCCAGCATCTGCGGTCCGGCCGGGAACTCAATCCAGTGCACCGCAATACCCTGCTTCTTAAACTCCTGATCCAAGGTGCCGCGGTACTTCAGCAGCGCAAAGATATTGGCTTTCTGAAAACCGATGTTCACTGTCTCGGGTTTCTCTGCTGCCTGGGTGTTGAACGCGAAACCCGCCTGGGCGGCAATAATCAAAGTGCTGAGTAAAACTTTTTTCATCTCTCATTCCTGAGTCTGGTTGTTGTCTGCGCAACATAACAAACGCAGGTTGAAGCGCTTAGCGATGAAATGTTCGATGCTTAGCTAAAAAAACGCTATGGATGCCAGACCGACTCGCGTACGCGAATGGCGCGACTGAATAAACCCAGCGCATAGAAGCGGTCCGCGATGGTCTGCTGTTCCCGGATGATGGCCAGGTTCATTCTCTGGGTCTGATGGCTGCGTCGGGCTAAGGCGTGCATCAGTGAGGTGGCAGAGATGCCGAGTTCCGTTGAGAGCAGCCCGGCAGCTTCAGCACGATGCGCATCGATGTAGCGGCCGGTCTGCTCCAGCGCACTAAGCAGAACATGTAACAGATCGCCAGAGTGCGTCGCAAATCCGCGCTCAGCCAGGTAAAACTGATGGTTATTGACCCGGCCTGTGCCATCCGCAATCACCCTGAACTCTCCGCTGTTCTCAGCATCACTGAGTAACGGATCCCACATCATCCAGGCATCCACCGCGTTGAGGTCGCTGGGCGTCAGCGGATATTTAGGCGGGGCATAGACAATGCGCACATCATCCAGCGCTAAACCCGCCTCATCCAGAATCTGCAACAACAGATAGTGAACGTTGGAGCCGCGATTCACGGCAATACGTTTGCCTCTGAGATCGCCAATCTGCTTAACCGGGCTGCTGTTAGGCACCAGCAGCGCCACGCTTTGCGGGGCGGCAGGTTCCCAGGCGACATAGACCATGGGACTGTTGCTGGCCTGCGCAAACAAGGGGGGAACTTCACCGGTGGTCCCGAAATCGATCTCCTTATTGCTCAGCGCATGCAGAAGCTGGGGACCCGCAGGAAATTCACTCCACATGACGCTGACACCCTGCCCGGCCAGCTGCTGCTCCAGCGACTGGCGGGCTTTCAGAATGCCAAGGTTGCCAAATTTCTGATAACCAATACGCAGTTCCCGCTCCCGCTCAGGCTGCTGACCGGGAGCAGCATCGCGCTGACGCACTGAACCGCGGCGCGGTTTAATCACCCCCAGATGTCCCAGCTGTGTGCGCAATGTATGTCGGCTAATCCCAAGCAGCGCGGCCGCCTGTAACTGATTACCCTGCGTGAGCTCCAGCGCATTTTTCACCAGCGCAGCAATGACCCGGGGATAGAGCGGCGAGTCACTCTGCTGCATCTGCTGGCGTAAAAACTGATCCAATGCCTCCTCTCCCTGCGGCAGATCGCTCCCCACAAGTGGGCTCAGCCGCAGCTGCTGTGGCGTGACCAGTGAGGTTTTGCTGAGCAGCACGGCGTTGTGCAGCGTGTTCTCCAGTTCACGGATGTTGCCCGGCCAGCTGTAGTTCATCAACACCGTTGTGGCTTCATCACTGAGGCGCAGCTGAGGACGACCAAGACGGCGCGCATAGAGCTGCAGGAAGTGACTGGCCAGTACCGGAATATCTTCGCAGCGCTGGCGCAGCGGCGGCAGTGTGACGCTGGCCACATTCAGCCGGTAGTAGAGGTCTTCCCGGAATCGCCGTTCACGGATAGCCACCGCCAGATCCCGGTTGGTCGCGGCAATGACTCGCACATTCACTTTTACCGGCCTGGACGATCCGACGCGGGTAATTTCACGCTCCTGCAGCACGCGTAGCAGCTTCACCTGCAGCGACGGGCTTAGCTCACCAATCTCATCCAGCAGTAGCGTGCCGCCCTCTGCCGCCTCAAACCAGCCACGATGCCTGTCCTGTGCGCCGGTAAAGGCACCCTTCTCATGACCAAACAGCTCCGACTCCGCCAGGCTCTCGGTAAGTGCGCCGCAGTTAACCGCCAGAAAAGGCTGCCGGCTGCGGGCGCTGTGGTGATGCAGATAGCGCGCCATCACCTCTTTGCCGGTGCCGGTTTCACCGATGATCAGTACCGTCGCATCGGTGGGCGCGAGCTGATCCAGCACGCTTTTAAAGGCGCGCGATGCGGGGTCAATTAACTCAGGGCTGGATATCTGCATCTCATTTACCGGGTGAACGGGAAAACCATGACCATACCGCGCCGCTGACGCCGAAACGAGAGGCGGAACGAGTCAGATTGTTGCCAATGCAGCAGGATGCAACTATGCCTGTTGCGAATGCAGCAGATTAGCGCCTGCCATCAAAACGATAAATTATTGAATTTTATTAATAAAAATATTTTATCGCACTGGCACGCATCCTGCTAGAGGCTATATAACCAAAGGGATTAACCCTATGTGATAAATTTTAATATCGTTATAAAGGAATCTGCTAATGAGTCATGCGACACAGGAAAACCTCAACCTCTTCTGGTTTCTGCCTACTCACGGCGACGGGCGCTATCTGGGTACCACCGAAGGCGGCAGAGCAGTCGATTTACCCTATTTACAGCAGGTTGCGCTGGCGGCAGATAATCTGGGCTACTACGGTGTGTTAATCCCGACCGGTAAAAGCTGCGAGGATTCATGGCTGGTCGCCTCGGCACTGGCACCGATCACTAAAAAGCTGCGCTATTTAGTGGCCGTGCGTCCCGGCCTGCAACCGCCCAGCCTGGCGGCGCGGATGGCGGCGACGCTGGACCGTCTCTCCGGCGGCCGGTTGCTGATCAACGTGGTCACGGGTGGTGATCCGGTAGAGAACAAAGGTGATGGCATCTTCCTGAGTCATCAAGAGCGCTATCAGGTGACTAAAGAATTTCTTGAGGTTTACTCCCGTCTGCTGAAAGGCGAGAAGGTAGACTTTGAAGGCGAACATATTCGTGTGGAAGGCGCCGAGATCCTCTTCCCGCCGGTGCAGGAAGATGGTCCGCCACTCTATTTCGGTGGATCATCTGAGGCCGCTATCAACGTTGCGGCGAATCAGATCGACACCTATCTGACGTGGGGCGAGCCGGTTGAACAGGTCGCGGAGAAGCTGGCGGTGGTTCGGCAGCGGGCGCAGGAGAATGGCCGTACGCTCTCTTATGGCATCCGCTTACATGTCATTGTACGTGAAACGGAAGAGGAAGCCTGGGCGGCCGCCGATCGACTGATTTCTCATCTGGATGAAGAGACTATCGCTGCCGCGCAGAAAATCTTTGCCCGCATGGACTCCGCCGGTCAGGCGCGGATGAGTGCTCTGCATCAGGGGTCGCGGGAGAGCCTGCGTATTGGCCCCAATCTCTGGGCAGGCGTCGGCCTGGTGCGCGGCGGTGCAGGAACAGCGCTGGTCGGCAATCCGCAGCAGGTTGCCGATCGCATCCGGGAGTATCAGGCACTGGGCATTGAGAACTTTATCTTCTCCGGCTATCCGCATCTTGAAGAGGCACACCGCTTTGCAGAGCTGGTAATGCCGCTGTTGCCGCTGGCCGCCAACGCCGAAAAGAAACAGCGCAGCGTCAATACAGGCCCGTTTGGTGAAACCATCGGCGGCGACCGTCGCCCGGCTAAACAGGCCAGCGCCAGCTAGTCAGTTAACAGAAAAAGGCTCGCTTATGTCACAACAGCAGATTGTCATTATCGGCGGCGGGTTCACCGGCACTGCGCTGGCGATCCATCTGGCCCGCGCTGGCCAGGCGGGGTTGCAGGTGACGGTGATTGAACCTCGCGCACAGCTTGCGCAAGGTGTGGCATACGGCACCACCGATCCGGCCCACCGCATTAATGTGCCGGCCGGCAGAATGCAGCTTGCCGGTGATGAAGAGGGTGTTTTCGATCGCGACTATCGCGCCTCTGCCGGCTTCAGGGCCGACCCGGAAGCGCTGTGGCATGACGGCAACGTCTACCCGCAGCGCGGTGAGTTTGGTCGCTGGGTCAATGCGCAGTTTGTTCATCAGCAGCAGCACTCACCGGTGAAACTGAGTCATCTGCGTGACAGTGCGGTTGCCTGTAAGAATGGCGTGGTGACCACGGCCTCCGGGCAGCAGATTCATGCCGATCAGGTAGTGCTGGCGATCAGCCATCCCCCGCCGGATCTGCCTGCTCTGCTGAGGCCGCTTCAGGGCTATCCGGGGTTGATTGCTAATCCCTGGCAGCGCGATGCACTGGCGCAGGTCGCCCCTGATGATCGGGTCGCGATTATCGGTTCTGGCCTGACGATGTCCGATGTGGTGGCGTCGCTGCATCGCCAGCAGCACCGTGGAAAGATTACCGTTTTCTCTCGTCGTGGCCAGCTGCCGCGTGCCAACCTGAGTGGCAGTTTTGAGAACTACACGCTGGATTACGGTCAGCCGCAATCCGCCACCGCGCGCGGCTGGCTACATCGGGTGCGTCAGGAAGTTAAACAGGCGGCGGCGCTGAATCTGCCCTGGCAGCTGGTGCTGGATGATATTCGTCGTAACGGTCAGCGCATCTGGCAGAGCCTCTCGCTGCACGAACAGCAACGCTTTCTGCATCATCTGCGCCCCTGGTGGGATGTTCACCGCTACCGGATTGCGCCACAGGTGAGCCAGGTTCTCAGCCAGCAGCAGGCCAGCGGTCAGCTGACTCTGCTGGCGGCGCGCCTTATCGCCGCCGAATCAGATGGCGCAACGCTCCGGCTGACGCTGCGCCTGCGTGGCGCGCAATCGCACAAGCTGGAGGTGGATAAAGTCATTGTCACCACCGGCCCTGCACACAACGCGCTGCTTAACAGCAATGCGCTGCTGCGTCAGCTCCATGGCGATGGCGTTATCCAGCCTGACCCGCTGGCGCTGGGGATCAAGGTTAATGCGCTGTCTCAGACGCTGAATGTGAACGATGAAGCGAATCCCGGACTGTATGTCGCCGGGCCTGCCGCACGGGGTCGCTTTGGCGAGCTGATGGGATTACCGCAGGTGGCGGAACATGCTGAGTCTGTTGCACGGCAACTGTTGAATGCCCCATCGCTGCCTGTCAGCGAGCGATGTCCCGGCTCACTCACCTACTGAATCTTCCTTCGAAAACACACATTAAAAGGTGGGCGGCAAGCGATTGCCGCATCCGCTCAGGAGTCGCTATGTCATCGCAACGTGAAATTCGCCTGAATGCTTTCGATATGAACTGTGTTGGTCATCAGTCACCCGGCTTGTGGGCGCATCCCCGCGACCGCTCATGGCAGTATAAAGATCTGGCGTACTGGACCGATTTAGCGCGCCTGCTGGAGCGCGGTAAGTTTGACGGGCTGTTTATTGCTGACGTGCTGGGTGTCTATGACGTGCTCAACGGTAATAACCATGCCGCCATCCGTCAGGCTACACAGGTGCCGGTAAACGATCCGCTGGCGTTAATTACGCCGATGGCCATGGTGACGGAACACCTGGGCTTTGGCCTGACCGCCTCGCTGTCGTTTGAACACCCCTACCCGTTTGCGCGGCGGATCTCGACCCTGGATCATCTGACCAAAGGCCGTATTGGCTGGAATATTGTCACCTCCTACCTGGAAAGTGGTGCGCGCAATATTGGCCAGCAGACCCAGACCGACCATGATGCGCGCTACGACTACGCCGATGAGTATCTGCAGGTCATCTATAAGCTGCTGGAGGGAAGCTGGGAAGATGGCGCAGTCCTGCGTGACCGCGAACGCCATATCTTCAGCGATCCGAACAAGATCCATCCGATTAACCATCAGGGGACATTTTTCCAGGTGCCGGGCATTCACCTTTGCGAGCCATCACCGCAGCGCACGCCGGTGCTATATCAGGCCGGTGCCTCCAGCCGCGGTAAAGCCTTTGCGGCGGAACATGCTGAATGCGTGTTCGTGGCAGCACCCTCAAAAGTACTGCTGAAGAAAACTGTGGCGGATATTCGCCGCAGGGCCGCTGAGGCGGGACGCGACCCGCGTTCCATACTGGTCTTCAATCTGCAGACGGTGATAGTGGGTGAAACTGACCTGGCGGCACAGGCCAGATGGCAGGAGTACAAAAGCTATGTCAGTTACGAAGGCGCGCTGGCGCTCATCTCGGGCTGGACAGGTATTGATTTCGGGCAGTATCAGCCGGATCAGGTCCTGAAGCATTTGCATACCAACGCGATTCAGTCGGCGGTTGAGACCTTCTCCACCGCCGATCCTAATCGTCAGTGGACGGTGCAGGGTCTGGCTGACTGGGTGGGCATTGGCGGTTTTGGCCCGTTGCTGGTGGGCAGCGCCGAAACCGTAGCGGATGAACTGCAGAGCTGGGTTGAAGAGACCGACGTTGACGGGTTTAACCTCGCCTACGCCGTGACGCATGAAACCTTCACTGACGTGGTGGAACTGCTGGTGCCGGAACTGCAAAAGCGCGGCGTTTACAAGCAGGACTACCAGCCAGGTACGCTGCGTGAAAAATTGTTCGGACAGGGACCGCGGCTGGCGTTGCCACATCCGGGTACGGGTTATCGCCGCCACGCTGACACAGGAACTCGGGTAAATAGCGCTGAAATATCAGGATGAAGTCTGCCGGTTAATAGTCTCAGTCATCGCTTAACAGATTTATTAACGGCTGAAACAACGCGCCGATTTCAGGCCAGGAAAAGAGAAATGCTTTAATTTGTACCGGATGAATCCTGCTATTCATCCGGCTTCTTTCGTGGCCGTTTTTTAATTATTAACTTATTGAATATACTGAAATAGTTATCGTTATTTGTTGGTTGTTTACTGAGCCGGGAATGCCTATAAAAACCTCGTTACCTGCTGAATATAATAACGAGGATATGATGAGTACATTAGAGATTGACAACACCCTGACCGCCCCGCCGCCCCACTCCACGCCGGTTCGTTCGGTAAGTGACGTAGCCCGGCTAATCAACAGTAATACCGAGAAAAACAGCTACGCCCGCTGGATTGTGTTCCTGGCGCTGGGCGGTGTATTTCTTGATGCCTACGATCTCACCACGCTCTCCTATGGTATTGACGATGTGGTGAAAGAGTTTGGCTTAACCCCGGTGCTGACCGGACTGGTCACCTCTTCAATTATGATCGGCACCATCGTCGGCAATCTGGTCGGTGGCTGGCTCACCGACAAATATGGCCGCTACTCGGTGTTTATGGCGGACATGCTGTTCTTCGTGGTCTCTGCGATAGCTGCCGGTCTGGCGCCCAACGTCTGGGTATTGATTGGCGCGCGTTTTCTGATGGGGGTCGGGGTCGGGATCGATCTGCCGGTTGCCATGGCCTACCTGGCGGAGTTCTCTAAATTTTCCGGCAAAGGCAATAAAGCGTCGCGCCTCGCGGCCTGGTGCCCGATGTGGTATGCCGCGTCATCTGCCTGCTTCTTTATTATTTTTGCGCTCTATTTCCTATTGCCAGCTGAACACATCGACTGGTTATGGCGCGCCTCGCTGCTGTTTGGCACGGTACCGGCTCTGCTCATTATTGCGGTGCGCAGCAAGTTCATGAATGAGTCACCGCTGTGGGCCGCCAATCAGGGAGACCTGAGCGGTGCAGTTCGTATCCTGCGCGACTCGTACGGCATTATTGCGCATGAAGAGCAGCCCGAAAAAAACGAAACCGTGAAAGCGGCCCCGAAAGTCAGTTTCCGCGTGCTGTTTCAGAAGCCTTACCTCGAACGCACGATCGTCAGCGCAGTGATGAATGTCTGTATCGCATTTGAGTACACCGCCATTGCTTTCTTCCTGCCCTCAATCCTGGCGCAGTTCCTGGGCGCGGGCGTGTTTGAAACCATCTCCGCCTCACTGGGGCTGAACGCGCTGTTCGCCTTTACCGGCGGCCTGCTGGGGATGCGACTGGCATGGAAATTCCCTTCCAGGCATGTGGCGATTGCGGGTTTTGCCCTGCAGTTTATCGCGCTGATCTCGCTGGCGTTGATCGGTCATCCACAGGCCACTGCTGGCGTGGTGTTTGCCGTGCTGATGCTGGGACTCTGGCTGTTTGCCGAAGGGTTCGGTCCCGGCGCGCAGTTGATGATCTATCCGGCGCTCTCTTATCCGACCCACATTCGCGCAACCGGTGTTGGCTTCAGTCGCTCGCTCTCTGGCATTGGCAGTGCACTGGCGCTATTTATCCTGCCCATTCTGCAGGCCCGTTATGGCACCAACATGTTCTGGATCGTCTCTCTCGCCGCCCTTATTCCGATTATTTTCCTGTTGATTATCCGGTTTGAACCGACCCGACAGGACATTGATGAACAACCTGCAACAGGAGAAGATCATGTCTGAATTAACCCGTACTGAATTTGCCGCGCTGACCGAACAGTTCCGGCCACTCTTTAACCGCATTGCTGAAGGGGCCGCCGCGCGTGAAATCAACCGCACTCTGCTGCATGAGCCGATCCGCTGGCTGAAAGAGGCGCGGTTTGGCACCCTGCGTATCCCCAAAGAAGAAGGCGGCTTCGGCGTCTCGCTGCCGCAGCTCTTTTCCCTGCTGACCGCGCTGGCCGAAGCGGATTCGAATCTGCCGCAGGCACTGCGCGCGCACTTTGCCTTTATCGAAGATCGTCTGAACCAGCCGGAGAGTGAGGATCGGCGGCGCTGGTTCCGCTGTTTTGTGGATGGCGAGCTGGTGGGCAGTGGCTGGAGTGAAATCGGGGCGGTTAAGCTGGGTGAGGTCAACACCCAGGTCTCACCCGATGCGGGAGAATGGCGGATCAGCGGTGAGAAGTTTTACAGCACCGGCACGCTCTATGCGGACTGGATTGATGTCTATGCGCAGCGCACGGACAACGGCCGCGACGTCATTGCGCTGGTGAACACGCATCAGAATGAGGTGGAACGTGATGACGACTGGGATGGTTTCGGGCAGCGGCTGACCGGCAGTGGCACCACACGCTTTCATCATGCCCGTGTGGAGCAGCCACACGTTTATGATTTCAGTGAACGCTTTCGCTATCAGACGGCGTTTTATCAGCATGTGTTATTAGCCACGCTGGCGGGTATAGGCCGGGCCGTAGTGCGCGATGCGTCACAGGGGGTTGCGCAGCGTAAACGGATTTACAGCCACGGCAATGCGCCTCAGGTTAAGCAGGATGTGCAGGTGCTGCAGGTGGTCGGTCAGATCAGCAGCTGGACCTGGGCCGCTGAAGCCGCCGTTGATCGGGCGACTCACTCACTGCAACGGGCATTTGAACTGCAACTGAGCGGTGCCAATGAAGCAGATCTTCACGCGGCGAACGTTCAGGCAGAGGTGGAATCCGCCCGGGCGCAGGTGGTCGCGGTGGAGTTAGTGACCCGAGCCGCCACGGAGTTCTTTAATGCGCTGGGCGCGTCAGATACCCGCGTCAGCAAGGCGCTGGATCGGCACTGGCGCAACGCGCGGACCGTGTCATCGCATAACCCGGTGATCTACAAAATCCGCAATGTGGGTGACTGGGAGGTAAACGGCAACGATCCGACGTTTATCTGGCAGATCGGTAACGGCGAAGCGTCATAAAACAGTAAGGCCGGGTGATCCCGGCCTTATACGTTTAGCGGTGGTTCAGCCGTCGCGACAGCCGGTCACCGCACAACTGAAGCAACGTCACCAGCGCGACCAGCACCACAATCACTGTCACCATCACCTGCATATCAAACCGCTGATAACCATAACGATACGCCAGATCCCCCAATCCTCCTGCACCGATGGCACCGGCCATCGCTGACGCGTTAATCATCGTCACCAGCGTGATGGTAAAACCGCTGACGATGCCTGGCCGCGCTTCCGGCAGCAGCACATGCCAGATAATATGCCAGCGATGAAATCCCATGGCCTGCGCCGCTTCGGTCAGCCCTTTATCAACTTCACGCAGGCTGACCTCCGCAATACGGGCAAAAAACGGGGTAGCCGCCAGGGTGAGCGGTACGACGGCTGCCCAGACGCCATAGGTGGTTCCCACAATCCAGCGGGTAAAGGGAATTAACGCCACCATCAGGATCAGAAATGGGATGGATCGAAAGAGGTTAACCGCCCAGCCCAGCACCCGATTAAGTAGCGGGCTGGGAAAAAGAGCGCCGCGTCCGCTGACCACCAGAATTACCGCCATTGGTAAGCCCAGCGCGAGCGCGAGCGCAGAGGAGACGCCTACCATCAGCAGCGTATCCAGAAAGGCGACCCATAAACGTTCAATAGCCGGTGACATAACCTAATACCTCCAGTCGATCGGCGATGTGCGCCAGCTGAGTTGTCACGGATTGCGCCTCGTGTCGGGCATCCAGCAGGAGCAACAACTGGCCGGTGGGTTTGCTGTCAACCCACTCGATAGCGCTGTAAATCAGGGTGATTTCGCCCGCGATCTCTGCACTCAGCGCACCGATATCAGGTTGTGCACCCTGCCCGGTGTAGCGTAACCGCACCAACAGACGGGATTGATGATGTTGCCGGTGGACAGTCAGGCGTGTGCCGACCGACTCTGGCAGAGCCTGGTGATTCGGGTTCAGCAGCTGGCGCGTCGTCTCCTGCTGCGGGTCGCTATAAACCTGCCAGACCGGGCCGCGCTCAATAATTTCACCCTGATCGATTACCGCAACGTTGTGGCAGAGGTCATGAACGACGTCCATCTCATGGGTGATCAGCACAATGGTAATATGGCGTTGCTGATTGATCTTTTTAAGCAGCGCCAGAATTGAGCGTGTCGTCTCGGGGTCGAGTGCTGATGTCGCTTCATCGCACAGCAGCAGTTCCGGATCGTGGACCAGCGCACGTGCAATACCGACGCGCTGTTTCTGTCCACCGGAAAGCTGTGCGGGCCAGGCGTGTTGCCGCGCCTCCAGCCCGACCAGCGCCAGCAGCTCATCCACTTTGCGCGCCCGCACGGCAGCAGGCACGCCTGCCACTTTTAGCGGTAGCTCAATATTCTGCCGTACGGTTTTGGCCGACAGCAGATTGAAGTGCTGGAAAATCATGCCGGTGCTGCGCCGCCATTCGACCAGCTGCCGCGCGTTAAGCGCGCTGATATCGATGCCATCGATCACGATGCGTCCGGCAGTCGGTTCTTCCAGACGATTAAGGCAGCGGATGAGCGTAGATTTTCCCGCGCCGCTGCGGCCAATGATGCCGAATATTTCTCCGCGATGGATCCCGAGATTAATATTGCGCAGTGCATCCACAGACTGGCCGGGATAGCGTTTACTTAATGCTTCAATGATGACGTGTGAGGCACCGCTGGTATGGCGCGTAGCGGCATCGGACAATGCCGACGTCTCAGGGATGCTCAGACTGACCATGATTACTGGCTCCAGCCTGGCTGATAGAGTTTGCCATAGAAACTGTCGAGGCTGGCACGGACTACCGGAGAGTGCTGATAGATATCAACAAACTTCGCCAGTCGCGGATCGTCCTGATGACCCTGACGGATTACGAACTGAATGACATATTCCGGGTGCTCCAGCCCGTCGAACAGCAGTGCCTTATTGGGATCAATCGTTTTTGCCAGACGCAGATAGTGTGGATAGCCCTGCGCCAGGTCGACTTCTTCAAGCGAGCGCGAGAGCTGTACCGCTTCCACTTCGATAATTTTCAGCTTTTTAGGGTTACTGACGATGTCATTAATGGTTGCTTTCAGTCCCACACCCGGTTTGAGCGTAATCAGCCCCGCCTTCTGCAGCAGCAATAATCCGCGTGCGCCATTAATTGGATCGTTGGCGATAGCAACGGTGCCGCCTTCGGGAACCTGATCAATCGCGCTGTGTTTTTTGGAATAAAGACCAATGTTATTGATGATGGCTGGCGCATAAGCGACCAGGTGGAAGCCGCCGGACTGATTAGCATTCTCCAGAAAAGGCTTGTGCTGGAACAGATTGACGTCGATATCGCCATTTTCTACGCTGACATTCGGCGCAGTCCAGTCGGTAAATTCGACCAGTTCAACATCCAGGCCCTGCTTTTTTGCTTCGGCAACGGCGGTCTCCAGCGGCGGGGCAAACGCGGCGGTGGTACCCACTTTGAGCGGTCCGGAATAGGTTGCTGCGGTCGCAGCGGCGCTGAGAGTCAGCAGCAGGCCGCCCAGGGCGGCGCGTAGTGTTTTTGAGCGTGTCATGATGATTCCTTGAGGTTAAATAGATCAATGAGGTCAGTTGGGATGACGCCAGCGAGCCGCCGGGTGACGTTCGGGCAGGCGATCCTGCTGGAAAATTTTGTGGCGTAGTGAACCGGGCTGATAAGCCGTTTTATAGCGCCCGCGCTGCTGGAGTTCAGGTACAACTAAATCGATAAAGTCGCGGTAGCTCTGCGGGTTCAGAATGCGGGTCAGATTAAAGCCGTCAATGTCGCCTTCATCCATCCAGTGCAGCAGCGCGTCCGCGACCTGCGCGGGATTACCAATTATGAGTGGATAGCGACTGCCCATCGCATGCTGCTCCAGCAGGCGGCGACGAGTCCAGCCGCTGTAGGCTTTACTGACCGATTCAATAGCCCGGGTCTCCCCGCTGATAATGGGCTCGTCGAGCTTAAAGGCGGCCAGATCGAGCCCAATGGAACTGGAGAAATGGGCAATCCCCGCTTCCGGGCTGGCATATTCAAGATAACTGCGGTGTTTCTCCTGTGCTTCACGCTCTGTCGGGGCGACGATGACCCCGACCCCCATAAAAATGCGCAAATCATCTGCACGTCGACCTGCTTCAACTGCGGCCTGTCGCAGCCGCTGTGTCTGCTCTCGCATTGCTGTGGGTGTCGCTGCATTAACAAAAGTGCACTCGGCATGACGCGCAGCAAACTGAATCCCGCGTGCAGAGGTGCCGGCCTGAAACAGTAACGGCGTACGCTGGGGTGACGGACTGCTGAGGTGATAGCCTTCAACCTGATAAAATTCACCCTGATGCCTGACCGGATGAATTTTCGTGGCGTCTGCGTAAAGACGATTCGGGCGATCGACAACCAGCGCATCATCCTGCCAGCTTCCTTCCCAAAGCTGATAACTGACATCGAGAAACTCATCTGCCTGTGCATAGCGCTCATCGTGTGCCAGCAGCTGTTTGTTTCCCATGGCACGGGCGGCGCTGTCCAGGTAGCCGGTGACGATGTTCCAGCCTATCCGTCCCTGAGTCAGATGGTCGAGTGTGGAAAGACGGCGGGCAAAAGGAAACGGTGCTTCATAACTGAGATTCGCGGTCACGGCGAAGCCAAGATGCTGCGTGACGCCCGCCATAGCCGAAACCAGCATCAGCGGATCGTTGACCGGTAACTGAATCGACTCGCGTGCCGTTAGCGTAATACCCTGCTGATAAACGTCATAGACGCCCAGAATATCCGCAATAAAGAGTCCATCGAACAGTCCGCGTTCCAGCAGGCGTGCCAGATCAGTCCAGTAGGCCAGCGTATTGAACTCGGTTGAACGGTCTTCCGGGTGCGTTCACATGCCGTGATGAATATGGCCGACACAATTCATGTTAAACGCGTTGAGCAGAACCTGTTTCTGAGTCATAGCGTGCCCCGGCGCGGTGGCAGCACGCCATTGAGCAGGTAATTCCCTATCGCGGGATATTTCCAGCGTACCGGATCGTGCAGGGTATGGGTGCGCGCGTTACGCCAGTGGCGATCAAGGTTATATTCACGCAAGCTGGCGCGTGAACCGCCCAGTTCAAACAGCAAATTAGCCGCTTCCAGTGAGACTTCTGTGGTCCAGGCACGCGCTCTGGCCACCTCCACCGAGGCCAGCGCCACCGTTGCGGCGTCAGACTGTTGTTGCGCGGCGTCAATGACTGCGCCTGCCTCGGCTAACAGGGCGTCACCGGCGCTCAGTCGCGCCGCCAGACGTCCGATGCGATCGAGCGTTAAGGGGTCATCAGTGGCACGCGTTACCCCGCTGTCGGGCCAGGGCCGGGCACGCTGGCGCAGAAAGTCGAGCATGTCGTTAAATGCGGCGCGTGCAATTCCCTGATCGATAGCGGCGTGCATAATCTGCGCAAAAGGGCCGACGGTCGTTGGCCGTTCAAATGCTGTCTGAAACGGCACCACATCTGCAGCATCCACCGTGACGTTTTCGAAGAGGACACTGCCGCTGCCTGTGGTGCGCTGACCAAACCCGCTCCAGTCATCAATAACGGTCACACCCGCCTGATGACGTGGTACAAATACCAGTTGCTCTTTATCCTCTTCATCGCGCGCAGCCGTGGGAATGCGGTCAGCAAACAGCGCACCGGTAGCGTAGAACTTGCTGCCGTTGAGAATATTGCACCGAATCTGCGTGGTCCGCTGATGTGCGGCACGGGAGGAGAACTCTGCCAGCGCATTGCCCAGATGTACGCCTGTCAGGACTTCCCGATACAACCGTTGTTTTTGTGATTCACTGCCGTTAACGCGCAGCACTTCCAGCGCGTAGTAGTGATTTTGCGGAACCTGACCAATCGCTGCATCAGCCTCGCTGATTAGCGTGATCACAGAGACGAGTGTGGCAGTTGATACGGCAATGCCTCCATACGCCTGCGGCACGGTAATCGCCCCTAATCCTGATTGAAACAGGGTCTGCAGAGCGGAATGCGGCAGTTCACGTTCACGATCTCGCGCTGCGGCCCCCTCACGGAACCGCTGCGCCAGGTGCGCAGCCACTTCCAGCGCATGCTGCTCGCTGCGAATACGGGAAGCGTGCTGTTTGGGCTGAACCTGACTCATTCTTTCTCCTTAAATCCATGCATGACGCGCGGGGTAGATCGCATTGAGGTAGTAATTGCCGATAGCGTGTGTTTTCCAGCGCACCGGGTCGTGCAGCGTGTGAGTGCGCGCATTGCGCCAGTGGCGATCCAGCCCATGCTGCAGGAGCGTGGCGCGACTGCCGCCCCACTCCAGCAGTTTTTCACTGGCACGCAGCGCAATATCGGTGGTCAGCACTTTGGCTTCCGCTACCGCAATAGAGGCGGCTGCGCTGTTTTCCGCTGTCAGTGCCTGCTGATCGAGTGAATCAAGCACCTTTGCGGCCCGGCGCAGTAAGGCATTTGCGGCGCTCAGTTCAGTACTGATACGACCGATGTCAGCAAGGATGTAGGGATCGTCAGCGTTGCGCTCCACGCCTGCGTCCACCCAGGGACGTGAGCTGCTGCGGACAAACTCCAGCGCATCATCCAGCGCGCCCTGGGCGATACCGGCATCAATCGCCGCCTGAATCAGCTGCGAGACAGCACCGCGCAAGGTCGGTTTTTCTGCTGGCGGCAAGGGGACAAGCAATGCAGGATCTACGGCAACCCGATCAAGCCTTACTGTGCCGCTGGCCGTGGTACGCTGACCCATGCCAGACCAGTCATCAATAATCTCTACGCCGTTGGCAGGCAGCGGGATAAAAGCCATTGCAGGCTGGTCACCCTGCTGCAGAGCGGTGGTCACCAGAATGTCTGCGAACAATGCACCGGTAGAATAGAATTTCTCTCCGGTCAGATGGTGCTCCAGACCGTCATTGACCAGCCGTGCCTGAATGTCCCGCGTATGGCGGGTGTTCTTCTCGGGGCCCCCATTGCCCAGTCGTTTGCCACTGACCACCGCCTGCAGCAATGTTGTCTGTTGTAGCGAGTTGCCTTCGCCAAGAATGAACTGAATCAGACCAAAGTGATTTTGCGGAATCTGGCCCAGAGAGGGATCGCTGGCTGAGATGATGCGGAATACCTCCGCCACTGTCTGAAAATCCAGTCCCCCACCACCAAAGCGGCGTGGAACACTGATGCTGCCCAGTCCGAGCCGGGTAAACTTGTCGAGAAGGTCGCGGGGGTAAAGTCGTTGCTGATCGCGTTCGATGGCACCAGGTTTCGCCTGTTCAGCCAGCGAATGGGCAGCCTGAATAGCCTGATCGCGTCGGGTAATGACGGCTGCCAGGCAAGTTTCGGGAGGATCTGAGATGAGTTTCATAGCGCTTCCGGAAAAAGAGACAGCGTCAAAGCAGACTGGCTGATATTGAGCGCGTCACATTTATTTACGATGAAAGCGATAATAGGCAGTTGGTCAGAACGAAGTAAATAGCGTGGTTATTACAATATTCGCAAAGCTAATTCACAATATAGCTTTGGTTTTTTCAGGGGGTTCTGGCTGGTACTATAAAAAATAAAAAATATTTTTTTGACCATAACAATCAGCCCCTGAAATATTCAGAGGCTGATATTAAAAAAGTCGGTACTAATGTGAAAGAATATTACTTGCTCACTGGCTCTGGCATAGCTGAAGAGTGATGGGTTGAGATTTTCCAGCCCTTGCCATCCCAGACGTAAGTGAAGGTATAACGTGCAGTGACGTGCGTATTATCTTTGAAGGTAAAGGTATAAACGCCGGCATCAATCGCTTTATTACAGCCAATCCGGATAGTGCGGGAATCAATTTTACCGCTCGGACCTTTTTTCAGGAAGTCTTTGAAATAATCAATGCGTTCCTGGTCTGTCAGGCGCACATGGTTTGAAATAGTTGGCAGCAGCACGGCATCGCTGACATATAATTCAGAGACTTTAGTAGCATCGCCGGTTGCCAGCGTATTATTCCAGGTATCAAACAGGCTGGCTACATCCTGCTCAGACGCTTTGACACAGCTAACCGGCTGTTGTGCCAGTGTAATAGCCGGCGCGCAGGAAAGACCTAAAAGACACAGCGATAATAAACTTTTTTTCATGAAAAAATCCTCTTTTTACCCTGATGAATGCCGGCGTTACAGGTTTACAACAGACGCCGGCATAAAAATGTGCATAATTAGTGGGTTCTCAATGACCCCAATATCATCCGATTCATTATTAATCTGCTTCGGTCAGTAAATTAACTGTCCGTCTCGTTTTGATTAAAAGCGGATAAAAGGGTGACACTGCTACTCATATTGACGAGTGCAGGATACCGACTTGCGATTACTGGGTGATATTTAAATCTTTAAAATATTAATATTTAGTTTTTTATTCTGGCGTATGGCCTCTGAACGCTTCCTGATAGTGGGAGTGAGCGGTTTTCTGGCCGGGCGATAAAGGAAATAGCAGGAAAATCTGGTCAATTTAGACGCTGACAATATATAATGTTTATTCGCTGCCGGAACGTGAATGTCATTTGGGATCTTTTCTGGTTTATGTTCAAGCGAGCTTCGTGTTTGATCATTCATAAACTATTAATGCGCGTCTTATCAATTCAGGCTGAGGGAAATCACTACTACTGTTATTTGGGTGAATAATTTTATTAAGCGGAAGCTGAGAAGGTTTATTCAGATGTCTGATTCAAATCTCATGCTCTGCACAGCCTGTATCCTTCAGCAATCCTGGCCGGTAGATGCGTGGTCAGGATGACACCCTACCCCACACGATTCTGCGCCAGACCGGTCGGCAAAGATCTTGCCGAAAGACTAAGGATTTATAACTTCGTATAATTGTTCTTATACGAAGTCATGACACAGGAAAATTGACGGGTTATGATAATGGGCAGCAAAGATGAAGCTGCAAAATGGCAACGCTACGTAAATTCTGACCGGTAATCCCCCTGCTGAATTATCAGAATTCACGTAGCGCGATCATCGCGTTTTCTGATTATTAAGTGAGCAAAGATGAGTGAGATAGTGCCGTTAACCCGTCTGACGGTGACCCGGAACAGTGATATCACCGAACGGCTCAGACAGTTCGTCCAGGACAAAGAGGCCTTTTCCCCTAATACCTGGCGACAGCTGCTTAGCGTCATGCGAATCTGCAATCAGTGGTCAGAAGATAACCAGCGTACTTTTCTGCCGATGAGCGCAGAGGATTTGCGTGACTATCTCTCTTTTCTGGCTGAAAGCGGACGGGCATCTTCGACCGTCACGTCCCATGCAGCGTTAATTTCGATGTTACACCGTAACGCCGGGTTGCCTGTACCCAATGTTTCTCCGCTGGTTTTCCGTACCATGAAGAAGATTAACCGGGTTGCCGTTGTGAATGGCGAGCGTGCAGGCCAGGCCGTGCCCTTCAGGCTGACAGACCTGATGGTGCTGGATAAACAGTGGTCAGGTTCTGACAATCTCCAGGTGCTTCGTGATCTGGCTTTTTTGCATGTCGCCTATGCAACGCTACTGCGTATCAGTGAACTGTCACGGTTGCGGGTGCGTGATGTGATGCGTGCCGGTGATGGTCGTATCATTCTGGATGTGGCGTGGACAAAAACGATTGTGCAGACTGGCGGATTGATCAAGGCGCTCAGCGCTCATTCAACCCGGCGACTTGAAGAGTGGCTCGAGGCGACCGGCCTTTCCAGTCAGCCTGATGCCTGGCTGTTCAATGCAGTACACCGCTCAGGCCGGGTACTGATTACAGAAAAACCGATGAGCACCCGGGCACTGGAACAGATTTTTAATCGTGCCTGGCGAACGGCTGGAAAAGGTAGCGCAATAAAGGCTAACAAGAATCGCTATACCGGCTGGAGTGGCCACAGTGCAAGGGTGGGCGCAGCTCAGGATATGGCTGATAAAGGCTACCCTGTCGCCCGTATCATGCAGGAAGGCACATGGAAAAAACCGGAGACATTGATGCGTTATATCCGTCATGTGGATGCGCATAAAGGCGCTATGGTCGAGTTCATGGAACAATATGCGGAACCCGATATTCCCGGCTGATGGCTTTATAAAGCGCGAGTTTGATCGGTTTTCAGGCCAGAGTTATCCACAGAAAAAGTGGACAGCCTGTGTGTAAGCCGGTACGGATTATCGCTGTTGTATGTCTGTGTCAGGTTCAGGCGGCTGATTTCATTGCTTTCTTGGTGCTGCCATACCACCTGCTGCGAATCTGTCTCTGAGACAGCAGCTGCCAGTTTAAAAGGAATGGCCGAAACGCGCGGTGTGCCAGGCGAGATTAACCAACGCCCTTCACTAATGTTTCTGATTTATCACTGTCAGCAACAGGACGATCGCATGACTATCCGCTGCGTCGCTGATAAATCAGCATCGCAACGGATAGCATCGCGGTGCTTATTGTTACTGCGCGAAGCCTTTCTGTTTATCACAGCTTCCGTGGCAGCCGCGACAACCCCTATTTTCCTCTGTGAGCATAACCGGTATTGCCTGCACCCTGTTTCCCGCTTTACGCAGTGTCAGCAGGATGATTCCATTCAGCACCAGCACACTTATCAGGCAGACTGCACTGAATGCAGGATGCTCGTTAAACGTGACGGTCTGATAAAAGAGTGTCGCCATGGTATAGGCGATATTAAGCCCCCAGAAGAATGAGAACATCATCCATTTTTTCCCGGCCTCTCGCGCGATCGCACCCATTACTGAGACACAGGGAACGTAGAGCAGGACAAAGATTAAGTAGCTGTAAGCGGCAAAGCCGCTGCCAAACTTGGCTGACATCACGCCCATCGAACCGGATGCCATCTCACCATCGCCTTTACTGGCATCGATGGGATGGGCCAGCGCATCAATTCTGAATGCAGCCGTCAGGCCCGCCCAGGTCTCTGTCAGCGCCTCTTTCAATTCGTCCGCCAGGTTAAAAGCCTGCGGATCAAATACGCTGCTTTGAATCGCCTCAGTGGTGTAAAGGCTGTTAAGCGTACCGACCACGACCTCTTTTGCCATAATGCCGCTCACCAGCCCCACTGTCGCCTGCCAGTTATCCTGCGTCACCCCGATTGGCAGAAGCACAGGCGTGATGGCTTTACTGGTCGCCGCCAGCGCAGAGTGGTTTATGTCATCAACCAGCTGGCCATTGAATGCAAAGCTGCTCAGCACACCAATCAGCATACTCACCAGGATGATGACCTGACCGGCACGCACCACAAACATTTTCAGCCGTTGCCAGGTCTGTAGCAGCAGGCTTTTAAGATGAGGCCGGTGATAGACCGGCAACTCCATGATAAAAGGCGAAGCTTCGCCACCCAGCAGGGTATGCTTGAGCACCAGTCCGGTCGCAATCGCCACTGCAATGCCCAGCAGATAGAGAGAGAAGACCAGGCTGGAGCTGTGAGCATCGAAGAATGCCGCGGCGAACACCGCAAAGATTGCCAGCCGCGCGCCGCAGGACATAAAAGGCGCTATCAGAACTGTAAGCAGACGCTCACGCGGCGTGTCCAGCGTCCTCGTACCCATTACCGCCGGCACATTACAGCCAAAGCCGACAATCAGCGGCACAAAAGATTTTCCCGGCAGGCCCAGTGACTGCATCAGCCGATCCATCACAAAGGCGGCACGCGCCATATAACCTGAATCCTCAAGGAGAGAGAGGAATAGGAACATCAGGCCAATCTGTGGAATGATTGGCAGTACGGTATTGATTCCGGCGCCGAGTCCCTGCGCCAGAAAAACCGTCAGCCAGGCCGGGAAGTGACAGACATATCCCAGCCATTGTGCGCCATGAATGAATATCGCCACCGAACTGCCGTCGAACAGCGGCTGAAGCGCGGCACCAATGTTAATTGAGAGCACAAACATCACATACATCACTGCCAGGAATATCGGAATGCCCAGCCAGCGGTCCAGCACAATGTTATCAATCTGGCGGGTAAGACTGGCCGGGATGGCCTGATGAATGTTACTGACGGCTGCGCAGACCGCGTTAATGGCACGATAGCGATAATCGGCAATCTGTACGCCCGTATCGTCACCCGCCCGATGCATAATCTCAGGCAGGGATGGAAGCAGTTCCGGGCAAAGTTTCTGGCTGTTAATATCGCCTTCCAGCAACTGCAATGCCAGCCAGTATCTTTTCTGCGGAGCCAGCGTCGCGGACATCTGCAGGCTGAGCTGCTCAATCGCAGTTTCAATCGCAGCCGGATATTGCACCCTTTCCGGAGCGCGATAAATATGCGGCTGGTCAATCAGTGCTTTTAGCTGAGCGATACCGTCGCCTTTGGTTGAGGTCAGTGAAACCACCGGACATCCCAGGCGGGCTGACAGCGCTGCGGCATCAATAGTGATGTTCTGGCTTGCGGCAATATCCTGCATGTTCAGGGCGACAATACAGGGTACGCCGAGCTCAAGCAGCTGAAAGGTCAGGAACAGGTTACTTTCCAGACGGGAGGCATCAACGACGTTAATCACCACATCGGCGTGATCCTGAAAGAGATACTGACAGGCGATGCTCTCATCAATCGAGCTTTCAGCGGATAGCGTAGTCAGCGAGCGAGTGCCAGGCAGATCGATGAGCCGGACGTCAGACTGTGCAGTAAAGAACTGGCCCTCTTTACGTTCAACCGTGACGCCAGCCCAGTTACCGACCCGCTGGCGGGCACCGGTCAGCTGATTAAACAGCGTGGTTTTGCCGGTGTTGGGATTGCCTATCAACCCGATGGTGATCTTTTTCATCAGACGATCTCCTCCAGAATGATGTCGGCCAGATCACGCTGCCGCACCGCCAGGCTGACACGGCGGGTACGAATCTGAACCGGATCGCCCATAGGTGCCACGCGAATAACCTCCACCACTGCCCCAGGCAGCATGCCCATTGTCAGTAATTTCTGCCGCCAGGCGGAATTTACCGATGGCTGATAACCTAGAATCCGGTAAGTGCTACCCATGTTAATTGCCATACCACGCTCTGCCTCTGAGTAAGAAGCACTCATTCTATAAATGATAAGCGTTTCGGTTTTTGATCTGGCTTCATGCAGACAGTGGAAAAGCGCTCTGAATGGCTTTCGTTTAGGAAACAGAGAACATCTTTCTGTAACCTGGTATCACGCGATACAGGCGATGTTTGTGATGTCTCCCGTCGTCAGTTTTTGGCTTTGGGCAGCGATAATCCGGACAGTGATTTGTTCCGCGAATGCAGAGGTTATTCATCCGTTGAAAAGGGCAACAAACCTTACGGCAACCTGATTGTCGTAAGTTGTCCAAAATCCAGAAGGCTTATATGAAACAAATTACTGTTACTGACCTCCAGCAACTCAGCGAGGAGGCTGCGAAATCCCCTCGCTTGCGAGTCAATCGTAATTTACACCCTGAATTGAGCGAGCCGGTACAGCGGCTGGCCATCGCTATGGAGCCGGGCACTTATGTCCGCCCTCACCGACATCCGCATACTTTTGAATTGCTGACCTCGCTCTGTGGCCGGTTTCAGGTGTTACATTTTGATGAAAATGGTTATGTGACCCAACGGGTGGAGTTAGGAGATGGGTGCAAGGTCATGGAGACGGAAGCAGGCACCTGGCATGCAGTGTTATCGATGGATAAAGGTGGCGTTATTTTTGAGGTTAAACACGGGGGTTACCAGCCTGTAACTGAACAAGACTCAGCGCCATGGGCACCTGCCGAAAATGAGCCGGGTGCTGGGGAGCTAATGGAATGGTATGCTCGCGCACAAGTAGGGGATTCTTTTACCCGATAATTATAGTTTTACGCGGAGTAAACGGTATCGCCAGCGATGCTGTTTTGCCGCTTTATCCTGTCCTGACTGAATATCTTTCCTGATGTCTTTTTACTCAAACTCTGGTGTGGCGGCATACACTGTTTTAATCAGTAAAGAATTTTCAAAGGTGGAGGATTTCTGCCGTAAAAAATATTAATACTTCAGGAGTTCTGTTAATACCAACATGGACAAATGCCGCTATTACATCAAAACCATGCGCATTAAATAAGTGAAATATTTACTCGTTATAAATGATCAATCTCCAGGCCCGCCTGAAGGCACATCAGGCGGTAAACGTTCTGATTCTTATAGAAAAGTAATCACTGACTCCGTTACTTAGATAAAGGAGTAACAGGAGAATCACCATGCGCAGTATAATTTATTTTACAAATCAGTAATGATATAAACAAAAGATTTTTTATAATATGAAAATATAAACTTTTATGTATGCCACTTCTGACGGGTTTTGCATGAATCCATCTTAACTCTTATCAAGTCAATCAAACAAAATCCATTTACGATTTATTTTTAACTTTCTTTTGATAATGATAATTGACATTCAGAGCAGCTACAACCCCAGTACTTTTTGCTAAAATCCCCCTGCATTACTGATTAAATTATACAGACATAAAAGGATGTTAAAATGCGTGAATTGAACGTGTCAGAAGTGATTACCGTAAGTGGTGCCGACATCGGTTACTCGAAACTTCTTAGCTTGTGGAATGATGCGGGTCTGAACTCGCAAGGCTATTTTAACTATGACCGTGCCGCTAAAAGTATTAATGCACTGGGTTTTGCCAGCGCAACAGAGAATAAAGACTGGAATAACTCATCCATTGGTGAGGCTGGCTGGATGCTTAATAGCGCGGGCGAAAAAGTAACATGGTTCAACAACGGTGTCTTTATGGCTTTCCAGATTGGCTGATTTAAAGCGGCTAACACGGTTACTTAGCCAGACGTAACTGTGATCGATAAAAGGTTTCTGAAACTATCCAGATTCAGAAACCTTTTTTATCTTTAATACTCACCTGTGAGGGACTATCAGACCCGCTAGGTGGCATGTAAAACATGTCTCAGTTTACAAACCGGTCTCAGAGTTCAGGTATGACAAATATGTCATAACGAAATTACGCACAATAGCCATACCTGCCTGAGTGAACCCAGGTGCAAAGCATCTGCTTCTCATTTATTCCAGGCGTTACGGTCCCGCATTTTTAAAATCCGAAAAGAAGATAACAGGATTTTTAGTTACATCATTCAATTTTGCTGTAAAGAACCATTACGGCCCTTCGGGCCGTGCCGGGCGGCTTGTCAATGAGCACTCGGATTTTCAGAACGGCTCGGTTAGATTTGGCCAAAAACGTGCACATTTTATAGGAAGATCTCCTGTTCAGATACCCACACATTAGTGTGTTGTAACTAATTTATATCAGTCTCAGGACTGATTCAGCACAATTTTATAAGTTGTGAATGCACTGTCGCATCAGATGTTAAGCCTTGACGTTTTTGTCTTCGCTATCTTGCCGGACAGGCTTCGTGAATATTTATTACTTACCCTGGAATAATCAATCGGGAACATACATATAAAAATGGCAGTAGCCCGGCTTCAGGTTACTGCCATAACAGTGGTAAAGACAGGTTACTTCAGAACACGGACAGTTTTCACATCAATTTCAACGCTGTTCCAGTCTTTATCGACTTCGCCTTCTATGCGGACTTTGTCAGCCGGTGACAATGATTGTCCCATCCAGCGCTTGTCGTCGATATCGACGTAAATCGTTCCAGTGGCATCTTTAAATTCATAAAGTTCATGACCAATCTGTCGGATGATATTGCCTTCAAGAACGACCCATGCGTCGTCACGTAGTGTTTTAGCCTGAGCCACTGAAGCGACACCCGGTGTCGGGCCTTTAAAACCGCCCTGTGAAGAACCCTGCCCTGTCGGATTAATAAATCCTTCCTGCGCAGAAACACTCAGACTCATACCTGCTAATAACACCGCCAACATAATCTTTTTCATATTTTTATCTCCGTTAAATTTCCAGGGTAATTTACATCCCACATCTTAACGGGATCTTAAGAAGTTTTATTGTCTGCACGTGTTTTAAAAATGTCATCCGTAAGGTGCACGCACCATAGAACCATCAAAATAATAATCGAAGTTGAATCTATGTTAACCACCAACAAAGTATAACAATAATTTAAAACCTTCTTATTGGGAATAACCTATTTAACAATGTATGTAATATGGCAATACCAATAAATAAAATCTACTTATTTCCGCACGAATTACTTAGCTCACCTGCATGTTGATAGCTATCATTTTCTGGCATAGATATATCCCAGTATTAAATTATTCTGTATCGCAGCTTTGCTCATGAAGTATTTTTCAATGTTTATAACCACTCGATTGAGTGGTTTTTTTTATGCCTCATTTCAGCAAGTTAACTTAAACCTGTTACGCTGATTATACATGCCCCGATTGCAGGGAGGGCTTTTCTGGCACAACGGGGATAGGGAGTGGTGACAGGTAGAGACTGCTCATCTGAGCAAGTAGCTATCTGTGTTTTATAACATTGCAATACTTTTAAAAATGGTGTTGTGACTAATAACGAAAGAGGCAGAGATCATCAAAACGTTTTCAGGCTCACATAGTGAGCCTGAAAATAGTGGGATATCAGTTCAGTCTCTGAGCATCTGCCTCAGCTTCTTTTAAATCCATTTTTGCAGATTCAAGCTTCAGCTTCTTCTCTTCTACCCTTGTCGTTTTTTTCCTGATTTTATCACTACGTCCATCGGCTTTGGCTTCAGCCAGTTCCTGCTGTGCTTCCTGAAGTTCAAGTTCCGCTTTTTTGACTTTCATCTCACGTTTACTGACATCATGAGAGGCACGCATTGCCTGACGCTCATCAGTACAATAAGTTTCAATTTTGTTACGCGCAATATTGAGCCGTGCAACTTCTGCACTATTTCCATGGATTCTAGCCATTTCGCTTTTAGCTGAAATATCTGCCAGTTGATCTTTGCAGGAATCAGTTGCAGCGAACACGGTTAATGGTAAAGCAAAAAAAATAAAAGCGATAACTGTGGTTTTCATAGCCATATTAAATCCTTGTTAAATTACACCATTCAGAATGATATTGCCGGTTGAATATAGAGAAAAGGAAAACAGCCACAACATAAAATTTGAAACATCAAATTATCCTGTCATTAAGGAGCTGTTGTTAAATCATTGGTTAGCACTTGATAACATCCTTCATGCATATGACTTCTGCAAACCCGAAAAGTGCAATGAGTTTATTTGAATAACTTAGCTTTTAAACAATGCGTAATTCTTAACCCTCTTCTGAACAACCTGTGAAATGATCCAGATCATTTTTTTATGCATTCGTAGCCGTACTCCCAGATTGTTATCATGTCGTTTAACAAACACAGCTAATAATGCCGCATCTTCTTAAAGAACAACGACTGGAAAGTAAAATGACCTCTTTCAATCATGGCAGAAAATTCGCCTTCGCTTTCGTGATGATGGCTTCAGTTATGTCTATTTCCGCCTGCTCTGGCAATTATGTCATCTCGACCAATGACGGCCACATGATAACGACGCAGGGTAAACCCATCAGAGATAAAGAAACCGGCATGCTCTCCTATAGAGATGCAGACGGAAACATACATCAGTTGCAGCAGCGCGATGTTAAAGAAATGGTGCAAAAGTAAATCGCTTTTAGCAACGATCCTGATTAACCTCCTGAAAATCTCCTGATGTGGAAGAAATAAGCAATGAAAATTTCCTTAATTAGCCTTGGCTTACTGCTGTGTGTCTCTTCGTCTGCAATGGCCATTGGCCTGAATGCTGAACAAGGTAAAAACACCTCTGCACTGGATGCTGAAATTGGTCGTTCATCCGGCGGACTCTATCTGGACAGCCAGTGGATTAAAAATACGGCAGATGGTGTGCAGATTGGTCAGGCGGGTACAGGCTATAACCTGGAAATTGGTCCGGTGATGCTGACCGCTGGCGTTAAAGCGACTTACATCGGTGGCAAAAAAGGGGATAACGGCGTCGCGTTTCCTGTCGGCGGCGGTGTGAAACTCAATCTGCCTGCCGATTTTGCGATTTACGGTGAAGGGTATTCCGCGCCGGAACAGCTGACCAACAGCGTTAAGAATTTTGTGGAAGCAAATGCTGGCGTCAGCTGGTCACCTCTGGGTCCATTGGTTTTAAAAGTGGGCTACCGTTACGCGGGTGTCGACGGTAAAGATGGACGTCCGGGTCATACGCTGATCGATGGTCCCTACATCGGTGGCGGTCTGACATTTTAATGTCGGATGACAATTTCTTCTTTGCCAGTGAGTAAGCCCATTCAGATAACCAGACTGGCATCCTTACTGAACAACTTGCCTGAACGCTGGCGGGTATTGCTGAGAAACAGATGATGAAATCTCTAATGCTGATGTTATTCACTCTTTGTCTGACCGGATGCGTGCAATACAAATGGGTTAAGCCCGATGCATCTGAGCAGCAGGAAACCGTAGCGGAAACAGCCTGTCAGGCTCAGGCGCTGCGGGATTTACCGCCTGATAATATCGTCAGCGGTAAATACACCTCGAAAGACAGTAAATATAAAACGACTGATACCGACTACTCAACCAGTGATGCCAATGAAAGTCAGCGCGAGATACTGGTGAAAGATTGCATGTTTAAAAAAGGCTGGCAACAGATTGAGGTTCAGCAATAGCAGTCTACGAGGCCAGGTCAAAACCTGGCCTTTTCCTGTGAGTTTTACTTGTTCCGCTCAGCGTTTATTTCTGCATCATCTTTATGCTGCGCAGAACGCTGACGCCGGCAACGCTCTGAGCAATACAAAACTTCATTCCAGCACTTCTCCCACTTTTTACGCCATGACATCGGTTTGTTACAGGTTTTACAGTAACGAACCGGTAATGACTTTTTATTGCCTTTAAACACTTCAGACCTCTGCAGAAGTAATCATCGCGCTGACGTTAACGCATCTGTTGTCAAGTGTAGCTTAGCCTGCGGTAATTCCTCCCCATCTTTGCGATAGCTACGTGCATAGTGTTCAGAACAGGTAATGCCGATGCCTGCCCTTGCCCGCCCCTGAACGGATTTATAATGCGAATTTATCGTTAGCAACTATTTAAACTTGCGTTGCTCTTTGAATCCTGAGAATGAGCCCTGCGTAAGTATGAATCCACAGGGTTAATTACATCAGGCAACAGTCCAGCGCCGTTCATACCCGCACTCGTCACGCCGGTTATTGATTACTCTGTTCATCTATGCGTTACGTGGTGGATTTGAAAAAAGAAGAGGTTGTCAAACCACTTATCAAACTGGTCGGGATTGTGCAACTAAACGCTGGATTTAATGCAACTTAAGCATAATTCTGGAGAAAAATGGCATCCAGGCTTGAATCCATAGTATGTCGTGGGCTTATTAGCTGCAGACGCTGAATGAACAAAGGGTAATTATTACCGTAAATAATCATTTTAATGGCAGCAGGCAGGCGATGATTCTGCTTAACCCGGATCCCGCTGTGTGAGTGCACGGCACATTTCACGCATATTTAAACCAACCGGCAGAAAATTTTGCAGCGCTGTTATGCGTCATGTTACGTTCCTGAAAACAGAGGGCTGTATAAATAAATTAAGTTATTATCATGAACTTACCACTATGATTCTGAATCAGCTTTTCTGACAATAAATTAGCGAAATAATTCATAGCAGGATCTTTACAGCGAAATTACGCACAGCATCAATGCTCTGAGCGGTAGCTGCGTGTGAGCTTTGCAGCTGACATTATCCTCTTTCTCAGGACAAGCATGCGAATAGCGAAGCGACTCCGCTACCACTGCAGAAAAACCAGCACGATTAATCCATAGCCCTGCTAAATTACCCCCCGCGTCTCAGGTGATACGGGTTTTAGCCATTTTGAGTGAAGCGAGTAAAAAAATGGCATAAATTTACTTTTGTTTAACCAGCATGCGTTAAATAGAGTTTCAACTCTCTCAGAAACAGATTAATATGTTAAGGTTGAACTATTGGTTCTGTATTATGATTCTTCGAAGGCAAGCATTTTAAAAAAAGCAGGTCCGACGAAAAGCATCAGCGTGAACCCGCTCTGTATTTTATTATCTGAACATGACTATGGTGACTTTGATGAGTGACACTCTCAACAGCTTGAATAATATCCGTACCCTCCGCGCAAATGCTCGCGAGCTTGACCTTGCTGCCCTGGAAGAAATGCTGGAAAAACTGTCGGTTGTGGTCAGTGAGCGACGTGAAGAAGCTCAGGCTTCTGAAGCGGCTAATCGTGAAAAAGCTGAGAAGCTGGCAAAATATCGTGAATTACTGTTGCAGGAAGGTATCGACCCTAACGAACTGTTAAATGGTATGCCGACTGCGCCCGCTGAGAAGAAAAAACGTGCGCCTCGTCCGGCTAAATATCAGTATACCGATGAGAATGGTGACGTTAAGCAGTGGACAGGTCAGGGCCGTACCCCTTCGGCGATTAAATCAGCCATCGATGCAGGTAAATCGCTGGATGATTTCCTGATCTAATTCAGGATGCCTGGATGATAACCGCCTGACGTTGCTCAGGCGGTTCTTTATCAGCAACAGAAGAAAAACACCAACTTCATACTTCCCCTGCCTGTACATACGCTGCTTATCCATCTTTATACACAATCATGCACAGACACTAACCTGAATGTAATATCGGAAATGCTCTGCGCAATTTCGTTGCAGATAAAAGGTTTCATTCACTTACCTTAGCCGTTTTATCATTTCACAACAGACCGGGAAACACGTGCGATGATGATTTCTAACCCGTTCTGCAGGCCAAATGAAAGTTCGGGCGTAGTACCATCAGGATCGGCAAAGAATGCCCGGTAACTAACGGCTATTTCAGATTGCTGCGTAATACACCTTCGCGCCGCGAAATTGCCACCTTTACATCTGTCTCTTCGCGACGGTCGCAGGCTACGCCAATACGACCAAAAGGCCCCAGCGGCGTACTGTTACTGTTATCTGATTGCACCAGCACCAGAGCAAAAGGTCGGGTCAATTCTGACATCTACGCGACTTTCTGCACGTCCACAACGCCCGGTTCTCGCCGATGTATTACCCGCATCCGGCATAACACCGATAAACATCAACGCTTTTTATTCAATCGCGTACCAGTGCAAAAGGAGAGGAACCGGTATCGTCCGACATGATCGCTCTCGGCTGAGTTTGAGCGATTACCGTGCCACAGGGCAGTTCAGAATTTCATCGCGCGTGCTTAGTCGGACGCTCTTCACACATTACCCGGTTGCGCCCTGCCCGTTTCGCACGATACAAAGCCTCATCCGCGCGCTCTATCAGCGCCTGTTTCCCCTGCTGTAAATCAGTAGCGAGATACATGGCACAGCCAGCACTCAGGGTTACGTGCTTTTGCGGCAGCTCAGTAGTCATATGCGGAATAGCAAGCCGATTAACGGCTGCGATGATGGACTCCGCCAGGTCTACTGCAGCGGACAGCGGTTGTTCAGAAAGAATGATGGCAAACTCTTCGCCTCCATAGCGGGCGGTGAGCTCGTTTTTGCGCCGGGCGGCGTGCTTCAGAACGGTGGCGACTTTTTTCAGGCAGTCGTCACCGGCAACATGGCCGTAAGTGTCGTTGTAACGTTTGAAATAGTCGATATCAAACAGAATCAGTGATACGGGCAGGCCACTCAGTTCCGCATTCAGCAGGCTTTCTGTCAGCATGTGGTCGAAATGGCGGCGGTTAGCCACCCCTGTCAGCCCGTCACTCTGTGCCTGATTTTCCAGGGAGCGATTCGCTGCAGTCAGCTCATCACGTAACCGTGTCAGTTCACGCTGATAACGCAGCGTATGGCGCGCCTGACGCAGCAAAAACGTACCCAGTAAAAGAATAACAAGTAACAGAGCGAGGCTCAGAATCAAATCCTGTACCCAGCTCTTTAGCCAGTGGTTAAACAGCGCTCGCTTGTCGTAGCCCGCGGCTACCACCAGCGGATATCGCTGTGAGCGGACAAAGCCGAAGATGCGTTTTTTACCATCAAGCGCAGCCGTCCACTGACCGCTGCCTTTATCCGAATTCGCCAGAATCTTCAGGAACAGCGGACTCACTGAAAGATTTTTGCCGATATAGCTATCGGGCATTGGCCGGGCGTAAAGGACCGTACTGTCTGCCAGCATCAGCACCAGCACATCCCCATCGCTGAGTTCGTAGTAGCTATAGAAACGGCGAAAGTAGTCTACTTTGATGGTGGCGAGCAAAACACCTTTAAAACCGTTGTAAGCATCATTGACGCGCAGGGTAACCGGAATGACCAGTTCATGCGTAGTGCGGCTGCGAATGACCGGGCCGATATGCAGGTTATTGCGCGGGCTGGCGCGATGATAATCGAAATACTCACGATCGGAATTATCAACGCCTGGCGGTATCCTGCTCATCGAGGTCGCTATCCACCGGCCCCGCTCATCATAGTAGAACAGGCCGTGAAGTTGCGGCAGGCGGCTCTGCAACAGATGCATTGTCTGACTCAGCGCCTTACCCTCTGCACCGGTGGTGGCGAGCTGCTTCTCAAGCTCGCGTTGCACTTCGCGCAATGAAAGTTCGGTTTGCAGAAACGTATCGTCAGCTTGCCGCGCCTGCGACAGTGAGAGATTCACGGCCGTATCCTCAGCTTTACGGACGGTTTCATTCCAGTCTTCCCGCAGCGTCCACACATTTAATCCAATTACCGCCACGGTGAGCAATGCGCCTGAGAGCATAATGCTTCTCAGCAGCGGCGAAATTTCTGACGCAGAACCATCATTTTTACGGCGAAACTTCATGCCTGTCCTTAATAAACCCTGTTGACTGATTTAAGCACAGTTAGTCAAAAGCAAGAATGCAAATCCCGCAATCCCGCTTCCATAATGACAATCGGCATTAAACCAGCAGAATTCGCACAAATCTTTTCCTTAACTGGCTCAATCAGTGTCAATAGTGCAGCATTACTAGCAAATAAAACCCCATTTAAGCCTCAACTTTCAGGCGGGCAAATGTTACCCTTACCGGCTGAATAACTTGCACTTTATTGATTAACTTGAGTATTTGAGGAATTTTATGATTAAGAACCTGAGCAGCCTGAATAATATCCGTACGCTTCGTGCAGAGGCGCGCAATATGGCTCTGGATATGCTCGAAGAGTTGCGCCAGAAATTAGAGACCGTGGTAAATGAGCGTCGTGATGAGGAAAACGCGCGGGCAGCAGAAGCCCGTGAGAAAGCAGAGAAGCTGGCTTTTTACCATGAACTGTTGATGGAGGAAGGGATCAATCCGGCGGAACTGGTGAATAGCGATGCTCTCGCGGTATCCGGGAAAAAGAAACGCGCGAAACGTCCGGCAAAATACCGTTACACCGATGAAAACGGTCAGGTTCGTGACTGGACGGGTCAGGGCCGTACTCCTTCCATTATTAAAGCGGCGATTGAAAATGGTCAGTCGCTGGATGATTTCCTGCTTTAGTCGCAAGAATTCCTGCCGGAATAGTGACCGCTATTGCGGGGCACTATGCCGGCCTGGAAATCCCCGCGATGCCAGTAGTCATTCCTGTCGGATCACACATTATCTTCCACCACTCTCGCGTTGTTCATCTCCGGCTGTGGACCGCGAAACGTCCGGCGCCACTCGCTGGGAGTGACGCCAAACCGGGATTTGAAACGCTGCCGGAATGAAACAGGCGAATCAAAACCTGCCCTTGCTGCCACGCTTTCAATGCTGATACCGGTAGTTTCGAGTAACTGCTGACTATGCTGCAGACGCTCAGCCGTCAGCCACTCACCCAGTGACATGCCCGTCGCCTTGTGAAAATGGCGCGTCAGCGTTCGCCTGCTCATACCAAGCGACTGTGAGAGGGTGTCGAGATCCTGCGGCTGATGGAGATTCTGACGCAGGGATGCCAGCAGCGCATTGATCCTGCCGTCGCGGGTCGTTTCCGGAACCGGCCGCTCAATAAACTGCGCCTGTCCGCCTTCACGGTAAGGCGGCACCACCATACGTCTGGCCACCCGATTCGCCACGGCGCTGCCATAGTGCTGACGGATGATGTCCAGACAGCAGTCGATACCCGCCGCGGTGCCGGCAGAAGTGATCAGACGTTCGTCACGGGTATAAAGGGCATTGCTGTCGAGATGAACCTGTGGAAAGCGTTCGCTGAAATCGCGCTCAAATTCCCAGTGTGTGGCAGCACGATGCTGATCCATCAGACCTGCATAAGCCAGTACATATGTACCCAGACAAAGCCCGACCACCTCTGCGCCACGCTGCCAGGCAGCTACCAGCTTATCCAGCAGCGCCTGCGACGGTTTTTCGTCCGGATTGTGCCAGTATGGCACGATAACGATATCTGCCCGATCAAGCAGCGTTAGCCCATGCGCAACCATAATTGACAGCCCCATCTCTGAGAGCACCGGGCCTGATTTTTCTGCGCAGATATCAATCTTAAACAGATCCTGCTGCGGCAGAGCAGAGCCGAACAGAATGAAGGGAACTGAAAAATGAAACGGACTAAAACCGGCCGTTGCCAGCACTGCGACGTTCAGAGCAGTCATCTTATCCCCTTTTTATGAAACGCATGATTTAGCCCTTACCGCGTAGCTGTGCCGGTTCAGGACAACGATGCTCAGAATGTCATTGCTTCACCATCTTCCGGGATCAGTACCCGGTCAGCAATACCCTGTTCCAGGGTATAAGCGCGCAGTTCAGCGCGTGTCAGCAGACAATGGTTAATCGCTTCCATGTGCGAAGTCACCAGAGTCGCTTCAGGCAGAATATGGAGGGTGCGCAGCGTATCCTCCTTTCCCATAATAATGGGGCCATAGAGATCGTTAGTCGCATTGCCGGCATTGATTACCACGACCTGCGGCTGAAAACGTTGCAGCGTTCTGACATAAGGTTTAACCCAGACGGTATCCCCGGCAATGTAGAGCGTTTTTTCGGACGGATGGGTAAATACCAGACCACAGGCATCGCCCAGAATATCGCCCATGACTTTGTCGGCATACAACGCATTGCTGCCATGCTGACCCTCCGTTTTGTGGATCGTCAGGCCGTCAACAAACGGATTTTCATCCTGCAGCATCCGAACGTGTGCAAAACCCTGCGAACGAATCAGCGCTGCATCACCTTCATTCTGGCTGTAGATCATCATCGTCTTTGGTATCAGCTGCTGAGCCGCCTCATCCCAGTGGTCCATATGTGTATGGGTGACAATCACTGCGTCTACCGCCAGCAGTGAAGCAACCGGGAGAGGCAGTTCAGCCATGGGATTGCGCAGATGGGGACGGGCATTACCGGCAAAGCCAGGCCACGCGTCTTTATCTGCCAGCATCGGATCGATCAGGAATTTGTTGCCAGCATACTCCAGCAGCAGTGTGGCATTACGAATCTGAGTCAGCTTCATTTTGTGCTCCGCAAAGGGTCTCTTTAACATCAGCCAGGCTTACAGGCTGCGATACATTCACTTTACGGCACTCTCTGACCTGCACGTGACAGGCTCACAGGACAGTGTTCGATGGATTCGGGCCACTTTTGAATGTATCGCTGACTGGAGTCTGAGGGGGGATGGAAGAAAGGGCATGACCTGAATGTGAAACGAATTTTCAGGATCAGGGCTGACAACATGAGGACAAAAAAATGCCGCAGCAGGCTGCGGCATGTTCATTTCAGGTTCGCATCAGAAATCGGCTTTCAGAACCACACGGTAATTGGCTTTACCGGCGCGGACGTGATCCAGCGCTTTATTGATGTCTGACATCGGGAAGAACTCAACCTGTGGCGCAATATCTGCACGAGAAGCGAGTCGCAACAGCGAACGCAGCTGGCCTGGTGAGCCGGTTGATGAACCGGTTACCGCTTTGTCACCCAGGATCAGATCAAACGCGCTGACTTCAATCGGCTTCATCACGGCACCCACGGTGTGGAATTTACCCTGAGGCGCCAGCGCGGCGAAATAAGGTTTCCAGTCCAGGTCGACTGCCACGGTGCTCAGGATTAGATCAAAACGACCCGCCTGCTTCTTCAGGGCTTCAGGATCACGGCTGTTAACCACTTCATCCGCACCCATATCCAGAATCGATTGCTTCTTATCCGGCGTTGAGCTGAAGGCCACGACTTCGGCACCCATCGCGTGCAGGAGTTTGATCGCGATATGGCCCAGGCCGCCGATACCAATCACGCCAACACGGCTGGTCGCAGTGATATTGCTCATCAGCAGCGGTTTAAATACGGTAATACCGCCGCACAGCAGCGGACCGGCGCTGGCCGCATCCAGTTTTTCCGGCAGCGGGATAACCCATTGCCAGTCGGCGCGCAACTTCTCGGCAAAGCCACCCTTATTCATGATGGTCGGGATGCTGCCCTGCTGACAGTTAACCTGCTCGCCGTTGATACAGGCATCGCAGTGCTGACAGCTTTTAGCTGTCCAGCCGATTCCTACACGCTGGCCGATTGAGAGACCTTTGCTTTTAGCCGCTTCGCCAAGGGCAGAGACGCGGCCAATCACTTCATGTCCTGCAATCACCGGGAACTGAGAGATGCCCCACTCGTTATCGATCATCGACAGATCTGAGTGGCAGACGCCACAATATTCGACCTGGACTTCGACTTCTTCGGCTGCCAGTTCGGCGGCATCGTACTCATAGAGTTCAAGGGCCTGGCCAGCCTGCATGGCTGCATAACTTTTGATTTTCATTAGTACCTCTGCGTGGTTAATCACCGACAAGTGTAACAACTGAAAGCCTGCCTTGCCTGGCCGTTACGCTTACACCGCATTTTTTTGTCTTTTATGCTGATAAATCAGCCTTTAACCTGCGCCCCGGAAAGCGTTTGTAACACTTTGAGCTGCGCGACCGCTTCCTGCATCGCATCCATTCCCTGCGTCAGTTCACGCAGGCTGCCGAGATGCTTCGCAATGTCGGCGCGCTCATGTCGGGTCTGCTGATTCATGGCCGCCAGCGTATCGGCCGCGCTGATGCTGCGCTCCGCCATCTGTGCAGCCGTCTGCGCCGAGTCACTGGCCACCAGCCGGATACGTGAGATGGTGGTGACCGCCTCGCCAATGTTACTCGCCGTGGCTTCGGCCTGCTCTTTCGACGAATGTGCCAGACGACGAACTTCACCCGCGACCACCGCAAAGCCGCGGCCAGCTTCGCCTGCGCGTGCTGCTTCGACAGCGGCATTCAGCGCCAGGATGTTGGTCTGGAAAGCAATATTGCTGATGCCATGTGTAATCTCATTAATGCCATTCGAGATTTTTTCCAGATCGTCCAGCCCTTCATCCAACCGGCCCTGCGCCTGCTGACTCTCAGTGGCGATGTTGCTGATGTTACGGATACTGCTTTCTGCAAGGCTCAGCGTTTCTCCCTGGCTGTGCGTCGCCGTTTCGAGTACCGGTAGCGCCTCCATCAGCGGCGTCAGCGCCTGCTGATAGTTGATAACCCGATCCAGCACCCGCGTCTGAATGGTGTTCAGCGCTTCCCAGCGGCGTAACGCGCGCTGCGCGTAGTGGGCCGCATAGCCGGCATACTCCACCGGGAACTGGCTCATCGCTTTGACGTCATGATTGAAAAACACCAGAGCAGAAAGCGTCTGGTTGATAGGCACGCCCAGGATTTCACCAAAGCTGGAAAAACCGGCGGCGGCAATCCCTTTGAAGAAATGAGCATTGTGCAGCTTATCGGCATTACCGACACGACGCAGGATACAGTCGTTCATCAGAATCGCCGCGGGTCTGCCGTGCCGGGCGGTAAAAGCCTGCCATTCCTGCTGTGTCGCCTGTTTAAAGTCTTTTTCTTCCATCAGGAACAGCCGATCGCCAAACTCAAGGTCACAGAAAAACTGCACGCCACCCGATTCAATTTTGGCGATTGAGCGAATAAAGTATTCGCCGCCGACTTTGACACCAAAGGTCAGCCCCTTCAGGCGTTCAGTCAGCTGCGCCTTGGTGCAGTTAAGATGCTCACACAGCGACGCCACAAACGGCTGCTGCTGTCCCTGGCGGTTAAACACGGAGGTGACCGTACGCGCAATCGGATCGGCTTCAGCAATCAGCCAGCTCTGCTCGCGTGGCGTGAAGTTCTGGCTTTTAAACGGTGCAAAGGATTTTCCTGCTGCCATCTGGCAGAACACGATGACGGCCTTGCCCTGCAGCACCCTGCCACCCGCACCAATCCAGGTGCCATCAAAGGTAATTTTGCCACCGGCTGAACCGCCAATCGCCAGGCAGGGAAAGCGCCCGCTGTTATACCAGGCCTGCATCAGAAAGCCTTCGGATGCCGATAATCCGTCGCAGTAAATCATGGCGAAAGTACGATCGGCCGAGAGCGGCATCCGCACTTGCAAGCGCGCCAGCTCCTGCTGGATGGCGGTGATGCGCTGGCTGGCCGTCTGCGTGTCGGCGACATGCAGATCAACAATATGCGTCTCATGGCGTGCGATCAGTGTGTCCGGCAGCCAGAGGTAGCTTCCCTCCGGGCCATTGCCATCACAGTAGGTGCTTTGCGATCTGCTGCTGCTCAGCGCGCCGTTGGAAGAGAGCGTCAATACCGTCAGGTCGGCGGAATTGAATCGCTGCCAGGCCTGACTGACCCGCTGAAAATCGGCTTCAGGCGGAACGAAGGTCATCAGGATGCCGCCCGCCCGCGAGCTTAAACCCACGGAGGCCAGTGAATCTGGCAACGCACGACAATCCCAGGTGCCATTCGCCGGCTGGCTGCTACGCCTAAGACGGGCAACAGGCAGGTGTCTTTTGATCGTCTTAATGATCGACATATTATTATTTTCGCTTTTATTTGAGTAATTTGCGCTTAAATTCGCGCTTCTGGTGTGTAGAAGGAGGGCTAAAAGCAGGTCCGTTCGCGTTCAGAACTCGTCGCGGAGTGCCGGGTTCATCAATGATCGGCGCGCTCAACGCCTGTTGGTTATCGCCAGTAGCGGGAAAACCTTTAACGATTGCTGCAGTTGGTTTAATGGATGAAGATGTTATATTTTCGTAGCATAAAATAAGCTTTAGCGTGATTTTACCGGGAAGATATAAGGCTGTGCGGGTGACTGATGTTTACTGTTTGCGATACAGACTCATCAGTGCGACAATTGTAATGTCAAGTGTAAATACAAAGGAACTCGCTATGGGCACAATTAACATTCGAATCGATGATGACCTGAAGACACGATCCTATGCTGCGCTCGAAAAAATGGGTGTGACTCCTTCTGATGCGCTGCGCCTGATGCTTGAATATATTGCAGATAATGAACGTCTTCCCTTTAAGCAAACGTTACTCAGTGACGAAGATGCGGCGTTAGTAGACATAGTTAAAGAACGCCTGCGAAACCCTGAGCCTGTCCGGGTCACACTGGATGACCTTTAATGACCTGGCAACTGGAGTTCGATCAGAGGGCACTGAAAGAGTGGCGCAAGCTGGGCCCGACAGTACGTGAACAGCTTAAAAAGAAGCTGGCTGAGTGTCTTGAGTCACCCAGAATTGAGGCGAACAAACTCAGCGGGATACCTGACTGCTATAAGATCAAGCTAAAGTCACCCGGTTATCGACTTGTATACCAGGTTATTGATGACCGGGTGGTGGTTTTTGTGGTGGCTGTCGGGAAAAGAGAGCGCTCAGAGGTTTATTCTGCCGCTTCCAGGCGTCTCTCTTAAACAGGAGACTTCACCGCTAACAAACAAAGCGGCGCTATTCCTGTTTACCTGTCACTCTGCTGGTTCCAGTGCTGTTCGCAGCGCTCCCGAGCTTCGGCAGGCAGGTCACGTAAGTCTGGGAGCGTGTCGCCGGAACCGTAGCCTATTGATCCCCTCGCTTCCTGCTGTTCATCCTGCGCGGCGAACGTGATTTTCTCATCCAGCTGCTGCCAGCTATCACCCTGCGACAAATTAAAATCAGTCTTATCAATACTTTAATTCTGTGCATTTGCATAAACGAAGCGGACGACTATGCTTGCAGGTGTGACTAGCTAGTCCTTTTTATCTAATGGAACATTGATATGAGGTCTTCCTATGACACAACAGAAATACAGAGGTGGTGCCGGCAATTTTGCCAACGATCCAGAACGGGCGAGTGAAGCTGGCAGTGCAGGAGGCAAGGCCAGTGGGGGCAATTTCAAAAACGATCCTGAAAAAGCCAGGGAAGCCGGTCGGAAAGGAGGCAAAATTAGTCGCCGTCCTTCTAAGTAATTCTGAATAAAGCGCTTTAGGACGTATTACGCCATGGAATGGCATCTATTCCAATCAGGTTCATCATGCCCCCTCTTTTAGCCTTAATGCCTCTCTGACCAGGGTAAAAGCGGGTGAATGTTGCTTGCGGCTGGGATAGTAGAGGTAATAGCCGGGAAACGGCTCGCACCAGCGCTCCAGCACGCGGATCAAGGTGCCCTGCTCCAGCCCTTCTGCGACTTCCTGCTCAGGCAGGAAAGCGATCCCCAGCCCGGCGAGAGCCGCTTCTGCAATGTGTGCCGAAGTGTTGAACGTTAGCTGTCCATCCACCCGTACATTTAACGGCCCCTCTTCACCGTCAAACTCCCAGACGTACAACCCACCCGCTGTCGCCTGCCGCATATTAATGCAGTTGTGATGCAGCAGATCCTGCGGAACCTGCGGAACCTGCGGCGCAGCATGACGACGAAAGTAGTCGGGCGTGGCCACCGCAGCCATCCGTAATGGCGGGCTTATCGGCATCGCCACCATGTCTTTATCAATGGTGTCTCCCATCCTGACCCCTGCATCAAATCGATCGGCCACGATATTGCGTAAGCCATGATTAGCATCGAACTCAAGCCGGATATCAGGATAAGCCGCCAGCAATGGCGTCAGCTTTGGCATCAGGAGTGAGCTCAGAATATGCGGCCCGCAGGTGATCCGTACCGTGCCGGCTGGCTTGTCCCGCATCGCGGTCAGCATATCCAGTTCCGCCTCAATTTCATCGAACCGGTTGCCAATCGCCTGGATTAACCGTTCACCCGCCGCAGTCGGTGAAACGTTACGGGTCGTGCGGGTAAGCAGCCGAATCTCCATCCGGTTTTCCAGCGCGGTAATGGTCTGACTTAACGCGGGCTGCGTCACGCCCAGCAGCGCTGCCGCGCGGGTAAAGCTGCCCTCACGCGCCACGGTAATAAAAGCCTGCAGGTCATTCATGTTGCGCTTCATACTGCACTCCCGCCGATAGATTTATAAGGTCTGGTTATAACCCCATTAAGGATTCATTAGCTAGTCAATATAAAGCGAAACAGTAAAATTTCCTGAGTTCATCAGCACCGCAAACAATGAAACAGGACACAACATGACATCCACGGAAACAACTGACTGTTCCCCCCGGCATAAAGAAGCGCACTGGGGTGGTGTATGGGCAATGACGCTGTGTGTATTCGCGCTCATCGCCTCTGAATTCATGCCGGTCAGCCTGTTATCGCCGTTATCACAAGATCTGGCGGTCAGCGAAGGTCTGGTCGGACAGGGCATCGCTATCTCCGGCGCACTGGCAGTGATCACCAGCCTCTCAATAACCCGCATCGCAGGGAACCTCGACCGCAAAATTCTGTTGCTGGCGCTCACGCTGGTAATGGCACTATCCGGATTGATGGTGGCGATGGCACCCAACTATCTGACTTACATGACTGGCCGGGCATTGATTGGCGTGGTGATTGGCGGTTTCTGGTCGATGTCAGCGGCGGTCGCTATCCGGCTGGTCCCCTCCGGGCAGGTGCCGCGCGCGCTGGCCATTTTCAACGGCGGCAATGCGCTGGCGACGGTTATCGCTGCACCGCTGGGCAGCTATCTCGGTTCTGTCATTGGCTGGCGCGGGGCTTTTTTCAGCCTGGTGCCGGTAGCCTTGATCGCCCTGATCTGGCAGGCGTTCACGCTGCCATCAATGCCAGTCGATTCGGCCCGGCAGCGCAGCGGAAAAATTCTGCAGCTGCTGCGTTCGCCGCTGGTTACGGTGGGTCTGACCGCCTGCGGCCTGCTCTTTATGGGCCAGTTCACCCTGTTTACCTATCTCCGCCCGTTTCTGGAAACCGTGACACAGGTTGACGTTTCTGCGCTGTCGCTGGTGCTGCTGACCATTGGCGTCGCCGGCTTTATCGGCACGCTGATTATCGGTGCTGTTTTGCAGCGCGGATTCTATCTGACCCTGATGATCATCCCGTTGATTATGGCGCTGGTTGCGGTGCTGCTCATGGTGTTTGGTCATCACCTGTGGCTGGTGGCGCCACTGCTTGGCATCTGGGGACTGGTGGCAACAGCGGCACCAACCGGATGGTGGGCCTGGATCGCCAGAACCTTTCCGGAAAATGCCGAGACCGGCGGCGGATTAATGGTGGCCATCGTACAGCTGTCGATTGCTTTGGGGTCGACGCTGGGTGGCCTGGCCTTTGACCATGCAGGCTGGCAGACCACCTTTGCCATCAGCGCCACATTACTGGTCACTGCCGCCGGACTGGCGATGATCACCGCCCGTAAGGAAAGCGCTGCCTGATAGCAGATGTGTTGTTTAACCGGGCAACCCGTTGCCCTCACGTCGTCAACCCCGATAAGGATCTTCTTATGAGAGCATTAACCCTGATGTTTGGACTGTTGATCAGTTCATTTGCGGCCAGCGCTGCCGATATGTCACGCGGCGCCGATAACTTTTATCAAAGCGATAAAGTCACCCGCGAGAAAGTCACCTTTAAAAACCAGTATCAGATGGGTGTGACCGGCACGCTGTACAGACCAAAAGAGGCCGGTAAAACGGCGCGCCTTCCGGCGATTGTGGTAGGTCATCCGATGGGCGCAGTCAAAGAGCAGAGCGCCAGCCTCTATGCGCAGAAAATGGCTGAGCAGGGATTTGTTACCCTGGCAATTGATCTTTCATTCTGGGGCGAAAGTGAAGGCCAGCCACGCAACGCGGTCTCTCCGGATATCTATGCCGAAGACTTCAGCGCCGCCGTGGATTACCTGGGTACCCGCGAATTTGTCGATCGCGACAGGATTGGTGTGCTGGGTATCTGTGGCAGTGGCAGTTTTGTCATCAGCGCAGCGAAGATTGATCCCCGCATGAAAGCCATTGCTACCGTCAGCATGTATGACATGGGGTCAGCCAACCGTAATGCGCTGAATAAAAGCCAGACACTGGCGCAGCGTAAGCAAATCATTGAAGCGGCGGCACAGCAACGCTATGTAGAGTTCACCGGGGGTAAAACTGAGTACACCAGTGGTACACCACATAAAATTGATGCTGATTCGCCTCCGATAGCCAAAGAGTTCTATGATTTTTACCGGACGCCTCGCGGTGAGTTCACCCCGAAAAACAGTTCAGCTGCGCTGACCACGCACCCGACGCTCACCAGCAACGTGAAATTCATGAACTTCTATCCGTTTAATGACATTGAGACCATCTCACCGCGCCCGATGCTCTTCATCACGGGTGATAAAGCGCATTCACGCGAGTTCAGCGAAGATGCGTTCCAGCGTGCGGCACAGCCCAAAGAGCTCTATATCGTGCCTGATGCAGGCCATGTGGACCTTTATGACCGCACTGACCTGATCCCGTTTGCGAAGCTGACCGCCTTCTTTAAACAGCATTTGTAATCTTCCGCTAATCATTGATCCCAGCCCGTCTGCAGCCGCCTGCAGACGGGCTTTCTGCGTTATTGGCCTTTGCGATGGCGGGTCAGGTAGTGCTTCACCAGCACAAAGAAGAGCGGAACAAAGAACAGCGCCAGTACCGTGCCTGCCAGCGTACCGCCAATGATACCGGTGCCGATAGCGATGCGGCTGTTGGCACCGGCACCGGTCGCCACCGCCAGCGGGATCACCCCGGCGATAAAGGCCAGTGAGGTCATCATAATCGGTCGCAGGCGGGTTCGTGCCGCCAGTAACGCCGCAGCACTCAGCGAACTGCCCCGACGCACCGCATCCTCGGCAAATTCGATAATCAGAATCGCGTTCTTGGAAGTCAGCCCGACCGTGGTCAGTAACGCCACCTGGAAGTAGATATCGTTGCTTAATCCGCGCAGCGCCACGGCCAGCACCGTACCCAGTACACCGAGTGGCACCGCTAACAGCACGGAGAAGGGCACTGACCAGCTCTCATACAGCGCCGCCAGGCAGAGGAAAACCACCAGAATCGAGATCGCATAAAGCGTGGTCGACTGCCCGCCCGCCTGCTTCTCCTGCAGCGAAAGTCCGCTCCACGCACCCGTCGTGCCTGCCGGTAGTTCATTCGCCAGCCGCTCAATGGTGCTCATGGCATCACCGGAGCTGAAGCCTTCGGCGTTTTGTCCCTGGATTTCATAGGAGGCAGAACCGTTGTAGCGGTTAAGACTTTCCGGCCCCATGGTCCAGCGGGTCGAAGCAAATGCGGAGAACGGCGTCATGGTGCCTTCACTGTTACGGATGTACCACTTATCCAGATCCGATGGCGCAGAGCGATACTGACCATCGCCCTGCAGATAAACGCGTTTCACCCGGCCACGATCGATAAAGTCATTGATGTAGGCTCCGCCCCAGGCGCTGGTCAGCGTGTCGGTCACATCATCCAGCTGGAGTCCCAGTGCCACCGCTTTGCTGGTATCGATATCAATCTGCAGCTGCGGGGTTTGTGGCAGGATATTTGCCCGCACACCGATCAGATCCGGGCTTTGTGCGGCGCTCTTTAACAGCTGATCGCGCAGGCTGCCCAGCTGCTCACGCGTAGTGCCACCACTGGCCAGCAGCTCATAGGTGAAGCCATTATTTTGCCCCAGCCCCGGCACCGACGGCGGCGTCAGCGCAAAGATCTGTGCATCCCGAATCGATGCAAGCGCATAGGTGGCGCGTCCAGCAATCGCTTCGGCAGAGTTCTCACTGCCGGGTCGCTGGTCCCAGTTTTTAAGCTTGATAAACGCCATACCGGCATTCTGCGCCGCACCGCTGAAGTTAAAACCGTTGATGGTGAAGACCACATCAATATTCTGTTTCTCTTCAGTCAGGAACCAGTCAACAATCTGCTGATTGACTGCCTCAGTGCGGCTGGCCGTGGCACCCGCTGGCAATGTTGCCTGAAGCATGATGCTGCCCTGATCTTCAGTCGGAAGGAAGCTGCCCGGCAAGCGGGTAAACATTACAAACAGCACAACGCCCATTGCCGCATAAAGCGATACCATGATCAGCGGACGGCGCAGAGTGCTCACCACTTTGTGACGATACTGGCGCTCGGTGGCGGCATAAAAGCGGTTAAAACCGCCAAAGAAGCCTTTACGATGGGGTGAGGTCGACCGCAGCAACATGCCACACAGTGCAGGCGTCAGGGTCAGTGCCACCACCACGGAGAAGGTCATGGCGGCGATGATGGTGATGGAGAACTGCCGGTAAATCACACCGGTCGACCCGGCGAAAAAGGCCATAGGCAGAAATACTGCGGAGAGCACCAGCGCGATAGCCACCAGCGCGCCGGAGATCTCTTTCATCGACTTTTCCGTTGCCTCACGCGCCGGCAGACCTTCGTCATGCATAATGCGTTCGACGTTTTCGACGACCACGATGGCATCATCCACCAGCAGCCCGATGGCCAGCACCATAGCAAACAGCGTCAGGGTATTGATGGTGTAGCCGCACAGCGCCAGTACGCCAAAGGTGCCGAGCAGTACCACCGGCACCGCCAGCGCCGGGATCAGCGTCGCACGGATATTCTGCAGGAACAGGTACATCACCACTACCACCAGCGCAATCGCTTCGATCAGGGTGATCACCACATCCTCAACGGAGATTTTGATGAAGTCAGTACTGTCGAGTGCATAAGCCACCTCATAACCTTCCGGCATTGAGTGGCGATACTCTTCAACTTTGTTTTTCACCAGCGTCGCGGTGGCCAGCGCATTCGCGCCCGGCGCCAGCATCACACCGACACCCGCCGCAGGATGCCCGTTGAGTCGGGTGGTCATGTCATAGGATTCGCCGCCCAGCTCCACCCGCGCCACATCACCCACGCGTACGATGGCACCGCTTTTGTCGCTTTTGACGATGATGTTTCGGAACTGATCCGGCGTCTGCAGTCGCGACTGCGCTCTGACCGTGGCGGTGAGCTGCTGATTATCAGGCGATGGCAGGCCGCCGATTTTACCGGCTGAAACCTGAATGTTCTGCGAGCGTATCGCCGCCGACACATCGGAGGGCTGCAACGCAAAGGAGTTTAGTTTGAAGGGATCGAGCCAGATGCGCATCGCGTATTGACCGCCGAACACCTGGATGTCACCTACCCCTTCGGTCCTGGCCAGCGGCTCCTGCATATTACTGACCAGCCAGTCACCGATATCCGTGCTGTTGCTTTTGCCCGTGGTGTCATACAACCCCATCACCAGCAGGAAGTTTGACTGCGATTTGGTGACGGTAACACCAAGCTGCTGCACTTCGCTGGGCAGACGGGAGAGCGCCTGCTGCACCTTGTTCTGCACCTGCACCTGAGCCGTGTCCGGATCGGTGCCCTGACTGAAGGTGACGGTAACCGACACATTCCCCTGTGAACTGCTGCTGGAGGTAAAATAGAGCAGATTATCCAGCCCGGTAAGCTGCTGCTCGATCACCTGCGTGACGCTGTTCTCCAGCGTCTCCGCAGAAGCACCGGTGTACGTTGCGCTGATATTCACCGAAGGCGGCGCAACATCGGGATATTGTTCAACCGGCAACAGGGTAATGGAGAGCGCGCCAAGCAGCATGATTAAAATGGCAACAACCCATGCGAAAACGGGACGATAAATAAAAAAACGAGAAAACATCAGCGGGATCTCTTCCTTTTGGGCGGGTGCAAAACCTGCATTCCTGCAGGCTAACAAACAGCGTTGATTATAGGTTGTTACATCCGGTTAAACATCCTGACGTTATCTTTTCCTGAACCGGGCCGATCGCGACATTGTGCCGCCAGTTCGCTTTGTAGCAGCCAGAACGGGTCACTTCCGGCGTGATTGCCAAAAACCTCGGTGTGGAACGCATCTGATGATGCACTGAGCAAAATGGTCATCCCTGACTATCCTGAAATAAAGGATATTAACCAGGAGAGAACAATGAAATTTTTCTACTTCGTTTCGCTTATCGCCTCTGCTCTCTATTTACTGATCTTCCTGCCCAAACTCCGCACCCGCCGTGAACCTATTGCCTACTGGGGATGCTGGATTTATCTGGGAGCAAACGCGATTTTCTGGGCGGTTTATGGCGTGCGGCACTATATTTAGCGTGGAATTTTAAGCAAAGCGGTAAATAATCATGTTTCTTTCGCTATGCTGCTGATAGGTAAGGCTGGCCCGGGCAACAGGATAAGTTTTCAGTAGCGGGTAGTTGCCGGTGATCGCTTTAAGCTTGTCAGCCTTTCTTCCCACGTAACAGGAGGATTTCTCCTCGGGTTCCGTTGTGGGATATAGTGGCTGCACTATCGTGAACACACATCTGCAAAACAGGTAATAACTGCAATGGCTCTGATCCCCAAAAACTATTCGCGGCTGGAAAGCGGCTACCGTGAGAAAGCACTTAAAATCTATCCGTGGGTGTGTGGGCGCTGCTCACGCGAATTTGTTTATTCAAATCTGCGCGAGCTGACGGTTCATCATATCGATCACGACCACACTAATAATCCGGAAGATGGCAGCAACTGGGAGTTGTTGTGTCTCTATTGTCACGATCACGAGCACTCAAAGTACACCGAGGCTGACCAGTATGGCACCCGCGTGGTGGCTGGCGAGGATGCACAAAAAGATGTGGGTGAGGCGACCTACAATCCGTTTGCCGATCTGAAGTCGATGCTGAATAAGAAGAAGTAACCGTTGAATGTTGAGCCTGTCAGGACAACAACGAGCTGACAGGCTCAGCCCCGTTCCGGACCTGCCGCATAAAAATCGCCTTGCAACTGGCAGGCCCGCGTGGCGCTATCCAGATCCAGACAGAGATCGACATCCTCCTGAAATCCGCGCTGTTGAAGTTCCAGGGCTGAAGCGCATTCGCGAAGAGATAACAGATTCAGCTGCCGCCAGGCGGCAACCGCGCCTGCTGCTTCCGGGGAGCAACGGTCATGCCCGATGGCTGCAATAATGCCACCGGCTGCAGCATAGTCCTCTATGGCCGGGCGAAGCGTGCCATCGGGCCAGCGCTCTCCACAGGGGATAACCAGAATACGCCCGAAGTTGCGACAGGCTTTTGCTGTCTGCGTGAGATTCCTGAAACAGCCGCTGAATACAGTGACGCCCGCAGCCATATCACGGGCCAGGAATGAAATCGTTGATCCATTGGGAGACGGCAGAACCAGTTTCTTGCCCTGTTCTATTTTCTGAATCGAGGCCGGAGAGAGACTAAAACCGCCTGCGTCAGACAGTCTGTCGTAGCTGGCGAGTCGTGCGCCGATGTTGTTTGCAAAACCGATGGCAGATGCATCTTTCCATGGATAAGGATAAACCTGTGCGCCATTATCGACCGCCAGGCTGACACAGGTAGAGAAGGACATCACATCAACGATGATGATGCACTCCACGTCTTTTGCCGCGTAGCGGACGGCAGCATCGCCCCACTCAAGACGAACGTTAAATCTCTCCTGATCCCACCATTGCATATCTCATCCTCCGTTACAGCCTGTCAGGTGTGCGCCGCTCAATCCACGACACGCCATTGGCGGGTCATCCCCGATTAAGTTATCAGCACAGTCAAAGTACATTGAAGTTATTACCGACACTAAAATTGAGGGCCAGTAACCTGGCCTTGTATAGTTAGTCTGGGCTTCAGACTTTTCAATAATAACCAGAGCGCAGAATGATGATTTCAAAAGAGAATGCAGAACACTATAGCTGGGGGGACGGGTGTGATGGCTGGTATCTGATGAACCGCAAAGATATGTTAGTCATTCATGAAAAAATGCCGCCCGGCACCCGTGAAAAAAGACACTATCATGCTTCATCCCGGCAGTTTTTCTTTGTTCTTCAGGGCGTGCTGTCGATGGAACTGGAGGGCGAAGTGCATGATATCAGTGCGCAACAGGGAATCGAAATTCCGCCACACGCTAAACACCAGGCCAGAAATAACAGCGATGCGCCAGTAGAATTTATTGTGATTTCTCATCCGACAACACGAGGCGATCGTACTGACCTCTCCTGATCGGCCAGCAGCGCCGGGCAATGGCGCTGTCTCATGATGTGGACAGATACCTGCTGAACGATAGTTTAAATACCAGAACGGATTATTAATTTGTGCGGTAATAACGACCCGTTATATTTCCCCGACTCCCGTTACGCTAATAATGCCGTTGTGAATATTCTTTCTGCTTTAACGTACAGTTGGAAATATTAACCGTAATGACTTTACCTGCAAGAAATCAAATTATTTAAATACCACAAAATCACCACCGCATTATTATTCACTTATAACAATACGTTACTTAAAATCCCTTTATTGCCAGTCATAACAGACTTTCTGTTCCTGATAAATTTCCCAGGGGATTACGCATGGCCGTCTCGTTTATTATCCCGTGACTCTCACGCTTATTTCATACCAAAAAAACAGAGCGCACGGCCCTACCGAAACATTTTGAGAAAAAATTTCGCTGAATAATAGCCAGAATCCACGTTGCTGTTCCTTTTTATGTACCAGGCTTAGCCAATAACAATAGAGACAATGTGGAGCATTATGAAAGAGCAAAATCGCACAAATGGCATCGCCCCTTATGGTGGTGCCGCCGGTGGCTGGGGCGCACTAAAGGCGGTTGCCGATGCGATCCGCGGTCAGATGTCAGTAAAGCAGGATGTGATTGCCCTGTTTAAAGTTAATCAGCCGCAGGGCTTTGACTGTCCGGGCTGCGCCTGGCCCGACCCGCAACATGCCTCATCATTTGAGTTCTGCGAAAACGGCGCAAAAGCCGTCTCCTGGGAAGCGACCAGCAAACGCACCACACCGGAATTTTTTGCCGCTCATACCGTGACTGAACTGTGGGAGCGCAGCGCACTGCATCTGGAGGGCGAAGGCCGCCTGACCCATCCGATGAAGTACGATGCCGCTACGGATACCTATCAGCCCATCGAATGGGAGACGGCGTACCGGGAGATTGGAGAGCATCTGCGCAGCTACGACGATCCGGACAGCGTAGAGTTTTATACCTCGGGACGCGCCTCCAATGAAGCGGCGTTTCTGTGGCAACTTTTCGCCCGCGAATATGGCACCAATAACTTCCCCGACTGCTCAAACATGTGCCATGAACCGACCAGTGTCGGGCTGCCGGAGTCAATTGGCGTCGGCAAAGGAACGGTAGAGCTGGAAGATTTTGATCACTGCGACCTGGTGCTTTGTATCGGTCACAATCCAGGTACCAACCATCCGCGCATGCTGGGCACGCTACGGGAAGTGTCGAAACGCGGTGCCACTATTGTGGCGATCAATCCGCTGCGTGAACGTGGGCTGGAGCGCTTTACTTCGCCGCAGAGCCCGATTGAGATGCTGTCAATGAGCTCCACTGAGCTGGCATCGACCTACTACAAGGTCAGGGTTGGCGGTGACGCAGCGATGTTGAAAGGGGTGATGAAGATCCTGCTCACTATGCACGAGGAGGCGCTGAGCAAAGGCGAACCCGGCGTGATTGATGAAGCATTTATTACTGAGCACACTGAAGGCTTTGACGCCCTGAAAGCCGACCTGGAAAGCACGGACTGGGAGCATATCCTGAAAGTCTCGGGCATGGCGCGTGAGGAGATCCAGCATATCGCCCGGCTCTACGCCAGCGCTGAACGAACCATCATCTGTTATGGCATGGGAATTACCCAGCACCAGTACGGTACGCAGAACGTCCAGCAAATCGCGAACCTACTGCTGATGCGCGGCAACATCGGTAAGCCGGGTGCGGGGATCTGTCCGTTACGCGGTCACTCCAATGTTCAGGGTGACCGCACAGTGGGCATCACTGAGATCCCGCCGCAGTCGCTGCTGGATAGCATTGAAAAGGTCTTTGGTTTCCGTCCGCCACAGGAACATGGTCATGGCGCTGTCGAGGCGATCAAGGCGATGCGCGATGGTAAAGCCAAAGCGCTGCTCTGCCTGGGCGGTAACCTGGCAGAGGCAATCTCCGATCCCCAGGTGACATTCCCGGCCATGCGCAAGCTGGATCTGGTGGTGCATATGGCCACCAAGCTTAATCGCTCACACCTGTTACTTGGAAAACATAACTATCTGCTGCCGGTGCTGGGCCGGACTGAGACCGATGTTCAGGCGACCGGCGCGCAAAGTGTGACCGTTGAAGATTCGATGTCGATGGTACACGCCTCGCGCGGTTCGCTAAACCCGGCTTCACCCCATCTGAAATCTGAACCGGCGCTGGTCGCCTCACTCGCTAAGGCAACCCTGCCAGACAGCGTGGTTGACTGGTCAGCCATGGTCGCCGATTACAGCCGCATCCGTGATGCCATTGAAGCCGTGTTCCCGGCTTTCGAAAACTTCAACGAGCGGATTAAGCATCCGGGTGGTTTCCGGCTCCATAACGCCGCATCAGAACGCGTCTGGCTCACGCCTTCCGGTCGTGCGCAGTTTAAAGTGATGCAGGGCATCAACGAAGATCCCCGCTCGCTGAAATGCCATGATCTGGTACTCACCACCCTGCGCAGTCACGATCAGTACAACACCACGCTGTATGGACTGAACGACCGTTATCGTGGGGTGACGGGCCGTCGCGATGTGCTGTTTATCAATGCGGAAGAGGCGGAGAAACGAGAGCTGCGTGTGGGTGACCGTGTCGATCTTATGGCGCTGGATCCGGAGGGTAATCCCACCTCGCGTCAGATGAAAAACCTGACCATCGTGATTATTGATATGGCACCGGGTTCAGTCGGCGCTTACTACCCGGAGGCTAATGTGATGGTTCCGCTCGACAGCCACGATACCAAAAGCGGCATTCCCGCCTATAAAAGTATTCCGATCGCTATGACGCGCGTAACCGACGAGACGCACACCACCTCAGGTATTCTTCGCTAGTCTGACCTGCCAGACAGTTAATATTGCCAGCGTGCCCGGTGTTCCGGTCACGCTGTTTTTTGTTTTTGCGGCCTGCTGGCATCCTTTTTTAGGCTCTCAAACTCTTTTATCAACGGTAAAGCACCCCGCGCGAAGTAACCCGAACGGCAGCATCGTATACACTGATGTGCTGAAAACAGCTTCATAAACGATTGTCTCTTATTTGCCTGCGCGGATATTCAGCGCCCTACCGGAAGACTGCCATGTTTCACCTGATTTTCAGCTTACCCAGCTGGTATGTTATTGCGCGCGTCATCATTCCCTTATCCCTGCCACTGGCAATCAAGATCCTGCTCTCCGCACTGGTTTTACTGGCCTCACAATATCTGCTGGTAAGCCGCTTTACGTCGGGCGGTATTTTCTCCGCCGAGATGCCCCGCATTATCATCATCCTGTTTAACTGGGCGTACAGCACCGTGCTGCTGCTGGCGCTGCTGCAGATGCTGATGGATGCGGTCATGCTGATCGCGCTGCTGTTGCGGCATCCGCTGGAACTGGCGCCCGGTGTTCGCTATCTGGCTGTGGTGCTGGCGATGGTACTGGCTGCCGTTGGGGTACAGCAGGCGATACGCGTGCCGCCAGTCAAAGAGGTAACACTGGTCCTGCCCAACCTGCCTGCTGAGTTTGAGGGCTATAAGTTGTTGCAGCTGACCGACCTTCATATCACGCGGTTGTTTAATGCGGCCTGGACCGCCGCGATGGTTGAGCGAGCGATGTCTCTCAACGCCGATCTGATTGTGGTAACGGGCGATGTGATCGATGGCAGCCTGGAACACAGGCGGCATGATGTCGCACCGCTGCGCGGGCTGGCCGCTCCTGACGGCGTATGGGCGATTACCGGTAACCACGAATATTTCTTCCATCAGACAGTCTGGACGGCCCATCTGGCGTCATTGGGGCTGCAGCCGCTGCTCAACAGCCATACCGTCATCCAGCGCGGCGCGGCAAAGCTGGTGATTGCCGGTCTGCCGGACGCCTCCGCACCCGGCAGAAATGCAACCGGTCCCGACCTGGCCCGCGCGCTGGCGCAGGCACCTGAAAACGCACCGGTGATCCTGCTGGATCATCAGCCGCGCAATGCCCGCCAGAACGCAGCGCAGGGCGTGGATGTGCAGCTTTCAGGGCATACGCATGGCGGGCTGATTATCGGACTGGACCGGCTGTTTGCTAAACCCAACGCCGGGTTTGTGTCCGGGCTTTATCAGGTTGGCGGAATGCAGCTCTATGTGAATAACGGCACCGCACTCTGGCCAGGCATGGCGGTCAGGCTGGGCCGTCCCTCGGAACTGACGCGGATTACGCTGCGCCGCCAGCGGTAATCGTCTGACGAAATTACGTCAGGAAAGTGCGGTTTTCGCAGGTATGCATAAGCTTGAGTGAGACAAAGGAGATCACCATGACGATGTTATGTACCGCCTGCGGGACGGCTTATCCCTCTGAAGCCCCGAATCAGCACTGTAAAATCTGTGAGGATGAACGTCAGTACGTTCCGGCTGCGGGTCAGGGTTGGATCGCGTTTGACGCGCTGCGCGCCAGCCACGCGAATAAGTGGACGGCCCACAGCGATGCGTTGTTAAGTCTTAAAACCGTGCCTGAATTTGCCATTAATCAGCGTGCCTTTCTGCTGCGTACGCCGCACGGCAACGTGCTCTGGGACTGCATCGCTAACCTTGATGACGCCACGTACACGCTGATCGCCGCGCTGGGCGGCATTGATGCTATCGCAATTTCTCATCCGCACTACTACACCACCATGCAGGAATGGGCTGAGGCGTTTAACGCGCCCCTGCATCTGCACGCCCGCGATCGGCAATGGATTGTCCGGGAGAGCCCGCATATCCGGTTCTGGGAGGAAGATTCACTGGCGCTGATGCCGGGTGTGACGCTGTTACGGCTGGGCGGCCACTTTCCCGGTGGCAGCGTGCTGCACTGGGACGAGGGCGAAGGGGTGATGCTGGCGGGGGATATCATTCAGGTCACGCCGGGTGCGCATGGCGTGTCGTTTATGTGGAGCTACCCAAATATGCTGCCGCTATCCGCCGCCACTGTAGGCGACATCCTGCATCGGCTTGATGACGTAACATTCGGGCAGCTTTATGGCGCGTTTGAAGGTCAGGATATTCGTAAGCAGGCGAAAGAGAAAGTGATGCAGTCGGGAGAAACCTATCTGGCCTGTCTGCGCGATCATCAGGCGTAGCAGGCGTTGAGAGAATAACAGCCGCCCACAGGTGGCGGCTGTTTTAACACCATTATGCCGTCTGGAACACCGCAACCATGGTACGCAACTGCCCTGCGCGTGCAGCAAGCTCATCAGCAGAGGAGGCCGACTCTTCCACCAGCACGGCGTTCTGCTGCGTCACCTGATCCATCTGGTTCACTGCAATGTTGACCTGCGAAATACCACTGCTCTGCTCCTCAGATGAAGAAGAGATATCACGCATCAGCTGAGAGGTCTGTTCAATAGCACTGACGCTCTGCTTCACTTTGTCGCCTGCGTTCTGCGCCATCGCAATCCCTTCCTGCGCGTGACCGACCGACTGCTCAATCAGGCTCTTGATCTCTTTTGCTGCACTGGCTGAACGTTGTGCCAGCGCACGCACTTCGGATGCGACAACCGCAAAACCTTTGCCCTGCTCACCGGCGCGCGCCGCTTCAACCGCTGCGTTCAGTGCCAGAATATTGGTCTGGAAGGCGATGCTGTCGATCACGGAGGTGATCTCTTCAATCTGACCCGAACTGCCGCGGATTTTGTGCATGGTCTGCATCACGGAATCCATCGCCGCGCCGCTTAACAGTGCCGCCTGCGTCGCTGATTCTGCGCGATCAGAGGCAAAGCGGGTGTTATCCGCATTCTGCTGAATAATTGATGCCAGCTGTTCCATGCTGGCCGCTGTTTCAGCCAGTGAAGCCGCCTGCTGTTCGGTGCGTGACGAAAGGTCGCCATTGCCACGGGCAATCTCTTCCGAAGAGTTGGCGATGGTGGCGGCGTTGCCTTTGATATCCGAAACCAGTTGGGCAAGACGCTGCTGCATCCGCATCAGCGCATTCAGCAGTTCAGCCATTTCATTACTGCCGGAAATCGTCAGCTGTGCTGTCAGATCGCCCGCCGCGACGCGACTGGCCACTTCGACCGCTTCTTTGACCGGGCGGGTGACAGAACGGGTGATCATAGCTGCCAGCAGGATGGACAGCACGGCAATCGCCAGCAAGCCCGCCAGCAGCAGATACTGTGCCTGACGACGTGTATCAATTTGCGATTGCAGTAACTCCTGCAAACGGGCACTGCTCTGGGTACTCAGCATGCCGTAGCGGTTGATCGCCTCAGTTAAGACCCGTACATATTCAACCGGGGTAATGCTGACCTGTCCGGTTACAATGGCACCCTCAGCCAGCTGTAATGCACTCAGAGCCTGCTGTTTCGCATTCTCCGCCAGGTCACCAAAGGTCGTCTTAAGATCGGGTTCAATCATGAACACCTTATCCATATTGCCGCTGAACTGTGATAAGGCCGTTTTGCCATTATCTATCTGGAATGCCAGACGACTGCGATCGGCATCCGATGCTTTACCGCTGGCAATCAGCGAAGCACCATTCCCGCGAATCTGACCCAGGGTTTCAGTGAGCAGCGGCAGGCGGCTGTAAATGCTGACGATCAACTGATAGGTGTTTAAATCGGCATCCAGCGAAAGCTGATAAAAATCCAGTACATCCTGACTGGTGTCCAGGAGCACCTGGATCAGATGAGTATGCCGCGTCAGGCTGCTCGCCAGGGTCAGCCGGCCGCCATTGAGATCTTCCTGCAGCTGACGCCACTCCTGATTAACCTGCTCAAGGCGCTTTAATGGCTGAGCCTGCTCATCGCTCTGACGCAAATCGGCAGCAATGCTGTCAGATAAGCTGTTGATCTGTGTGACCAGGGCCAGGCGCGGCGGATTATCCATTTTGTTCTGGCCAATCGCTATAGCGCTTTCCGCCCGATGGCGCTGCAGCAGGTTCAGCAGCTGCAGGACTTTTTTCTCAACCGGAATACCGGTGAGTTCGACTTTTTTGGTATCAATAAGCTGGTTGCCTGTCTGAATAAACAGAAAGGTAGGTAAAATAAATAACACCAGTGCAAAGGCTCCCAGTAACAGGAATTTTGCTGGCAAATTAATCCGGTCGAGTATTTTTTTCATTCTTTTCCGCTCTGATGTGTGGGGCGTGCAGGTGAGTAGTGCACAAAATTGCTCGTGTCATATTATTTTTACCCTTTCTTTGACATAGCCAGAGACGCCTCATGCAACGCAATATCGCCATGAAGAAAGGGGTTGGGTATAAAAATTCAGAAATGCATATCGCAACAGAAAGGAGTATAGATTGCGGTACGTTATTTTACAGTGAATAAAATGACGATATTTACTGCAAGTTTCACCTAAGTTAAATCTTAAAATAATGATATATATCAATAATATAAAATAATAATGCACATATCGGTATTTTTAGTCGTAAGCCTGACTTCAGCATCACCGTTATGAAAATAAAGAAATTCAAGTTAATGCATCTATCGCCGATAACAGACATCCGCACTGTATCGAATCAATTTCCATTACGCTATTAACCCTGACGAACTCTTTTCTTATAAATATCGACACAGTCTCACCTCACTCTAAAGAGTTAATTCCGGCAGGACATTTTAATAATGAAATCGATTTCATTTCATTTTTATTTGAATAAAAATTATTCTTATTTCGCTCATAAAAGATAAAAAAAAGCCCCCACAGTGTGGAGGCCAGGATTTTACTGCTCAGCTATCAGAAACTTTCCCAGTTTGCCTGAGTCATGTCGACGGTGTGGCGCTCAGGCTGCTTCGCCTGCAGTACCGGACGGCGTACACCAGCGGGCTGTTGCGACTGCGCGGCACGCTGGTTGCTCTCCAGTGTAAAGGTCGCTACCAGCCCTGACAGCGTCTCTGCCTGCTCCTGCAGGGATTTAGAGGCGGATGAAGCCTCTTCTACCAGTGAGGCGTTCTGTTGCGTCACCTCATCCATCTGGCCGATCGCCTGATGAACCTGCTCAATGCCCTTGCTCTGCTCAGACGTCGCCGCGGCGATTTCATTGACCAGATCGGCTACCTGCTGAATCGCCTGACGGACATTTTCACTGTTTGATCCCACGCCGCTGGCCTGCTCTAAACCGTGCTCCACCTGTGAAACCGACGTTGAAATAAGGTCTTTGATTTCACGTGCGGCAGACGAGGAACGCTGCGCCAGATTACGCACTTCAGACGCGACCACAGCAAAACCGCGACCATGTTCACCTGCACGTGCTGCTTCGACTGCCGCATTCAGTGCCAGGATATTGGTCTGGAAAGCGATACCTTCGATCAGCCCGGTGATTTCAGAAATTTTGGCTGAGCTGGCGCGGATTTCATCCATGGTGTTGAGCATCTGCTTCACTGACGTGCCATTCTGGATCGACATGTGATTGGCGTTATTCGCCAGGCTGCTGGCCTGATGCGCGCCTTCTGAGTTCTGACGAACCGTTTCGCTCAGCGTCGCCATGCTGGCTGCTGTCTGCTCCAGAGATGCCGCCTGCTCTTCAGTACGCGCGGAAAGATCTTCGTTACCTGCAGCAATCTGCGTGGATCCGGCACTGACCGATTGCGCGGCGTGACTGACCGAAAGCAGCGTGCCGGAAACGCGTGACAGCAACTGGTTAAACGCCATCGCCGTTTTGCCGATCTCATCCTTACTGCTGACTTCCGCGGTATGGGTCAGGTCAAGCGTATGACTCACCTGTGTCATGGTGTTGACGATGCCTGAGAGGCTTCTTTTAATGCCGAGGATCACCTTAGCGGAGAAACCGGCCAGCAGCAGAACAAGCAGCAGCGAACCACCAGACATCGCCCACAGCGTTTGCGAATAAATGCGCTTGTTCTCAGCCCTGAGCTGTTCGCCAATATCAATATTCAGCTGAATCTGACGGGTGAAATCCGCTTCCATTTTACGGGCAGCAGCCCCTACACCATTATCACTCTGGAGTAACGGAAGCGTGACCGCATCATTATGGGCGCGTGACGCGGCAAGAAATGCCGGTAATGCGCTGCGAACCGCATCCAGATTTTTATAGGCCTGCTCGGTCATCGCTTTATCTTCATCACTGGAGATGTCATTCGCCATGTAATAATCATTCAGTGATTTAACCTGCTGAAGCAGATTTTCAATGCGCTCTTCCGCAGCAGGGAGTTTTGTCGCATCGTTAGTGCTCTGGTGGCGATAAAGAGCAATCCCTATCTGATTAGTGACACTGATCGATTTGTTAAGGTCACGAATGCTGGGTATCGCATTCATCTGTACGTATTCAAAACGGGATTGAAAGCCCGAAATCACTGATAAAGAAATAATCACCAGTGCAATCAGTGACATTGCAAGCAGTGAGAAAATCAATACCAGACGCTGTGTAATAGTCATAAACGTCCCCTGGAAAGAAAATAAGTGTGAACCTGGTTTGAACTGGATTGTTTTTATCGGCTTTCGTCTGCAGGGCTTTAATCAATCGTGGAGGATATATTTTTTTATTTTTCCTTGCGTCTGTAACAGAATGAACTAGTTCACGACGTTCTCAGTGAGTGATCCCCTTTCATCTTTCCCCTTTAATAACGCATGCTGACGAAAATCTGCCTGCCTGCTTACACGCTGTTTACACAACCCGATGGTCAGGATCAGGCTTGAGATGCTGTCAGTTGAGATCTGATGATTAGCCTGCTAATTCAACAGGATGGCTGACGATAATTATTGGTAAGAGGCACGTCAACATCATGAGAGAGGGCAACAGATCCTGCAACTTCAGTGCTGCGAATAACAGGCGTTGCCGGCGACAAACATTCGAAATGGGCGCGTGTCATCAGATTAACTGATACGTGTGAACGTAGCCGGATGAACACGGGCGGTACATCTCTGAGATTTTAGCCATTTGTGTCAGGGCCAGATTAAATCAGGGAATTCACTGGCGGAATGCTGATTCTGGTCTATGCTCACTGGCCCGACCAGGCTTAAGTCTGTCGCGCAGCAATATCGCTTACAATAAAAAAGGTAGTTCTCATGGATTTAGCCACATTTGAAACCAGAACCGGTCTTTGGCCACACATGCAGTTTACAGATGTTGAATATGAAGAGTGCAGTGCTGGCTTTGAAATCTACGCCATTGATGTCAGCCGCCAGACGAAGAGCAAGCTGTTTATCTGTCGCGTCACAACTGAACAGCAGGCAGCGTCGCTGACGGCGCAGTTCAAAGAGTGGCTGCCAAAGTTAAAGCTTAAAAAGCGTAAAGTTGCGCTAAACCTGGCACGCATGGCCTGCGAGAAGAGCTATCCCGCTAATCCTAACTATCAGGATCGGTCAGATATGGGTCGTCATTCGTCCAGGCTCTGAAGCCATTCAGTCGCATCTGCCAGAACAGCCTGGCTGAAATACCTGCACTATGGTGTTATTTCCCGTTCTGCGGCGCGTGTTAACTGTGCGCCGCAGGCATCTGAAACAACCGACACTCACCAGGCTCAACAGAAATATCACTGAAGGTTGTGATATGCATCTCGATCCAGGTATTTGCGGCCCGCAGTGTATGAGGTGCGTTGCGCTGTTGCAGCTCCGCCACAAAATCCCGGGTGCTGACCGTAAACTGACCGGCATCATCCTGTCTTGTCGCGTTTCTGAACGCATGCCAGATCTCATCATCCTGTGACATCACATAGACTCCACAACGGCTTTTGTTTGAAATAGTGCTGTATGCATGAACAGTATATTTAATCCATCAGGCGGTCAAGTCTGCATTCACATGCTTTGGATGCCGGAATTATGGCCATTAATAGCCGTAGCCGCAGGCAGATCAGGACTTTAATCCTAATCTTAGTAATCGTTTTCATATCTGATTAACTGACTGATCCTGCTAATTATTTTATATTGTAAGCATTTTAATTATTTGATATCTAACTAAAAAAAAGGTTAACCGCAGCGGAAATAACAGCGGTTTTGCCCTATCTTTAAATGGCTCTGCAACGAAATCCACTTCTGTTTCAGAGCGATCTGACTCCTACCCTTGCCCCCCTTTAAAGGGGGCACTTTTTCAGATACTGCAGATGTCGACACGCAGTTAACTCTGCAGACCGGTGATGTTTACGCGTGCCGGTTAAACCTGCTGAAGACGTTAAGATTACGACTGGAAAAGTGGTGGATTTGTAACCTGATAATTCAATGGCTGCGCTGATATGATTAAAAACGCAAACCAGTTGATTGAATATCAGGACAATTTTCTGAAATATCAGAGAAACTGATTTTTAGCCGCGTAATCATCCCGCAAGAACAACATGGTATGGAGAATATAAAGCGCGTAATAATCAGGCACAAACCGAATGACCGGCGCCTCACCAGGGATGTCGTGACGTTATAATAATGCGCTATATTCGCTCTTCGCCCCCGCTTTTGCGGGGGCTTTTCTTTTATCTCTGCTTATTCGCCGGTTTATTATCGAGACGCCATCTGACATGTGTGTGCTTAATGCCTGAAGTATTTCCCTGCCCTGTGCCCGGTTTGATGCCGCAATCAGAACGATATATTGGCCGCAGTTATGCCCTTAACCATCAATATTTCTGTGGTATGGTTAATAAGTAACTTCCTGCCATGTGAGTCTGCTTATGCTCTCCACCCTGATTTACCGTAGCCAGCTTGCGGGTTCGGTCTCGCCAGAGAAGCTTAAAGCGCTGGTGGAGCGCGCCAGTATCAAAAACGCTGAAGCTGAAGTCACCGGAATATTGCTCTATGACGGGCAGCACTTTTTTCAGGTGCTTGAAGGGAGCGTCGAGAACGTTCACACGGTGTTCCAGCGTATCAGTCGGGATGAGCGGCATTTTAATCTGATTGAACTGATGCGAGATTATGCCCCTGCACGTCGCTTTGGTCATGCCGGTATGGCCTTATTTGATTTACGTGACTATCAGAAACATAGCGTCGTGGAAGCCCTGCTTAAACGGGTCACCCTGACTGATGAACGAATCAGACATGACCGGGTAGTGAAGTTCCTGCGTTCTTTTGTCGAAGGCAGAGATAAAGAGACGTTTATCGGGATTGCCCCTGCCAGCGAGTGGACACTGACTGCACCCCTTACCGTCAGTGCCCGGCCCCCCCTGCAGCCTGCAGCGGATCAGCGCTGTGAATTTGCGCTTCAGCCTATCGTAGACGCAGCGAATCGCCGGATTGTCTCCTGCGAAGCTCTGATACGCGGTCTTCAGGGCGCACCACCCGCAGACTACTTTTCACAGCTGCCGGAAGGTGAGCGTTATCAGGCGGACCTCCATTCTAAAACCTACGCGTTTCAGCTGGCCAGACATCTCGGCCTGCGGGAGCAGACGATCTCCGTCAACCTGCTGCCTATGTCGCTGGTAGTGATCGACGATGCGGTTGACCATCTCATTCAGCAGATCAGGCAACAGGGATTGCGCCCTGAGCAGGTGGTGGTTGAGGTGACTGAAGATGAGGTCATCTCCCGCTTCGATGCCTTTCAGTTTGCTGTGCGGCAGCTGAAAGCAGCCGGAATCAGCCTGGCCCTTGATGATTTTGGTGCCGGTTTTGCCGGCCTGTCGCTGCTGGCCGATTTCCAGCCCGACAAAGTTAAGATCGATCGCAAGCTGATAACCGATATTCATCGCAGCGGCCCGCGTCAGGCGATTGTGCTGGCCATCCTTAAATGCTGCCAGGCGCTGGAAATCACAGTCATTGCGGAAGGCGTCGAGAAAATGGAAGAGTGGCTCTGGCTGGAAGGTGCCGGGGTCCGCTATTACCAGGGCTTTCTGTTTGCCCGCCCTGCCCTTAATGCCCTGCCTGCCGTGAGCTGGCCTGCACGACACCCGTAATTTGCCCGACAGAAACACTCCCCCACCTGCCCTTTTGCTTATAGTTTGAAGCGGCTCACACCGCTTCGCTGCAAAAAGCAAAAGCTGTGCCATGCTTGATCCATCTGACAGCCTTCTGGCAGGACAGATATTCATCAGGTCTCTGGATAACAACCGGAATTGGGAGAATCACCATGAACGAAGATCGCATTGGCGGCAACTGGAAGCAGTTCAAAGGTAAGGTCAAGGAAAAATGGGGTGATCTTACGGATGATGATATGACCGTTGTAGAAGGGAAGCGCGATCAGCTGGTCGGTAAAATTCAGGAACGCTACGGCTACGAGAAAGACCGTGCCGAAAAAGAAGTGAAAGAGTGGGAAGATTCCAACAAGTACCACTGGTAAAGCGTTCTTAATCGCCGGGCGTCTCTGCGCCCGGCACCTGCCTGTCAGCTCCCTCTCCATCTGTTCATTGACTCACTGACATCTCTGCACCTGTCGCAGAGACAGATTATGGAAATGATTGTTTCTTTATTTATTTATTCCTGGCGCGCATACTGCGGCCATCTTTCCCGATCGGGGGATCGCTACGCTTCACGGACATCAACTATGCCTCATCACTCTACCGACACCATATGTGGTCTCGTCGGTGTTCTTCCTGAAACCCTGCGTCGCTGGCGCCGGGCCGGGCTGATCACACCGCCTGGCCCTGCTGGCTACTCAGATCAGCAGCTCACGCGCGCGCTCTGCGTTCGTGAAATGACATCAGGAGGCCATACGCTGTTTGATATCCATGCTGCCCTTAACTGGCCCAGCGTCACGCTGCCCGGCGGCTGGGCCTGCCGGGAAGAGGACATGTTGCAACTGCTGGCGAACAATCCGGACGCAGATGTTGAGCGTGAACTGCAGATGATGAATACCGACTACTGTGGCGATGACTATGTTAATCGCTATCTGCGGCCGCTTAACCTCTGGCTGCGTTCTGACCTCAGCGAAGGAGCAGCCCAGCGTCAGCAGCGTTTTCATAATGCCGTCATCGGCCAGTGGGATCGCCTGTCGCTGGCCGCACGGCGACGCAGCACCGTACCGCTGTTTCTTGAAGCGGTCAGCGTAACGGATGAAACCGAGATCTGGATGGAGGCGATACGGCTCAACGGACAGGGCTTTCGGGTTGAAGTCGCAGCGGCCGCATGCGGTGTTCCCGCTGTAGCGCTTCAACGCTTTGAGCATCATCTGATGTGGTGTGGCGATGGTATCAGTGCATCGATGAAGGCGGCATTTCACGCCAGCCTGGAGGCGGGTGATCCCGTTATGCTGACCGGAACAAATACCGAATTGCAAACCCCTGTCTGCGCTATGTCTGCCAGCGCCTGACGCGGTTGATCTTCTTCCCTGCCAGCAGTTAAAAGGGCAGAAACAGCCTGAGCCGCTTCCGCCCTGTTCACATTACTGATGTTCCAGCGTTTGTGGTCCGCCGATCGCAATCGGGATACGGCGCGGTTTCTCGCTCTCCGGTATCTCCTGGATCAAATCAATGCTGAGTAAACCGTCTGCCAGACTGGCACCGATCACCTTCATATGCTCCGGAATCGAAAAGCTTAGCTGGAAATCGTGCCGGGAAATGCCGCGATGGATCCAGCCGCTGTTTTCCTGCCGGGCTTTGCCGGACGACTTCCCAGATGCATCATCCCGGTGACCTGCCACCGAAAGCCGGCCGCCACGTAATTCTATCTCCAGCTCATGCTCTTTCCAGCCGGGTACGCTGACAGTCAGCGTGTACTGGTTATCCTCAACCCGCTGCAGATCGTAAGCGGGAGCTGACGTCACCGGATTGTCGCCAGTCAGCTGGCTGAACAATTTATCGATACGGTTAAAACGGTCTGAAAAGACAGAGTCCGTCAGCGAAGGAAAAACAGAAAACTGTTGTACTGACATGGTGATAATCTCCTGAACAGGTTCATCCAAAAGTTCATCTGACCGGTATGATATTCCCGATCATCGCTAAAATAGGGATCGGTTATCCGCTTTCAAGTGGCTTAATAGAATTTTTTTAACGTGACTGTACGGCCGGTTATCACAGAAAACCATTTCAGGGTATTCACTGAGCCGTTACTTTTTGCTCTGAGGCGCAAGAGTGAAATGGGGATGACAACCCGCCAGTAATAACAGCAGTTCATATTCACCCTGGCTAAGTAGCGTCGGATTACCTGCCGCTTCTTTGGTTTGCCAGACTCTCAGGCTAAGGTCAAAACGCTCAGCGGCGCTCTGTTGTGAGAGGCCAGCGGCAAGACGAAGTTCACGCACATTACTCTGGACAACCACAGGCGGCTTGGGGGGACGATTAACCAAACAAAGACTCCTTCAACATGATTAAAAACGCAAAAGCACAGCGCTTCGCCAGCAGTTGAAGCGAAGCGGCCTGAAAGCGCTCAGAGCGAAAGACCAGAGAATAATTGACTATTTTGCTTAAATGTCAAATTTCAGAATCAACAATTAAGCGAAATTTTCCCGTAAGCGAAGCGGCATATTTCGTCCTGACAGCGCTTTTCCTATTTCCTTAGAATGCTTTATTTCTTCCGCCAGGAATTATCCTGTTATTTGACTTAAGAACCATTCAGGGATTAATCCGCTACCTCAATGCTGCTTTCTTCATCAGGATAGATGTTTAGCCTGAGATTCCTGTTCAGGCTGCATCATTGAAACCAGAGGAGGATAATAAATGAAAAATCCCATCCAGCGTCGCTCACCCGACGATCTGTCGCATGTGGAAATTCGCGAACAGTGGCAAATCACCTACTGGACTCAGGAGCTGAGGACAACCCAGGAAAGACTGACACGCGCGATCCGTGAAAGCGGCGCGCGGACCGAACAGGTGCGTGACTGGCTGGAACAGAACCCGCCCCCACGTCGCCCGGCTCAATCTCTGAATGGCATCAAACGTTAAGCTGATTGCTGACAGAAACGCTGTGTTAACGCCGGCATTGCGGTGGATTGGCCTGCATCAGCCCGGAGCACGCTGACAGGTCATCTCTGCCGGTCCGGGTTCCTGCCCGGCTTTTGCGTTGTGTTTGAAGAGGTTATCCCGCAGAGTAGCCTGTGCATAACGATCCTGCCTCCGGCATCATGACTGTTCTCCCAGAAAACCGAGTTAGAAATAATAGTAACCATCCTGAATGCTTATTGATTTTCTGCCTGAAAATAAACCTTAACAGCGCTGAAACACCGGGCTGAAAATATAAAAGGTAAATAATCAGGCACCGCTTCGATTAAATTTTCGAATCGTAAATATTGCCTTTATGCGTTAAAGAAAATATTAAGAGACACCTGCCGCATAGTCCCTTATCATCAGGATGAAAATAAAAAATACGCTATATTTCCTGCCGCCCGAATGAAATTTCGCTCAGGACAGTTTTCTTTTTTCGCTCCGTAATCAGCCGGTGCGGAGGTTACACACACATGCTCAAGAATCTAAACGGCGACAATGAACGCCGAAGTCGTGCTTTGCAGGCACTGCGCAACCCTGACGAAAGTCGCGATGATGTTCTGCGAAAATTTGTCCGCTTAGCCAGTCAGGCCCTGGGTATCCCGGGAAGCTTTATCTCGGTGCTGGATGACGAGTACCAGACCGTACGGGCGTCACATAACTTTGATCTGCAACGTTCAACGCGTGGGGATTCACTCTGCCGTCATGTGGTAGACAGCGACAGCGCAGTGATCGTCCCGGATACCTATCACGATGCGCGTTTCGTGACGCATCCGCTGATCACCGGCTCACCTTTTATTCGTTTTTATGCCGGTGTGCCTCTCAAAACCCGCGACGGCATTATTCTGGGCACGCTCTGTGTTACCGACACCGAGCCGCATGCGTTTGCCGTTGAGCAGGTGACGACATTAACGCTGCTCTCCACGCTGGTCATGTCCTTTCTTGAAGCCTGGCATTCAGCTGGTTTTTGCGATCCGGTGACCGGATTGCCTAATCGCCAGCGTCTGATACGTGATTTGCAATATCTGGCCGTGGCTGGTGACACCACGCCACGCCGTCTGGTGCTGATTGATTGCATCGATATGTCACGTGCTTATGAACTGGCCCGCACCATGGGAATGAATCCGGTTGAAAGCCTGCTGAAGGATATGGCTACCCTGCTGCCGCTGCGTCTGCGCCCGGCAGTGGGTGAGATGATCTACACCGTGGCCACCGGGCGGTTTGCCATTCTGACCCGTGCTGATAGCAGACTGAGTGCAGCCTGGGTCGCCGGTCGCCTGGAAGGTATCAGTGCAGACATGGATGAGGGGCTGTCAGTTGCACTGACGCCTCATACCGGTGAGGCGGCCTTTGTTGCCGGCAGCATGTCAGCGTCGGAAGTGTTACGCCGCGCGGTCAGCGCCCTGAATGAAGCGGTCGGGCGCGGGCTGCCCTCTCAGCGTTTTGATATTGAGGCGGAAACACAGCGCTCAGAAGATTTCCTGCTGATGACCGATCTGAAAACCGCTTTGCGCGATAACATCGGGCTTTATCTGGTCTATCAGCCTAAGATTTGCCTGCAGAGTGGCAAACCGGTGGGCCTGGAAGCGCTCATCCGCTGGCGACATCCCAGCAGAGGAGAACTTTCACCTGCCGCCTTTATTCCGCTGGCCGAGCAGACCGATCTGCTCTCGGTGCTGACCGCCTGGATTATCGATCAGGCTGTTGAACGTCTCAGACGACTGCGTAATAACTGTATTCAGTTGCCACTGACCATCAACGTCAGCGTACGCGATTTTGCATGCGTGGGATTTGCTTCCGCGCTGGAAAACAAAATGCTGAAGGCTAAGCTTCCGACCTCGCTGCTGGGCATCGAATGTCTGGAGACAGAGCGTATCCTGGAAAGCCCCACCGCCCTTCACGGACTGGAGATGCTCAGAGAACGGGGATTCACGATTTCACTTGATGATTTTGGCGCAGGCTACAGCAATATCAGCTATCTTCGCCGTATGCCGCTGGATGTTATCAAGCTGGATCGCTCTCTGATCAGTGAACTCTCTTCTGATACGGCTTCACGCATTATTGCCCGCAGCATCATCGCCATGCTTAAAGAACTGGACTATACGGTGGTGGCAGAAGGCGTTGAGTGTCCTGACGCCGTGACATCCCTGACGGAATATGGCTGCGATCAGGCTCAGGGCTACTTCTATTCCAGGCCACTAAACGAAGAAGCGCTGGATCACTGGCTTCACTGGAAACTGCGTGGTGAGTGTCATTAAACCTGCGGGCTATACCGGTGTTGAACATTGCGCTCATGTCACTGCTTAGCTGCTGAATAATTTTCCGCTAAAGCCACAAGGCCGCCCTGATGGCGGTCTTATTTATGGTGCACTGAAATGAGTTTATCTGCGGAGATCCAGCAGCATTATTACCGTTACGGTGACTGAATTCAGATCTGCAGATTTGCCGCTTCGCTTAGTGCCACCTGCTCTGATGCAGTCTGTGCGAAAGTAACCAAGTAAAGGTGAAACATTTTTTGAACAATGATAGCGTGTCCGCAACAATCACGTAAAGCGGAGCTGCACATGCTAACCACCATAATCTATCGCAGCCATATTTCAGATGATTTTCCGGTCAGAACCCTTCCGGAAATGGTCGACAACGCCAGCAAAATCAATACTACACACGATGTAACCGGTATCCTGTTATTCAACGGCACCCATTTCTTCCAGTTACTTGAAGGCCCGGAAGCGGGCATTCAGGCCGTTTATCAGCGAATCTGTGCCGATCGCCGGCATCATAATGTGGTGGAGTTAATGCGCGACTATGCGCCTTCCCGACGTTTTGGTAATGCGGGCATGTCGCTGTTTGATCTGCGCGAACATGATCGCTCATCACTGCTACAGGCGGTGCTGGACAAAGGTACGTCTAAATATCGCCTGACCTATGATGATCGGGCACTGCAATTCCTGCGTACTTTTGTTGAGTCACGCGAGAAAGAAAACTACTACGAGGTTCTGCCGCCAGGTTACTGGGAGTTTATTTCAGAGCACACTAATGTGCCGGAGTCCCGTCCGGAGACAGAAGGGGTGAGCTTCCGGCCGGTGGTCGATCCGCTGGCACGTAAGGTGACCGCCATTGAAGCTGTCACCCTGCGTCCGGCACTTACCGGTGAAATTTCCGACGACCGGCTTTATGTTGACGATCTGGAAACCGTGAAAAAAACCTTTGCCCACGCTGGCCTGGTCTGTCCCGATGGTATGACGCTCTACGTGAGTCTGCTGCCAATGACGCTGGTTGTCATACCCGACGCCGTTGAGCACATTGTGGCAGCCATTCAGCAGGCGGGTCTGGTGCCGGAGCAGGTTGTTATTGGTGTGAGTGAAACCGGCGTGATTTCACAGCTGGATGCGTTCTCTGAAGCCGTACGCGCGTTAAAAGCGTTCGGGATCAGCCTGTCTATCGACAATTTTGGAGATGGCTCCGCGGGATTATCATTACTGACTCATATTCAGCCCGACCGTATCCGTATCGATGCCGGTATCACCCGCGACGTTCATCGTAGTGGGCCAAAGCAGGCGGTGGTGCAGGCGATCATCAAGTGCTGCTCAGCGCTGGAGATCACCGTTATCGCGGCAGGGATTGTACAGGCAGAAGAGTGGATGTGGCTGGAAGCTGCAGGCGTGATCAATTTCCAGGGTACGCTGTTCGCATCTGCGGGCCGCTATGAGGCCCAATCGGTCGCCTGGCCGGAATATCGCGAGGCGGTGTAACGTACGCGGTCTCAATAATCTTAAAGCGGTACGCCAGCGAGCGGCCGCTTTTTTTCATTTATGGCCCTGCCGACTCTCAGGAAAAAGCATCATTAACAGGCATCCCCTGCCTCCCTCTATTTATCTGCGCATTCTAAGCTTCTTTTGTAAACATCCTGGACGCGATACTGCATTTTTGAATGAGTTTCTGACGCATTTCCGGCATACATTTCCTGATAACCACTATAGCGAGTAACGCTTACAGGTTAACCACTATGGGAAGTGAATCTGATACTGAACTGCACTATCCGGGTATAGAATGTGACAAATATCCACTATAGCGAGCAAAGGTTCGCCAGAAGCGTTTATGACAACCACTGTAGCCAGTATGTTGCGCAATAATCATCCGGATTATGCCGATAAATCATTCAGGCAGACGATAAACGCTCAGATAACCACTGTAGCGAGTACCTGCTCACCTCTGTTCTCAGATGATAACCACTATATCGAGTAAGTTATCCAGAAAGAGAAGCCTGAGATTATCTGTGCTCAACAGTGCACCACGCACGATTCCCATGGGGGATAACCACTGTAGCGAGTAAAAAGGTCATGTGAAAATGTGCATGTAGCAGGAACAGAATAATAGCCCCTGCCCTGTTCTGTGCTGTTATTCGCTAAAATAGCTTTGTTCTGTAAACGAAATCATTCTGCTCATCCTGTAACACAACCACTGTAGCGAGTGCCTGTCATACCTTCCCCGTCATGCTGATTTTTTATTCTCATGGCACTGTGATAGACATAAATTGATAGTAAGCACTCACTTTAACGAACTGAGTATTTTTAACAGACAGAGTAAAATGATAATGCTAACCACTATAGCGAGTAATACCGTCCCTTCAATCTAAAAAAACAACCACTGTAGCGAGAATGTTGTAAGAACCGGGTCTGTCACCTGAACATTATCTGAACGCATCAGCCAATAAATCACCAGAAAACCACTATAGCGTGTAAATCTTTTGGGCAGAATGAGGCAAACCAGGATGAGATAGCCATTCCAGAATGGTAATAACCACTGTAGCGAGTGAAGCCGAAGAGCTGAATATCGCCTGCGGAACACGTCACATGGCATCGGGAGGAGAATCCGCGTTCTGTTAACCAGACCTGACTAACCACTGTAGCGAGTGATAAACACGATAACGCCTTATTGCAGCGTTTACAGTGAGGCCACGTACTGGCTAACCACTACAGGAAGCAGATCTTTTGTGAAGTCTAATGCACCCTCTGGGTCCGGGAGGCGGAATGGAAGACACAGCAAATTGCAGGATGTTTTTCAGGCAGGCGTATGTGGATATTGATGCTCTTTCGGGAAAGGACTAACCACTATAGCGAGTAGTCTTACTCGCTATAGTGGTCAGGGCTGTCAGATACCCTTAAACAGCCCATCTCTCGCTATAGTGGTTAGCAGGCAGCAGGGTTGTTGAGCCATGAACAATGTGGTGAACAGGCAACTAACGCTTTTTCTGTTTCCTGATTTTATTCAGTAACTCTTTTTCCTCGCGCGATACCATGACAAGTTCACTGCTTTCATCTTCACCCACCGGTTCGGGCAGATTGACATCAATAATAGTGGGATCATTGTCCAGATCGTCAAACTCGTCCATCTCATCATCGATCAGGTCTGCCTTGCTGAGCGGCAGTTCGGCCGGGCGCAGCTTGGGGTGACGATAATGGACCCAGAAGTACACGGAAGAGCCGCGGCGGGTCTCGGTATAATCGAGATAACCAATCTCTTTTAACTGCTCCATCGCTTTCCTGACTGTCGCATTCTGGGTGATCACGCGCGACGTAAGGTTAAGCCTTGCACGCAGGCGTGCCATGGATATTGGCGCAGGCTTAGGCGGAAGGCTTTCAATGAACGTATAAAGCGCCTGAGCGGACTCTTTGCGTGCCAGCTCGTTAATAGCCTTAAGCTGCAGCAGAACCTTTCTGTCGAACTGATACAGCTCAAAGATTTTGGGATCGGCCTGTAAGGTCACCGTGTCCTTTTTGACGCTGTATTTGGCGGACTGCACCAGATGCGTTGTGTAATTCTCTCCGCCCTTGCTGGTAAAAGTCAGGGTATTAGACGCAATCCGCGTCAGCGAAGCGTCCAGACGGCTTCTGAGCTTCGATGAGAGGCGCGCAGAAGGTATGCCGCAGAGTTTTGCAAATTCTACGAACGAGAGCGTTACCGTGTCTCCCAGACACTCATGCGTGGCGAATGCGCGAATGATCCCGACCCAGGTCTTAAAATCATTATCCATATCCAGCCGGGCACCCAAAATCTTGATGTTGTCATACCCTTCCGATCTGACCAGAGATAACTGTTTCAGATCCTGAGTCACATCCATCGCATTCATCTGGTTTTTCTGACTGCGCGCTGTGGATTTCAGCGTTGGAACAAACAAGCCAAGTCGCATCAACGCGACTGGCTGCACGGTGTTATTACTGTTGGGCGTCAGAGTAACAACTTCGCCTGTACGCTTATCTGTTTCGCTAAACGCATCAGCTATGTTCAGGATATCTGGTTCTTTTCTTGGCATTAGGAAGATCCGTGATGTGAACAGGCGAGAGCCGCTGTTACTCAATACAGTGGATATTAGCACTCACTATAGCGGTTAATCTACTTGCCATAGTGGTTATTTATCTCGATACAGTGGTTGTTTTACTCGCTACAGTGGTTAGCTAACCTTCTTTATCGCAGTGATACCAGGGGCTGAGGCTGCACAGGGATCTTTAAGGACCTTAAAAAGGATCTTATGTGGATCTGTTATTGGATCTGCTCGGTGGATAACCCGTTAAAAAAGCCTGCCCCCAGTTAATCAGAATCTCCGTTTTTACCTTGTTTCCTTGCCAAAGATTCTAAAACTGCAGCGGATGTGCTCAATCGGGGGTTATGCACATGAAAAAGTGTTATCTACTCGCTACAGTGGTTGTTGAGCACTCGCCAGCGCGGTTGCTTTACTCACTATAGTGGTTGTTGTGCTCTCTTCAGTGGTTGTTCTTCTCGCTACAGTGGATAGCAACACCCTTTCAGACCTTGTGCTGCGTGGCTTCAGAGCCTGTTGGGATCTGTTAAGGATCTCAATTTGATCTATTGAGGATCGACCAATTGGATCTGGCCTGTGAATAACGGGGATAAAACAGACACGATTCAGCGATAACCAAAGCTGACGTCAAACGGGTTTACAACTGCAGATACGAGATAAAGAATGCTATAAGCAGGTTCTGAGCGAGTTATTAGGTGTGGGAGCAATCTGTTGCTGACAAGGCAAAGCATTTAATCGGGTATGTGCCAATAACCATAAAGATATAAAGGTTTTAAGCTCTGAGCGAAGATCTCCCAGCTCTTTAGGTAAACTTTCAGGAGTGAAGAACAGGTTTTCACCATGAATTTAATAATGTATGTATTTGATAAATAAGTTATTTTTTCATATTTTCATAGTGAAAACACCCTGCTTATGATCCCAGAAATAACGTTTCTTAAGGTTGAAGATCGACTCATTAAGTCCGACTGGCTCCTGAATGAATTCAGACAGCGATAAGTTAGCGTAGCGATTGATACTTTTCCCCAACTTGACGAACCCAGTTCATAAAGAAATCTGTTATGCATAGTGACATTATCAGGTAACTGCAGGCGATCGTTTATAACGAGGGAAAAAGAAAGTTGATTGTCATGCCATTACACTAACCGAACAGACGATGTTTAAATTATGCGGATTTCCTTTTGCTGCTTAAGCGGTGTCTTACTGGTCATTACTATCTGGCTTGTTACTCTCAATCCCCTGCCCCATTCACAGAGCTCAATATTTCATCACAGTATTTATGAAACCGCTAAAGCTAACAGTATAAATAAAACATCTTTAAAAGGAGCAAAGTAAGTCAGCGATAAGAATAGAATCTCTGTCAGATGTAGTGACAAATGCTGGAGGACTCTGTGAGAAGCATCCACACAGACTATAAACAAATCGTAATTGAAAGTTATAAGAGGATATGAATTTCTGACAAGCTTACGACCAGCACCATTTCTTAGAGGAACAGACAGATTCTGTCCTGCCTATACAGGAGCTGTAACTCCAATACGCATATAACCATTTTTCGTGCAGAAGCTAAGAGCCCGATAGTTGATGTGTAGGGTTCCAGCCTGGCTCGATACATCTCCTCTCTTTTGCAGATTTATTAAGAAAGTGAGTAAAGCATCGCATCCTATAGCTTTGCCTTTATAGACCTTCTCGAAGAAGTCATGTCTAGCCTGGCTCTTAGCAAAGCTTACAATGCTGACAGATCGGCTCAGGGCCAGAAAAGAAATTCTTCGATTTCAATTGCGATGATCTTAAAAGTCAGAAAAGGTTAGTTTGGTAATGTATAAGGCTGATGTCTGTTCTTTTGAGGGAGCAAGGTTTTATTATCAATAAGAGAGTCGATAACTAAAAAGAGAGTACTGCCAGGGTGACCACTTAGGCTTTCCACTAACGTTTAAGCCACTATTTATAGTTAAAAGAATACTTGATGAAAACCCATTTTCGCTGCAGATTTTCACCAAGCAAATATTCTCGTAAGATACTGATATAAATGGATATATAGAAAATTTTCATGATGAAAATACCATGATCAGCAACTCAAATAAGGGCTACGATTGCCGACTGGGCATTTCTGTCATTACATAACTAAAACGAATATCGGGCACTACCCTCCACCATCAATTATCACACTCCTCTCTCATGCCTGTTCAACATACTCAAACTGAATGGACTACGGCCACAGAGCTCAAGAGATCCTCTTTTAAAGCTGACCAGAAATTTCCGACAACCATTCCACCACATGAGAC
>NZ_AP036010.1:0-65509 GCF_059730595.1 Pantoea sp. X-Soil-YNGN-844
ACTTGTTTTTGCGCTGCAGAGGGGTTGACCGGGTGAACGTAGTGAAGCCGGTTTCTATGCCGATGTTAACTTATCCACTTATCCACAGCACTATTTTTAATAGCTTTTTAATTAGTATTTTATATCTTTTTAAAGCTTTTTAGAGTGGCTTAAAGCAATGATTTTATTGAATAAAATTACCTTATTTCTGGGAATTAGCCCTACATATTGTGGGAATCAGCCCTACTTAATATGGGAATCAGCCCTTCTTAATATGGGAATCAGCCCTTCTTCGTATGGGAATCAGCCCTACATGCCATGGGAATTAGCCCTACATCACACACGAATTAATAATTAGTTGACTTGTGTGTACTGAATGATATTGTGGGGGACATAAATTAACCCATAAAAGATTATTGCTATGGCTAATGTGTTGAAAAAAAAGATAAATGTTAAGCAATCTAATGAGCTGACTGAAGCTGCTTATCATTTATCTTTAAAGGCAAAACGTGTGTTGTGGCTATGTCTTATGCAAACTTACTTCACTGATGAAGAGGAGTCTGCAAATCCAATATTTACTGTTGCTGTTGCAGATTACGAAGATATCTTCAATGTAAGCCGTAATCAGGCTAGTCGTGACGTTAAAGAAGGTGTGTTCGAGCTCTCACGTTCTGCCATCATCTTCTATCCCAAGACTGGCCGCCACGATGTGATCGCACGTCCTTGGTTAACAGAAGCAGGAGGACGTTCCAGTAAAGGGTTATGGGAAATAGAGTTTAACCATAAGGTTTTGCCTTATCTGTATGTACTGGGAAGTCAGTTCACTACCTACTCACTCAGGGACTGTGGAAGCCTCAAAAACCCGCGTACTGTGCGACTTTATGAGAGCCTCTGCCAGTTCAGAAGCTCTCAGATTTGGGTCACTTCTCATGATTGGCTTTCTGAAAGATTCATGCTGCCCGAGTCTCAGAAATCTAATCTCGCAGAACTCAAACGTACATTTTTAGAACCTGCTCTAAGACAGATCAATGATAAAACCCCTTTGCGAGTCTCTTATCAAGCAGATTCTAACGGGAAGTTAATTTTTAATATCTATCCAAAACAATAAGATATTTCATTTATTTTATCAGATCCTCAGCTGTACCTTCCTCACTACGGCCCTATATTCTTACTAGGGCTGTTTCCCATATTCTGCACCTAGGTGCCAGCTACCATCACGTAGCGTCCGGAAGTAGGGCGATTTCCCATGACTGGCGCCGATTGCTCAGCGGCAGTTGCGGCCCGCCCGGAAGTAGGGCGGTTTCCCATAACGGGTGGCAGCGGCTCAGCGGCCGTTCCGGCACGCCGCGAAGTAGGGCGGTTTCCCATAACTGGCGCCGGCGGCTCAGCGGCCATTCCGGCACGCCGGGAAGTAGGGCTGTTTCCCATAACTGGCGCCGGCGGCTCAGCGGCCATTCCGGCACGCCGGGAAGTAGGGCTGTTTCCCACATCCTGCACTGGCGCACCAGCTGCGGTGCGTGCACGCCGGGAAGTAGGGCTGTTTCCCACATCCCGCACTGGCGCACCAGCTGCGGTGCGTGCATGTCCGGAAGTAGGGCTGTTTCCCACATCCCGTACCGGCGCACCAGCTGCGGTGCGTGCATGTCCGGAAGTAGGGCTGTTTCCCACATCCCGTAACGGCGCACCAGCTGCAGTGCGTGCACGTCTGGAAGTAGGGCTGTTTCCCACATCCCGCGCCGGTGTACCAGCTGCGGTGCGTGCGCGTCCGGAAGTAGGGCTGTTTCCCACATCCCGCGCCGGCGTACCAGCTGCGGTGCGTGCGCGTCCGGAAGTAGGGCTGTTTCCCATAATTGGTGCCGGCGGCTCAGCGGCTGTTCCGGCACGCCTGGGAGTAGGGCTGTTTCCCATAACCGGCGCCGGCGGCCCAGCTGCAATTACGTAGCGCCCGGGAGTAGGGGGGATTCCCATATCGGCCTTTAGGGGCTGCACTAGCAGAACCAGACAGCAAGTATAGGGGCGATTCCCATACCTCCTTTTGGACGCTGCACTGGCAGAACCCTATAGCAAAAGTAGGGGCGATTCCCATACCGACTTATTAGGCGCTGCACTGGCAAAGCCTGGTAGCCAAATTAGGGGCGATCCCCATATCGTCCCCTATGGCGCATTACTGGTAGAACGTGGCAGAAAAAGTAGGGGGGATTCTTCCGGCCCCATACTGTTAATATAGTGACATTTAAAGACCTGACATATTGATCTGCGTATTAACCGGAGTTACATAGAACTTTGGTTGCCGGAAAAATATGACTACCTTCTAAATAGTTTATTTATTTCTGTTAACGTCTCTTTGATGGTGAAGCCCTCCTAATAAAAATCCACCGCATTCATGGGGTTTTTATCTGACCAGTATTTATATTTAATCGCAAAAAACATTCAATGAATCGATGATCTTTTTGTTGTCTTTATAAAATCCATACACGGGGTATGTAGCTATTGTTACTAATATAACCCAAACAGGGCCAAGGGACATAACAAGCATTGCTATTGAAATTGGAATGTCTTCTTTGGGAAAGCTAAGCGCCGAAAAGAAAAGTATGTAATAAGCAATAAGGCACGTAATTATATAGCCGAAACCCTCCGCTTTTCTTTTTTTGTATTTTTCCTTGTTGAGCGTGAATTTTATTTCTTTATTTCCTGTTGCGGTGTCATTAGCCTCCTGATCAATGCAATGTGCAAGTTTCTTAATTCTTGATTTTTGAATATCATTAAGATCATTACAACTTAATATTTTTAAATGCTGCTGCGCTAAAAGAGGGTTTCTAATTCGCGTGGATTCAAATAGAATTAGATTATTTATTTCTTTGTCAATCGCCTTTATCTCATAGGGTTTCATTTCTATCGCTGTACAAAGCGGCTTGATATCTTTATAAATAGATATTCTCTCATTTGTAAGTGTCTTAAATCTTGCAGCAAAATTAAGTGTCATGGCAATAGCAGGTAATACATAACTACCAAATTTTAACCATTCAATATTCACGATTACTCCTGTGATGAGTTTTAGCTTTGTATATTAATTCAAAATCTAACATTTGACATTTCTACAGATTGATTGATATATTTTCAACTGTTCTATGTCGTCAATGACGACCACCAATGGTCCGGTAGCTTGAGAGGATCGCCTTCGGGTAGCTACAAGAAACACTCCCGCAGCCTGAAAGGGGGAACGCAAAAGCGTGGTAAATCTGCTCACCTTTGGAAGCGGATATCGTCCTTAACAGCGCATCTATGTCGCAGACGATGAAGGTTTATATACACATCTCAGCCACGGCTTTTACATACGCCAGGCATCTCACGAACGGCATAGCTTATGCTGTTTCGCACACTTCCGTTATGAAGCTTTTCAGGTGTACGGCCTGAGCTGCATCCGACTTTTGCTATGACGCATAAGCCCATTTGGAACATTTGGGCGCTTGCGGAAGACGCATTAGGAGCATGAAGCTGCGCGGCGTCACTTTGGTTCGAGTGAAACGAGAACAAAGTGACGCGCGCAGCGCATAACGTCCAAACCCACGTACAGTGCGGTTTTCAACAGACCGGTACAATCTGACGTGCACGTAGTACGTGTTTTCAGAACAACTCTGGCTATTTATCAACCACAACGCGGCACTGACGAACGAAACGTCAGGGGCGTTCAACTACAAGGAGAATGATCGACTCGGTATCGATGGCGACATCAGGAAACTGATGTACGGAGGCAGACTGACTCACGTCAGCACGGCGCAAGCCGCAAACAGGTCAGAGACCTGGGGAAGCCTCGCAAGAACTCAACATTTCGCCGCCCCGATGCACAGATACCAGTTGAGCCGCAGGAAGCGCAAAGGCAACCACGCCGTCGGGGAAGAGATGTAAGCGCACAGAGTTACAGAACGGTCAGCACATGCGTGCTGAATGTTCTGGATTCTGGCAGAGGTGGATATGTCCAATAAATTAAGTAAACAACTCGTGACGCTGGCACGCCAGGGCGGAGGAAGTTTTAAAACTGTTTCAGATCGTTCTAAGATTGCCAGCCGCTTTTCGGAGCGACTGGCAACCCTTAATATTCAGATTCGGGACGTAAGCCATGTTAAAACAAAGCATATCGAGTATTATATAAGAAGCCGACAGGAAGAAAATATATCTTCCCGAACGCTGCAGAATGAAATGGCCGCTATTCGTTCTGTGCTTTCACAGGGAGGCAGGAATATCCTTGCTAATCCTTCGCATGAAAAGTTAAGCAATGAGGCGCTGAAAATTTCAGGGGCAAGCAGGGAAGGGAAGAAAATTGCAATTACTGATGAAAGACTGGCCGAAATCGTGGCTGCTGTCTCGCCCAAAGATGAAGGAGTGGCGATCGGAATTCAGCTTGCAAGATATATAGGTCTTCGTGCAGAAGAAGTTGTCCAGGCGGCAAAGTCCCTCAAAACCTGGAAGCAAACTTTAGCTACCGGTGAAAATAAAATCAGCGTTGTTTTTGGATCAAAAGGCGGGCGGGCACGGGACGTCACAATATTTGAGCGTGAAAAAGTCATGCACTTATTGAGTCAAGCCATTTCTTATGCAAATGAAAATAATGGAAAGTTGATTAATAAACCTACTCTTCATCAGTCGCTTGACCGTTTTCATAATGTTTTAAGAGAAAATGGTATGACCGGCGTTAATGCTCCGCACAGCCTGCGATATGCTTATGCGCGTGACGCTGTTAATTTTCATGTTGAAAATGGAATGAGTCGTAAGGAGGCTGAGGCGCTTGTTTCAATGGATCTTGGGCATGGCGACGGGCGGGGTGCATATGTTGCCCGCGTATATAATAGAATGATGAATGATGAATGATATTTTCTTGAACAATAAGTACAATAAACGTTATTATTAACCTGTTTCGCACGTTGTCTTCGGACAACCACCAATGGTCTCGTAGCTTGAGATGACCGCCTTCGGGTAGCTACAAACGAACACTTCCAAAGCCTGCAAGGAAGTACACGTAAAGTGTGGTACATCTGCTCACCTCTGGAAGCAGATATCGTCAGTTTTCGCTCCTACTGCGTGACGATCGAGGTTTCTTAACTATCCGGCTTCGGCCTTCGTCCTTCGGGGAAACATTCCCGAGCGGGCTCATGTTTCTCCATTTATCGTGAGAAACTATACCTATGATGAATCTATCAACAACTCTGTCCGATATGCTGAGATTAGCTGCACTCGAGAGCGAATTGCTCACGGCATTAGCTTATAAAAAACTCGGCATAGATGATCCTAATCATGAAGTGCATATCGATAGTGAAATCGCTATTTTCACCTTCGAGTACGGAATTGAGATAGGACATTTTCTCGCCCCGGCCTGTGCAGATTTAGTGTGCTCAATACAAACTCTCGCACGGGAAATAAAGGGTGTACATGTAGTTTCTTAACTATCCGGCTTCGGCCTTACGTCCTTCGGGGAAACATTCCCGAGCGGGCTCATGTTTCTCCCGTTTTCAGGAGAAATCATGTCACTTATCCGTTCGTTTCTTACTGAGCTCAGCAAACCGTTTGATTTGGCCCGTTCTGCCACAACTCGCGTTGTTTCAGATTGTCCCCGACTGAAAGCTGCTATCAGAAGAACGCCCTGGCTTGCCTCACCCTCCGGTCTGCATGAATACCGCTCCCGCGTCTGGTTTGACGATCGTCGTTACCACGCCATTGTTATGGCCCGTAAGATGATCGACGTACAGCCGTCGGAAGCATTTGTGCACAGCCGTCACGGTGAGTTTCATACGTTCAGAGCGGCCCGTAAAACGGCGCAAATGGCAACGTCAGCACTGGCGACACTTACCGTCTTAACGCGTCAGGACTGATTACTTTCTTAACCATCCATCCGCTCAGCGGACCCCCTCGGGAAACATCTTTCCCGACAGGGCAGGTGTTTCCCGTTTTACAGGAGAAACACCATGATTACCCTTTTATTACCAACCTCCCTTTCCATAAAAGGCATCTTTTCAGCAGCCTTCGCTGCAGCTTTATCCCTGCGGGATCGCGTTGCGGCCGGCAAAAGAAAAGAAGAGTGGATAACGAACCGGACTGGCTCACTCAGCTTTAAGGTTCAGGTTCATCAGTTACCTTCAGGAAAATGGACGGCCGGCATACTTACTCGTTCCGGCACTTTTTACGGTAATCACCGGTTTGGTTCTTTGAAAAAGCCGGATGAGGTATTCCGCTCTTACCGTCAGGCTCGCCGTTTTGCACTGAAGCTGGCGAATCAGATGGCAAACCTGCGTTATGCATATCAGTAAAGGGACGTGGAATATGACTATTTCAACAAACCTGGCAGATATGCTGCAGTTAGCTAAATACGAGTGCGACATGCTTACGGCATTAGCCTATCAGCGATTTGGTCTGGACGACCTTGACGAGCAGGTGCACCTATACGGTGAGCTGCCCTTCACGATAGCCGTTCAGATCAACGTCATATACAACCTTGAGTTCGGTATGGTTCAGGATCGTTTTCTCAGTTCTGGCTGTGCTGATTTGGTTGACTCCATCCGTGCCATAAGCATCAGGCTTGACCGCTCTTTGCATGAACGGATTTCCTTAAATGGACGCTCTGAAGGCTTGGGCGATCTGGCAATTAGCCGATTAGAATCTTTCTAATCAGACTTAACCCTGTGGGGATTTATTCCCCATCAGGGGGATAAATCCCCTTTTTTTTTGAGGATTTATCATGACACCAATCTCCGTACCGCCCCAACACGTTACCTATACCGTGAAGCAGACCGGATGGATATCCCCGAGCCAGTGGCACAGTTTTACCCTGGCAGTCACTGAAGCATTCTGGCTGTTACCGGTACATCTCCGTCCGTGTTCGCCAACTGACGGTACACGCTTGGAACGTGCATCTATGATGTTTACTCACCCCGATGCTTTTGAATTCGGTGGAAAAGACGAAGGGAATTACATACTCAAAAGCGTGATGTTTACCCGGGATATGAGCCCTGATTTGCGTATTGAAACGGAAGGTCAGCCCATCGACTTTTTCACGCGGATTGCGCTGCTAATGCTGTATCACCATTGCTCAGGCTGCTTTGAGATAACGTCATCAGCTGGCGGCGTCAGCTGGGCGCTTCCTGTTCGCTGGGCAATACGACACCAACTGATTGGTGGCAGTGATGCTCCTCAGCCTTTCAGCACGGAAGGTTTCATTACCGGCGCAGCTGATGAACTGCTTATCAGAAGCGTTTCCGGGGGTGAACGTCCGTTTACGACGGCTGACTGGGGACTGGTTTCAGAACTTGAGTTCACACTCGAAGAACAGAAAACCCGCAAACGCTGATCCCGCAATCGATTTAACTTAACCCAACGGGGATTTACCTCCCTGTGGGCGGTAAATCCCATTTTTAATGGAGATTCACCATGACACATACACCAACCGAGCCTCTGGTCCTTCCAGGCGTTTACCAGTTTGAGCAGGGAGCGTCCATAAATGATGAACAGTGGTTCAGATTTACTGACGCAGTTAAAGAAGCATTCTGGCTTCTTCCTGCTCAGCTCCGGCCCTATAAGCAGCTGGGTTTTGACATGAACCGCGCGTCAGAACTTTTTGACGAAGAGGGTTCAGTCACGTTCAACCATAAGGACGGTGAAGGCTACTGCCTCAATCCGTTCTACCTCAGGCAGACGCTTTCGGATAATTTTCGGCCGTACCGCAAAGTGAATAGCCAGCGATGCAAACAGGATTTATTCGTGCGCATCGTGCTGGTTCTTCTGCATAACCTATGCCCGGACAGCTATTACATAACCAGTTCCTGTCCACAAAACTGGCTTTTCGCGCAGCGATGGCTGGCATGGAATATGGATATGTTTACCAAAGCACCTGAAAAAATACCGGCATCGTTTGTTATACCTGGCGCAATTGAACACCTGTTGCTGGTAAAAACCTCCGGTCCTGGCAAGCAGATCACGACTGAAGAGTGGGAGGCTATATCAGGCATTGAGTTCTGGCTTGCTCAGCAGCACAACGACTGACCTGTACCCATCCTTCGGGGTTTGCTCTCCGTAAGGAGACAAATCCCGCTATTACAGCAGGTGATCCTATGTTTACTTTCAACAGTGACGCGCTCGCGCAGCTGTTTCATGAAACCTACCATCAGGCTATGTCAGTCAGGCTTGTTATCTGTTCGCAGGAAGGTTTGTTCCTGGAATTCAGGAACGGATTACCCGGCCAGCTGTTCTACCGCAAAGAGCGCATTTATGCCTTGGAATACAGCGGTGGGAGTGCCGACCCGGGCGTGCAGGTCGAACTGAATTTTGGTCAGATCTCTGAGACGTACGCTCTCACTGTAGATGACCCGGCTTTTTTCAGTCCCATAACGCCTGCAGACAAGGTGGTTGTTTTGTCTGTCCGTTCAACCTATCAGCTGAAGCGCAAAACCATCAGCTGGCTCAGTCAGCATAAACTCGGGCTGTTCCGTGAACGGATGGACCTGATGAGGACTGCGGATTTTAGTGACTGCAGCTGCGACGAAGAGCGGGCCCGGTGGTTCGGTTCGGCAGCTTCAATGCTTGAAGAAGCAATGTTTACTGACAGTAAGCGGCATGTCCGCCACGATTTTTATCATTCCAGGCGGCAACTCCGGTCGCGACTAAACAGCATAACCGCCGACGGAAAGATCATTTCTCCGGTGCGTTAACAACTTACCCTGACGGGCGTATTTCTCGCCCATCAGGGGAGGGATACGCCCTTTTTTTACTAAAGGAGTATCCCGTGAAGAAACCAACCAAAGCGCGTCGCACTAAGAAAACTGATACCGTCGATCTTTATCAGAAGGTAACGGATCGCATCGTAGAAGCACTTGAGAAAGGCGTCGAGCCGTGGAAAAAACCTTGGCGCACAACACATAAGTACGCCGCCGCGGGCCCGCTGCCGGTCAATGCATCGACGGGGCGCGCCTATAGCGGTGTTAACGTTCTGCTTCTCTGGCTTGAGGCCGAAGAGAAGGGATACAAAACGGATCGCTGGCTGACATACAAACAGGCTCAGGACATGGGCGGCCAGGTTCGTAAGGGTGAAACCTGCGCACAAGCCGTTATCTTCAAGCCTTTTGAAAAACAGGCTGAAGATCTCAGCGGAAATCTGCGTTTCGACGCCGAAGGTAATCCGCTGATGGAGTCGCGGGTGATGATAAAGCCCAACTTCCTGTTTAACGTCGATCAGTGTGACGGGTTACCCGAATCTGCTGTCGATATACCGCATGCCTCACCTGATGAAGATGAGCAGGGCAGGCTTCACTGGCCGACCGAGCAGCGGATAATGGAACTGCTTGATGCCGCAGGCGTGGCTATCAGCATTCGTTTACAGGATCGCGCCTTCTACAGCCCGTCCACCGACAGAATTGTGATGCCGGAGGCGAAGCAATTTTTTACCGAGGCCGATTACTGGTCCACGCTGCTGCATGAGATGGTGCATGCATCAGGCCATGAGAAACGACTCAACCGCGAAGGCATAACCAAATCATCCAGAAAGTTTGGCGATCCGGTTTATGCATTTGAGGAGCTGATAGCCGAAATGGGCAGCGCATTTCTCTGCGCCCAGCTTGGCGTTTATGGTGAGGTCCAGCACGAAAGCTATATCGACTCCTGGCTGAAGGCGCTTAAAGAGGACAAAAAAGCCCTTTTTCGTGCCTGCCGGCATGCAAGAGAAGCGTCAGATTTTTTACTGCAGTCAACTGAAAAAGCGGCCCAGGCTGCTTAATTAACCAAACCGGTAGCGCTCACTTCGCGCGCTGCCATCCCGTGAGGGCATTATTCCTCACGGGATGATGCCCTCTTTTTTTACCTGAGAGGAAATCAACCATGTCTGACTGGTGCAGAAATCATTTTGAAATTACCGGCAAATCTCCGCTTCTGGCCGTTGCGGAGGAATGGATAAAAGGCGAAACAGAGCCTCTTTACCGTCATGCCGTTATGCAGAGCATAAAACTTTTCCTTGCTGGCTATGGCGGCCTGCTTCGCCCCGTTAAAGCGGCATCTTTTTCACCCTTCCCGGAGCTTATAAAACTTGGGGTCGGGCAGAATACGCTGGCTAATCAGGCCTATGAGCAGTGGCTGGAATATCTGAAAAAAGACGTCCCCCTGGACGGTCATCATATCCGGTTGATAAATCGTGTTTATCATCAGTCGGGTATTGGCGCCATAAAGTGGGAAAGCATTCCAGAGTTGTCGCGCAGACATATTGGCAGGCTTATGGAAGATCGGTATGCCGACTGGTTTGGTGTAGCGTCTCTTTCGCGAGACATTGACTTTGCGTTGTGCTGGGAAAAACTCGGGCAGTTTCCCGAACGATCCCAGCCCTGCGATCTGTTGCAGATTATTCCCAGCCGACTTGCGGCTGAGATAAACGGGAGTGGTGGATTGCTGGCCGGTATGTCTACGGCAACCAGTCTTTACTGTCGGCTGTACGGAATGGAATGGCCCGCCGGCCATAACGTCCGCTTTCAGCGTGAAGGGATAAACAGCATACAGCTGTCCTTCGACTCACCCTGGTTTCCGCCGTCCGGTGAATCAGTGGCCGCACTATCGGCAATGTTCGATTGCGAGGTTCGTCACTGGTACACCGAGCCCGCCCATGAACTTGAAGGTTTCGATTGCTACGATCGGGGGCAACACGTCAGCAGTGGCGAAGTCACTATCGACGAACTGGTCGTGGAAGTAGAAGAGGCAGTCGTTCCTGATAATGTGGATGAACCTGAAGCCGTGGACAGCGCGCAGTCATCGTTTGCCGCCTTATAACGCTGCCTGAACCATAACGCCTCCTCGGAGGCGTTTTTTTTGTCTGGTATCTGGAAAAAAGCGGAAGAAGAAAATATTCCATTTCAACATTCAGTTTATGGTCGTTTATCGCCCTGAAAACCGTCAGCCTTGAGACTCCCCATTGTCAGAGGTTGCCAAGCTATGTCTTTTAAACAGACTCCCGAACAGGAAAGAATCATTACGTGGACGGGAAACAAGCTTGTCGTGGGCGCTTTTGCCGGAACCGGAAAAACATCAACGCTTGAAGCATTCGCCAGAGCTAACCCGGAACGGCGAATGCTGTATCTGGCATATAATCGCGCCATCCGGGATGAGGCTGAGCGCCGCTTTCCTTTCAATGTTGAATGCAAAACGTCGCATCAGCTTGCCTGGTCACAGTTCGGTCGTTTCTTTCAGCATCGACTCACAACGTCTCTTCGCATAACCGACGTTGCAAGGCTGTTGAACTCACGCTACTGGCCTCTTGCAAAAGCCTGCCTCACTTCGCTGAATAACTTCCTCTACAGTGCTGATTTAGCCCCGTGTCTTGCCCACTTGCCTGATGAAAACGATCGTAGTGGTCTTGATGCTGGCAAAATCTTGGGTGCTGTTCAGGTTCTATGGCGAGAAATGAGCTGCTCTGATTCCCGCTTTCCCGTCACACACGATACCTATCTGAAACTATTTCAGCTTTCAACTCCAAACCTTAGTTTGAAATGGGATCTAATCCTTTTTGATGAGGCTCAGGATGCAAATCCCGTAACCAGTCATTTTGTACTTAATCAGAAATGTAGCGTCATTCTGGTGGGTGACCAGTACCAACAGATTTACCGTTTCAGGGGGGCTGAAAATGCTCTTAATGCAGCTGAGCTGGTAGACGCAGATCGACTTTGGCTAACAAACAGCTTTAGGTTCGGGCCTGCTGTAGCAGAAGTGGCAAATGCATTATTGAGAGAGGCGGGAGAACAACGAAAAGTCACTGGCTGCGGTGGTGATGACAGTGTTGCTGATACGCTTCCGGAAGATGCAGAGCATCATTGTGTAATCAGCAGAACGATAGCCGGCGTTATTGGGGCAGCACTTACAGCAAGCCTTGCAGGGAAAAGGGTCTTCTGGATAGGCGGTATCGAAGGATATCGTGTCGAGGATCTGGAAGATTTATATTGGTTCTCGGTTGATATGCCTGAGCGAATGCAAACTTCGCTGCTCACCAAAGATTACAGGGATTTTGATGAGTACAAAGCGATCGCAAAAGCTACAAAAGATGCAGATATGGGGCAGGCTATTAAGCTGCTGGAAATGTACTTTCCACTTCCGCAGAAACTCGTGATTTTAAAGCGACAGACAGCACATAACGAAAGCGAGGCAGATTTAACAGTAGTAACGGCTCATCGCAGTAAAGGCCTGGAATGGGATACGGTCGTTCTTAATGACGATTTTAATGACATCAACAATCCGCTGATAAGCGCAGAGGACAGAAGAGATGAGATCAACTTGCTCTACGTTGCAGCAACACGAGCCAGAAAAATGCTGATCCTCAATGAAATAGTCAGGCAAGTCGTCAAATAAACGTCATAAATCCCTCTGTATAGCTCTTAAGGACCGACACCAACTTTTCCAGGATTTCCGTATGTTAAACAAGCTGAAAAATTTATTCTCAAGTAAGGATACAGCTGAAGACAGTTCAGCAAAAAAATCCCCTTCAGGATACTTTACTCCTTCCACAGGCGCTGAGTTGCTGGCTATGCCGCACCGAAAAAAGCTTTTAAAACAGCTCTGGGATAATACGTCGCTTCCAGAAAATGTGTATGAAAGACTTTATCTGGACCCCCTCAGAACGCTCGCTCAAGCTACCCAGAATGTCCCAGCCACTTCAGCTGGAGAATGGAGCTCAGAAGGCGGATATCTTGATTTGACGCTCAAGTTTACAGCTTACAGCGTCAGATTAGCGAAGGGGTATATGTTTCCACCCGGAGCTGCTCCTGAGGAGCAGGCGGCGCAGAATTCTTTATGGAATGCTGTGATTTTTTGGGCGGCTTTATTCCATCATCTGCCATTACTGGCTCACTACGAAGGCGAGTTTTTGGATGGTAGTTTCTGGCCTCCCGGGGTTAAAGCACCAGACAGTATTTTCAGGTTCCGGAATATTGCTAAAGATACCGGCAATGTCAGTGGACAGCCATTAGCAACATTCATCGCCGCCCGACTTTTGCCGCAAGACGGAATTTTATGGCTTTCTTCCAAACCTGCTGCTTTTAAGGCTATGACTCTTCTGCTCCATCAGGGGGTAAGTGGAATACCTTTAATTGAGGAGATCATTGCAAAGGCAAGGGAACTGGTGGGCTCACCTGAACTGCATGCTCCAAGTGTTTTAAACCACACACTGACGACAGCAGAAAGTCATCCTTCTACTAAGGAGACATCGCCGATTCCAGGCTTAGAAGATACGCTAAGTCTGACAGCTTCAGGAGCGAGTCTGGAACCTGCAATTGATGAAAGCATTGCGAAGAGCCACCAACACGGCTCGACATCTTCAGGGGAGGCTCTATCTGCTAATCCAGAACTTGCAAATAATCTGGATGCTTTACTCTCATCGGCTTTACCTCATTCTGAATCTGACCTAAATCTGGTCCCAGAAAAACTGCAACAAGGCATAGAAACTACAGAGTCAGAGCAAAAGGTGACGGAGGACGCTGCTCAAGCTCAGGAGGACGACACTGCTCTTTTAATAAGCATGTTTGCTGTTGATAACGTTAATGACGACATAGGATTAGACACAGATCAGCATGCTGAAATGCCTATTCACGCACCCGATTTTTCGGAAAATTCGCAGGAGTCAAAACTGGAGCCAGTACCTCTCCTAAAGGAAGCATGCCTAGCCATTGATACTTCAGTAAAAAGCAACAATTTAGACTTGGAAGATACTATCACCCAGGGGGAAGATCTGGAAATTTGCGTTAAGGAAAAATTAAATGATGAAAAAATTATATCAATCATTGAAGAACCAAAAAATAACATAACTGACATTAATGATTTAGGTCCCCGGTTTATTTCATGGCTATCAGAGGGAATTGAAAGGGGAGACCTGAGTATTAATGAGAATGAAAGCTTAGTGCATACAGTAAGTGGATTCATATTCGTATCGTTACCTGACACCATATTCAAATTCATCAATTCTAACTCTCTTGAGGTAGATAAAAGGAAAGTACAATCAGCGATAGAGAAAATGAATATTTTACATTCTAAAAATGACAATCGTTTTTTCAGGGCTCGTATATATGAAGAGGTTGAATTTCAGGGGAAGTTTAAGAAAAAGAGCGGTTATATGTTGAAGTCTTCAAAGGTGTTAGGGGGGAAGGGAGTTACCGGTGGGGATGGAAAATATATATTTATAGATGTTTAGTTAATAGGGAATCCGAACGGATTCCCTTAATATCAATTAGCGAGAGCGTTTTTTACGACATCAGGGACAGAAGGACGTCCTTTAACAAGGCAGGTTGCTACAAATACAGCCTCTGCATACACTGAACCATTTACTAATATCTGCTGAACGAAATTGATACGGTTCTTTTTTTCATTTTCCGCGACGGAGCATGTGACCTGCATTTCATCACCTTTTTGCAGGCTTTTCTTGAATTTCATTGTGTACTCAAGAATCATGTGAATTCTACCTTCAGTGAATTCCTGCTCCAGATCCAGACCAAGCTCATCTTTCATAAACGCATGGCGCGTCCATTCCATATAGAACGGGTAGTAAAGTCCGTCAACAACACCTTGAAAATCAACATGTTTTTCGTCAACAGTAAAGTCTTTAGTAAACATTATAAATCCTTAAAATAATTCAGAAGCGCAAAGCGCATTGGGAGCATCAGATTTTCAAACTCCTTTTGCGATGTGTCTTCTCCAGTGCAGACATTAAGGGCCATACTTACATTGTCCTCAATGCCGTAAATAAAGCTTATGCCATGATAAATATTATGCTCGCGACGTTGTTTGTCGATAATATTATCTTTGTCAATCTTAAGGGCTTCATCCCATATAACGGTGCTAACATCACCCTTCCGTATCTTGGTTAATTCGATACCTATTTTTATCAGAAGACTGTCTTTGTATTTACCTTCATAATAAAACTTGTTATCCCAATCTGCGTAACCATTGCTCTGATGAGCACAGATTAGATTATTCTCTACAAGTAAGGTAGATACGTATGTGGTTCGCTCAAATTTATCTAAAAAATTAATCACCTCGTTACTACAACGATGGAAGTTAATTTTTATTTCTTTTGAATCCACTTTATTCTCCGACACTCTATTACGTTTTCTTTTTTTACATTTATTATTTCTTTGCCTTGAATCTGAATCGTATCTTCATCCAAAACTAAGATAACCCCTATCTTTATGCCATCATCATGTCTGATGTAACACAACTTACCATTATTAGGGTCGATATTTATCTCATTAGATACAATGCAGAACTCTCCGAAATTTACGTACGGCTCACCATAGACGCCGCCAATTTGTATTAGCTCAACGTTAGCCAGTTGCCGGCTTGCAAGAATAAAAAGAGTGTCTTCGTCCAGCGTGGTGTATTCAGCAAACTGAGGAGGAAATCCTTCGCCAGTTAAGATCCATTCCGTTTCAACATGAAGCCCATGATTGTTGAAAAATTCAACAATCACATTGAGTGCCTGGATTTTTTTGACAGGAAAAGCACTGCCGGCTTCCCAGCGTGTGTAAGAAGTGTAAGACAGGTCCAGGTTTTTTTCATGAACATAGGCAACTAACTCTTGAGGAGAAGTGCCGGTTGCAGCTCTACAGCATTTAAGCCGCTTCCCAATCGTATCTAACATGCACACACCATGAGGCTAATTAATTTTATGATTTTAAATGAAATTTTTAAGCATTGAAGGTAAATAAAAAACAATCGAACGCAAAATAATTGCGTTTTTTTCATCAGCAATGTTAATATGTAAACTATAAAGTTATTTAGTGTTTAACATTATCATAAGATTGCTCTTTCTTAACACAAACCTGTTTGAGCGAGGGTTAGCGCGGTGTACATGGCAGCGCATTAAAATTTCAGGGGCTCTGTTCGTTTTCATATGGAATCTTATTTATGGCTAATTCCACAACAAAACTTAACTAGGAGTCAGTAGCTATGCCTTCGCTCGAAAACGATAAAAAATTAGCCCCTCTGGTTTACATAGGTCCCGCAAGACGAGTCCAAACCGAGCAGGCCGCTATGTCAGTCGGATCCGCGTTCGGAAGAGTTATGACGTCATCAAAGCTCATACAAGGCCTGATCGACCGTTATTTAGATATTTACGTTAATGAAATAACGGCCCGCAAAACTAAATAATTTGATTGTTTACTTCTTTATATCTACTTGACGGTAGAGGGGAATTTCATGCCTGAAAAAGCTACTGATATACCTTTTTCGACTGAGGCAGAACAGTGCGTGCTTGGTGCGCTGATGCTGGAAAATGATCGATGGGATGACGTCAATCTACTGCTGAAGAAGGAAGATTTTTTCATTTCCGGGCATCGCGCCATTTATATGGCTATGTCTAAATTGTCTGCCGCGGCCCAGCCTTTTGATCTCATCACGCTTAGCGAGAAGCTTGAGCGCAGTAATGATCTCGAGCGCTGCGGCGGCTTCGCTTATCTGGCAGAACTCTCTAAAAACACCCCTTCAGCTGCCAACATTATGGGCTATGCCGCTGTCTTGGTGGAGAAAAGTCGTTTACGAGAACTGCTTGTGGTTGGCAATGCCATTCTTGCCGACGTGCATCACCATCGCCTTAGCGCGCCTGAGGTTGCAGAGCATGCTGAAAATGCCCTTTTCAAACTAAGTGAGCAGGGCATTATTCAGCATGCGAAAGAGATCGAAGTAACGGAAGCGCTGGACTTACTGCTCAGCAAACTTGAATCAGCTACAGGATCAGACAATTTTATAACCGGCACTCCAACAGGTATGGCAGCGCTGGATTATATGTCCTGCGGGCTTCAGCCAGGGGATCTGATTTTGCTGGCCGCCAGACCATCAATGGGTAAAACCTCTATGGCGCTGAGCTGGTGCATTGGCGCATTGCTGGGACGACCGAAAAAAAGCGTTTTCATTTTCAGTATTGAAATGCCTACCGAACAGCTGATGATGCGGCTGCTTTCCATGCGTAGCAAGGTAGAGCTTAGTCGTCTGCGCAGCGGTGATCTTGGTGACACTGAATGGAATCTCATTAGTAAAGGGGCTCACGAACTGGCCGAATGGCGCAATCGACTTATCATCGATGATAACAGCGCCCAAACCCCGGCAACGCTTCGTACCCGTGCGCGACGTTATATCCGTAAGTACGGGCAGCCTTCACTCATCATGATCGATTATCTGCAGCTTGTACGTTGTCCTGGCATGGAGAACCGTACGCAGGAAATCGCCGAGATTTCACGTTCTCTTAAGGCATTGGGAAAAGAACTCGGCTGCCCGGTACTTGCGCTCTCTCAGCTTAATCGTCAGGTAGAACAACGCGCTGATAAACGCCCTAATAATGGCGATCTTCGTGATTCCGGCGCGCTTGAGCAGGATGCTGACCTGATTAGCTTTATCTACAGGGATGAGGTTTATAACGCCGACACTAACTGTCCAGGGCAGGCAGAGATCATCATCAGTAAACAGCGCCAGGGGCCAACCGGAACCCTGAAAGTGCAGTTTGATGGAAAATACACGCTGTTTTCTGAGTACCCTGAAGGCAGTTATGACCTCGGATACGATGACAGGAAGCAGTACCGATGAAAAAAATCCTGCCTGAAGGTTCAATTGCTGGAGTAGAAAGCACGCTTACGCGGGTGTTTACGCTTGATCAGTTACGTCCTAATCCTGACGATCCGCGCAAAACGCGTAATCCGCGCTTCGACTATATAAAAGAGTCAATCAGGGCTCGCGGACTTGCCTCCGTGCCGATTGTTACTCATGACCCACGCCTTCCTGATGGGATATGGACGTTCAGTGACGGGGGTAACACCCGGTATGCAATTCTTAAAGAGCTTTGGGAAGAAACGGGTGAAAGCCGGTTCAATGAGATTTTATGCGCCATTAAACCCTGGCCAGGCAGGTTAAATTGCTTGGTTGGTCATCTGGCCGAAAATGAAGGGCGCGGGTCACTGACATTTATCGATAAAGCGTTTGGCGTGCAGAATGTCCGAAAAATTCACGAGGAAACGGTTGGTCGAAAGGCAACCTTACGTGAGCTGTCAGCTATTCTGGCGAAGGAAGGTCTGCCCGTTCACTATTCCACAATAAGTCGGATGGAAGACACTCTGAAGCATCTTTTTCCCTGGATGCCGACCCTGCTGACATCCGGTTTCAAACGAGAAAGTATCAACCAGCTTCTGTCGCTCAGGCAAAGTGCCGAAAAAGTATGGGACAACTGCTGCCTTAATAAAGGCATTGAGCCTGTTAAAACCTTCGCAGAGGTGTACGGCGGGTGTTGCCAAAAATTCGACGATCCTGAAAGCTGGTCTCAGGACATGTTCCTTGACGAGCTTATTGGTGATCTGACTGATGCGCTGCCTGATGATGAAATGGACTATGACCGTTGGCTGCTGGAACTTCGAGACGCCAGAAAACCAATGTTGCACGCTGGGGATCTTGAGCAGGAGGTCTTGCATCAACCTCAAGCGTCAGTCGTGCCTATTGTTGGGGCCAATGATGAGGCAGTTGCTCATACGGCAGAAACAGAGATTGAACCAATCGCTGCTGATATACCGCGAAATAACGAACTCCACATTACAGAAGAAAAGACTCCCTCTAAAGCCTCTGATTTGCTTGATGATATTCAAAGCGAGTCATCTCCGGTTGTACATGCAGAAGTCGCTTCATCAGCGTTTGAAACACATACTGCAACTGATGGACAATCCCCTCAGTCTGTTGAATTCACTGCAAACAACCAATCAGATGTTTCTTTCTGGCAAATAAATGCCCTTCAGGACGATATCGAACATCTGCAAAGCATGGCCTATCGACTGTGCTGGGATATCAGCGAAGCGTTAGGCTGTGCTGAAGGTTTCGAGCCGGCGAGCGAAGACGAAAACGCCCCGGGTTATCGTATGGCATCTGCAGAAACTTCACATCCGGCTGCACTACTTCTGGCTTCGCTCACTGGCACCGGTGCTGACACCGTGAATATGGAGCTCGTTGTAAATCTGCTGATCGGTACATCTGAATCTCATCCTCCTTTACTCAATGATGATATGACCCTGACGTTATTTCGCCTGGTCAGGGTGCTTCGTCGCCTCCGCGAACTGCAGCGACAGGCCGCTGCTCCGACTTATGCCTTAACAACTGAAGGGTTGCACAATGAACACTAATTTATCCCGCGCTGCTAACGGTTTTCTGCTCGATCTCGTTATGGAGCTTAAAAATGGTTTCATTCGTCGCTGTGACAAAATGGGGTTGACTGGGGAGGAAATCGCAGCACTCAAGGATATGACGATCGAGGATATTCACTACATCTGTAACAGTGAGGTTTCTGTGCTGTCGTTCCAGATAAACCATGAAAACCTCAGCCGGCTGCTGAATCAGGCGCGGACAGAGCAGACCCGGCTTAAAAGGCTCGATCGTGCCCTGGCCTTGGGTGGCTCCATTGCGCTGCTGTCCCACTTCTTTGGCCTACCAAGCAGCGAAGTTGCTACCCGCCGCCGCATTGCCGGCATAAAAGTTCGTGCCGGTCGTGGAACGGTCATATCTGACGATGAGAGCGCCCGGCTCTGGTCGATTTGGGATAATAGCGGCAAGGCGGTCTCCTGCGACACGGAAGAAGGTCTTGAAATCATGTTGCTTGCGGCTGAGGAAATGAACATTCCGCTTACCGCCGTCTGGAATACGATCCGTAAATGGGAAAGTGAAAAGCTGACCGCTGCGAGTCGAAGAATGGCATAAGAGCCTGCCCGCGGCTTGAGACAGAGCGGGCATGAACATTCACTGTAATAAGTAAGCTAAGGGACTCATCGTGAAGCTAAATGAAATTATCCCGGGTCTGAAAGCGCCGGCTACGGCTCCATCTGCCATTTGCAACAAGGCCGCCAGAGCGGTACACGGTTTCTATAAGGCGGAGCGTAACTTTAAGCGGCTCCATGAAAATCGGACTGGTTATTACAAAATAGATATTGGCCCGTTCTGGCGCTTACTCAGCAGAGATGAAGGCCAGACCTGGATAATGATGAATCATGAAAGATACAACACTGCGATTCGTAACTGAACGCGAGAGAGACTGCTTAGCGGTACGCTTCCAGGCATAGCGCTAAGTGTTTTTTTATAGCCACGATCCGCATAAGGGAGAGTAATGAAGCTTCCGGATGACAGCCTGATTAGCCACGCTGTCAAAAAAATGAATGACCGCCTACAGGCGCGTGAGTCGGGAGAGCAAAATAACTTTGCGCGCGGCGGGCTGCTGTTTATGGGTAACGTGCATGATGCACTTCCCCGACGATTGTTGTTGGATACCCGGTTATCTCCTCTCGATAAAATGGCCTGGATAATTATTCGCCTGCACGCCCAGCATAACGACGGCGCGGTATTTCCTTCTTATGACGATCTGCAGCTTCAGCTGGCAACGCCGGGCAAAGGTAAAGCCTCCAGAGAAACCATCAGCCGGGTATTACTTATGCTGCGCATTACCGGCTGGCTGAGCCTGTGTAAGCGTGTTCGAGATGATAAGGGACGAATAAGGGGAAATATTTATGCGCAGCATGACGAACCTCTGGCATTTGCAGATGCCGAGTTACTTGATCCTCGCTGGCTTCAGACGGTAGCGGAGGCGTGCTTTAGCAGCAATAAGACAATAAGCCAGACGGCAAAAACCATTATCAACGATGTTTGCCTTGATCCCGCCATGCGTCATCACCGAAGTCACCTGGCGGTTATAGAAGGGCGGCTGGGGGCAGCGCAAAATCCCTCTGACATGAAAAATCGTATGCAGTTAATGCATCCCGGTTCGGAATCCGAACCCGGTGACAAAGGCTATAAAATATTACCGGATTCGGATTCCGAACCCGGTGAAAAAGCCTCTGAAAACAACAGAGTTCGGGAACCGAACAGTTACGTACGTATTGTTAATAACAATACTAAAAATACATACGTACAGCAGGCATCTGCTCTGCCGGAGAAATTTGCCAGCCTGCTCAGTGAGCAAGACCGTAAAATGCTGAGCGCACAGCTTCAGGCGCTTCAGCCAGAACAGGCACAGCTGGTTTTGCAAAACCTCGCCAGGGCCATGAAAGAAGGCACTCTGCAAAATCCGGTGGGATGGATGCTGACCATGCTCAAGAAAGCCCGAAAGGGCGAGCTTTACCAGCCGCAGAGGGAATCCATCGTTAAACCTGTACCCGCCCGGCCTGAGTACCGGCCAGTCCAGTCCGAACGGCCTTTGCGCCGGCAGGTCACTAATGACGCCCGCGTGCGGGACATCATTCAGCGTGTGCGATCTCACATTCATTCTGACCGCTCTGACAATGAATAAGTCAGCTTCCGGATTGGAGTGTCAGGCGCTCAGTGTTGCACGCTGCAACAAAGTACAAAAAGCAAGCAGTGTTGCAGCCTGCAATAAAGTACGAAAAGTGAGCAGTGTTGCGGCCTGCAACAAAGTACGAAACGTAAGCAGAACTCCGCTCCGCAACTCCTGTTCCTGCGGAAATTTTCTGTTTCCGAAAACTGATTTTGAATTGTTCATTCGCTCCTCAGGAATGAGGATGCCCCTTCAGCATAATCGATGCCTTTGCCTAACAGGAGACAGCTATGGCCGAACAAACCACCCATCAGGCCGCACCACGCCGCTCGGGAGCCCTGCAGTCATCACTTTCCATCGACCTGCATTCACACTACGCCATTCGCCTGTGGGAAGGCCGGCGCCGGGATGAAATACCGAATCAGGGTAAAAAAAGACCAGAAATTATCGGCATGCCGCAGGCTATCGCGCGGGCAGGGTTGGCCGGGCGTGATTCTGCCGCCGGCAACCCTTATGCCGATCAGGTTCTCGTACGTCTTGAGGATGCGTTGAAAGCCGCTACCGACCGGGTACATGAAACCATTGAAAAGGTTGAACGCGTCCTTTCGGCTATCCCGGCAGGTATCAATCTGTCTGACGTCTCATCCGTTGAGCCCCTGAATCTGGATGTCTTCAGCCGATCGCCTCTTGGCTACCGCTGCGTGTGGCTCCTGGTGCACTTTGACCAGCTAGCCCTCAAGGTTTTCCAGGCATTCCATTACGGTCTGATTTCCCTGTCGGAACGTGATCAGTACCTTAACGTGGGTGGTCACGCCGTGCGTCAGGTCTACGGCGTCATTCAGGGATACAAAACCGTGCCGGTGACCTATGACGATATCCGCAATAACACCGCCCGGGGTATCGCCGCTGCTGAAAAGCTTGGAAAAATTGATCCGGCCATCCTTTCCGGTGAAAAGCGATCCTCTTTTTCCCCGCTTCTGACAACCCCTGCTGAGAATGTCTGACATGAAAAACATACTGCTTACCGGCGCCGTCTGCGCACTTCTTACCGGCTGTGCCGGCACCGACCTGGCCGCCATAAACAAGAACATCAGCGATACCGCTTTCAGCGTCAGTAAAACCCTACGTGGCGGTGGCGAAGATCCAGGCAATGGCATGCCTGTAATGACAAAAGCGTCAACAGGAGCAACCGAAAGTGTCAACCGCGAATTCATCCTGCCGGTTGACATCGATACCGCCGCCGCCCGTCTCAAGCGACATTACGGCTATGTCACCCCTGATGAGATCGCCCATATTCGCAATAAAGACCGTAACAGCCGCTGGGCCGCCGCCGCGATAGAAGACAGCCATCCGGTCTGGGAAGCTGTACAGGGCAGTTCTTACCGAATGGGCAGTGATGTAGGTGACAACGATCATATGGAGATTGAACTGGAAAAAAACGGGGCCGGCACGCGCGCTTATGTCACATACCGGTCGCCGTCGGCATCGCACCTGACCGGCAGCGCATTTGAAAAGCTGATGACGGAAGTTAAGCAAGTCGCATCAGGCAAGGTCCGTTAATCCGGGAGGTCAGCTGTGCAGCTTTATCTTTGTGAAAAACCGTCACAAGCAAAGGATATCGCCAGAGTGCTGGGCGTCAGCCAGCGCGGGCAGGGATATATCTCAGGTGAGAACGTCACCGTCACCTGGGCAGTGGGGCATCTACTGGAAACGGCCACGCCCGAGGCTTACGGTGAACAGTTCGGGCGGCCATGGCGGGCAAACGTGCTGCCGGTGATCCCCGAAACCTGGCAGATGGTGGTTAAGAAAGAAACGGCAGATCAGTTTGCCGTGATTAAAAAGCTGCTGAAAAAAGCCCGCGAGGTAGTGATCGCCACCGACGCGGATCGCGAAGGCGAAGTGATTGCCCGGGAACTGATGACGTACTGCGGCTACCGTGGCGCTATTCGCCGCCTGTGGCTGTCCGCGCTGGACGAGGGCAGCATTCGCCAGGCGCTACAGAACATGCTGCCCGGCGAAAAAACCGAAAAACTGTATCAGGCGGGCGTCGGCCGTTCGCATGCCGACTGGCTTATCGGGATGAATCTGACGCGCCTGTACACCCTGAAGGCCGGCGAGGCCGGCCATGCGGAGATGTTTTCTGTGGGGCGGGTACAGACGCCGACACTCGCTATAGTGGTTAACCGCGACAATGAGATCGCGAACTTCACCCCCAAACCCTGGTGGCAAGTCCGGGCACAGCTGGAAAAAGACGGCGTTACTTTTCACGCCGAGTGGGTCGGCGCAGAACAATACTGCGACGAGGAAAAGCGCTGCATCAATCAGCCGATTGCCCATGCCGTTCTGCAGCTCTGCCAGAAAACCGGATCGGCTACCGTTCTGATCGCGGAGAAGAAGCGGGAAAAAACGCCCGCGCCGCTGTGCTTCGATCTCGGCACGCTTCAGCAGGTGTGCTCCCGAAAGTGGGGGATGGGGGCCAGCCAGGTGCTGACCATCGCGCAGGCGCTTTATGAAAACCACAAGGCGACAACCTATCCGCGTACCGACTGCGGCTACCTGCCGCTGTCCATGCGGGACGAGGTGGCGGACGTTCTCCGGGCTGTTCTGGCATCCGACCCTTCGGTCGCTCCGGCGCTGTCGGGCCTGGACAAAAGCTTTATGTCCCGGGTATGGAACGATAAAAAAATCACCGCTCACCATGCCATCATTCCCACGCGCCAGGCATTTGACCTGGCGCGCCTCAGCTCAGATGAGCTGAAGGTTTATCAGCTCATTCGTCAGCACTATCTGGCGCAGTTTATGCCGCTGCAGGAATCTGACGTCACCGGCGCGACGTTTAACCTGGGAAACCAGCTGTTCCGGACGCGCGGACGCGTTACCGTGGTGCCCGGCTGGAAAGCGCTGTTCAGCGGCCTGCAGGATGACGACGAGGCGGAAGGTGAAGAGGACGCGCCGGCCAGCCTGCCGCCGCTCGATAAAGGCGACGTATGCCGCGTGAAGGGCGGGACCGTAAAAGACAACGTGACGAAAGCGCCCGCGCCCATGACCGAGGGCACGCTGATTGCGGCCATGAAAAATGCTGCCAGCCTGGTCAGCGATCCCCAGCTCAAAAAGGTCCTGCGGGAAAACGCCGGGCTGGGTACGGAGGCCACGCGCAGCGGCGTGCTGGAAACGCTTTTCAAGCGTCGATACCTGGAGAAAAAAGGGAAACACATTCACTCTACTCAGATGGCCCGCGAGCTGATCGCCGCGCTACCGGAGACGCTGACCAGCCCCGGCATGACAGCTCTCTGGGAGCAGGCGCTGGACGATATCGCGCAGGGGAAATCGGATCTGCACGGCTTTATGCAAAAACAAGCGCAGTGGACGCGTCACCTGATTGAAAAGGGGCGCGCGCAGCCGTTTCACGTCACAGTGCCAGTCGGTCCAGACTGTCCGCTCTGCGGCAAGGCGATGCGTCAGCGAACGGGTAAAGAGGGCACGTTCTGGGGCTGCGTTCAGTACCCGGAATGCAAGGGGATCGTTGGTGAGGCCAACCGCAAAACAAAACGCCGGGCCGCCGGGAAGCGCAGGAGCAGCGGGCCAAAAGCCCCGGGCGTTTTACAGGTGGACGGTTGACATTGCGAACGCGCGGCCTAAAAATAAAAGGGCTTATCCGTCGTCTCTGACGACCACCAATGATTCATCAGCCTGAGAGAATCGCCTTCGGGTGGCTGAACAGAAAGCTCCTGTAGCCTGAAAGGGAGCGCACACTGTGTGGTACATCTGCGCACCTTTGGAAGCAGATATCGTCAACATATGGCACCTACTGCCTGACGCTCAGGGTTTATTCAACTAACCAGACAGTCAGACTCACCTGAATCTGACTCCCCGACGGGAAGACTTCTCCCGTCCGGGCCGAAGTTTTCTCCGTCGATTTTTTTTGACCCCCGGAGATAACATCATGTCTGTAAACAACGCGCAGTCCGCCACCACCACGTCCGCCGCCAGCCGCAACGATTACTTTAACCTGACCATAAAAGGCCTGGGTTACCTGAGTAACGTCCGGCAGGTTAACGCGCAGTCCGGCACCTTCATCAGCTGCGTGATCAACGCGCTGTCCGGCCCGAGTGACAGTCCTTCCTACGTTCGTTTTGACGTAACGGTTGCCGGCAAAGAAGCCAGTAGCCTGATTAACCGCTGCCAGAAGGCGGTTGATGAGGACAAGAAGGTGCTGATCGGGTTTTCTTTGAGCAACCCGTCAACCGACATTTTTCAGCTGAAAAACGGTGAGCACGCCGGCGAAAGCCGCGTCAGCCTGAAGGCCCGACTGATCAAGGTAGACTGGATTAAAATCGGTCAGGACATGGTCTACAAACCGGAACGCAGCGATGCGCCGACGGCACAGAGTGGCTCAGAGCAGGCGCCGTCCTACGCTGACAACTCGTTCTGATTTTACCCTCCCAAATCTGCCCTTTCACGGGCAGTTTTACGGCGTTTGCAGGGTTTTGACTGCCGCTGTAATCTCCACCATAATTCCCTAAAGGTTACTGACGATGCCTGTCATACTTCGGCTGAACGGTTTTCGGTTCTTTTTCTACTCCAACGAAGGCAATCCGCGTGAATCCGCGCATATCCACGTTTCCAAATCTGGCGCTGAAGCTAAGTTCTGGCTTGAACCCGTGGTGGCGCTGGCAAGAAATGACGGATTTGACTCACGGACCCTTAAAGAGCTGTTCGTACTGGTGAAGCTACACAAAACGACATTACTGGAGGCCTGGAATGACTATTTCAGCTAGAGACGTCCGGTTCGATGACTCCACCATGTGGGTTGAACTCACGGACGATCGTACGCTTGGCGTACCGCTGTCCTGGTTTCCGCGGCTGCTTGACGCCACGCCTGAGCAGCGCAACGACTACGAACTATCTCCCCGTGGCATACACTGGGACGCCCTTGACGAAGACATCTCCGTTGAGGGGCTGATACAGGGGTGCGGTGACATCACGCACCCTCCTCATCAGGTCGCCTGACGCGCCCTGCCTGAACGCTGACCCCGGTCGGCGTTTTTTTTTGGATCCGGAAAAAGAGTTGTTCGTAGAAGCCCGCTGAAGAGTTCCGCACAGTGATGCCTGTTCTGTCACCTACAGGAATCTTCAGATGAAACTACACGCCCTCGCCGCCGTCCTGCCCTTCGTGCTGCTGACGGGATGCGCCACGCCGCCCCAGAAGCTGCAGGAGCGGGCGCCCGCCCAGCCGACGCCGTCGGTCAGCGTCTCCCGCAACGTCCAGACCCCGGCCGACGATCCCTACGGGCGCGTGCCGGAGGTGGTGCGCTACGACCGTTATCTTCTGGTCAGCACCGACCCGCAGGCAGCCCAGCAGGATCCGCTTTCCCAGATTATCGACATCCGCATTCCCCCGTCCCTACAGCCCACTGTCGCCGACGCCATGCGCTATGCCCTGAAGCAGTCCGGTTACTCGCTCTGTCAGACCGGCCCGGCCAATGGCGTGCTATACCGGCAGCCGCTGCCGGCGGTGCAGTATCAGCTCGGCCCGATGCGTCTGCGCACCGCGCTACAGGTAATGGCCGGAGCGGCCTGGCAGCTTGAGGTGGACGACGTGCAGCGCGTGGTGTGCCACAGCCTGCGCGCCGGTTATCAGCTTCCGGCCACCCAGCTGTCGCCGCGCGCCGCCACGCTGCCTGAGGCGTCCGGCAACACCATTTCCCCTCCGGTGATTCAGGGCCAGCCCGTACGCGGAGGGTTTCTGACAAAATGAGCAATCCCGCCCTTGATGAAGACGATTTCGCCGGTGAAGTGCAGCTGAAGCCACGCAAAGGCGCGGCGATTCTGCGCCGACTGCCGCTTTACGGCGGCGTCGCGGTGGCGCTGGCCGTGGCCGGTTTGACGTTTATTTCCCTTAAAAGTGTGAGCGCGCTCGATCAGCGCCTCGCTCACGTCGAAAAACAGCAAAACGTGGTGTATTCGCAGGCACTGACCCAGTCCGACCTTACGCCCCTGCAGGACAACCTGAAGGCGTACGGCGCAGATCTGAAACGGCAGCAGCAGCAGATAGGCGCCCTGCAGGCCAAGCTGAAGGAGGACCGGAGCGGCCCGGCGCTTGTCGCCCTGCAGCAGGCCGTCGGCGATCTCAGCGTCGCCCGGCAGAGCATGCTGGCGCAGCTGTCCGGGCTCGACGCGCAGCTGAACGCGCTCCAGGACAAGACGAAAGACACGCCTCACGCCGACACCCCGCCCGCCGTAAAAAAGCCGACACCCGCTAAGCCACATCGTGCCGCCCATAAAGTGGCACGCCGGGCGCCGTTTGTGCTGACCGGCGTGGAAAAGCGGGGCACCACGTCCTTTGCCGCCGTAGCCCCGGAGGACTTCAGCGACCTGTCACAGATCCGCCTTATCGGCGAAGGCCAGTCCGTGCAGGGCTGGACGCTGATCGGCGCCAGCTACGGACAGGCGCAGTTTCGGGTAAACGGGCACGTAACCACCGTTAACGTTCACTAACGGAGTCGAAATGAAGATAAAAGCACTGATTCTGTTTCTACTTACATGCGGCGGCACCGCGTACGCGAGTGTCCAGACCACTGACAGCCAGGGCCAGGCTACGGACGCGCAGCACACCGGGCAAAGCGCGGTTCAGGATCTGCAGCAGCAGGCGGGGCAGTGGGGGCTGAACCAGCAGGACTATCAGCGCTATCAGCAGCTGATGAACGGCCCCCGGGGCACGCAGTCGCCCGGCCTCGATCCACTCTCCACGCTCGGCATCGAGGCGCGCAGCGCCGAAGAGCGCCGTCAGTACGCCGAGAAGTGGGTGAAACAGGAATTTGCCCGCACGCAGAAAGAAATGGAATTTCAGCGCGAGGTAAACAGCGCCTGGCAGCGGCTGTACCCCAACACGCTGGCCGTTAACATGGGAAACGCCGCGGGTATTGCTCACGACACCGGCGGCCGACTGGCGCTGTTCGTGAAGTCTGCCGGATGCGCGCAGTGCGATGCGCGACTGTCCGCCGTGCTGGCCGACAAGCGTCCGGTCGATATCTATCTGGTTGACAGCCAGGGCGACGACGACGCGCTGCGCAGCTGGGCCAAAGCGCATCACATCCCTCTTGACAGAGTACGCAGCCGTGAGATCACGCTTAATCACGACGGTGGCCGCTGGATGCGGTTCGGCAACGGCATGATGCCCGTGGTGCTGCAGCAGGGGGAAAACGGATGGCAACTCGCGGCATACTGACCGGCGCTGCCCTGCTGCTGCTGGCGTCGGTAAACTGTTGGTCATCTGGTATGCAGACCGTGCCCGACGGCTATACAAAGGTGGCGCGCCAGCACGGCGTGCCACCTGAGGCGCTGTATTCGGTTGCCCTGCAGGAATCCTCCCGCACGCTGCCTCAGGGCGTACGTCCCTGGCCCTGGACGCTGAACGTGGCGGGCAAGGGGTATCGCTATAAAACCCGGCTTGAGGCCTGGCAGGCGTTGCAGGTGTTCATGAAGACCCATTCCCTGAAGCGCATTGACGTGGGCATTGCGCAGGTCAACCTGGGCTGGAACGGCGATCACTTCACGTCCACCTGGGAAGCGCTGGATCCGTACACCAACCTCAACGCCGCCGCCGTTATCCTGCGCGAATGCTGGGACCGCAAGCCCGGCAGCTGGCTGGACGCCGCCGGATGCTATCACCATCCCGCCGGCGGACAGGCCGCCGCGCGCTACCGTTCCTTTATCAGAACAAAGCTTGCCATGCTGCAGTCGCCGCCTTTGCAGCCTGCCCCCGTGGATAACGGCCCGGCGCCAGCTCCCGTGCAGCTGGCGGACAACGCCCCTGTGCCCGCAGCCACTTCCAACACCGGATTCGTCTGGATTGAACCCAAGAGCCCGATACCATGAAAAACGTCCGCTTTCTTGCTATGCCCTTTATCCTGCTGTCGCTCTCGTCCCACGCGGAGCTGAACGTGCTGGCCGACCTCGGCGGACAGAGCACGCAGGCCATCTTTGACGCGGTTAACCGGCAGGACTCGCCGGCACCCGTCTCCGCGCCGCCCGCCCAGGGCGAAGCGGCTATGCTGCCTGTTACCACGCCGGAAATGTCGCCGGGCGCGATCAGCCCTCGCAACCTGCAGCTGCCCGGCATCGGCGCGCTGTTCATCATCGGGGACGATGATGTATCCCGGTCCTGGCTGCGGCACAATGCGCAGCGTCTGTCGGCCAGAGGTGCCGTGGGGCTTGTCGTGAACGTGGACAGCCAGGACGCCCTTGACGGGCTGCGCGGCCTGGCGCCCGGCATGACCCTTGCCCCGGCCTCCGGTTCGGATCTGGCGCGCCGCCTGCAGCTGACGCATTACCCCGTGCTTATCACCGACGGCGGGCTGACCCAAGAGCCCGCGCCATGATGGGCACGCCCCAAACCGTTGCCCTGCTGCTGTCGGTCAATCCTCTGCTGGCTGCCGGGCTTGTCGTCCTGCTTATCGTCATCGCGTGGCTGTTTCGCCGGGAGACGGCCACCGCCCGTCGGCACCGTCGTTATCGAGCCACTGCAGCGCGCGTGCATCAGCGCCTGCGCGAACTGAACGGCGACGGCCAGCGGATGAGCTACCTGCGCAAAATAAATCCCTACGTTTTTGAGGAGCTGCTGCTGCTTGCCTTTGAGCGGCAGGGGCTTAAGGTCGAGCGCAACGCGTCCTACAGCGGTGACGGCGGCCTGGATGGCAAAGTGTTTATCAACGGCGAGTGCTGGCTGATACAGGCTAAACGCTATAGCCGGGCCATTTCCCCGGGTCACGTCCGGGATTTCGATGCGCTGCTCTCCCGCGCCGGCCATCGTGGCTTTTTTATCCATACCGGCAGAACCGGGCAGATGAGCCATGCCGTCTGCCGTACCTCTTCCCGGCTTAAGATCATCAGTGGGCAAAACCTGCTGAGGCTGCTGTCCGGCATTTCACTGAAGGAATGGTCCCATGAGTAACCGCTACGTTATAGAAGCGCTGCTGCGCCCGGCCGTTGAGCTGAACACGGCCGCCGTGGCCGGTACCGCCGCCGTGGTGTGCGTCAGCGCGCCCTGGGCGGTCGCCCTTGCCCCCTCCGTCAGCTACGTTACAGCAGGCGGCTTTGCCGTGCTGTCCATCGTGCGGGCCCGTCAGGGTATGCAGGTGATCCGCTACCGGCGTAACTTGCGCCGGCTGCCGCGTTACGTGATGACCTCCCGGCAGATCCCGCTAAGTAAGCGACGGCTGTTTATCGGTAGGGGATTTCGCTGGACGCAGACGCATACCCAGCGCCTGCGTGACACACTGCGCCCCGAGGTCGCACATTACCTGCAGCCGTCTAGGCTGTACCAGCTGGCGCGCCGCGCCGAGGAGGCCACGGAAAAGCGCCTGCCGGCGCTGAGCAAACTGCTGAACGCCGATTCCGTTCTGAACCCGGTGCGGCCGCTGCCGCCGGTGGGAGGCAACCCGGCCATACACGGCATCGAACCCAACGAGATCGACGTTACGCTGGATTTGCGCGAGCGCGTAGGGCACACGGTGGTCTATGGCACGACGCGCGTGGGCAAAACCCGGCTGGCCGAACTGCTGATAACCCAGGACATCCGGCGCGGCGACACGACGATCGTGTTTGATCCGAAAGGTGACGCCGACCTGCTCAAGCGGGTATGGGCGGAGGCGCACCGCGCCGGCCGCGGCGATGAGCTGACCATCTTTCACCTCGGGTGGCCCGACATATCGGCCCGCTATAACGCCGTGGGACGCTTCGGACGCGTCTCCGAGGTGGCATCACGCGTGGCCGGGCAGCTGAGCGGCGAAGGCAACAGCGCGGCGTTCCGGGAATTCGCCTGGCGGTTCGTGAACATCGTGGCGCGGGCGCTGGTTGCTCTGGGTGAACGGCCGGACTACACGCTGATCACACGCTACGTGAACAACATCGCGGACCTGTACCTGCGCTACGCGGTGAAAGTCATTACGAATAAACTTCCCGACCTGAGTAAGCAGATCGAAAACAACCTTAAACTCTTCGGTGAAGATGACGTGCCCCGCAACATGCAGGGACAACCGGACGCCGTGCGTATTTGGGCGTATGAGGTGGCGCTGAGCTCCGAGCAGGGACAGCAGCTGTACGATCCGATACTGGACGGCCTGCGTTCCGCCGTGCGCTACGACCGGACCTACTTCGACAAGATAGTGGCGTCACTGCTGCCGCTGCTGGAGAAGCTGACCACGGGAAAAACTGCCGAGCTGCTATCGCCTGACTACCTCAACATGGACGACCCGCGCCCGATCTTTGACTGGGAGCAGGTGATCCGTAAAAAAGGGGTGGTGTACATCGGCCTCGACGCGCTCAGCGACAGCGAGGTGGGCAGCGCGGTGGGTAACAGCATGTTTGCCGATCTGGTGAGCGTGGCCGGTCACATTTACAAGCACGGAATCAACGCAGGCCTGCCGGGAGCGGACGACCGCAAAAATCCGATTAACCTTCACTGTGATGAGTTTAACGAGCTAATGGGCGATGAGTTTATTCCTCTGATCAACAAGGGCGGGGGCGCGGGGATGCAGGTCACGGCCTACACGCAGACGTCCTCTGATATTGAGGCGCGTATCGGCAGCGCGGCCAAAACCTCTCAGGTGCAGGGTAACTTTAATAACCTCATCATGCTGCGTGTGCGCGAGAACCGGACAGCGGAGCTGCTGACCACCCAGCTGCCACAGGTTGAAATCTACAGCAAAACGCTGGTCTCCGGGCACCAGGATTCAGCAGACGTCGCCGTTAATCAGGATTTTACTTCCAGTACGCAGGACCGCGTCGGCACAATCAAGGTGCCGCTGCTGGAGCCGTCGGATATCGTGTCGCTGCCGAAGGGCCAGGCGTTTGCCCTGCTTGAGGGCGGTCAGCTCTGGAAAATCCGCATGCCACTGCCCGCCGGCGACGCCGCTGACGAGCACATGCCGGACGATATTACCCGCCTGGCCGAAGAGATGCGCCGGAACTACCACAGCAGCGAAGGGTGGTGGAACGGCGGCGCGGCCGGTCCCAGAGCTCTGAAAGGAGATGACAATGGCTGAACCACGTCGCAACGTCACGCCACAGAACCCGCAACAGCAGCCGGTTCCGCCGCGAGAGCACGGACTGATTTACAACCTGGTCTGGGGCTGGCCGTGGAAGCTGGTCGGCATGATCCTGGCCTCCCTGTTCCTGAGCCTGATTGTTGAATACATCGGTATCGCATTCTTCTGGCCGGAAATGGGCGCCGCACACAGCCAGCAGGTGATGACCACGGAAATGGGCTACCTGTCGTCGGATTTTACCCGCAGCCTGTTGCTCTCTGAACCCTCCGTTACCGTCACGCACTGGATTACGTTCGCCTATCAGTGGGCCTTCGTAGACAGCGGTTTCGTTGGCTGGGTGCAGTCGATGTATGAATCGGAAATGAACAGCGGCAACGAAATTTCCCGCCAGCTGAAATCGGCCAGCGGCTGGCTCGCCGGCTACCTGCAGCAGTATCTGCTTGCCAGCGTCTGGGTGGCCGTGGTGACGCTTATTCGGGTTACGATACTGACGCTCTCCATCCCGCTTTTTATGCTGGTCATCGCCGTAGCAGTGGTTGAGGGGCTGGGGCGCCGCGACCTGCGTCGCTACGGGGCGGGGTATGAATCGTCGTTTTTATACCACCGCGCAAAAAGGATGATTAAGCCGGCGGTATACATACCGGCAATGGCATACCTGTCATGGCCGTCGGCGGTCTATCCCAACCTGTTGCTGCTTCCCGCAGCCATAATGCTGGGGCTTGCGATTACGGTAACCACCGCATCGTTTAAAAAGTACCTCTGATCTCCCCGGGCCCGCAAAAGCGGGCCTTTCACTTATTCAGGTCACTTCCCTTCTTTCATTAATTTTTATCCTTAGTGAAATCTGGTATTACTAAGTCGAAGTTTATAACAATCGCTTTCAATATGACCATTGGCCACTATCACCTTAATGCGCAAAAACGCATAAAAGGCGCTAGTAGCCTCTGGTAGTTGAGGTTGGGGGGAGATGATCAGGCTCTCCAAGAAGGATTACAATTTTGAGGAAGTGAAAATGTCTGAAGCATATCTATCACCAACGAATTATGAGCAACCAAGACCAACTGAAGGAAAATATCCTGCTATAGTGTATAAAACCCATGCTGAATTTGAGTATGAAGGTTATAAAGTAATAGCAAATATGTCCCATCAGGGGGCTATGAATGCTAATGGCAATACTGGGTTTGTTACTGTTCATAGAGAAGGCGTAGACATCTCATGGAATGGGAGCGCTAACTCACTGGGCGAATATAAACCTAAAAATGAAAGAGTTATAAGTAATGAAAAGCATCTTGTAGCAACACTAACACCATTAGAATTTGAACAACGCAATCCATTTGTTGAAGGAAATAATGATCGTGGTTATAGAGGATTAGTTCTTAGTAATCATGTCGAATTTGGTGTTTTTGATAAGTACGAGGCTGTTATTGATGGGCACATAAAATCGAGTGTGCTGGCTGCTCCTTGTAATATTTTTCCGATGAAGGGAGACCGTACTAAATGCATTATTGAATTTGATGATGCTACTGTTTTTATGGCCGAAAGGTATGGGCCAGACACATACGATAATTTGGTTCAAAAAACAGTGAATGAACTACAGAAACTTCTTTGTAGTGCTAATGCCGGTTAATCTTACCAATCGCAAGGAATTCGGCCCTCTGGGCCTGAACCTTGCTTGCCTTGGCCCCTATTGCGGGCTAAAGGTGTCACAATCTGTTGAATTTATAGAAAATAGGGAAGGTAAATGGAACCTAAAACTAAAATAGGCGAAGCCCAAGTACAGCAAGCATTCGTTGAGCATTTAAAATATAAGATTACTAAGAAATTCGGCCCTGAATACCCCTATAATGTTGGCGCATTTAATGGAAGCCAAGATAAAAAATATGCTGACTACTTTGCAGGGGTTAATGCTATAAATATACTTATAGAGTTTAAAGAGTTTAAATCTGAAATATCATCAGAGTCAGCAAAGCCATTAAGAGCAAAACTCTGCAATACTATAAGTGATTTGAATCTCCCTAGTTCATTAAATGCTCACTTCATTTCTTGGCGGCTTGATAACTCAAGCGACAATAAGATTGTATTAAAGATTGATACGTATCTTCCTACAGTATGCCCATTATTTAATAAGAGTTTTTCTGGCAATAATGAGAAATTTATGCCGGCTTTTGTTGATGATTTCTTAGATATGAAAGCTGGGATAAGTAATGAGGGTTTTGAATTATACATAAACGAGCTGTCAGACATCGCAGGTGGGGAGGGAGATGCAAGTTTTTACGGGACCCATATAACTTTTGATCCTGTGGATGGATTAGAACTTACAATATTTACTAAAATATCTGAGCTTATTGAGTTCTCGAAAAATCTAAATCTCAGTAAATTACCTTCACCCGAAGATGATGAGCCAACTCCAGATCGAGGCGGTCCGCGTATATAAACGCTTATCAGGGTGTTGCTCCGGACAAGCCGGTTAATGTGGCGATAACGTCCGAAATTCGCTCATAGCGGACTTTAATGCCTTAACAGCATAACTACTGCTTTTACCAGGCTGGACGACGTTACCTGAACTCGTTTCGGGTAACGTCGTCAGCAGGCAAGCCGCCAAGCGGTGCGACAGTAGAAGTTAGTAGTTACAACAATCTAAAACATTCTAACCACTCCCCCCCTCCTCAACCTCTCCCAGTTAATTTTCATTTTCGGGTAATGAGTTAACGGCTGACCCGTTCGCCCGGATTCCGCATCCTTACCGCACCAAACAACCACTGGAGGTGCATATGAAATCTTTCCGCCCGGTAGCCCGACTTTTTCTGTGTGGCGGCGTGCTGGGCCTTTCATCTCTCACGGCGCTGTCAGCCCAGGCATCTGAAAAGGATGAGCTGGCGTCCGCCCAGCGCATGATCGTTCAGGTGCAGGCGTCGCTGGAGCGTGCCCGGGTGGCCGCCGCTCAGGGGGATACCGCAGAACGTGGCCGCTACTTCTTTGACTACCAGCGCGCCACAGCAGATCTGCGCACCATCAGCGCCGGCATCGATCGTTACATTGAGCCGTCCCGGGCACAGCCTCGCGATCTGTCGGGCGTGTCGGGCAATTACCGTCGGGAGCGTCCCTGATGGCAATGACTCAGGCGCAGGTGATGGCCTTTAAGGCAGCTTCGGGCGATCTGGACCCCGCAGCGATATACCTCTTATGCCTTGGTCTGCTGTTCGCCACGCTGTTTACCTGGGTCGCCTGGGCCGCCATTGACCTTTACTCGGGCTGGGCCAACCAGCGCGTGAGGGAATCAGCAGTAAAAAGCCTTTTTATAAGGGGCCTCGTTTTAGTCGTAATCAGTATCTGGATGTTCGGAAGTTAATTTTTTTCAATCACTTAAACAGGAAATATCATGTCAAAAATTGCGTCTTTCGTTTCCATCACGCGTTCCGGCGTGCGTAAAAGCTGGGCCCGAGCTACCACGCTGGTCACTCTGAGTGCCCTGTCGGTCGGTAACGCTATGGCGGATCTGCCAGCTGTGGAAGCACCAACCTCGGGCGGAGGCGGCGGCGGGCTGATGTCTACTATCAAGGGTTATTTACAGGACGGCATCGTTCTCATCGGCCTCGTCATCGCCGCGGTGTGCTTCCTGAAGGTTGCGGAAGCCGGCATCACCACGTTCAGCGAAGTCCGCGACGGCCGCGCCACGTGGGGTAAATTCGGCGGGATCGTGATCGTGGGCATTGTGTTGCTGGTTCTGGTTATCTGGCTGCTGGGCAAATCCGCCGAGATTGTTACCTGATAAGGAGCGGTGTGAATGGCGACCATCCGAGATATGCCGGATCGCCTCAATTCAGAGCCAGTCGTATTCCGGGGGTTTACCACCCCCGAGTTAGGCCTGGCTGCCTGCATCGGAGTCGTTCTGGGCTTAATCATTTCACTGCCCTTTGCACTTTTTCTCAGCTGGCTGGTTATCCCCACGGGGAGCCTGCTCTTTCCCCTGGTGTTCATCAGCTTTGGCGGAAAGTGGCTTGCCCGCAAAAAGCGCGGCAAGCCTGAGAACTATATCTGGCAGATGTTCGCGCTCAGAAAGCGCCACATGGGGATCGGTGACCCGAAACTGATCGTCGATTCCCGGCGCTGGTCTGTGCGCCGGAGTATACCAATCAGGAGTACCAAATGAGTCGTTTTCGCCACGCGGTTAAGGGCCGCGATCAGCATATTTTTTCCCTGAGGGCGGCCTGCTTCGTGTTGCTGATACTGCTGATGACCGCCTTGGGTGGCTGGATGCGCGCCCCGGAGAAGCTGACCATTCATATTCCGCCCGATCTGCGCAAGGGCAGCACGCGTCCCGTGTGGGAAGTGCCACCGCCGACCGTTTACAGCTTTGCGTATTATATTTTTCAGCAGCTTAACGCCTGGCCGAAAAACGGCAAGGTGGACTATCCCGCCCGTATTGAGTCGCTTTCACCGTACCTCACGCCACAATGTAAGGCGTTTCTTAAAGAGGATTCAAACCAGCGGGATGCCAAAGGCGAGCTGACTGACCGCGTGCGCGTTGTTTATGAAATCCCCGGCAGGGGTTACACCACTAAGAGCGTCAAGGTTATCGATCGGGACAACTGGGTCGTCAGCCTCGATCTGATTGCGGATGAATACTACCTAACCGAGCCGGTCAAACGCGCAACAGTGCGCTATCCGCTGAGGGTCGTTCGCTGGGACGGCGATTCCGAAACCAACCCCTTCGGGCTGGCACTGGACTGCTATGAGGGTATCCCGCAACGGCTTTCAAAGGCAGAAAATAAGGGAACAATGTGATGATTTGCTCAAAGATGACCTTCAGCTCCCGCGCCTGCCTGGTGGCGCTGTCGCTCACGCTGCTGCCCGCCGCGATACTCAGCTCAGCATCTGCCCGGGCCGATGAGCTGATGAAGTGGGAGCGCGTTCCCCTGCAGATCCCCCTGAAAACCGGCACCGAGCGCGTTATTTTTGCCGACAAAAACGTGCGCGTAGGCTTTCCGCCCGCACTGAATGGCAAGCTGCGCGTGCAGAGCACCGGCGGCGCGGTTTACCTGAAGGCCGAAAGCGACTTTCCGTCAACTCGCCTGCAGCTGCAGGACATGGAATCGGGCGAGGTCATTCTGCTGGACGTTCATGCCGCCGGCACGGGTCCGACCGAACCGGTCAAAATCATTTACAGCGGCGACGTCAGCACGGCCAGCAGCGCCGCTGATGCCAGCTCCCCGGCGTCCGGCGCCGAAGGGGATAAACCGCAGACTAACCGTAAAAAAGTCAGCTACAAGGCGCCTATTCCGGTCCTGCTGACGCGTTACGCCGCGCAGAACCTGTACGCCCCCGTGCGCACGGTTGAAGGTGTGCCGGGTATTCATCCGGTTAATCCGCATCTGCCATCGCGCATCACCACACTCTATCCCTCTGCACCCGTGACCGTGTCACCGGTGGCCGGCTGGGGCGTGGCCGGACGTACGGTAGTAGCGCTGCGGGTGCGCAACGACTCCCCGCAAAAGATCGTGCTCGATCCGCGCGAGCTGCAGGGCCAGTTCGTTACTGCCACCTTCCAGCACCGCTGGCTGGGCGCCGCCGGCACGCCGGAGGACACCACCACGTTGTACCTGGTCACCGCTGGCCGCGCCGATGAGGCATTCGTGCGTGAGCCCTCCACCGCCCGCAAGGCCGCCCATTCCGTCCAGAAGGTGATCCGCTATGAAGATTAAGTCCAACGGCCTGGTCAAGGTTCTGGTGCCGGCGGTATTGATTGCCGGTGTCTTTGTGGTCGTTAAAGGCCACAACAGCAAACCGTCCGAACCGGCGCAGCCTTCGACTCAGAGCTCGCCAGCGCTTGCGAACCTGACGCCACAGGAGCTCAAGGCCATCGGGGTTGAGGGTGACACGCCGCAGGACACTCTGCGTACCATCGTAGGCTCGCTCAACGCCGTGCGCCAGCAGCAGGCCACGCTGAACAAACAGAATGCCGACCTGCTGGAAGAAAACCGCAAGCTGCGCGATCGCAACCAGAACGTGTCCGGGCAGGTTAACGAGGCGGTGCAGGGCGTACAGAAAGGGTTCAGCGAGCGCGAAAAACAGCTGCGCCAGCAACAGAATACGCTGACGTCAAAAATTAACGACCTCACTTCCCAGCTGCAGAGTACCGGCAAAGGGCTGGCCGATAAGGCCACCGGCCAGGACGGAGACATACCGCTGGGCCTCGGGCTGGACGGTATGGGAAGCGGGAGCGGCAGCCCGGCAGCGGCGGGTAACGACGGCCTGATGTGGGTAACGCCGCAGGACGGCAAAAGCGCCGCGTCCGGGCAGGGCAGCAACGGATCCAGCGCTGGCGCAGGAACCGGCAGCACAACGGCCTTCCCGACCTCCTTCATGAGCGACAATGCAATCACAAAGCAGAAGGCCAGCTACGAGCAGCAGGTGAAGGGATCGACTAGCGAAAAGGGCGGGGAAGACGAGGCCGAGCCGGTCTATACCCTGCCGGAAAACTCCACGCTTATCGGCAGCCGCGCCATGACCGCCCTGCTGGGTCGCGTGCCGGTTAACGGCACCGTGACCGATCCGTATCCCTTCAAGGTGCTTATCGGTAAGGACAACCTGACCGCCAACGGTATCGAGCTCCCGGATGTGGAGGGCGCGATCGTGTCCGGCACGGCCTCGGGCGACTGGACCCTGTCCTGCGTCAGGGGCCAGGTCAGCAGCATCACCTTCGTGTTTACCGACGGTACGGTGCGCACCCTGCCGAAGCCGGACCGCAGCGGGCGCGCCGGCAACAGCAACGGTCAGAACGCCCGCAACGGCGACAAGGACACCGGCACCAGCGGCGGCATCGGATGGATTTCCGATGAAAACGGCATTCCGTGCATTTCAGGCGCGCGTAAATCCAACGCGTCCACGTACCTGCCAACACTGGGCCTGCTGGGCGCCGCAGGTGCCGCCGGCGATGCGGTGGGCCAGAACCAGCAGACCAGCCAGACCAACGCCTACGGCGGCGTGACCTCCACGCTGACCGGCGACGCCGGACAGGCCGTGCTCGGCAAGGCGATTTCCGGCAGCTCCGACGAGATCACCGAGTGGGTGAAGCAGCGCTACGGGCAGACCTTTGACGCCATTTACGTTCAGCCGGGCGCGCACCTCGCCGTGCACATCACCCGTGAGCTGGCAATTGACTATGAAGACAAGGGCCGCAAGGTGCGTTACGACTTCACCCTGCCCGGTGAAGACGGCAGCACCGGCGGGCTCGACTGAGGAGAAATGACATGCAGATTTCAGTAACACTCGGCGTTTTTGTTCTGGTCGCAGCCGCCACTCTCACGGGCTGCTCGACGTCAAAGGATGAGATGCTGCCGGCGGGCAACAGCAACATGCTGGAGCTGTGGAAGGGTACGGACGGCGAAAGCGGTCCTTCACGCGGCGTGGAGGGGCGCGCCGCGCTACGTCGCGCCCTGACCGACGGGGAACAGCAGGCGGCCGCCAGCGACGATCGCAGCTACAGCCGTACCCAGGAATCGGAGATCAGCCAGCAGTTTCCGCGCCTGCCGAATCCAGACATGGTGATGTACGTTTTCCCGCACCTGGCGCAGGGCAACACGCCCGTGCCGGGCTACAGCACCGTTTTCCCTTTCTATGACCAGACGCAGTACGCGATGCCAGGCGAACGCACGGAGGCGCTCTGATGTTCGGACTCTTTAAAAAAAGCCAGCACACGCGACAGGATTCACCTGAAAAAAGTATCCCGGAGCCGCTGACGCGTCCGGGAAATATGACGCAGAATGATGAAAAGCGTGTTTATGCGCATAACCCGTCCGTGGTGGACTACCTGCCGTGGGCGGAGTTCCTGGACGAAGAACAGTGCCTGCTGCTTGACGATGGCGTCTCGGTTGGGGCGGTGTACGACATCACCCCGGTTGCCACCGAGGGACGTCCCGACTCACGCCTTGAGCAAATCCGTGATGTGATTGAGGACGCCCTGCAGGACAGCTTTGATGACATTGAGGCCAACCCCTGGATTGTGCAGTTTTTCTGCCAGGACGAAAACGACATTGACGCCTATCTGGACAAGCTGCGCGGGTACGTCAAGCCGCACGCGCAGCACACCGAATTTACCGAAGCGTGGTTACAGGAAACCGAAAGTCACCTGCGCGGCATCGCGAGGCCGCAGGGGCTTTTTGAAGATAAGCTGATCACCGGGCAGCCTTGGCGCGGCCAGCAACGGCGGACCCGCATGGTCGTATACCGCTGGGTGGATAAAAACAGCCGCGACCTGATGCCTCCCGTCAGCATGCTGAACCAGGCGTGCGAAAGGCTGTGCGGCGCCCTCTCCAGCGTCAACATCGGCTGCACACGCCAGAACGGCCTGCAGATCCACGCCTGGCTGCTGCGCCTGTTTAACCCAGCACCGGAGGGCATGGACAGGGAAAGCTTTTACCGTGCGGCGGCCTATGAGGATAGCCGCAACACTCCGGACGGCACGATCCCCGTTGAAAACGATTTCTCCGAGACGCTGCTGTTCACACCGCCGCGTTCTGACGTAGAGAACGGCGTGTGGTGGTTTGACGATCTGGCGCATTCAGCGCTGTCGGTTGAGCGGCTGCGTAAGCCACCGACGCCGGGTACGCTGACAGGGGAGAAAAGCCGGGGCGAGAAAAAGGTCAATGCTCTGATGGACATGTTTCCCGAAGGCACGATGCTATGTATGACCATCATTGCGGAGCCACAGGACACGCTGGAAGAGAAATTTAACCGGCTGGCAAAGAACGCCATCGGGGAAAACACAGAGTCGGGGCGCGTGCGCCAGGACGTGGCCGCTGTAAAGGAGCTGCTGGGTAGCCGGCACAAGCTGTACCGCTCCGCCATCACTTTCCTGCTGCGCGCAAAGGACATGACGGAAATGAACCGCAAGCGCATCGAGCTTTCCACTGTGCTGCTCAACGAGGGGCTGCAGCCCGTCCGCTCCGAGCACGATGTAGGCCCACTGAATGCCTGGCTGCGCGCTCTGCCGATGTGCTTTAACCCCCAGAATGACAAAAAACACTGGTACACCCGCCTGACGTGGGTTCAGCACCTTGCCGGCCTTCTGCCCGTTACCGGTCGTGAAACCGGCACCGGCAACCCGGGCTTCAGCTTTTTCAACCGGGGCGGCGACGTGCTGGACTTCGATCCGCTCAACAAACACGACCGTTCCCAGAACGCGCATATGCTGCTGTTCGGGCCAACCGGGGCGGGCAAATCGGCCACCCTGTGCTCAATGCTCTGCCAGCTGATGGCCGTACAGCGCCCACGTCTGTTTATCGCCGAGGCCGGCAACAGCTTCGGCCTGACGGCAGACTACTTTGAAAGCCTTGGCCTCACGGTGAATAAGGTCAGCGTCAAGCCTGGTAGCGGCGTATCGCTGCCGCCGTTCGCCGACGCACACAAGCTGTTTGAGGTGGACGCGCCGGCACCGGCGGTAAATGAAAGCGACCTGCCTGAGATCGACGAGGACAACGGAGACGAAGAGGGAGACGGCAACGAGAAGCGCGACATCCTGGGCGAAATGGAAATCTCAGCCCGCATGATGATCACCGGCGGCGACCCGAAGGAAGACGCTGCGCTCAGACGCGCCGACCGGGCCATGATCCGCGAAGCGCTGCTGATGGCCGCAAGGCAGAGCCTGAATGAAAATCGCCAGATGCTGCCGGGCGATCTGCAGAACGCACTGAACCGCATATCCGTTGATGAGGCCAGTGAAGGTGGCCAGAACCGCAATGAGTCGCGTCGGGCAAAGGCGGCTGAAATGGCGGAGTCGTTGGGCATATTCACTCAGCCCGGCAGCTTTGAGGCCGAGCTATTCAATCAGGAGGGCGCGCTGTGGCCGGAGGCGGACGTTACGCTTATCGACCTCGGTCACCTTGCACGCGAGGGTTACGAGGCGCAGATGGCGCTGACTATGGTATCCCTGACCAATACTGTTAACAACATTGCCGAACGCGACCAGTATCGTGAGCGCGACATCGTCTTTACCGTGGATGAGGCGCACATTGTGACCGTTAACCCGCTTCTCGCGCCGTACATGACTAAAGTGGTCAAGATGTGGCGTAAGCTCGGCGCATGGCTCTGGCTTGCCACCCAGAACCTGGAGGATTATCCGGCGGCTGCAGGCAAAATGCTGAACATGGCCGAATGGTGGATCTGCCTGACCATGCCGAAGAAAGAAGTTGAGGACATCGCCCGCTTCCGCACGCTTTCGGAGGAGGAAAAGACCGTGCTGCTGTCTGCCAGCAAACTTTCCGGGTGCTATACCGAGGGCGTGGTGCTGTCGAAAAAAATGCAGGCACTGTTCCGGGCCGTGCCGTCCAGCCTGTTTCTGGCGTTGGGAATGACAGAAAAGGAAGAGAAAGCGGAGCGCAAGGCACTGATGCGTAAACATAACTGTTCAGAGCTCGATGCTGCTATTCTCGTAGCAAGAAAACTGGATCGTCTGCGTGGACTGATGACGGCTGAGTCGGCTGGGATGCCGGAATACAACGATAAAAGAGAGAAGCTGACCGCATGATTAAGCTTAAATACGCGAGCCCTGTAACACATACCCCTGCGGCTGACGAGACGCCCACGCCTACCCTTTTCGGCCTGTACCCTCAGGGTGAGCCTGTCGCCACGCAGAGTACCCAGGAGCGACTTGAGGCGATGAAAGGTGCGCTGAAGGAGCGCCTGCAGCCCCCGGTCGCCATTACCTGTAACCCGCACCGAATCGGGAAAAACAGTTGTGTTGCCATTCATCTGGAAGATGGCCGGGGAAAGCGCGCGGACATTCTTCTGACTCAGGAAGGCCGTGCCAGCCTGCCATTGGACAATGAATTTGACACGCCCCGCTGGTACGTCAACGTGCCCGACGCGGCGGATATGGTTTATATGACGCTCTGGGTTAGCAGCGTTTTTCAGGAATAATGCGCGTCTCATATGTATCAATTAGCCGGCTAATCTGGCCGGTTTCTTATCAAACCTTTTAATCCATGTTAATTAACATTCGGTTTCAATTACCACATGATCTCGTCTTGATCCCAGATGCTTGAATACATTAATTTCACTAACGAATTCTGATAAAATTATATTATTTCAATACATCACATAGAGGATTGTTTAGTGAAAAACACAAATGGTATTGCCCAGGAGTTGGAGAATTTTTTAAACAATGGTGAAAATGACAGTGCCAGCTCACGAGCCGAACTGGCTGAGTTTTGCGTTGAAACCATTTATAAGTTTGTTAAATTTAATCGTTCTGAAGGCGAGGGTCTTGATGGCCGGGACGGACCTGAACGTCAGGGGCTCGGAGAGGTGCTGGATGCAGCAAAAAATCATAAATTCGACATTGGTATGGCTCAAATGGATAAGAAAATTTAGCAGTAAATCTACACTGTCCAGTTTTTATCTGTCTGTCCAATTGCTTCCTGAAAGCGCAGGAGGCAATTGCCCTCTTGGTTTAACCTGTCGCTACAAATGTTACCTCGTGTACTTTTTTGTTCAGACGCCGAATTCTGGCGTGACCTGAAAATTTTCAAAATCCGAAATAGAGTTTACTGCTGAATCCCTGAGCACGCGCTGTCACGCTGGCATCCTGATACCCGTGACGGAGATTTGCAATGCGCATCAGGACACTCCTGTTTTTTTCCCTGCTGATACCGATCCAGGTAATGGCAGGCACCGTCGTTTTTACCGACGCTCAGCACCCTCCCCTGAACCTTACCGCCGATACTGAAGTCGTCTGGCTGGATGGGCCAGATCGTCTGCAGCAGGCAATTTTCGGTGATCTGTCGTCAGATCCTCAGCAGGCCGCCCTGCAGGCTCAGCAGGTCATTCAGTCACCCGACTGGCCCCGGAAGCAGGCGCAAATTGCCGGCGCCTATCGTCAGGTGGTCCACGCCTGGGAAATCGGCCTGCACAAGTACCCAGCCGTCGTATTTGATGATCGGGACGTGGTATATGGCACGGCTGACGTGGCGCAGGCCAGCCTGCACCGCACGCAGGGGGCAGGCTGATGCTAGGGTCATTCAAAAAGCACTTCTCCGCCGCTGGCACGGCCTCGGTTCTGGCCGTGGCCGCTGCGCCCGCCACGTTTGCCGCCATCAATACCGCCGGGATTATTGCCAGCGCGGTGACGCAGGACTGTATCAGCTGGCGCGTGAGTGGCGTCTGTTACTGGCTGATGTGTACGCCCTTTGGCTGCTCGGTCAAAACCTCGGTTAAGGTGACGCACTATATCCCTGAGGTGGTGGTATCAACCTACACCGGCCCGGGCGGCAATCCCTGGCATGAAATGGCTTTTATGAGCGGAGCTGCCGGAGCTGTTGACGGCGGACTGACCAGCGGCGCTGCCGCCGGCGGAGGGAATGCCGCCGACATCAAGGACGCAGGGCGTCGTCAGTCAAACATCAAATTTAAATACGCAGACGCCATCGGGCATCCGGCGACCTCCCTGATTGGTGGCAGCATCGCCGGCTACTCCTGCGACACCGCTGCACAGGCATTTAATCCCTACTTCCTCAGCACCCTCGATTCGCTTATGTGGCGCACGGGCCTGCCGGAATCACTTTATCCGGAGGCGCTTATTCCCGGACAACGCGAGCTGGGCAGCCAGGCCGCCGCCAACATGTGGGGCAACCTCTATCCACGATCGGGCTTCGTCAGCCAGACGGACGATGACAAGGCTTCCGCCGTCGTCGCCCAGCGCGTGGCCGACTTCATAACCCGATCCGGGCAGATCCACGTTTATCAGCAGCTGAAGGGCACCCGTAAGCCGGGCTACTGGCCGCCGGGCGAGGTGAAAGAAAACACCGGCACGGCCAACCATAAATGGCAGCGTCTGTCGCCCACGCTCTCGGCTACCTGTGCCGTATTCCCTGACGGCGCCTATCCCACTGCGCAGGACGGCAACGAAGCCTATGCCCTGTGGCAGCCCTACAGCTGCTGCAAACGTCGCGGCCAGACCTTTCTTTATGCAACCAATTTTTAAGAGGCAACCATGAACACAACCACATTGAGGCCAGCGTTTCTTGCGGTCCTGGTCAGCATATCGATCGGCATGGCACAGGCTGATGACGATAACCGGTCCGGCGCATTTGGCCTTTCACTGCCGTCGGTCAACGACAGTGCGTTCGGCTACGGCAAAAACGTCAGCGGCGCGGTATCTGACAAGCTCTATTACACCCTCGGCGGAGGCTCCGTAATTTCCCAGCCAGCCACGCGCAGCAGCATGCGCAAACTGGGAATGGATTTAGGCTGGAGCAGTGACCTGATGTGCGGCAATTTCGATCTTAAAACTACAGTGGGTAACCAGCTGAACGGCGTGACCAGCGGCTATAAAAACCTGATGAGCGACGTTATTCAGGGGGCCACCGGCGCGGTCGCCAGCCTGCCGGCCATGGTGATACAGCGCGCCAATCCGGGCCTGTACGACATGCTGACCAACGGGGTGCTACAGGGAAGCGTGGCATTTGATAAGGCCCAGCTTAACTGTCAGAACATGTCCAAACGCATGATGAACTTTGCTGGCAACAACAAGTGGAACCAGAGCGCAGTCATGGATGAGTATAAATCGCTTGTCAACAGTGGCGATGCCGACGCGGTACGCGTTAACAACGCCTCTGAAAAGCTGCAGGGCAAGTCCGGACAGAACTGGATAGGTGGACAGAAGCGCGGCGGGCAAAATCAGCCTGCCATTCGTCCTACGCACGATCTGGCCGCCGCCGGCTACAACATGATGAACAGCCAGCCCGTGCTAAGCAACACGCCAATCAGCAACAGCAGCTGCAACGGCGGTGCGTGCGCAAAATATGGCAGCGCAGAAGAAGCGGCAAAAGCCGTGGTCCAGGTGGTTGGCGACAGCTCACTGCGTACCTGCGCTGATGCATCCCAGTGCACCAGTGGCGATGACGAACAACAGCCGGGAGCCACTCAGGCCGGCACCGGCTTTGCCCCCATTCTTGAGGAAACAACAAAAGAGAATACGGATCAGCTTGTGAAACTGGTTAACGGATCCGAGCCCCCCAACGCCACCAACCTGGCGAAGCTTAAAACTGGAAGCCTGCCAATCACAGCCGGCGTTATCAGGGCGCTGCAGCGTGATCCTGACAATGCCGCACTCACAGCCCGGCTTGCGGGTGAACTGGCAATGGCTGATACGGTAGAAACGGCGTTGATTATGCGCCGTATGATCGTCACCGGCATGTCAGAGCCGAACGCCGCCTCCCAGACAGCCGCCATTGAAGAAGGCGACCGCCGGGTAACTGCCATCGACAGGGAAATTACCGCGCTGCGTAATGAAATGGAGCTCAAACGCGAGCTATCCCGCAACTCCGTGCTGACCATTATCGATCGCGAAAATGGCCGCGTAAATAGCAACCCGCAGACTCAAAGCGATGACAACACTGACAGCCGCATGAACCGCCTGGCGGTGCCTGAGACTGAAAGCAAATGAGCGAGGCCCGCACCATGAAACCTGTGAAGGAGGCGCGCCGCGCCTCGTTTTTCCGTCGTCATCCTTTTCTGCAGCGCACGCTGATTATTGCCGGCACGCTGCTAATTTTGTTGCTCGCCGCGCTCGTTATTGCGGATAACGCGATCAAAAACCCTGACCAAACGGCCGCCTTCAGCAAGTGGATGGAGCAGGCGAAATACGGATGGCTGATGTGGCGGCTGGCGGTATACGGCGGCCTGACGTGGGGGTTTATGAAGATCCTGCGCGCGCCGGGCTTCAGGTCGCAGTACAGGCAGCCGCTTATGCGGATTGCCGCCGTCAGCGTGGTTTTTGCCGTTGTGTGTGAACTGGTGCTGCTCAGCGGCACGGGAGCATCATAATGCTGACCAACAGCTACCTGGAGTATTTCCTGACCCTGCTCGGCTGGGTCGTCAATAACGGTTTGTGGAATATCCTGCTCAGTACCGGCCTTTTTGCCGCCCCGGTGGCCTTTCGCCTTATCGGCATCTGGCTGAAGGTCCGGGAGGAAGGTGAAGATGAGGGAAATAAGGGCGCGCTGTCCATTCCCCGGATGGAGCACGCCATTTACACCTCCTTTCTGGTCATAATTGCCTGCTGTATGCCGCTAATGAACGTGGACATGAGCACCATCAAATATGACGCCACGCGCGCGCAGACGTGCGGGACCTGGACACCGAAGGCACCGGATGACACGGGCTATTCGCCCGTGATTTCCAGCCTTAATGACCAGACCGCCGCCGCACCTGTGTGGTGGTATCTGATGCACAAGCTGGCAAAGGGCATCACCCAGGCGTCCGTCGCCACCATCCCCTGCCGTCCTGATATGCGCCAGATCCGCTTTGAGGTACAGCACACGCGCATCGATAACAAGGGACTCGCCGAGGAGCTGCAGGACTTCACCAACGACTGCTATTCCCTGGCACTGTACATGTGGAAGCGCGAGGACCAGGGGCAGACGAAGGATAAAGCCACCCTGCGCGACATTGAGTGGATTGGCAGTAAGACGTTCCTGGGCAGCTATTACGGCAGCCTGCAGTCAAAAACACCACGCGCCGCGTTTCCATGGAGCGAAAGCCGGGATAGCGGGCGACCGGACACCGGCCGGGGTGGCTATCCGACCTGCAGCGAATGGTGGAGTAAGGCTGAAACTGGCCTACAGGCTCGCGTCGTGGACCAGGCTGACCCTGGCTTATGGACTCGCCTCTCAGCAGCCATGACCATGATCGGAGGCAATGCGACCGACTACCGGGAGGCCGTAGTACGCCGTCTGGTAAGCCCTGAGAGCCTGACGGTTTCACAGGGCGGCCACGTTTATGCCGGCTACGGCGGCAATGCGGATTTCACCCTGGATAACTCAGTATCTCGCGTCGCAGCGATCGGAGGAACGGCCCTTGGAAGCCTCGCGGCGTTTCCGGCATTTGACGCCATGCGACAGGCATTACCAATGGTTCAGGCTGTGATGCTGATGGCCGTAGTGCTCATTCTGCCGCTTATCCTGGCGTTCTCTGCGTATGAGATTAAGACGGTTATCACACTGACGTTTGTTGTATTCGCCCTGAACTTCCTGACGTTCTGGTGGGAGCTGGCGCGCTGGCTGGACAGCTGGCTGCTGACGGCGCTCTATAGCTCGGACACACACAGCAGTTTCAACATGGCCGGCTTTCAGAACAGTTCGGATGACTTGATCATGAACTTCGTAATGGCATCGATGTTTCTGGTTCTGCCGGCGTTCTGGATGGGTGCGCTTTCATGGGCAGGTATCAGAGTGGGTGGAGCACTTGATGGTGCGCTTAAAAACGGAAGTTCTGATGTGCAAAAAGCAGGTGGTAGTGCTGTTGATACCGCTAAAAGAGCCGTGAAATTGTAACGTCGGTGTAGATGGGGTGAGTTTAGATATAGAAAATTATTGTACAGTAAGCCTGTTTTTTAGACAGGCTTACCTATAGCAATCGGGTGCACTCCCGCGCCAGACCGAAACGGCTAGAGTGCCGCACTCGTCAATAATCGCCTTTTGTGCGTATTTCGTATGTTTCGCTTGTTTCGTTTGTTGCGTTTTTCGTTTGTTTCGATTAATCTATTTATTAACAGCTGCTGTAACACTAAAACTGAAATCGCACACTAAGACCATAAACTGAAATCACATACTAAAACCATAAACTGAAATCACAAACATACGCATATACACATAAAATTATACATTCAAATCAACTAGATAACTGGAATACTAAAATGACAAACTCAATTCTTGACAGCCTTAGCCTTCCGGCTAAAGGGGAGATTGAGGCAGCTGTACGTGGACAAAGGGAGCTTGCCGCCTACCTCTCCACAAAAATGGAAACACAAAAAATTGCAATTCAGGACGCAGATAACATAACCCACCAGATCGAACTGCCAACGTCTTCACTGACGCTGCTTATGTCGATTTTAGGTGAACTGGCCCTCGGTAACGCGGTTCAAGTTGTTCCTGTACATGCAGAATTAACGACGCAGGAAGCAGCCAATATTCTGAATGTTTCACGCCCTCACATGGTGAAACTGCTGGAAGACGGGAAGCTGCCTTTTCATAAAACAGGTCGCCACCGCCGCGTGCTTTTCGCCGATTTGATGAAGTACAAAGATCAGCGAGATAGCGAAAGCAATAAAGCAATGCAGGAGTTGGCAGATCTAAGCCAGGAGCTTGGACTTTACTAATGAACCACACACCTTATCCCGTAGTTTTAGATGCTTGTGTACTTTACCCGTCATTTCTACGGGATTTACTGATCCGCTTAGGGCTGACTGGACTGTATCAGCCGAAATGGTCAGCCACTATTGAAGATGAATGGCAGCGGAATCTTTTGGCAAATAGGACTGATTTAACCCCGGAACAGATTCAACGCACCGCCGCACTGATGAATACAGTGGTTCCCGATGCGATGATTACAGGTTTTGAACCGCTAATTGATAGTGTTGATTTACCTGACGTTGACGATCGCCACGTCGTCGCAGCTTCTGTTCGTAGCAATTCTGAAATCATAGTGACGTTCAATCTTAAAGATTTTCCGGCACCGGCACTTAATGCTTTCGGTATAGAAGCGTTGCATCCTGATGATTTTGTGATGGATTTGTTCGATTTAAATCGCGCGCTCGTACTCTCGGCAGTAACTACGCAGCGTAGCAATCTGAGGAGACCGCCAATGTCAGTTGATGAATACTTAGAAGCCTTACTACGGCAAGGCATGGCGCAAACCGTAAAAGAGTTAAGCATGTATCGCTTGCTGATCTAGTCCGCTTAGTGGCCGATAAGGCCACTGGCTACGGTTACGGCCTATGAAGTAAGTAGTGAACGACCTTCGGCAATAGCCCTAAAAATGTACAAAAAACAGGCTTACCGTACAATAATTTTCTATATCCAAACTGCCCCCAAGATTAGATGCATGAGACTTCTAATCTTCATCGTCATCATTATCTACACGATAAGAAGGTCCGGGGCCATGCTCCGGGCCAGTATAGATTCCAGTGCCCTCGCTACCATTACGCCACTCCGTGCCATAGGAGGGGTTATGCTCACTGTTGTAACCGTCTTCATTACTGATAGTTATGTTGCAAAGCATATAAATGAACATAGCTGCCACAACAATTAAGCTACCTATTACTACCCCACAAAGCAGAGCTGTAATCAGCAAACAGAAAATTGCTATCGGAACGGGTAATCGTCCCAAAATGTTTGGTATCCCATTTTTCTGGGCCCAGCTTATGCAGGCATCATTCGATACCCGCATTGTTTTTGTTAATTTCTTATACAGACCCGCTGCCTGAGCTCCGCGCTCATATGCTGTGTGCTTCATCATCTACCCCTTTCCCTTCGGGATCACTGTTACTGAGATGGCGCTGCGTAATCCTAATCACTTGGCGCTCTGAGATGCCGCATATTGAAGCTGTCTCCCTGATACTCATCCCGTTTTGCAGACGCAGCTTAATGACATTCTGATGCATCTGCAGATTCGGCTGACGACCTTTGAATTTTCCGCTCTCTACCGCCTTAACTATCCCTTCGCTCTGCCGGCGACGTCTGTCCTGATAGTCTTTGCGTGCAATGGCTGCAAGCATATCCAGCATCATGGCATTTATAGCCCGCAACATGGCAGCTGTGAATTCGTCTCCACGATGGTTCTCGAGCGCGACATAACTTGTAGGCAGGTCCAGGCTGATGATCGACAGGCTTTTGCTACTTATAAGCTCTTTAAGTGTTTTCCAGCCATCATCATCAAGGCGAGATAAGCGATCAACCTGTTCAATCAGTATCGCATCACCCGGAGCCGCGTTCTCAAGCAATCGCATCAGCTCAGGTCGCCTCAGTGACGCGCCAGATACATTCTCTACGTACCAGCTGGCAATCCGATGTCCACGTTCTGAAACAAACTGCTGAAGACGATCTTTAGCGCGTTCAGCGTCCTGCTCTCGCGTGGAAGCACGCAGATAAGCAAAAATGTACATTTTTTACCCATAAATGACTTTTAGGTTATGACTAAGAATAGCATGACTTTTATATCATGACTTAAAGGTAAAAACGCATGATTTTAGGGGGTGACATTTGGGTATACATAAATGTCACAGCAAAAATACTTTCACATAAGCTTGAATGATGATTGCCAATGAGTGAGATAAGTCTTAATTTGTAAGAGAAGGTGTATCTGACAGAAATGAACAGGATCTAACCCAAAAGGAAAATCACATGGAAGCAATCACTACAGCAATCCTGGCACGCGGTATTTATGAATTATTACAAGCTGGTTTATCATTCTCAAAAAGCACGATTAAAGAAAAACTAAAAAGTTTTATTCTGGATGAAGAGGCTGTTGAATCACTTTCAGATAAAATTGAATCAATGCCTTTGAACGATGAAATGAGTCCTATAGCTATTGAAAGAAGATTTGATGAATCCCCGGAAATTAAAGCATTATTAACCGCAATACCCGCTCAATCTGTAGTTAATATAAATCAGCAGCATTCAGGCTCAGGCGACAACGTTGGCGGCAGCAAAATAGTTAACAATAAATAGTTAATAGGTAATCCCATGTCAGATACAACCTTAATTCATTCAGGCTCAGGCGATGCAGTAGCAGGACCTAAAATAATAAACGCTGGAACTTACCAAGAAATAATTACGGCAACTACTCCTGATAACTTGAGAAAACCAGTCAGGGCAATTCTAAATGAAATAAATAACAGAGACTTTGACTCTGCGAGGGGAAAAATAAAGCTCATTGAGAGCATGAGTGGCTTAGAAAGTGAAGTAACAGAACTCCTGACCATTCTTAAAATAAAATGTGAGCACACTTCGAATCCAAAAAGCGAACTCGATCTAAAAGAAATCATATCTACACTCAAAAACTCAAGTAACGAATTGATAAAAGACTTAGCTTTGTCACTAATTCTGACTGTGGAGGCTCAAACTAAAGGATTAGCAAAAGCAAAAGAAAGATTCTCCCAGAGTAAAGATGTAGGGCTGCACAGTAAAGCAGTTGCATTATCAATATTTTCAACCAAAGAAGAGCTATTAAACTTATTACAAAATGAAATCCACAATATATCCGAAGAAGAAATTAACGGAATGATTGATGGCTTGATAAGACTTAATTGCTTTGCAGAGGCTCATAAAGCTGCAGAACACTTGAAAGAAGATTTTCAAAACTACAACTCTAACTACCTCTCAGTTTTAACAAAAGCATTTGTGTTAAACGAAAGTATCAAAAGTAAAGATTACTGGATCCTAACACAAGCAGAAAAAGAAAAGGTTGATGGTTTAATCAAAGAGGCCTTGCAGGTTTATACGGAAAGTGAGAGTAATGACTCGCGGTTGTTTAATATTTTATTTCCTGCACTAGTTTTCACTAAGTTATCCAGTAAAGAACTTTTAGAGATATGTAGATTAAACATAGATAAAACTGACATATTCGCCAAAGATTACGCAGACGAAATAAAAATTTTATGTCAATCAGGTGATGTATCTGATAATCACCCGACAAAAATAGTAGAAAAGCTAATTAGTAATGAACAGAAACATCAAGAAAAAATTAGCTCTATATTCGAGACTAAAGAAATCGATTATCGTACATTTTGGATTGCTCAACAGATAATGCCAGAGGAAAAGCTTAAAAATTGGATTGATAATGGAGTTACTATCACTGGGGACTTTAATGACCTTGAAGTTAAGCTAAATGAGTTAAGTGTTGCATTGCTATCAAATAATACAAGCAAGTTAAAAGAATGCATCAAAACCTTATTGAAAACACCCAAGCCTGATTATGAGGTTATAAATGCTGAATATATCAAAAGATTAAGTGAAACTTTATATAACTGTGGCAATGAAGAAGAGGCCTGTGATCTTCTTTTATATTTTTTAAGCGACAAAAAAGAATTATGGTGCTCACCATTAATTGAGTATGCTTTATATAAGCTACACAACACAGCGCGTCACAAAGATTTAATATGCCTATCAAATAGGGTAAATGATAAAGATAAACCCGTTGAAATCCATAATTTAATAATTTGGACTCATCTATTCCATGGATCAGCGAATGATGCTTTATGTGAGGCAGAAAAAAACAATAAAAACAATAACATACAAAAAATCTCGCTTACTTTAAAAGCTCTTTACAAGTTAGAGAAATTCGAACGCCTCGACAAAACAATCAGTGAAATTGATATTTCCTTGTTTGCTAACCCTGAGCCAGTCACACTTGATGTAATAAGTATCCTCGTGAATAGGGCTCACTTTGAGTTAGTAGAAAATATAGTTATCAATTGGTTTAAAGACTCATTAGATGACAATTACTTTTACATTTCACAAGCATGCATACAAATAATAACCAGTGAAAAGGCTAAGGATTTCAATCCATCATATCATATTAATGGTTTAGAACATGCCATACGGTATCGTGATGGTGATAAAGTCATTTTGAGAGTAATTTCCTATGACGAGAAATTATCTAATAGACACATACTTTCACCAAACTCGCTCTTAGCTCAAGCATTTAAGGATAAGGAGATAGGAGATGAGATTGTTGCTGGGGTTAAGCACTTAAAAATTGAAGCATTTCTCCCTCCCTTTATTGCAATTAAGGATTTGGCATCCGACGTTCGTGACGAATCTAATGATGGTTCAGATGCCTTTCAAATATTAAGGCTTTCTGAAGATCCATCAGTTATGATTGAGCAGTTTAGCAAATACTTACCTTTTAGTAAAATTGATGATTCATACTTTTCGAATAAAGGACTTCCTTTAGCTGTTAGGATGAACTTAATTGGTAAAAATGATCTAATCAAGTCTGCGATGATGCTTCTTGAAAACCCTAAAACACGGTTCGAAGCATTAATTAATGATGGAGGTAATATTGAGAGTGATGCATGTACCGATATGATAACGATTTTATATTTATGTTTAACATCAACTTCTGAGTATTTCATTAAAAATGGCATAAAATTACATTTAACACAAGATGATATCGATGCCTTAACCAGATGGCTGAAATCCGTGGAAAGTGATAAATATGGTACTGTTTCCAAAGATGAAAATGGCAAACTCCATTTTATTAATTCTGAAAGATTCAAAAAGTGGAATAATGAACTTTTACGTAATTTGAAAGCAATCTTGCCCATACTCATGCCCTTAAACATAACCCCAGATAATTATGATAAACAGTTTGCTGAAAATATAGACATTTATGGATATAGTTATGTCAAATCAATCTATGCAATAAAAAATAGCAATATACCAGTATTTTCAATAGATACACAATCTTGCTGGATATTATTAGCTCACTTTCAAATAACACCTCTTAATCCATACAAAATAATAAGTGATGCGGCATCAAAAATTTCAAAATCACAAAGGGAGCATGCGATTTTTTTACATGCAATTAATGGTTTACCTTTCCCTATCATAAATACTGATTTTTATAATTTAGCTGCCTCACCTTCAGATTTAGAAGGACACTTTTTGTATGGACTCTTAAATAAATACATAGGATCGTATAACCCTGATCTCGATGTAAGCGACTTTTTATCAAGAGTACTTGAACGCTATTTTCTTAAGTCAATCACAGCTTATGTAGCACCTTATCCTTTTAAAAATCTTCATTTAACTTTCTTTAACAATCCATATGGACATAAAGTTGATAGGATTTTTAATTTATGTTGTAGCTCAGTCATTCAGCATAAATTTGATTCATCAGGTTTTTCCGCTGAAGAAAAGATAGCTGATTTTTTTGTCAAGTTCGCGGGGGTTTTCTTATTCCGTCCTAAAGCAACTGAATTCTTAACTGAACTTTACGTGCGATATCTTAATGGAAGATTTCTTGATATTAATGAAGTCAATAAAAGAATCACTGAAAAACTAGATGCTCTTTATAACTGATAGTCGATAGTTTAATTTTTATTATGAGGGGATTGTCGGGTTTCACGTCTTTCCCTCAAACGAACCTTTTGATTATCAGCTTAACGTGAATAGAATACTAAAAAATGCTAGTTAGACTGGTTCACGCTGTGTGCCTGAGCGGTGCTGTCAAGTGTCTTATACGCCCTCCCCTTCAGTTGGAAATTTTCAACAAGATTAACTATCAGCTGTTTATTGTCATGACTACTTAGCAAACGCTTTTATCATGTTGAATTCGAACGACACAAAAAAACCATTCATATTCAATCAGTTAATGTGAATAGCTCTCATTTTAATCATTAAATCATACTGCATATTAACTATACATGTGCATATGGATGCCATTAAATATGTATATACATAAGTATATACATTGACATTCGATTCTCTACATGTACTATGCATATACCTTTGTATATACATAGAGATTCGAAATGAAAAAGCCTTACATAATTTCTTTTGCAAACAGTAAAGGTGGCGTGGCTAAGACAACGAGCTGTATTGCTGTGGGTTGCGCACTGGCTGCAGCAGGTTATAAGACCCTTCTGGTTGACTTGGATCACCAAGGTAATTTGAGTGATGATGTTGGCCGCGGTGAGGAAGATTATACAATCACCGATCTCTTTGAAGACCCAAAGTTTGATACAAACCAGCTGGTCTATAACGCTCTCGATGGTGAAACCGTTATCCAAAATCTGGATGTCATACCAGCCGACATCACCCTTGCTGTTGAAGCTCGTAGTGCCGAACGCTTCCGTCACCGTTTGAATATTCTGGAGGAAGGACTAAGCAGACTTAAAACAACCTACGATTTTATACTTATAGATCTTCGCCCAGCTATAGACCTAAGTATCGAGAATGCTCTTCTAATAACCGATAAAATCGTCGTGCCAGTAGACATGGATCGCAGGGCTGTGAAAGGTATAGATGATCTATTCCAGGTGGTACGAGAAGTAAGACGTAACGAAGATTTTGTATATACACTTGTAAAGACAAAAGTTAACGAATCTCACTCAAAAATGAAAAAAGCTATTGATGGCTACATCAGTGATGCTGGGTACAGAGTCGCAAAAACTGAAATTCGTCAGAGTGAGCTTTTTAAGCAGGCTACAGAGGTTCATCGACCCGTGATGATGTTTGCTAAGAACGAACGCCCTTACCGTGACTATAAAGCGCTAACTCAAGAGCTTCTGCAGCAAATTGAGGAGGCTGAGAGTGGCAAGAAGTGATCGTATAGCCAAAGGTGTAACTCGTGTAACTGAGCGAAGAAACATCACTACTGGTAAACAAATGAACCTTCGGCTTACTGGCCTTGATGATGACGCTCTGTCGATGCTGGTTGAAAAAGTTCAGGACAAATTGCCTCAAAAAAACATTACTCGTTCGAGAGTTCTCAGGGCAGCTTGTTATCTTGAAGACGATAAGTTCATTGAAAAGCTTGCTCAGCTACTCGTTGAAAACACTTAATTTTAGAGGCTCAATGTATATACAAATGAATATACATTTAGCCTCATCGATTTAGCTTCCTGACGTTAACCAAAGTACAGACAATCTCATCGAGCTCTCTTATGTATATACAAATGGATATACTTGAATGCAGATTCCTGCATATGCATATGCAAATGCAAATGTATATACATTACACCTAATCAATTTAACTTTCTGACGTTAACCAAAGAGCAGGCAATCTCATCGAGCTCTCTTATGTATATACAAATGAATATACTTGAATGCAGATTCCTGCATATGCAAATGTATATACATTATAGAATAATATACGATACAAATCTTGAAGTTAAAGCTCCTAGTGCATTAAGCGCTTTATTAGAATGATGTAACTAAGATAAATTTGATCAGCTCCATCTTTCTATAGCCAAGTGTATTATTTAGCGATGGGCAATTCCTTCAGGCTCGTTGTATATCTGGGCGACAGCATTTCTCTTTTCATCTGCCATGGGTTATCAACTCCTTGCCCAGCAAACCAAACCTTCCCAAGCCCGGATTTATTGATTGTGTCCAGAGCTGCCATCAAGGCATCCGCATTGGCTTTAGGCTGGTTTTCACTAAAAATATCAAGCTGTGCGATTCCGGATTGGTAAAAATCACCTAACATGATGCCAGCTTTGGCATATCGATAACCATCACGCCATATGCTATCTAAGCCCCTGATAGCAAATGATAGCAAAACCCACGATGTCACGCGTATCACTGGTTGGATATTCACAGGTTAAGGATGAAGTATTAGCATACTGAGGTTCATCGCCATAGCGGCCAGTGGCTATAAAAACACTGATGTGCCTACATTTTGAACCCTGCTCTCGAATTTTTTCTGCGGCTCGGGTGGCATACGTTACTACTGCATGCTGCATGTCCTCCAGCCCAGTTATACGCTGTCCAAATGACCTGGAACATACGATCTGTTGTTTCGGTGGGGGAGCCTCTTCAAGAGCTATACAGGACTCTCCATTCAATTCTCGAACTGTACGCTCAAGAACGACGTTAAAATTTTTTCTTATCATAGTGGTGTTGCAATTAGCCAGATCCAGCACCTTGTTAATGCCCATGGCCTCCAGCCGCTTTCTGATACGGCCTCCGACACCCCAGACTTCATCTATATCTACTATAGCCATCAGTTTGCGCTGACGTTCCGGGCATGAAAGATCAACTACGCCGTTAGTTTTACTCCATTTTTTAGCCGCATGATTAGCCAGCTTAGCCAGAGTTTTTGTAGGGCCAAAACCTACGCCAATTACTAATCCGGTTTCTTTCTTAACGCGGCTACGCATTTGAAGACCAAATTCCTCTAAAGGCATGTAACTAGCAATACCGGTGCAGTCTAAAAAGCTTTCATCGATAGAGTAAATTTCCTGACCTGGTGCCATATCCCCAAGAATCGACATCATACGGTTACTCATATCGCCGTATAAGGCATAGTTACTTGAGAAAACAATCACACCATTTTCGCGGAAAAAACGCTCATTTTTAAAAAGTGGGGCACCCATAGGGATTCCCAACTTTTTAGCTTCCGCAGAGCGTGCTATCACGCATCCGTCATTATATCTGAATGGTGCTAACAGTTAATTATGTGTAACGATATGATTTTAATCAGTATCGAATTACTAATTTTTTCTGTGTCATGAGACTTGTAGAGTTACTTTAGTTAGCTACTTAATAGTGCGAATCAGATGAGAAGCATCTTCAAATATGCCCGCCGGAGCGGCTTATCCTGTGCACTCCCACCCGAGGGGGGAGTTTGTGTATTCTTTCAGCGGCGTCATGGAGGTCAGGCTGGACGCTGATCATCTGACAGCGCAGGCACATTATGGAATATGGCTGCCTCCGGGTGTTGTGCATGAAGGTCTGAACCACTACTGCGCGTCCCACTGTTCGTTCTACCTGATGCCGGAACTCTGTCAGGGAATGCTGGGAACGCCCTGCACACTGGAAGTCAGCGCCCTGATCATTGCCATGCTCGATTACCTTCGCCAGCATCCGCTCCGCGCGCCACTTTCTGCTGAAAATAACCGGTTCCTTGACGTGCTGCGCGATCAGCTGGCCGCGGCACCCCGCTATCAGAATTTCCTCCCGTCTACCAGCGATCCGCTGCTGGCCGCCGTGCTCGACAGGCTGGCGAAAAATCCCGCGGATAAAACGCCGCTGTCTGTGCTGGCCGCCTCTGCGGGTACGACCATCCGAACGCTGAACCGGAGGTGTCAGGAAAGACTCGGCATGCCGCTGAATGAATGGCGTCAGCGGCTGCGCGTCGTCAGGGCTGTCAGCCTACTGGAAAGAGGGCAGAAGGTGGAAAGCGTGGCTTTTGAGGTGGGTTACAGCAGCGTTTCGGCATTTATTGCCATGTTTCACCGTCAGACGGTATTACTCCTGCCCGGGCAAGCTGCATAAACGCATCATTCTGAGAATGCCTGCTGCGTGGCAGCCGGCCGTTACGAAACCACAGACCGGATGCGGCTATTCTGAGGTGAGAGCCCTGAACTTTTCCCGGTGCGCACAGGATGGCCGCCCGGTGATGCAGGCAGCCAGCCAGTCTGTCTGCCTGCTGAGGGTGACAGATAAACGGCTGCGCGCAGCTCCGCGACTGACGTCAGAGAGCTGCGCTGATCAGGTTATGGCCCTCAGCGTGCCCGCCTGGCAAAGGATGCTGCCTGCTGGAACTCTCTTATATGACGCCACATAAGTTCAGGGTTCGAATACATCGGAAAATGCCCGCAATGCGGAATCTGAGCCAGCTGCACACCATGTGCGCTGATTTGCTCAAGATAGGAGAGCGTGGCGTTCTGTTCACCATACATGAACATTTTCGGACACGGCAGATTAAGAAACTTGGCCATCAGGTCACCGTGATCAGAGTAGTTCACCATTGACCTGAAAATGGGCCTCACCGCTCCGGCGCGGACCTTGTGACGCAGGCTGGCCGAGTAGAGCGCACTTGCCCAGGCAGGAGCGTGCCGGGTGCGGGTGATAAAATTGTCAAAAAACTCTTCATCACTGCCTGCAGGATAGTTCACGACCTGACGGCTCAGGAAGCAGTCTTCCGGGGCAATATTCCCCTCGATGTCCACAAAGCTCAGTATGCGTTCAGGGTGTGCATGCGCCAGTATCAGGGCGGTGAGTCCGCCCATTGAGTGCCCGACCAGGTGAAAACGCTCATAGCCCAGTACGCTGACCATCGCCAGCGCCGTTTCAGCAAGAAAAGGGATACTGATTGCGCTTAAATCACTGCACTGTGTTTCACCGCAGCCCGGTGCATCATAGGCCAGAAACGGGCGGCCATGAAATCCGGCATAGTGAATGATGTCCGCATAGTCTTCCTTGGTGGATCCAAAACCGTGTAAAAACAGAACGGGTTCACCCTGACCCGGACGGTGAATGGCGGCGATGCGCATTTCTGTCTTATCAACTGTGATGCCGTAGGTCCGGCTTTCAAACTCGCTGCTCAAGCTGGCTGCTCCTGATGACTGAAAGGGGCTGAATGTAGTGACTGCCGCTCAGCGTGCTGCGCGACAGAAATCGGTAATGTGCTGACATGCCTGCTTCAGCGAGGCGTCATCGGTGGCGTAGGCAATGCGGATATAGGGGCCGAGGCCAAACGCGCTGCCGTGCACCACCGCCACGCCTTTTTCTTCAAGCAGTGCGGTGGCCACGTCTTCATCTGAATTCAGGCGGGCACCGCCCGCGGACGTTTTTCCGATGAGGCCGCCGCAGTGGGCAAATACATAAAAAGCCCCCTGAGGCGTCGCGCAGCGGATGCCCGGCGCGCTGTTAAGCTGGCTCAGCACAAAGTCCCGCCTGGCGGTAAAGGCATCGCGGGAGGTATTCAGAAAATCACGCGGGCCGTTCAGCGCCGCCAGGGCGGCATGCTGTGAAACGGAGCTGGCACCGGAGGTCTGCTGACCCTGCAGCTTTTCCATGGCGGAGATAAGCCAGCGCGGACCGGTACAGAACCCGATGCGCCAGCCGGTCATTGACCAGGCCTTGGACACGCCGTTCATGGTCAGCGTGCGGGGCTGCAGTTCCGGCACCGCGGCGGCCATGGTCGAAAACTTAGCGCCGTCAAAAATCAGGTGCTCGTAAATATCATCAGAGAGTATGAGCACCTGCGGATGGCGGAGAAGTGCCTGGCCCAGCGCCTGCAGCTCCTGCCCGCTGTAAACCGCCCCCGTCGGGTTGGACGGTGAGTTAAGGATAAGCCAGCGCGTGCGGGGGGTGACTGCCGCGTCAAGCAGTTCCGGCGTCAGCTTGAAGCCACTGCCGCCGTCACACGTCAGCATTACCGGTATTCCCCCGCAGAGCTGCACCATTTCCGGATAGCTCACCCAGTAAGGCGCCGGGATGATCACCTCATCCCCGTCGTTCAGGGTGGCGGCAAGCGCATTATAGATAATCTGTTTACCGCCATTTCCCACGAGCGTGTCTTCCCAGGACACATCCAGACCGTTGTCCGTTTTAAACTTCCGGGCCACGGCTTCCCGCAGCGCCCGGAGCCCGGCAACCTGTGTGTACTTTGTGTGACCGTCCTGTATGGCAATCATCGCGGCCGCGCAGATGTGCCTGGGCGTGGGGAAATCCGGCTCGCCGGCGCTGAGCGAAATGATTTTACGCCCCTGCGCCTTCAGCTCCGCAACCTTGTCCATGATCCTGTAGGTGGCTGAAGGCCTGACGCTGTCAAGATAGTGGTTCAGCTTCTGAATCCCGGTCATTGCGTTCTCCACTGTGAGAGACCCATTAAGTCTACCGTGGTGCTGCCTGCATTAAGTTTTTCCATCATCAGTCTTTCTTTTGCCTCACGCGCCTCGCCGTCCTGCAGCACGCGGGAAAATTCAGCGGCCGGAATGATAACGACGCCGTCATCATCCGCCACAACGACGTCACCGGCGTCGACAGGAATGCCGGTGAAGCGGAAAGGCTGCCCCACGGACTGAAAGCTGCTCTTTATCGTGCCGCGCACTGACACCCCGCGCGCGAAAACCGGAAAGTCGTGTTTCTTAATGGCCGCGATGTCGCGGACGCCGCCGTCCGTAATCAGGCCTGCAAGGCCGGCCGCCCGGGCCGCCACCGTCAGCACCTCTCCCCAGTACCCGGCCAGGTGGCCGTCCGTGGTCACGACCAGCACGCTGCCACGCGGAGCCTTTTCAAGCGCAAGGTGCAGCGCCAGGTTATCGCCGGGTGAACAGGCGACGGGAAAGGCCGGGGCCGCGATCGCCATGCCGCGCCAGATGTTGCGGATCTGCGGATCTGCCGCACAGTCGAGCCCGGAGGCTTCGTATAGCGTGGCGCTGCCCAGCTCAAGTGCCCGGCGGGCATGCTGCTCCGTTACCGATGTCATGATGATTTCCTCTGAAGAAGGTGATAGCCCAGTTCTTCACGTGCCTGGCGAAGAGATTTTCCTTCCGCCAGCGCTTCGCGGATCTGCGACTCAGTTTTTTCAATGTCCTGCGCAACCCGCGCGACCTCTTCTGCCCTTGCGGACGGAACAATCACCACGCCGCTGGCATCGGCAATCACCACGTCACCAGGTTCGACGCGCACGCTTCCGATGGAAACCGGCTGATTCACCGCACTCACCTGCACGCGATCTTTTCCGGTCCGCATAAAACGCCCGCGGGTGAACATCGGATAGCCATCCCCGAGCGCTTTGTGCACGTCGCGACAGACACCGTCAATGACCGTGCCGGCAATCCCCTTCATTCCGGCCACCTGAGTCATGATGTCGCCCCAGACCGTGCAGTCAGTGCGCCCGTTGTTATCGATAACCACAAAACTTCCGGCCGGCACGTCATCAATAAAATCCCCTACCGTGCCGGGCGGACTGCTGGCGGGCTCGTAACGGACGGTCCATGCCACTCCGACCGTCGCCTGCGGGTAGTCATCCAGCGGCATGATGTCGCAGCACTGACCCGGCAAACCCAGCTTATCGAGTGCATCGGACACGCCGGCCGTGTCCAGTCCGCGGAACAGATCGGTAAGCGAATAATCTTTATCAGTCATTTTCAGACTCCGTACTGATGGCATCAAAGGCGCTGTCATGCATTACGTCAGCCACTGCGTTACCGCGGCGGACGGCGCGGACCATACCGGCCTGCCGGCGGGCGATCTTTTGCGCCAGTCCGAGAACGTCGTCAATACGATGAGCGGGGATAAATACGGTGCCGCAGCGGTCGGCAATCACGTAGTCGTCCTGACGTACCTCGACGCCGGCAAACCTGACCGGCTGTCCGGAAGAAAGCTGAATAACCCGGTTGCGCGCACTGATCATCGTTACGCCGCGCCCGTAAACCGGATATCCGATGGCTTCGCTTCCCTCAATGTCGCGACTCAGGCCGTCGATCACAGAGCCCCGGACGCCGCGGCCCCGTGCCGCGTTTGCCAGGATGTCGCCCCAGCAGGAAATGCCCGCCTGTCCACCTGCGATGACAAGAATGCGATCGTTACTGGTAATCGCATCAATGACGGGCGAAATAAGGTGTACCGTGGGTCCGGTATCGGTTTTGGGGCCCAGCTGGATGGTGCTGGCACGCCCGGTAATTTTCGGGCAGCCCCACAGCGGAACGATCCCCCAGGTTGCCCCCTCGATGTCAAGAAAATCCAGCGCGTCTGACACCGTATTGGTGTCCAGCTCAGCCAGCCTCGCTAATGCCAGGTCCGTCGTCATAAAACACACTCCGCGATTGGTTGAATGTCAGACACTATCAGCGGTACAGTCTGATATTAAAAATCCTTATTGCGAATTGGTTTGATATAAAAAACGTATCGGAGGAGATGATGAATTTTCGCATACTGCGGCACATGTGGCTTTTTCTGGCCGTGGCCGAGGAAAAACACTTTGGCCGGGCCGCAAAGAGACTGGGCATGACGCAGCCGCCCCTGACGCAGCAGATCCAGGTGCTGGAGCAGACGCTGAAGGTGCAGCTGTTTGACCGCTCCAGAAGAAAAATACAGCTGACGCCGGCGGGACAGGCCATTCTGCCGGCAGTAAGAAAGTTTGCCGAACAGGCTGAACGGCTGGAGCTGGCTGTCAGTGAGGCGGTAGCAGGCCATACCGGGATGCTGACCATCGGGGCCATCAGTACCGCGATGCTTGATGTTCTGCCGGCCTACATCAAGCAGATGAAAGCGCTGATGCCGGAGGTGACCGTTTCCGTCAAGGAAATTGACAGCGCTGAGGCTATTCCGGCACTTTCCGCCGGAGAAATCGACCTTGCTTTTGCCCGCCTTACGGGTGACATGGGGGAAGGCATTGAACAAATGCCGGTTTCCAGTGACAGGCTCGTTGTCGCACTGCCTCATAATCACCGGCTTGCGGGGCAGCACCGGATCGCTCTCCGCTCACTGATGAGTGAAGAGTGGGTGATGTTTTCGCGTCATCTGAGCCCGGTTTATTTTGACTCTATAACCGCAGCCTGCCGTGAAAAAGGCTTTTCACCCCGGATCCTGCACGAGGTGCGGTCCGTTGCTTCGCAGATTGCGTTTGTCAGCTGTGAGCAGGGAGTAGCGCTGGTACCGGCTTCTCTGGAGCGCCTTTCTCCTGCAAACGTGGTCACCATCCCGTTGGAAGAAAACATTCAGGTCATTACCACCGCCGTTGCCTGGTCATCAGTGAGTGAAAACCCACTGGTTGACAGGTTTGTCGGGCTTATCAGTTCGGGCTGAGTTACGCCCCCCGGTCTTCACACTCAGTACCCGTTTTTCGCACATAGCGGACCATTCAATTCTTCAAACCTGAAAAATTGAAACCACGAAACTAACTAACACTACTTATCACTCAGATCGTTGTTAGACACAACGCAAATTGGCTTCCCCTTCAAGTCAGGGCGGAAGATTCTTTTGCAAGAGGCATAAAAATTATTAGCGTCAGCAAGCGCAAACATAGGGATAGCTCATTAAAATGCTGTTTATGTATACAGTCTTTGTTCTGCGGGGGTTTTTTACAAGATGAAATTTGTAGGCGGGGATTAGTTAGGCTTCTTCGTTGAAATTAAAGCCTGAGCCAGCCATATCAGTCAGGACGTATGCGATTACACCCCAGACTGGTACATCTTGGTTGGACGGCATTGGTGTGATTGTTTTAGGTCCATCCAGTTCTTGGAGAGCTGCTATCGGAGTGAGTAGTAAGCGGCGAAGTACAAGATCATCACCAACGTTAGCAATGACGATTTGATCATGTTTAAAGGGGATTGCTCGATCTACTGCCAGCAATGACCCTTTGAGTATACCAATATCAGGATAATCACTTGCGCTTTTGAAGACGTATGAGGAATGTGAGGAGAGGTTTACCAGGCTAGTAAAATCAAGACGTTGTTCTGTGAAGTTAGCTGCAGGGGATTGAAACGCCATTTGTACTCCATCTTCTACGGTTTAACTTTATCACCGTTGATCGAAAATTTAGCCGCCATCATTCTTACCTTATCCGCTTCCGGTTTTGGCAACCAAACACTGACTAATTCAAGGTTTTCTCCATCATCAGTTGTCACCTGTTGGTAAAGTTCCCATATGCGTTTTACTGCATTCGCTACGTTTTGCTTTGTCCGACATACGCGAACGGCTACATCTGTCTGCCTTTCGCCATCAACTAAAACTGCATAACCGATCTCAGTTGTTATGTGCGCATAAGTTGCCATAGCTGGAACTAATCGATCCCATTCCTGCTGTGTCATTTGTTTTTTCTGCGCCATATGTCACCTAAAATCATCATTTTGTAGAAGGTTAAGTGTAGCGCTTGTCATAGTCAATAGAAGTATAAAGTCACTGTACTTGTGAAGATTCGTTAGTTTTAAATCAAAACCGCGAGGCAGTGCAAA